>PMNE01000002.1 GCA_003162635.1 Ignavibacteriota bacterium
GGCATGCCTCGCCGATACTAACGACTATTAGGACATTTGTCCGGTTACTTTTTTTTATGGTTTTTAGCCTTGCGGCTTTTGTATCTTCGCCTTCCTGGGTATGCCTCCGGGACTGTGACGCGTAGCTCCGGATGGAAGTCCTTGACTAACCGGAGATACTGCCTGACGACATGGATCGAGCGGCCTGTGATCTGACTGATGGAGACCGCATCGTGCTTCTTCCGTGACAGGGCCACAACCTGATCGTAGTTCTTGATATAGCGGTCGACTGCCTCCTGCGAGTGACCGGTCTTCAGAACGATATCGGCAGGGGAGATCGCCTGTTCGTAGAGCTCGATGATGATCCCTTTATGAGTCGGGTTACTCCCCTGATCGAGAATGTATCCCTTCATCGGGAGCACCTCCTTGTGACGCTCGTAGTGGAGGCGGAGATACTTGCCCACAGTGGTCAGGCTCAGGTTGGTCATGAGCGCCACCTCAGCGCCGCTTAAGAGTCCTCCCTGACTTCTGGCGCTCTTGACCACGCGTACCAGCTGCTCCATCTGCCGTTCCTCAGCACACTGCCACTTTTCGTTCTTCACTCCGCGGTGGTAGAAGATCCGTTGCTCGATATCTTCCTTCCTGACCAGAGGGAGGATCACGGTCTGAACCGCATAGTCCTCGGTCTTCTTTCCGTAGGTCGGCCGCTGTCCGTCGTCTTTGGTCGTCTGCCACACGAGATCCCCGAACTGGAGGCGGTTGCGTTCCGGGAAGTATTCCTGATGCAGCTGCTCCAGATCATCGGCGAGCATCACGAGGATCCGGCGGCTGCCCAAGACCTTGTACTCCTGCTCCAGGAGCCGGATGAGGGCCGTCTTGAAGTCCCGCTTGGCGGCGCTCGCAAATCGGTCGCTGTATCGCTTCGTCGCGTCGCTCATGTGAGGGCCTTCCAGACCATAGTAGAAAGCCCCTTTTTTCCTGGGCTTTTCCGCTCCAGGTGCCGCATCTGATACTTTAGGCTTTCGAGCCGGGTTCGCTGCTCGCGGATCTTCTCGGCCTCCTTGAGCAACGCCAGGTACTCGTTCACCAGCCGCTCAGTTCTGCCCAGGTAGTAGCCGATCTCTCGCGCTGAACGGATCCCCCGCTCACGGGCCATCATCACACGACAGAAGTCATTGAGGTACGTTTTGATGGGCCCGGCTGAGTGTCCCGTGATCCGCTCGATCTCCGAGTAGGTCTTCCACTGCAGGTAAAGCGAGACCACCCACGTCTTGTGCGTGATCCCTTTGCCGATATCTTTCTGCAGCCCCCGGAGGAAGAGCTTGAGCTGCTTGTTTGCCATGAGCTCTTCCACGTCGCGTCGGATCGTTCGGGCACTCACTCCGATGATCCGTCCCAGATCCTCCTGCGTGAGCAGGCCACCTTGGTCGTAGGCCTCTTCCGTCATCCGAAGAAGCTGGACCTTGCGCTTGGCACTGGCTCCCAGACGCGCCTCCACATCCTCGTCGCTTACCAAGTCCCTCGTCAACTTCACCCGGACTTTTTTCAAGTCCTCCATCGTCTTGCCCGAGCCTTCTTCGGCGCTCACGCACGTGTACTCGACCTGTCCGGCCCCGATCTCCCGATTGTCAAAGAACATCTCCCCAACCACATCGAGGACACCCCTGCTCACCCGCGGCGAGAACTCAAACTCCCGCTCCAACCGATCGACAAACTCATGCTCCTGTGTCTTCTTCCTCAGCCGTCCGTATTCCGCTCTGCGGTGCTCAGACCTGTACCGTGTAATTGCTTCCATCTGTCCTCCGTCCTATCGGTGAAGCTCCTGCTTGGAGTTGAAGGAAAATACTCACCTCCAACTCCAAGCGCAAAGCCTTGACANNGGAGGACAAATGTCCTTATCGCAAAAGCACTAACTTCTTTGTGTCCACGTAGCTCCCGGCCTGTAGTCGGTAAAAGTACACACCGCTCGCAAGATTCGAACCGTTAAACTGCACAGTATAGGTCCCTGGTTCCTTCACCTCGTTCACCAGCGTTGCCAATTCCCGGCCCAGCACATCAAAGACCTTGACAATAGTCAATTGACGTTGGACAATTGAGAACTGGATGTTTGTCGAAGGGTTGAACGGGTTGGGGTAGTTCTGATAAAGCGCAAAATCAATTGGTATCGGATGAGAGGCTTGCTCGACTGCTGTCACTTGCTCATAGGTATATTGGAGCAACTGAGAATTTACCCATCCGCCATTCTTCCAACTTTGCTGTAAGAGTGTTGTTCTGTTTCCATTTCCATCGTAACTGGAGCTATTGAGCGAGGAATTCACCCATGCACTACCGTTCCACGTCTGGCCCAAATCGCTGGTTTGATATCCGTTCACATCATCACCGTAGCTGTGTAGCGAGGAATTCACCCATGCACTACCGCTCCACGTCTGGCCCAATGAAATCGTCTTATGTCCGTTCGCATCATACGTGCTACTGTCTCGTGAGGAATTCACCCATGCACTACCGCTCCACCTCTGGGCTAATGAATTCGTTTTACGTCCATTCGCATTATAGATGTAGCTGTCTCGCGAGAAATCCACCCATGCACTACCATTCCACGTCTGGAGAGAGTCAGTGGTGACATGTCCGTTCGCGTCATAGGTTCCTCCCTCCAGGGCAGCGGTCACCCATGCGGTACCGCTCCAGGACCACCCAACGATGCTCGTCGTATTTCCATTCGCATCAACAGTGCTACTGTCTCGTGCCGTAATCACCCATGCATCATCGATCCACGTCTGGGACAAATAGATGAGTTGATTTCCGCTCGCATCATTAGTCCAACTCGCCTGGATGATATTTACCCATCCCTTCGTCGTGTCCCACCCCTGCACAAATGAGCTCGTGAGATATCCATTCTCATCGTGAGTATACGATGTCTGGAGAGCGTTCCTCCATGCTCCTGAGGTCCAGTCCTGAGTAATCTCTGAGGCAAGAGCCCACCCGTTAGCAAGAGCTGTCCTCGATTGACCATACATCACCGGCTGAGAATGGAGAGTCAGCGTCGCCGCGAACAGAATGGCCATGACAGTAATTGGTGAAGTCTTCATAACATTCCTCCTGAAGGCGATATTCACGATAGTTGGTACCTGATGGGTTTCACCCTTCGGGTTCACTCCAAACGAAGAAGAAGACGCATTTTCTGGAACCCGTTCGAGATGCGTGTCCGGCTTGTTCCATCGGTGGTGGATATGCAAGGGGAGTCACTTCTCCCCGGCGAGAGATGGTGCAAACATTCGATACTTGAGAACTTGCGCTCTCAGGTCTNNACCCCAACCCCTTCAACCCGAGCTCGACCATCAAGTTCGAATTGCCGAGAACGTCACAAGTGGATCTGAGCGTGTTCGACATCCTGGGACGCAGGGTGTCTGTGTTGGTCAATGACAGAAGGGATGCGGGAGTCTACGAGGTCAAGTTTGACGGTTCGAATCTTGCGAGTGCGGTGTACTTCTACCGACTTCAAGCGAGAGATTTCACGCAGACGAAACGCTTGTTGCTTTTAAAATAGTATGGGGAAACTCAACTAAATTCCAGTGGCGGTGCAAACATTAGATAAACGAGAACTTGCGCTCTCAGGTCTGACACGGAGGCCACAGCAACTCAACCGCCTGTCGACCTCTCTGCACTGCGGACAATGTAGGCTGCCGCATTGACTGTAGCAATCGGCTCTTCACAAGAAGTGTGTAAAACTGAAAATAAAGTTGGACCAATGGGCATGACGCGTCCAGGTATCGAGAAGAACCTGGCAATAAATCTGTCATTCTCGGGCATCGGGAAGGAGTCAGCTACAGAAGGAAGCGTCCTTAAAACCCTTCCACCCCCACCCAGGACAATGGACGCGTGTGCTCGCCGACTTCAATCAATCGACGCTCGGTTCAGTGGGGCCTCTTTTTTGCCAATCTCGTTGAATTCAGCCTAAAGCAATTGTACATTTCCACACGTTCATTCTCAAAGTCGGAGTCGCTCGTTCAACGGGTTGGCTTCGACTTTTTTGCTTCCCGCCTTCGAAGTCAGAACGGATTCTCGATTCGTCTTCGCGTTCGAAGAAGAACAGGATGAGAACCCAATGCACCTTAACTACGAGAGGGCCACATGATTCTTCATAAAGTTCTCTTGCGATTTTTGGTTGCATCTCTCGTATTCCTTGCGTTGTCCCCCATCCAAGCCCAGTTCATACAACAGGGAGGGAAAATCGTCGGCACAGGCGTTGTCGGGGGAGCAAAGCTAGGCAATTCTGTTGCTCTTTCCGCCGA
>PMNE01000012.1 GCA_003162635.1 Ignavibacteriota bacterium
GTGGCACAGCCGGAGGAGCAGCAGTTTCTTCTTCTTTGAAATCCATGAGAAGATCGCCACGTGCGGCGTGCGCGCGCCGGTCAACGTCAGCAGGAGAGCGAAGGGGATGCCAAGACCTTCCGCCCAGGATACAACGGCATCATATCTGCCCCTCACCCAGAACGCCTCAAGAACCTGCGCTGCTTTGACGGGAAGAAACCGATAGAGCCATTTCCTCCAGGAGGGCACCCGACCGAGAAACTCACGATTGAGCAGGTCTGCCTCCATCACCCGCTCGAATAATGTCGTTCTTGGGTGTTCGCCGGCAGCCTCGCGTTGTGCAAGATCGTCGGGCCGCTGGAAGCCTATGGTGACGAGGACAAGGGTCTTCATTGTGCCTCGGGATTGAACGGTTTCTTCCGGACGCCGGACGCCTCGAGGGCAACGCGAAGGCGCCACCAGAGCCACCGGTATAACTGATACGGACTGATCAGGCGGATGGCAAAATTAAGATCGGCAAAGGAACGGTACGGGAACATCGTTACACGACGGATTTCGAAGAGATCGTCACCGAACAGTGCGGGCCCTGTCCACCCACAGCACCCGACTGTGAATCCTGCCTCCTTCACGATGGCCTTGACCTGATCATCAAGCAGTCCAAACGGATAGGTAAAGCTCCGCACCGGGGCATTGAGAAGGATCTCCAGCGCCATACGGGAGCCGGAAATCTCCTCCCATGCTTTTTCCCGCGGCAGGCCTGGAAGCCGAACGTGATGCAACGTTTGGGAGCCAATCTCGAACCCTACCGCATGCAATTCGAGGATCTGATCGTCCGAAAGGAGGGGGGTCACCGCTCCCGGCTGCACACGATCCCACACGCTTGACCGGATGCCCGCGTCGGCGACAACAAACACCACCGCTTTCATCCCCAGCTCCTGGAGGATCGGCACCACGAGAGTGTAGGTCTCGACGTAGCCGTCCTCGAACGTAATGATCACGGGCTTCCGGGGAAGGTTGAGTTCGCCCGTCAGGTACAGGCGGTAGTCGTCGAACGTGATAGCGGTGTAGCCCCAGCGAACGAGAAGTTCCATCTCGCGGCGGAACTGCCGCACCGGGATGCGCATCTGGGGAGGACTTCCTTTCTCCCCTTCGGGAAGGATGCGATGNNTACATCAGGACGCGTATTCTGCGCCTGTCGCCGAGGCCGGGCGTCGTGTGTTCCTTGCCGGCCTCTGCAGGGGTATCCTGTGGTCTTTCAGGCATCATTGACGGCCTTTGAAGAGTTGGCTCTACGCTTTCCGAATCGTCTCAAACTAGAATTCCCACGCATACCGCTCCCGCACCGCACGAAGACATCGGCTCTTGGTCCCGGCGTACAGATCGTTGTCGCGTGCGAAGGAATTCACGGCACCTGCGATGGCATCCGGGTTCTCAGGATCGACGCAAAGTCCGATCCCCTCATTTTCGACAAGGGACCGAATCCCGGGAAAATCGGCCGTCACCATCGGCAGTTCCATCATCATGGACTCATGAAGCTTCTTCGGTGCGCAACGGACTCTCGTTCTGGTCGCTGATTATATCCTTGGGTGCTGCGGCGCTTTGCAACGGGCCTTTGCCGATGTTTTCATGCATGGCGGCCGGACAGTCTTGTTCCGACGACCGCCGCTGCAAACCTGGGAAGCGAGAGCATTCTCCGCCAGCGGCGTGGTTCCTGCATCAGACGATAGAGCCATTCCAATCCTCCCCGCTGCATCCACCGGGGAGCACGAGGAACGACACCGGCAATAAAATCGAACGTTCCCCCCACGCCAATGGCAAGAGGAACCCGCAGTCGCTCCCTGGTCCTGGCAATCCAGAGATCCTGGCGCGGCGGTCCGTACGCCACGAAGAGCGCATGAGGGTGCGCCGCCCCGATACGACGGCAGATATCCTCCTCATCCGCAGGTGAGGGAGAACCGGCAAAGGTCCCGGCGATGACCAGCCCCGGGTTCGCGGCGACAAGAAGAGCGGCCACCTTTTCCGCAACCCCTTCCGCCGCGCCCAGAAGAAAGATCCGTATTCCCTTTCGCGCAGCCACTCCCGCGAAGCGGGTCACGATATCCACACCGGCAATCCGTTCCTTGAGCGGCCGACCCAAAATGCGCGAAGCCCACAAAATGCCCATCCCGTCGGGAAGAGCAAGGTCGGCATGCACGAGGACGTTGCGGAATTCTTCATTCTCCCGGGCCATCATGACAAACTCCGGATTCACCGTCATGACNNGCAAGCACGGGCATCAGGCCTATGAGCACCCCGAGGTACACCATGTTCCGGTAGTACGTCAACTGCATGTCCACGTAGGACACGACGATCTGGTTGAAGACGGCAACGAGGCACATTGCGCACACGGTCTTCAGGTATGGGTTCGTCATTTTTTGAAAGACCATCGCCCCGCGAAAGACATACGTATTAAAGAAGAGGAAAAAGAAAAACGCCCCCCCCCCTCCCATCTGGACGAACACCCAGAGGATCTGATTGTGGGCGACGTAGTCACCGAGTGCAAACCCCGACCCCCACAATGTCATTACCTTGTCGTAAGGTCTTCCGAAGCCGATCCCGCTAATAGGTGCACGCTGGAAGGTCTGTCCCAGGTTGTAGTTCTCGATTTTCCGGTACAGGGTCGATTTGACGTCCTTGTCGCCGCGTATGCCGGGCTCATCGGTCACGGTCGCCTTGAACTGCTGTGCGACGCTGCCGAGGCGGCTGTAGCCTTCCCAGAAAGCGCCCAGATAGACTCCAAAGAAGATCGCAAAGATGCCGACGGTCGTCAGGAATCTTCTCCGTTGTTTGGCGGGCAGAAGCATGATGAAGGCGGCAAGGGTCGCCATCAGCGATGCATACGCCGCCCGGCGCTGTGCAGCGACGTAGCCGAGGAGGAGGGGAATCATCAGCCACATCATCGCCTTCCTCTGTCTTCCCCTCACCCCGAAAAGCACGAAGCCGAGGAGGAGAACCCAGAGGGTGATGGTGAAGACCGGATCTTCATGGTTTGTCAACGTCTCATAAATGTGCGGCCACTGGCCGAAGCTGAATCCCAGCGATGCGTACCGCCACGCTCCCTGGAACGCCTTAAAGGAAATTCCGGCAATTGCCACCCACATGACTCCCCTGACCTGCTCCTCCGTTTTTATCACCTGGGGGACGAACAGGATCATCAACCCCATATAAAAGAGTGCCCGCGTTTCCCACAAGATGATAATGAAGCTTCCGCCGCCGAGCAGTCCCCTCACCATTGATGCGATGATGGCGAGGTACATCAAGACTGTCGTCCCTTTCCTCGGCACAGCGGTGAGGTCGAACGATCCGCGCAGAACGCACGTGAGGAACCAGACCGCACCAAGGAAGAGGAGCTGTAGTTCCATCGGCGTCACCACGCCCTGTTCGATGTGCGGCAGCCAGCCGATCGCGTTGAGGTTCAGGAAATATTCCACCGACGTTGTGAACGACGGAAATCCGGGGATGTCGTACTGGTCGAAGAAGAGAACAAAGAAAAGGAAGATGTAGAACCCCCAATCGGCGCGGTAGACGGTAGCGACGGCAATGGCAAGTATGCCCAGAAGAAGGACGCCAACAAAGGGGTTGCCATCGGTCGCCACCAGCACCAAAGCCAGGGCCACCGACACGAAGGCGATCAGCGGAATCAATGCCACTTGGAGGACGCTGTGGCCGGCAAG
>PMNE01000019.1:0-2127 GCA_003162635.1 Ignavibacteriota bacterium
ACCGGATAGTACTGGTACGAAATGACGTATTTCGCGTTCGTCGTCATCGAACCCGGTGACGCCGCCCGGATGGCGCCGCGGCCCGTATCGAGACGGTAAGTCGACGGATCGATGACCGTGCCTCCCTGCGTCGATACCTGAACCGTCGATGGAATGAGATTCCCGTGCTTCAAACGGACGACCAGGGTGTCTTCGCTGGTAAACGTCTCGTTCACGGTCTCAAGGTCGCGCACAAAATAGAAACTCGTCCGCCTGTCCCACTCCGTCGAATCCGCGAGGTCGATAAGTCCGTTCCCGTTGTTGTCAATGCTGTCCACCTGCGTATCGAGGAATTCNNCCGGCGGTCTTCGGATTGGGCGTCACGACGGCGACGTTGGCCGGATGGGTGATGACACCGGACTGCGCGATAGAGATGGGGAAGTCATTTTCTGCCGGGAGGATTCCCAGCGACTGATCTCCCCGGTTGTATGCCACGAGCGCGTAAAAATACCTCTGGCCATTGTCAACATTGTTGTCCACATAACTGTGCTGCAGCCCGTTGTCGCTCCCGAGGTTGTATCCGTATCCATAGATATCCTGCAGCAGCTCGCCGGTGGCCTGGAAGATCCCCGAGATCCCATCCACAAGATCGAACTGCGCCAGCGGCGTGTATCCCTTGGCATCCCCCGTGCCGTCCGTGATCACAAAGATGTCGGCGAAGGTTGGATCGGTCGATTTGTAGATCTTGTACCCTTCGAACGTCTTCGTCTGCAGCACTGGGTCCACGGTCAGCTCGGCGGCACGATCCCAATAAAGCGTCACCTGGTGATCGCCTGCCACCGCAGTCAGGGTGGGCCGATTCGGCGGCTGCGGGAACTGGTAATTGGCATCGTAGATCTTCTGGACCGTCTTCTTATTCTTCAACAGGTCGGCAATATCGGCATCCACACCGCCCCCCCGGCCCCCGCCATACACCAGGGCAAGAGAAAAACGTTCCGTCGTTTTCGAAAGGAGTGGAAAGTATCCCGAACCGTACACAAAATCTCCGTCTTCCCCCGCAATCGGTCTGTTGTTGACAATTGATTTCGGCACGTCGAAGAAGCCCGGCTCGAGATCCGTCCACAGCAACTCGTCGTTGCCGAGCGAAATCGTACTCGCAGGAGTAAAGTAGTAGAAGTTGGTCAGCCCGATCTGGTCCGATTCCTTCACGTCGGTCTTATCGATGTGCGGCTCGCCGGGAAGCCCGGTATCATGATAGCTTGCGTCATAACCCGACGTCGCAATGCCGTCTCCCTCTCCATAGTCACCCGTGTTGGGGATGCCGTCACGCCCGACATCGTCGAACAGAAAGTTCCAATTCTGATTATTGTCAATGAGATCGTCCCGTTTCTCGTCGATCATGCTGAGAGGGCTTGAGCCAGCTCCGGTTTTGTAATGGACGTACTCGACGGGACGGAGGATATCGATGAGGACCGTGCCATCCGGGGCTTTCTTCAGTTGATGATAATGGATATAGAAATTCTCGTCGATGAGTCCGTTAAAATTGTTATCGACACCGTCGTAGGCATTGGGATTCATGACGTCCGTGCCTATGCCCGCGACGAGTTGGCGGAGCACGTTGCCTTCAGCGACGCGGGTCTTTCCCGGTTTGATCCATGTCGTCCATCCCCGCGTGTACACCTGGACGGAATCGACGTTGGGGACAGTGAACAAGTACCGGGAGTAGTCGTCGTTGATGAGAACGATCTGCTGATTGGGCATGATCGTCACAGAGTCAAAGTCCGTCGATGTGAATTTCAACGCGGCGTTCGCGAAAGCAGAGGAATCGGCATCTCCGTCGTTGTCGATCCCGTCAAAAGGATTGCCCGGACTTTCCAGGAACGCATACCCGACCATGCCGACGCTTCCCACCCAGAAAGGATCCAACATCCCGCCGCCGTACTGGCCGGTGTACGTGATGTTGTTATTGACGTCGTAGAACGACCAGTCATTCGCGTACTCGCCATAATCTTCGACCGAGGTGACGCCAACATACGTCCCCACCAACATGCCGAATACCGCCCGGTCGTACGTGGTTGTCCCCTGGTTCGAAATCTCATAGAGCCAGAAGATATTGTCTTTGGCAAGAAACTGCGACCACTGAAGTGC
>PMNE01000019.1:2285-46790 GCA_003162635.1 Ignavibacteriota bacterium
GGACATGTGACCACCGAATGGAACGTCACGAGGGAATGTGTCGTCGGGTCATTCCATTTGACCTCAGCGCCGACGAGGGGACTGACGTCGCCCAGATAACCGTCATTGGGATTCTTCCAGGCGCCCCGGTGGCCGAGGTTCGCGGGTTGGCCGATCACCCCCCAGTTGCCGAACACCGTCTGGACCTGGTTTCCGTTCATGATCGCTGTACGTTCGTTCGAATTCCCTCCCTGGGCAAACGCCCCTGAAGGAACCAGGACTGCCAATCCGTATGCAATCAGCGAGAAGAGTAGTGTGCGGTTCATTTAGAACTCCAAGTTCATGCCAAATTCAATGCGCCGAGGTTCGGAATAGTTCGTTGCAATGGTAAACCACTGATCCAGACTGTTGACGGACTGCTTGGCATTGCTGCTGCGCGCCGTCGCTTCATCGATGGTGAATCCTGCCTGTCCGCTGTCGTTGAAGACATTCACCTCGTTCCGGGTGTCAAGGAGGTTGATCACCCGGAGAAATGCCACAACCTTCACCGTCGAAACCGGAATCTCGTAGTACGCCTGCATATCGAGTTTGAAGAATGCAGGTTTGATCTGGCTGTTCGTCAGGAGCGAAGTGATGTCCGACGTCGCGCGCGGCGTGTAGGGCGTGCCGCTCCCATACTGTCCGATGAGACTGGAGCCCCACTGCTTGGCGCTGTATGCCGCAGTCACATTCAGCGTGTGACGTTGATCCCAATTGAGCGCAGTCAACTGCACTTCGGGAAGCTGTCCTCCGGCCAACGCATTGACCGCCTGGTTCGGATCGGAATCGGTTCCCCGAGCAATCTGGTAGGTGTAATCAAGCGTTGCGTTAAATCCGCCCGAAAAACGCTTTGTCACGGAGAGCTTGATCCCCTTCACGAGGCCAAAATCGCTGTTCGTCAGACGCTGGTAAAAAAGAGCTCCGCCGAACACATAGATCAGATCCGCGCGAGTCCCCGTCAGATTGCGCGTATCTCTCAGGTACGCGGTCACATCCGCCGAAATGTCATCCGTTAACTGCTGCTGGAGGCCCAATTCGCCGTTGATCGTCTGCTCGGGGGAAAGATCTGCATTGCCCATGACGTTCGTGACGCTGGGCGAGAGCTTGAACTGAGGATTCTCGTAGAGGAGCTCAAAATGCGGAATCTGGAAAAAATGGCCATAGGAGAAGTGCACCACGCCGCGGGCCGTGATCGGAAATGAAAATCCTATTCTGGGACTCAACTGCCATTTCGCTTTGGCCTTCTTGTACCAGTACGCGGAACGATCGGCTACCGTCTTGAGCGGTTCGCCCGGATCCTGTACCCCGTTCCCATTGTAGTCCCAGAAAATATTCCCCGGCTTGATCGGGTTATAGATATCAGGGTCATCCACCGTGTACATATAATTGAGAGGATCACTCGGATCAGAATGGCTGTCGTTCAGCACATTGCCGTCCGGCTGGAAGTAATCAAACCGGAGACCGACATTGACGACGAGATCCTTGTACTCCATCTTATCCTGGATGTACGTGGAAAACTCGCGCGGCCGGTGGAGATAGTAGTCGTGATTCAGCGACGAAATATCCATCACCTGCGTCTGGATGAATGGATCACTCGTCGCAGGATCGAACGACGTTTGAGCGGTGATTGGCTGTAGCTGGATGTTTTCATACGAGATGGTGTGCTGCCGGATCTCCACCCCGAACTTCAGAAGATGCGTCTCGGATAACTGACTATTCAGATCAAACTTGCCGAGGAAGGTTTTCGTCCTGTGGTACGTATGGCGCAGGTCCGTCCCTCCCGTCAGGAAACTGTAACCGTCGGGCGTCGTCTCAACCGTCGGGTGCACATACCGTGGATCGTCCAGCGACTGGTACAGATAGTATTTGTAATCCTTATCGAAATACGAGGCGCCGACGGTGAAATACGTCCTTTCACTCAGCGCATCGTTCAGTTGGAAGATCGCCGTATTGCTCCTGTTGTGATCGTATCCTGTCCCATTGGGGTCATAGAAATACGAGCGGTTATACGGGCGCGATATGGTGTAATCGTAGATGTAGTTACCGGTCACCTTCACCGCGGAGTTGAGATGCCACGTCAGCTTCCCCTGAGCATACCAGCGCTCGGAAGAGTTCATCGAGACGAGGGAGTTATCCCCGCGTCCCGTGGAATCCCTGAAGAGATGAAACTGTTGTTGCGCATCGGTGTAGGAGACATTCCACGGATTAAAGCGGTTGTAGCCCTTCAGATCCCCGCCGAAATAGATGTAGCGGGCATTAGCGAAGAACGTGAGGTCGCTGCCGATGAGGGGTCCGTTGAGATTTCCTTCAATATTGCGGATCGCAGTCGGCTTGAAGGTATCGGTGCCCGGGAAGATGTTCTTGTCGCCGCTAATGGCATAGTCGCCCCCATACACTCCCATCCCCCCCTCCAGCTTCGGGCCGCCTTCTTTCGTCGCAATATTGACAATCCCGTCCATTGCCTGACCGTATTCGGCATTGAAAGCGCCGGAGACGAGCTGCAGCTCTGAAACGAGTGCTTTGTTCACCTCGACGACCTGGGACCCATCGAACGCATCCGTCACCGGGACACCATCGATCCAATACCCCACGCCGCCCGGGCGTCCCCCCCGCAGGCTTCCTGCGACGAAGCCGGCCTGGAGGTTCAGGACGTCTCCCACCTCTGTGACGGGAAGTGCCGCAATCTGGTCTCCGCCCACGATTGCCGTGGAGGCGGTGAGATCTCTCTGGACGAGGGGTCTCTCTGCGGTCACCACGACCTCGTCACCCACCCTCACCACTGTCTCTGTCAGGATGAAGTCGATAGTGGTGGTGAGATCGATGTTGACGCTGATATTGGTGACGGTTTTCTTGTTGTAACCGACGGCGGACGCGGTGAGGGTGTACTTTCCAGGTGGGAGGTTTAATATGACATAGTAGCCGTCGAGATTCGATGCAGCACCGGTAGAGGTCCCTTCCACAACAACATTCACTCCGATCAACCCCTCGCCCGTCTGGGAGTCCTTGACAAACCCGGTGATCTTTCCTGTATTCCCCGCTCTCGCCGCCACCGCGAACACAACCGTGATCGCGGCTAACCAGTAAAGTGATTTCATACTATCCAGACTCCTCATCGTTGTCTTGGTTTGAGGCAGACGAACTGAACAGTCACTAACCCGATTCCCCTCCTGTCGGCGCAAGCTCGATCCGCCCGAGGGAAGGGAGGATGAGATCGGGGGTGATGTCTCCCCCGCAGCTTTTCCGCACGATAAGTTCGGGGAGGAACGAGGTCACGGTGGGAGGAGCCGCGGGGTCTTTCATCCGCGCCAGCAGCTTCTCCAGTGCCAGACTCCCCATCTCGTGCATCGGCTGCCGCATCGTCGTCAGTTGCACATGCTGCGCCAACTCGATATCGTCAAAACTCACCACCGCCAGATCCTCCGGTATCCGTACGCCCAGCTCCGCCGCTTCCTGCATCGCCCCCATCGCCTGCACATCGCTCGCAATAAACACCGCCGACACCTTCTCCCGTCCCCCGCTTCTCCGGATCAATTCCCCCATCGACGCCTTTCCCGCCTCCCGGTTGAACCCGTCCTGCTTCCCTCCCCCCGAGATGAACACCCGGTCCGAACGGAACGCGATCCCCGCTTCCTCCAGCGCAAGACGGTATCCCTCCATCCGTTCCCTCGCCGGCTGCGTGTCCAGGCTCGCATTGATCATCGCAATATTCCGGTGACCAAGCTTGATCAAATGCCGCACTGCCTCTGTCGCACCTTCACGGTTCTTCACGCGGATCGAATCAAATGCCGGATGGTACGCATCCACCAGCACCAGGGGCAGGTTGATCTGTTGAAACTTCTGTACATACGACTCCGGAAATTTCATGGAAAAAAACAACACGCCATCCACGTGCCCCCTGTGCAACGACCGCCGCAGATAGTACTCCGCCTGCTGAGGATCATTCACGCCGTACAGGATCAGGTCGAATCCAAGTTCTCCCGCCTTATCCTGCACTCCCTGCAGCACCTGAATGAAAAAGTAGTTTGTGAAATACGGTATGATCGCCGAGATCGTGTTGGTCTTCTTCGAGGCGAGACGCTGTGCGTAGGCATGCGGTTGGTAGCTCAAACGCTTCACCACTGCCAGCACCTTCGCGCGCGTTTCCACCGAAACGCTCGGATGGTTGTTCAGGCAGCGCGAAACAGTGCCAATCCCTACTCCGGCTTCTTTCGCCAGGTCGTAGATCGTCACGGCCATAGGTTACACTGAGTTGAGTCTCGTAAGCGGAAAGTGTTATGGAAGCGCTTCCATGAAAATACAAAGACACACCTTGATTGTCAAGAAAAGAATGAAAAATGATTCAAACACTGGGAAAGTAAGCTCTTGGAAGCGCTTCCGCGAACATATAAAATGATGCCATTGGATGTCAAGGAAAAGCGCCAGGAATCTTGATACTAGGCCTCTGCATCGCTATATTAGTAAGATTTTCAAGGAATCGCTCCCCTGCAATCGCCACCGTTTCGAAGTACTCGCTGTCCTCCTCCAAAGGGACGCTCATGGCAGAAGTGAAGCTTTCGCAAGTCTCCAAGGTCTATGAAGGGAAGGTGACGGCCGTCCGCGACGTCTCCATCACGGTCAATGACAAGGAATTCGTTGTTCTCGTCGGACCTTCCGGCTGCGGAAAATCCACCGTTCTCCGCATGATCGCGGGTCTCGAAGAGATTACGAGCGGAACCGTCAGCATCGGCGACACCGTCGTGAACGATGTTCCCCCNNGGGCTGAAGCTCAGAAAGTACGAGAAACCCGAAATCGATCGCCGCGTACACCACGCAGCCGACATTCTCGGCATTGCGGAATATCTCAACCGGAGACCGAAGGCCCTCTCAGGGGGACAGCGGCAACGAGTTGCCCTTGGCCGGGCGATCGTCCGTCAGCCCAAGGTGTTTCTCTTCGATGAGCCTCTCAGCAATCTCGATGCAAATCTCCGCGTGCAGATGCGAACCGAGATCTCGCGCCTTCACCATCAGCTTCACACCACCATGATCTATGTCACCCATGACCAGATCGAAGCGATGTCCATGGGAGATCGGATTGTCGTGATGAAGGATGGGGTTGTGCAGCAGGTCGATTCCCCGCTTTCCATCTACCACCATCCAGTCAACAAATTTGTCGCGGGCTTCATTGGCAGCCCCACGATGAATTTCATGGACGGGACCTTCAGGAAGAACGGGTCCTGGACATTTCATCAGGAGGGAACGTCCTTCGAGTCGCGTCTCCCCGCGGGGATCGATGCGAAGTTCGGCGGCCTTCACGGTGGGCGGGTCGTCATGGGCATCCGNNACCATTGAAGTCGTTGAACCGGTGGGGAACGAGATCTTCGTCTACTTCTCCACCGGCGCGGGAACGCACTATGTGGCGCGCATTGCCAGCGACAAAGCTCCCGCCGTGGGACAGCTCTTCGAACTGTACGCCGACACGGCGAAGATGCAATTCTTCGACATCGCCACCGAAAAGACGCTCTGACCCGGCGGCAACATTCTCCCGTACCCCGGTCCCCCGGACCGGGTCACTCACGTTTCAGGATTTTCCATGCCTCTCCGTCCCCTTCTCTGCCTCGTCGCAGCAGCCACCATCACTGCAAATGCCCAGTGGCATGCCGCCGGATCTGTTGATTCCGTCCGAACCGACGGCAAGAGACAGGTGACCCTCTTTGCAGGCAGCTCCACGCTGACCCTGACCGCCATGGCGGATGACATGATCCGGGTCCTCTTCCGGCCGGCACCATCGCAGGCGCCTGATCGCTCATGGGCAGTCGTGAAGCCGGAATGGCCTGCACCCGAGGTCACGCTCCGGGACGGCGATTCGACGCTGACCATGGCGACATCCCGCGTCACGGTGGTGGTCGGCAAGCATCCTCTGCGGATTTCCTTCCGCAACGCGTCAGGCGAAATCATCAACCAAGACGCTCCTTCGAGAGGGATGTCGTGGCATGGAAACGAGGTCCGTGTCTGGAAGACCATGCCCCAGGAAGAGCGGTACTACGGGTTCGGCGAGAAGACCGGGCGATTCCAGCGCCGCGATCATGGAATGACGATGTGGAACTCCGACATCCCCGGTTACGATGCGGGAACCGACCCGCTGTATCAGACCATCCCCTTCTTCTATGGCATCAGGAATGGAAGAGCCTACGGGATCTTCTTCGACAATACCTACCGCTCTTTCTTTGATATGGGAAAGGGATCCAGAAGCGAATACTCCTTCGGTGCGGAAGGCGGCGCACTCAACTATTATTTCTTTGCAGGACCGACCCCTTCATCGATCCTTTCCCGTTTCACTGAGCTTGTGGGGCGCATGCCCCTCCCGCCACTCTGGTCGCTCGGCTATCAACAGTGCCGGTTCAGTTACACGCCCGAGAGCCGCGTTCGCGAGATCGCCCGGGGCTTTCGGTCGCGCAGGATGCCCTGCGATGTTCTCTACCTCGACATCGACTACATGGACGGCTATCGCGTTTTCACCTGGAACCCGGCGACCTTCCCCGACCCTCCGGGATTGGTCAGGGACCTGCGTGCGGAGGGGTTTCGCACAGTCGTGATCGTGGACCCCGGCGTCAAACTTGACAGCGCGTACACCGTCTTCCGTTCGGGACTGGCCGCGGACGCCTTTCTCCATTACCCCAATGGCGCCCTCTATACCGGAAAAGTCTGGCCGGGAATGTGTGTCTTCCCGGATTTCACAAGTGCTTCGGTACGGCGGTGGTGGGGGGATCAATACGCCGGTTTCGCTGCGGCCGGCATCAGCGGGTGGTGGAACGACATGAACGAGCCCTCCGTCTTCGATGTTCCCACCAACACCGTTGATCTCTCCGTCGTCCATGACGGCGAGGGAATCCGCGGGTCCCACGCGGAGTTTCACAACGTGTACGGAATGCAGATGACGCGCGGCACGTACGAAGGGGCGCGTCGGTTCATCCCCGGCAGCAGGCCTTTTGTCCTGACCCGTGCCTCGTATGCCGGCGGCTGGCGTTACGCCGCGGCGTGGACAGGCGACAACATGGCATCCTGGGATCATCTTGCCATGTCCCTCTCCATGTGTTTGAACCTGAGCATTTCGGGGCAGCCCTTTGTGGGTTCCGACATCGGCGGGTTTGTGGGCTATCCCTCGGGAGAGCTCTTTGCGCGCTGGCTGCAACTTGGCGTTTTCACGCCTCTGATGCGCGCCCACTCGGTCATCCATGAAAAGAACAAAGAGCCGTGGGAATACGGCGACCAGTATACGACGATCAACCGGGGGACTCTTGATCTCCGCTACGAGTTTCTTCCCTACGTCTATACGACAATGGCAACCGCCTCCCGCTCAGGCATTCCGGCCATGCGGCCGATGATCTTCGAGTATCCCGAAGACCGGAGATTCACCTCCACCGACGAGGAGTTTCTCTTTGGCCCGGATCTGCTCGTCGCGCCCGTCCTCACCGAAGGGGCGCGGAGGAAGAGCGTCGACATTCCCGCCGGAGTCTGGTACGACTATTGGTCGGGTGCACGCCTCCAGGGGAACCAGAGGGTCGATGTCGAAGCGCCTCTCGAGCGCATCCCCCTGTTTGTCCGCGCGGGAGCGGTCATCCCGCTGCGACAGGCTGTGCAGTACACGGCGGAAGCGCCCGTGAATCCGCTGACACTCATGGTGTTTCCGCCTGATTCGGGGACGACGATGTCTTCCCCCTATTATGAAGACGATGGGGAATCGTTTGCTTATGAAGGCGGCGCTTTCTTCGAGCGCAGTCACCGGGTCCGGTCCGAGGGATCCGGGGAAGTCCTGACGATCACGAAGGCGGAAGGATCATATGTTCCCCCTTCAAGAAAAGTCCTCGTCTGTTTTGCGGGACTTTCGGGGAAGCCGCGCTCCGTCAGCGTCAACGGAAAGAAGACCAGCCAATGGACGTATGACGATGCGAAGCGGATTGCCACGGTGGTCCTTCCCGATTCCCGGGACGAGATGGAAGTCGCTCTTGTTTTGTAATTCTCATCCCCATTCATTATATTCGGACAATTGACCCCTCCCCCAGGGATGACACCGCAAGAAGACACAGGATCGTCTCGTATCGACCGCCACCTCGCTGATGCGCAAGCAAAGGCGGAGGCCGGTAATTTTGCTGATGCGCTCGCCACCATTCGAAAGGCCAAGGCGCTCGAGCCGAAAAACGTCTATATTCTTGCGTTCGAGAGACAGGCAGAACAGCTTCAGGAGTTCCACACCGCTGGATCGCTCACCGACGAGCAACGCTCGGATATTCTCGATTCCATCCCTTCCATCATCGAGAAAGCCCTCGAGGTTTCACACACGTCGGCCGGCGTGACGAATGTCTCGGATCTCGGCAGTTTGTCCATCGACCCGGAACAGCAGCGCAGGGAGAAGTCGGTGGCGCTCGAATGGCTGAAGAACCAATACTTCCAGCACGCACACGAGTATATCCGTAAAAGGGAATACCGGCATGCCCTGGCGGAGATACGGCGAGTGTACATCATCGACCCCGACAACCTCGTCGCACGAGCTCTGGAGCGAGAGGTGGAGCCCCTTGCTCAGCAGGCGGAGGCCGCATCTCCCCCTCTCCAGATGCCCCCTCCCGTTCAATCTCCCCGCCCTGACGATCGAAGAACCCCGCCTGATTCAGAGCCGGTCGTGGTCATTACGGAAGAGTGGTCGTCACCGCAACGGCCCCACCGCGGCGGCGCGAAACCGCCTGCACATCTTGCCGCGCCCAGGAGAAAGAAGAAGGGGAACCTGCTGCTTTGGATCTTCTTTGCGTTGACGCTTATCGTGATTGCAATTGCCGGTCTGTGGTTTTACCAACGCGCACAGCACCGGAAGGCCGCTCCGGGGGCGGAAGGACTTCCCCCGCCAAGCGGAGAGAAATTCCTGGGTGCACCGGTCCGGGCGTCCGAGGAACAGTTTTTCGTTGCGGCCCCGGCGGAGTCGACAAAGGGTGCTTCTCCGCCCGTGCGCATCGCGGCCGAAGAGCGGTCTTCGTCCAGTACGCAGACGACAGAGAAGAAGGAAGGAGTCCAAAGAGAGGGAACCAAAGCGGATCGCGCGAAGCCTTCGGGCGGAAGCCCGCCCTCCCAACTGGCAGCAGAGAATCCCGGAACGGCCGAGCCTTCAGCGTCCGGGACGCCCCTTCAGGCCTCCACAACTCCCCCCGAGGAGCAGCAGCCGCCGGCCGTGAAGCAAGAGGAAACCGGCGGACCACTCACTTCTCTTCCGGTCGAAAAGGATGCACACATCATCAAGCTTCAAAGCCCGAAGTTCTCATCCATCAGCTACGAGATGGGGATTGAAGGACAGATCGTTGTCGGCGTTCAGATCGACGCCGCCGGCAAACCTGTTGACACTGTCACGATGAAATGCACCAACGATCTGCTCATCGATCCGGTGTTGGAAGCCGTTCGATCATCAGAATATGCCCCGGCCGAAATGGCCGGCGGACCGGTGGCTTCCTGGCTGACCATCCCGTTCAAGTTTGCCAAAAAGGGGAATTAGGGAAACTCCCTTCCCGATCGGCTCACCCTCTCCTCGTCTCTTCCACCCGTCCGGCACACCCGCGGGATTTCCCCTCCCTTTACCACGAATATCTGATCGTATACCGGACTTTCTTCTCCCCGTCTTTCGGGAGGGTCACCGGGAATTTGAGCGTGCTCTGATCAACCTTCGTCCAGGCATCGCTGGCGGTGACGATTTCCCACTGGCTCCATCGCCAGGGATGTTCATACACCTCCGCTGCGACGGTTTCGTCTTTGTGGTTGCGCATGGTGATCTCGATCGTCTCCTCCACAATGCGCCCGTTGCCATACGACTTGAAGTCCTTCTGCACGCGCTCACCAACAAGGTCGAAGGCATTCCCTAAAAAGAGCCGCACGTTCTCATCCTTCGGCGTGTGGTCGATCTGATCTTCACCGACGAACTGTTCCTTCCCCTCTTCGTCCCGCTCGTACACCCTTACTTTACCCTTCGGCAGGGCGATGCCCAGGCCGCTCTTCTCTTCGTTCTTGAAGGCGACATAGACTCCCACTTTTGTGTTGGATTGCTGGCCGAAGCTTTCCTGCGAGCGATAGGAGCTGTTATTCCACCACGTTCGCCATTGATCGACGAGGCCATCGTAGACATAGGTTTTCTTCGTCTTCACGTTATGTGCCGAAGCGAGCTCCACCTGCTTGGTCTCGTTGTTCCCAATGTTTGTCCGTCGCTGCAGCGAGTAAAGCTTGTACTCAAAGAGATTCGACTGGGAGAACTGGGCTGCTCCTGCTTCCGCTGCCATGTCGGATCGCATCGCCTTGTAGAGAGGCATGGCCTGGTCCTGGACGATGTTCACGTCCCCGGCCACGAGCTTCAGGCCCGCGTCGTGAAACGAGGTCCCCGAGTTGTTCGTCAGCGTCACCCACCCGGTTATGTCGAGGGAACTCCCCTTGTCGTCCATGAGGGCCACGTAGGTGCAGGACCATGAGAGTCCGCCGGCGAGGTAGCTCAATTCCGCTTTGTGGGTCCCTTCCCGCGTCGAACTTACCATCCAGGTCAACTGCGGCTTCAGGATCAGCCCTTCCGGGAGCGAAGGGAGAACCAGCCGGCCTGAGGGGTTGAGTTCGACCTTTCCCTCGATCTCCGCCACAAGTCCCCCGGTCCCTGCGTATCCCGAAGCCAGGAGCGTCCCGGGGACGGCCCGTTCCTTGTTGGTCGCCGGGTCGAGCCGCATGAATTCCACCTGGCGGCCGAGGTACCGCTCCAGCAGTTTTGCCTGGCTGACGAGATCATACTGGTAGTTTTGTTCGAGAACTCTGACGGAGGGAGGATCGGTCAGGCTCATGAAATGAACGGACGTGCCGTCGATCGTAGAGGGGATGTCGGGAACGACGACAGTACTGAGCCCTTTCGGCAGAATGAATGTCCGCTCTTCCCGGATCAGGGAGAGGTTCTGGTTGTAGACAGTCAGGTCGACCGATGATCGATCTCCTCCTTTGACTGCCTCCTCCGGACCGCCTGCGAGCGCTGCGGTGGCGCAGAGAGTTGATGCGGCTGTGAGAAGAAAGCCCATAATTCGCATGTTCATCTGTCCCTCTTGAATGATGGTAGCAGCAAGACACGAGGAATTGCGGAGAAATGCAAATGCCTCAACAACGAGCAGGCGAAGGTCTCTCCAAGAATGGAAGTGTCCGACCCTTACCACGCCGTTGAGGCGCCATGTCCCGGTCAAGAATTCCCCTCAAAAATGCCGGCGCATGATTCGCAATACCCGTCTCCCTTCAAATCAATCTCCTCAACATAGGACGAAGAATGCATGACGCATTCCTGGGAGATGCAATGAAGGAGCCCGAAGACATGCCCCAACTCGTGAAGAATTTCTTTCAGAAACCGGGACTGGAAGAGGTTCGCGTCAGGAGCCAAGCCATATCGCTCCGGAGCAAGGCGGTAAGAGGAGACAACCGCCACCCGACCGTTGACTTCCGCCTCGCCGAAAACGTAGGTCAAGATTGGAATATAGAGATCGAAAGGGACGACGGCAATGGCTCTCGCGTCGTCGTTCTCCCCGGCGCCGGCATATCGCTGTCTGAGATGAAGAAGAATCTTCGTGGAATTGTACTGGCTTCGCTCGTCGTCGTAGAATTGCTCGGTGTCGAAGTCGATCTCGCGCAAGAGAGTGGAACGATGAATCTTCTGCTCCACCGACGGGATAACACGCTCAAGGAGTTCGAGCCGTGCACCTCCCAGCGGGAGGATATGGACAGGTGTCATTGTTCACGCTTCAGTCCATATTTCTCGATCTTGTGATACAGCGTCACCCTGTCGATGTCCAGGACCGCCGCGCTTCGACTGACATTCCAACTGTTTTCCCTTAACACCTGCTCAATATGCCTGTGCTCGACGTCTTCAAGAGTCTTTCCCTCCTTGACCAGCGCAAGAGGGATTTGGAGCGGCAGGTGATCCTTGTCGATCATGTCACCCTGCGTTACCACCATCGCCCGCTCGATCGCATTTTCCAGCTCGCGGACATTGCCCGGCCAGTCGTGTTGACGCAATGCGAGCATCGCTTCCGGCGTGAACCCCTTCACCTGCTTGTTCATCTGCCGGGCATACTTTTCGAGAAAGTAGTGCGCAAGCTTGGCAATATCCCCGCGCCGGCCGCGAAGAGGGGGAAGCTCAATAATGAACACGTTTACTCTATAATAGAGATCTTCACGAAAACTCCCCTCCTTCACTGCGCGCTCAAGGTCCTTGTTGGTAGCACAAATGACGCGAAAATCCGACTTCACAATCTCGGTTCCCCCCACTCGCGTGAATTGCTTCGTCTCGATCACCCGGAGAAGGTCCATCTGCGTCTTCATGTCGATATTGCCGATCTCATCGAGGAACAGCGTTCCGCCATCGGCCAGTTCCACCTTCCCCTTCCTGCGGTACTGCGCGCCTGTGAACGCTCCCCTCTCATGCCCGAACAGTTCGCTCTCCAGGAGGGTTTCCGTCATGGCCCCGCAGTTCACCGTCACAATCGGGAAGAACTTTCGCGGGCTCGCAGCATGGATTGCCCTGGCCACAAGTTCCTTCCCGGTCCCACTCTCGCCCCGGATCATGATCGTCGTGTCGGTCGGCGCCACGCTGTGGACCAGCTCCATGACTCTTTGCATTTCAGGCGACTCCCCAATAATGTCCCCCCGGGGAGCCAGCTCGCTGACCGCGTCTTTCAGCTTCAGATTTTCCCGAACCAGTTCCTGTTGATGGAGGGCTTTTTCCACCATATGGTCGAGGTAGTCCGGGTCGATCGGCTTGGTGATATAGTCGAAAGCGCCTTCCTTCAGGGCCTTGACCGCTGTGTCCACGGTGGCAAAGGCGGTGATGACAATGACCGCCACATCCTTTGTCATTTCCTTTACGCGCTGAAGAAGTTCGATGCCGTCCATCCCGGGCATCTTGATGTCCACGAGCATCAGATTCCAGGGTCCGGCCTGGAGTTTCTTCAGGGCGGTCGCTGCATTCTCGGCACTCTCGACCCGGTACCCGTCCTCGCGGAACCATTTCGAGAGGGATTCCCTGACAATGAGTTCGTCATCGACGACCAAAATGCCGATATCGCTCTTGTTCATACGCGATCTCCTTCAACCGAACGTGGCAAAGATTGCGGCGGCCCTTCCACCGATTGGCGCCGGGGAAGGGAGATGGTGAACGTCGTGCCGTGGCCTGGCACCGAGGCCACATCGATCGTGCCGTGATGACGTTCAACAATCCCGTACGCGACGGACAGCCCGAGGCCGACACCTTTCGCCTCGGACTTCATCGTGAAGAACGGTTCAAAAATGTGCGACTTCGTTTCCTCGTCCATGCCGACGCCGGAATCGGTTATCCTGAGAGCAACCCGCTGCGGATCGGCGTCCGGCCTGACATCCACGTCGAGCGTCCCCCCTTCCGGCTTCGCGCTTCCGCCCCCCATGGCCTCGACCGCATTGACCATCAGCGCAATGAGCACCTGCTGAATCTGGTTGGGATCCATCTCGATGGGATCGGAAACCGAACAGGAGGTCCGGAGCGCAACATTGTGCATCCCGGCATGATGGTTCATCAGCAGCCCGCAGCGTTCGATCACAGGACCGAGCTGCACCATCTGAAATGCGGCACCGCGCTGGCGGGCAAACGTCAAGAGATTCTTGACGATATTCCCGCATCGCATCGCCTCGTCCGCCATCAGCCGAAGATCGTCAAGATATGTCTGCGCCACTTCCGGGGGAAGGCCGGACTTCGCGATCCGTTTCATCAGGAGTCTCGAGAAGGTGACAATTCCCTCCAGCGGATTATTGAGCTCATGGGCAACACTCGATGCCAGGTTGCCCAGCGACGCCATCTTCTCCACCTTCACCATCTCCCGGTGAACCCTTTCCAGATCCGCCGTCTTCTCCCTCACCTTCAGCTCAAGAGTTTCCGACCAGTCGGTAAGTTCCCGCCGTGCCCGGGAAAGCTCTTCCGTCATCTCGTTGAACGTGCGCGCGAGCTGACCAAGCTCGTCGGTCGACGAAGTGAGCAGACGGCCTTCGAGATCTCCCCCTGTCACCCGTTCCATCACCGCCACGAGACGTTTGACAGGGCGGCGGACACCGGACCAGATGAAGGCGCCCGAGATGAGGCCGACGACAAGAACGGCGCCGATCGAAAGATAGACCAGCTCTCTCCTACTTTCCGCGATCACGCTGTCGACCTGGGAGAGTGACATCTTGACATCAAGAACGCCCAGGATTGTTTTGCTGGCGGGATGGGCGTGGCATGCCGCGCCGGAGCACTCCGGATCGTTTCTGATCGGAGTGATCAGCCCGAGGATACGTTCCCCCGAAGGGCTGGCGAAGATACGGGAAAGATTGTCTGAGGGAGAGTGCGGATTTTCCAGACCGCCATACGGATGACAGCTGACGCACGCCTCGGCGTTCATGTCCACCGTCGAATTGAGATCTCCGGGTATGGTGGCAAAAATGACTCTTCCTTCTTTGTTGTATATCCGGATCCCCTCTATCCCCGGCTCCCCCGCAACACCCTGGATGATGCCGTTCACATCCTCTTTCCTGTTCAGCATCATGCTGTGCTGTGTCGCCCGCCTGACCAGGTCGCTCAACCGGAAGGCGCTTTGCTGAACATCCTTCATGAGACTCGTCTCCTGCACATGCAGGACGGCATAGGTCAAAAGGACAAGGACGACCGTTTGCACCGTGGCGATCAGAAGGAAAAGTCGAAAAGCAATTGTCCTGGTGATCCGCATTGAACGGCTGAGAAATGGCTTCATGGCACATTCCCTCCGGTCACAAAGCATGCCACCTCACACGATCGCCAATATGCTCAATTGTCGCTTTTTTCAGCAAGTGCGAAAGAGGCGCCTTCCCGGCCACTTCCTCATTTCGCACGGTTAGGAAACGGGTGTTGCATTTGTGAACATGGCAGGAGATGGGGATATCTGTACGGAGGGGCACCGTGAGAGACCGCTTTGGGGTTTCTCAGCGGCGATGCCAAGTGGCGGGTTCTCTGACCCATCGGCGGCGGGCGAAATCAATGGGGGGCAAAATCAACGAGGACGAGGGTCGACGAGGAAGAATTCCTTCACGAGTCTCTTCCATTCTTCCTCCGAACAGCGGTCGGCAAGGTCCGTCATCATGACCCCGCCATCCTGATACATCAGAACAGGCGTTCCCGAAAAGAACCTCCCCAACTCCGCCCGCACGCCATCAAGCCACTGCTGAGCCGGCTTGCCGGACAAGAGGTTGGTGAGCTGCGCAGGCAGCCTTCGGGGGCGAACCCGTAAGAGCCACCCGTCGGCATACGGCGACGCATTGACGAGCGACGGATCCTTCAGAACCATTTCGTTCTTCTCGATCACCCGCCCGCTGACGGGGCTGAGCATGGGGATGGTGCGTTGACCGTGCCGAACGTTCCAGCCAATTGTCCCCTGGTTGATCCTTTTCAGAATCCGGGGAAGTTCAACTCCATCGATCGAGCCGAAAACGGACTGCGCAAAATCATCGATTCCGATCAGGACATCACCATCTTCCGTCTCGCGAACCCACGTGTGGCCGGGGTGGATATAGCGTCTTACAAGGACGGGGGTGGCCGCCACCTTCTTTCCTCGACCCCGGCTCAGCCAGCCGAAGACGATGAAGATGGCGAGCGTCAGCACTGCGAACAAAAGTGACATTGGTGACTCCTTTCTCCAGCGTGGTGGAGCTCCGCAACTGTCGAGTAAGGACCACTATTTGTGCCAGGAATCCTATTGAATGACCGTAGAAAGTCTCAACGCCCAACGTCGTGCTTGGCAACACTTTGGGCCTGCCCCGGCCGTTTCGAGGGTATTGACGAACGCGAAGCCGATTTCGAAAAGTTGATTATTGCAACATGTATCTTGGATATGTCCATCCAATACCGTGTAACCGATTGTTATTTCAATGAGTTATTGTGATGTTGCGATATTCCATCGCGAAGTAAGTTAATTCAACAGTAAGTCGTTCTCCGGCGAAGTCCTAATTCCTAAAAGAAATTCCACGATTTGGGAAGGAGAGGGGCAATACGGGGGCCTTTCGGCGAGATAAGAAAGAGAGGAGAAGTGAAACTGAACTTTAAAATGTTTAAACACCAACTCCCTTTCGGTGAGAGGGATACCCATCCCCCCTGAATTCTGGCACGTCCAATGTATGGTTCTTTCCCGTATTGACGATAGCCGCCCGCGCGGAACCCCGCCATTTATGCATTTTGCCGCTGGCGGCCCAATTCTTATATAACGACTTTTTTCGAGGATCGTATGTCTGAGTATGTGAACAGCCTGCTTGCGCAAGTGAAGGCCAAGAATCCTTCCGAGCCGGAATTCCACCAGGCAGTCCAGGAGGTGGCAGAATCCCTGGAGCTTGTGCTGGAGCGTCATCCGGAGTACCGCCATGCGAAGATCCTGGAGAGGATGGTGGAGCCGGAACGGGTCGTCATGTTCCGAGTCCCCTGGATGGACGATCAGGGAGAGGTCCACATCAACCGGGGCTTTCGGATCCAGATGAACAGCGCCATCGGACCGTACAAAGGCGGTCTCCGATTCCATCCCTCTGTCAATCTCGGTATCCTGAAATTCCTTGCGTTCGAACAAGTCTTCAAGAACAGCCTCACCTCTTTGCCGATGGGGGGAGGAAAGGGGGGATCTGACTTCGATCCGAAGGGGAAGAGCGACAATGAAGTAATGCGGTTTTGCCAGAGTTTCATGACCGAGCTGTTCAGACATATCGGTCCGGAAACAGATGTCCCGGCGGGCGATATCGGCGTGGGGGGACGCGAGATCGGATATCTGTTCGGCCAGTACAAGCGCCTGACGCGTGAGTTTTCCGGCGTACTGACCGGCAAGGGACTGACATGGGGAGGATCTCTCATCCGCCCGGAAGCGACCGGTTTTGGCGTGGTCTATTTTGCGGAAGAAATGCTCAAGTCGCGCGGGCAGACCATCGCAGGAAAGACCGTCGCGGTCTCCGGGTTCGGCAACGTTGCCTGGGGAGCGGTCACCAAGGTGAACCAGATGGGGGGCAAAGTCGTCACGCTGTCCGGTCCCGACGGCTTCATCTATGATAAGGAAGGCGTGAAGGGGGAAAAACTCGACTATATGCTGGAACTTCGTGCAAGCTCCAAGGACCGTGTGAAGGATTATGCCGACAAATTCAAGGTGGAATTTTACCCCGGAAAGCATCCGTGGGGCGTGAAGGTCGATGTTGCCCTCCCCTGCGCCACGCAGAACGAACTCGACGAGAACGATGCCAAAGAGCTCGTCAAGAACGGCTGCAAGTGCGTCACGGAAGGTGCCAACATGCCGACGACCATCGAGGGATTCAAGGTCTTCAACGCGGCGGGAATCCTCTTTGCACCTGGAAAGGCCTCGAATGCGGGGGGCGTGGCAACGTCGGGACTGGAGATGTCGCAGAACAGCATGCGTTTCCCCTGGTCGAAGGAGGAGGTGGATCGCCGGCTGCACGAAATCATGCAAAACATCCACCGGACCTGCGTGGAAACAGCGGAGAGGTTCGGCACACCCGGCAACTACGTCAATGGCGCGAACATCGGGGGATTCCTGAAGGTCGCCAATGCCATGCTCGATCAAGGACTCGTCTGAGAGACGTCCATCCATCCTCCACAACGGAGTGGCTTTCCACTCCGTTTTTTTTTATCCTTCAACTGATCCGACGACGCACCACAGGTCCTTCATCATGGCAAACGACCAGACCTCTTCCCCCGCGAGCATACTCTCCCTCATCGAAGCGGGACACGCCATCCGCTCACAGGGGTTCCAGAACCTCATGCGGTTCCGCATCCGCGACATCCTCCTCGTCTCGTCCCTCTACGACTATTACATCTTTGAAGAGGACGGGAGACTGCACGAGCAGATCAGGAAGGAATACTCGGGGCTCGAATTGAGCCACACCCCCGATCTCACCCATGCGCCCAGCGGTCAGGAGGCCCTTTCGCTTCTGAACGAAAAGAACCGGTTCGACCTGGTCATCATGACGCTGCACATCGACGATATGCATGCCACGCGGCTCGCGAAAAAGATCCGCGAATCCGGTCTCAGTATACCAATCGTCCTCCTTGCCTACGACAACCGGGAGCAGTCGGAGCTCATCCACCACCATGATGCCTCCATCTTCGACCGGATATTCATCTGGCAAGGGGATTCGAGGATCCTCTTCGGCATTATCAAGACAATGGAGGACAGGATCAACGTCGAAAACGATACCAGGATCATCGGCGTGCAGTCGATCATCCTCATCGAAGACAACGTCAAGTTCTATTCCTCCTACCTCCCGCTCATTTACACGGAGATCGTCAACCAATCGAGACGCCTCATCGCGGAGGGGATCAGTCTTTCCCACAAGTACCTCCGCATGCGCGCGCGGCCCAAGATTCTTCTCTGTACCACGTACGATGAGGCGTGGGCTTTCTTTGAAAAGTACGAAGAGAATATCCTCGGCGTCATTTCCGACATCGATTTCAAGCGGAAGGGAATCGACGATCCCCGGGCAGGGCTTGAATTCGCACGCGCAGTCAAAGCCGTACATCCAGACATCCCGATCCTCCTCCAATCGAACAACGCCGCCTGTGCGGACGAAGCCCGTGCTCTGGGCGCATCCTTCCTCATGAAGGACTCCCCCGTCCTCCTGCATGAGCTCCGGATGTTCCTGAACACCTACTTCAGCTTCGGCGACTTCATCTTCCGGATGCCGGATGGGCGGGAGGTGGGGCGTGCGACCGATCTGAAGACGCTCGAAGAGACGCTCAGAACCGTCCCGGATGAGAGCATCCGCTATCACGGGGAACGGAATCATTTTTCGAACTGGCTGAAGGCGCGTACGGAATTCTGGCTCGCCCACCGCCTGCGCCCCCATAAGGTTACCGACTTCCCTTCCTCGGAGTCCCTGCGGGAGAGCCTGATTGAGGCCCTTCAGAACTACCGCCATCTCCGCCAGTTTGGCCAGATCACCGACTTCGACCCCGCCACATTCGATCCGGACAGCTCCTTCGCCCGTCTCGGAGGCGGTTCGCTTGGCGGCAAAGCCCGAGGCCTGGGCTTTGTGAATCAATTGATCAACAATTACGACATCCGCAGCAGATTCAACGGCGTGCAAATCTACATTCCGCCCGGGATTACGATCGGCACGGACGTGTTCGATGAGTTTCTCGAAGAGAACGACCTTCGCGATTTCGCCCTGCGGCCCGGTCCCGACGAGGAAATTGTGCGGCGGTTCCTTGAAGCGGGAAAATTTCCGCGGAAAATCAGGACCCAGCTCGCCGAATTCCTGGATCTCGTTCGGGAACCTCTTGCCGTGCGTTCCTCCACCCTGCTGGAAGATTCCCAGTATCATCCGTTCGCAGGGGTGTACCAGACGTACATGATCGCGAACAACAAACCGAACCCGAACGCCCGGCTCAGCGACCTCCTCTCCACGATCAAGCGAGTGTACGCGTCGACGTTTTTCAAGGCGGCCAAAGACTATATCAAGGTCACCTCCTACCGGCTGGAAGAGGAGAAGATGGCGGTCATCGTGCAAAAGATGGTCGGCGCCGCGCACGATGACAGGTTCTATCCGGATTTTTCAGGAGTCGCAAAATCGTACAACTTCTACCCGATCGCACCCCAGAAACAGCAGGACGGCATTGCATCCGTGGCCCTCGGACTCGGCAAGATGATCGTCGATGGCGGGGTAACCGTCCGGTTCTGTCCCAAGTACCCGAACCATCTGCTTCAGTTCTTCTCGACGGAAGAGACCCTGCGGAACAACCAGGGGGAATTCTTCGCCCTCGATCTCAACGGCCATCCGCTCGGTCTCAGTGAAACGCATGATACGCTTGTGCGGAAGCATGGCCTCGCTGTCGCGGAAAAGGACGGGACACTTCAATTCGTCGCATCGACCTATTCCGCGGAAAACGATGCGATCTATGACGGACTCAGCCGCGCCGGCATGCGCATTGTCACGTTTGCCCCCATCCTGCGGAACAAGATATTCCCCCTTCCACAGGCACTGGAACTCCTCCTCGATCTCGGCAGCGCCGGGATGGGAACGCCGGTCGAAATTGAATTTGCCGTCAATATGTCCGTCCCCAAGAATTCCCCCCGGCTCTTCGGCCTCCTGCAGATGCGTCCGCTGGTCCTGAACAGGGAATCGGAAGAACTGAACGTCGACGACGCCAACCCGGCGGAGGTCATCTGCCACAGCACGCACGTGCTGGGAAACGGCATGCTCAAGGATGTGCGGGATATCATCGTGGTCGACATCAACACGTTCGACCGGACGAAGAGCGTCGAAGTCGCGCAGGAAGTGAGCCGCTTCAACGAGAAGCTGATCTATCAGAACAAGCCGTATCTGTTGATCGGTGTGGGGCGATGGGGGACTCTTGACCCCTGGCTGGGAATCCCCGTCAAGTGGGACCAGATTTCCGGGGCAAAGGCGATCGTGGAAGCGGGATTCAAGGATTTCAACGTCACCCCGTCACAAGGATCTCACTTCTTCCAGAACATCACTTCGTTCATGGTTGGGTACTTCACAGTTGAGGGGAACGAATCGGGAGGCTTTGTGGATTGGGAGTGGCTTGCAGCCCAGCCGGCGGTCGAAGAGCAGACGTACACGAGGCACCTCGAGTTCCGCCAACCGGTCATCGTCAAGATGAACGGGCAGCAGAACCGCGGCGTAATTCTGAAACCTCCGGCATAGCGTCGCTGCGGCCGGAGTCATCTGTCGCCCGGAGCGGAACCCGCGGGAGAAACAATCTATCTGCGGAAGATCGCTGTCATCGTCGCGCCGCCGATCAATCGGCCGCGCATCTCCTCGGCACATTCCTCCGGAGTGGAGAACGGGCCTACAGGCAGGGCCGCAACATTCAGGGCATGGACGGTGATCTCGCAGACGAGTGACGGGGAGTTCTTCGGGGGCTCCGGCCCGCCGTATCCGAGGTCGCCGAAGGAGTTTCGCAACTCCAGCGAACCCCGGGGCATCTTGTCCCTGTTGCCGGAGGCCCGTTCGGGAATCTCACGAAACGAAGCCGGTATGTTGATAACGTACCAGTGCACCCACTCCTTGGAGGAGGAAAGCCGCTCGATCATCGAGAGGGCAAACGACTCCACTCCCTGAGGCACGTCGCCCCACTGGATGAGCGGCGAGACATTCTGACCGCCGGGGAGACCTTTACTCGCATGCTTGTTCGCAAAGTACTTGCCGCTCAGAAGCAGGGGGCAATAGACTTTCATCTCCTCTTCCCTGTGAAGTCGGGAATCGGCTTGGCAATGGCTTCCCTGACCGTATCCCGGATTTCATCAATCTCCACTCTTCCTTTTCGCAGGTACCGGATTCCGCGCGATTGGAATTCCATGATGTCCTTATAAGGAAGATCCCGTCCCGATATGATAATGATCGGAACTTGCGCGGTTTCGGGATCGGCCTTCAGCTTGTCGATAAACTCGCCCCCCCCTTTTCGCCCCAGGGCGAGATCCATCAAGATGACTGCAGCCCGATGTTCCTTTGCCCAACCCACAATATCGTCGCTGTGCACCGGAAACTGCACCCCTTCACAGCCGTCGTCCTCCACCAAAAATTTCAGCAGATTCGAAAAATCGAGACTATCCTCAACGATAAGGACGGTCTTTCGTTCTACCACCTGGTCCTTTTTTGGCATATGCGATGGGCGTCATGGTGTGGGAGAAGGGACTAATCACTATAGTACAGCACTTTATGAAAGAAATCAACGTCCCGGACGTTCTTTTCTTGCGTCAGTTCTGTTTTATCGCTAAATTATCGCGAATCCGAGTCCCAACAATCCAGCACATAAATCATACAGGAGACTCACATCCCCCATGAATCACACCCGACGATTCATCCTCACGTGCGCCGCCGCCGTCCTGGTCTCCTCGTGCTCCACCCTCAAACTTGACCGGGTGGATTTCGGTTGGCCGGTGGAAAGCGCTGTCACAGTCAATAACGCCAATATCTTTGAAGATGTCCGCTACTCTGTCACTGGCGGCGTCTCCGCCCTCGCCATGGAAGAATTCCAGGATTCCACTGCGCTCAAGGGGGCGAATCTCCGTCTCATCAGAAGCAGTGAAGGATACTACTTCGTGACCGGACCGAGGTTCAAACATGTGTACGTCTTCAGTCCCGGGAAGGCATCACTCTCGCTGACATCTGCCATTGCCGTCAGCGAAACCGGACTGAAAAATCCCGCGTTCAACCAGCGGGCACCGTTTGTGGAACTTGTCGACGGCGAAGGGTTCCACCGGCTCCTCAGCAGCGATGACATTGTGGAGGTGAAGAAATGAAACTCCTACTGAAAGAGATCGTTCTTGTGCTCGCCATCGTTTCCGCTGCCGTTGCGCAGCAGTCCGATTATGCCGTCAAGAAGGACTTCGAAGACCGTTACAGGACTCTTGCCGGGCGGATCGACTCCGCGACCACGATTCAGGAGCTGGACTCCCTGAAAGGGGCCATCGTAACGCTGGAAAATGACTTTGCGGCACACCAGGCATTCCTTGACAAGGCGCTTTACCCGACAACGCTTGCCGAGAGCGTGGCAAAGCTTCGCTCGCACGAAGTGTTGACGTACGACCGTGTGTACCTCATCCGCACACAGGGGATACGCATGAGCGAGCTGGAAGAACGAATCGCCCTCATCACCTCCCGGCTCGATTCGCTCACCACACAGCGCGATCAGCTCTTCGGCGAGCTGCAGGAGAACCGGAAGTCGCTCAACGCTCTCCGCGACGCCGTGAAGCGCCTTTCCGCCAATCTCCAGGCAAAGGACCGGCTTGTCTTCGCTCTTGCCGACTCAATCTTCCTCCCCTACGGAAAGGATTTGAGTCAACTGGCCGACGTCCATAAGGAAGCCGTGGCCCAGAGGATCGAGAAGGCAAATGTCGTGACGAGGGTCTATGAAATCGCCGCCGACAATGTGCGATTCCTCGATCTGACGAAACTGCAGGGGAAGGACTTCGGCAATCTCATCGATCAGGAGCAGAGCTTCAAGTCACATTGGTCGGGACTGAAGGACAACATGGTCGCCGTCACAGCGACGACGGGCATGCTCCCGGCGTCCCAGCCGGCAAAGGCCGCCTCTGCAAAGGGAGCAGCGACAAAAGGAACAGGACGCGTGGAGAAGGACGCCCGTGCCGACGCGTCCCAACAGGCAGCCCACGTCGATTCGGTCCTTGCAGAGTGGCAGACCAAACTGAACACCACCTTCTGGAGCACCTTGCAGAAGGAATTCACCGACGCGGGAATCGGCGTTGCGCCGTTCAGCGACGGTCCTTCATTCTCCGCCAGCATCCGCACCTATGTCGCGACGCTGAAGGCGAACAATCAGGATCCCGTCCCCTTCACGGATTCCGTGTGGCGGGACAAGATCGACAAGGACTGGCGCGAGGCCCTCAGCAAAGACAATATGCTCGGCAAGGTCGAATACGCATCGCTCGACAAGCTCGTCAGCGAACTGAACCGAGAGACCGTTGATTTGAAACTCATTCTCTACATCGTCGGAGCTCTCGTCCTTGCGTTCATCGTTTGGTTCTTCGTCTTCCGCCCCAAGAAGAAGACCCCTGAGCCGGAACCGCAGGAGTAGTGCTTACTGTCCTCGCGGCGCGGCGTAGAAATCGACCATCTTTTCTATCGCCGCGCTGCAGACGGGATCAAAGTCAATGAGACTGAGGGAGAACATCCTGCAGTCCACCGACGGGCGGTAGATCCCCTTCGACGCATACCCTCCTCCTTCAAACACTCCGACTTTCCCTGCATACTTCGAGTTCTTCAGGATTTCCGCCCCAGCCCTGTACAGGGGTTCCCTTTTTTCGTAATAGTCGGGCGCGAGCCGATCGAGTTTCGCCCGGAGCGCTTCCACGCTGTCGTACGGCGCCTTTTCCCACGGTGTCGGAACCTCCACGCCGCCGGAGAGAAGGGCCTTCCACTTGACGTTCCCCTTGTCGAGAAGCGATGTAATATTGGGTTCCCACGGTTCCACCCCCGCGAGATAGAAATCGTTATACGCTGTCGACGACGTATAATACTCGTCGGCAAGTCCGGCAAAGCTGTGTCCGAATTCGTGTACGTACACATAGTCCATCTGCCACTCCTGTCCAACCACTTTCTCGTTCGTGTAGGTCGTGGCGTACAGGTTGTAGATCCCCCCGCCGCCGTACCGTGTGTCGTTGACGAGAATGCAGATGAAATCATACGGAGCAGCGGCCGCGATGTCACGAAGGGTCTTGTTATCCGTTGTCAGCACATATCGCGCAGATCCGAACGTGTTGTACGCCGTTCCCAGCGTGTTGTCCCGCCACTCATTCTTGTCCGGCACATCGATCCCCGATTCTCCCGAGACCACATCCACCCGCCACACGTTGAAGTCTTTCTTCCGTTCTTTGAAAGGATGCGTTCGGAACATGGTGTCGTTGAACCGCTGGGCGTCCTTGCGGAACTTCTCCATATCGCCCGCCGCATAGCCGTCGCCCAGGATCACAATGTCCACCTTGTCGGATGGCGCGCCGTTTTCCATGACCGGAGAAACCGGGAACCGGACCACCCGGCGCTCCTTTTTCACCTGCACCGGGTCATTCGGATCGATGGTGGTGCTGAAGACCTCATGGAACTCCATCCTCCGATCGCGCCGCGACAGCGTAAGGTGGATGGCCCTCCGCGGATACGGAATCCTCACAGATTCAGAAAACGTCCGATAGACACCCGCAACCGCTTCGTCCGTGGTCTGCCACTCGTTGAACAGCGAGGAGAATCCGCGCGAATACAGGAGAACGTTTGTTGCATGGTCGAAGACCTTCACCATGTACTCGCCCAGGTTCAACGTGTCCACAAGGTTACTCCGGCTCCCCGGCCAGGGCCCCTCCTTGATGGCTGCATCCTCGCTGAAGCGCTCCTCCCCTTTTGTGCCTGTGTGGTAGAAATCGACCCTCAGTGTGGCATCGAGGAAGGAATGCGTGAATATCGCCTGCGCACGAAGCGGGAGCACGGCGGCACACGCAAAGAGCAGAGCAAGTGTGAACTTTCGCATTATTTTCTCCTTGCAACAGTGGACGAATTCTTCGGGAGGGTACTCCTGTGGAAACTGCCGACAGGGGGCGTCATGCATCCGATCCATCCGCAAGCCGGAATCGGATCCTGAGGACTCCCTCATCGCATGCCGTGGATATGAGGCGGAATCCTCCAATCTCGGCGGTGCGGGCAACATGTGCGCCGCTGCAGGGGCAGGCATCGTAATCGCCGATGCGAATGATGCGGATCGTTTCGCCCGCCTCTTCCGGAAGCCGGGAGAGATTAAATTGCGCTTCCGCAGACCCCCGCGGCAGGTATTCTTCCCGCACAGGAAGATCGGCGGCGATCACCTCATTGACGCGTTTCTCCAGCTCACCCTTTTCCTCGACGGTCAGGTCGCGGTCAAAGTGGTAGTCACATTTCGACTTCTTCTTCTCGATGTGCGCACTGAAGGAACGGCCCCTGCCGAACATCCGCACCATTGTCTGGTTGAGGATGTGCTCTGCGGAATGCATCCGCGGGTCATACTCTTTTGCCATACCGTCGGGATGGTGTTCTGTGGGATCCAGGCAGTATCGTAGGGAGTTCCGGCATGAAATGCAATTACGCTCCCTTGGGAGAATACAGAACGGCTGCCTTCTCCGCCGAGGTGACGATTCCCCTGATAAGTGCCGAGCTGAACCCATGGTGCTCCATCTGGTTGAGTCCGGAGATCGTGCAGCCCTGCGGTGTCGTCACCTTGTCCACTTCGCTTTCGGGATGGCTCCCCGCTTCCGCGAGGAGCGTTGCAGCGCCTCTGGCCGTCTGTGCCGCCATCAGGAGGGCGTCTTCCGCATGAAAACCGATCTCGATCCCCCCCTGGGACGCGGCGCGGATCGCCCGGAGGAAGAACGCAATCCCGCACGCACACAGCGCCGTTGCAGGGATCATGTGCGCCTCGTCGATCACCAGCGTCCGTCCGAGCGAATCGAAGAGACGGCACACTTCCTGCACGCGCTCGGCCGGAGCATCTCCGCCCGCAATGCACGTCATGCTTTCTCTGATCGCGATGGCCGTATTGGGCATGACGCGAATGATCGGAACCTCGCTTTCCACTCCACTGCGTATGGCGCTGATGGAAGCGCCCGACACGACGGAGACGAGCGTATGCCGCGCCCGATCGACGACTCCTTTGATCTCATGGAGCAGCCCGTTCAATTGCTGCGGCGTGACGGCAAGAATGATGATATCCGCGCCGGCTGTCGCGGCGGCATTGTCGGTGCCGACGAGGAACCCCGCATCCCGGAATTCCTCCAGCGCGGTGAGGGAGCGGCGCGTGAGCGATATCTCCGCAGGCGCGAACAAGCGAGCCCCGACAAGACCGCGGGCAATGGCGGAACCGATGTTCCCGGTCCCCAGGATGGCAAGGCGACGGCGAGAGGTGCTCATAGCGTCACGTGTGATGAATGAGGAATGATTTGAAATCGTCGAATTGTGATGAAATCCGCACCGATTGCTTCTGGCGTTCCAGACAGGCCTGCAGGCGAGGCGGAATGGTGATCCCCGCCGCCATCCCGTCGTCGTACACCTCGGCAAACTTCGCCGGATGCGCCGTTGCGATGACGATCCCCTGCCCCCGCATCCCCTGTTCGTGCTTCCAGGCCCGGTAGGCAATGGCACCGTGCGGGTCAAGGACATACCCGAGTTTCCGATACACGGCACGAATCGTTTCGCGCGTCTGGCCATCGGTGCAGGAGAACCCCCCGATCTCCGCCGCCATCTTCTCGCGGCTCCGGCCGTAGATCGCCATCAAACGTGCGAAGTTACTCGGGTTGCCGACGTCCATCGCATTCGCGATCGTCTGCACCGACGGGCGCGGACGGAACGACCCATGACGCAGGTATTCGGGGAGTACGTCGTTCACGTTGCACGCCGCGATGAACTTTCGAACGGGGAGTCCCATCGCGTGAGCGAGCACCCCTGCGGTGAGATTTCCCAGGTTGCCGCTGGGAACCGAGAAGACCGGAGAGACGCCGACCTGCAATCCTGCGTGAAAATAGTAGAACATCTGCGGCATGAGCCGGGCGATGTTGATCGAGTTCGCCGAAGACAGCCGGCGATGTTTCTTCACCTCCCCATCGGTCAAGGCCTGCTTCACGAGCCGCTGGCAATCATCAAACGTCCCCTGCACTTCAAGCGCAGTGACATTCCCGCCGATGGTCGTCATCTGCTGCTCCTGGATCTTGCTCACCTTCCCCGAGGGATAGAGGAGAACAACACGCACTCCTTTCACCCCGTAAAACCCCTGCGCAACGGCGCTCCCCGTGTCGCCGGAAGTGGCAACAAGCACATCAACCTCCCGATCGTCCCCCCGGTGGAAATAGGCCACCGTCCTGGCCATAAATCGCGCGCCGACGTCTTTGAAGGCAAGAGTCGGGCCATGGAACAACTCCAGCACGGATGTGTCTTCCTCGAGCCGCCGCAGCGGAATCGGGAAGGTCATGGATTCCTCGACGATCCGCCGAAGCGGCGCAGGCGAGATCTCATCGCCGAGAAACCTCCGGCTCACGGCAAATGCCGTCTCCTGCAAAGACATCCCTTTCCACCCAGCGAGTTCCCCGGGCGTGAACGGCGTGAGGGACACGGGGACATAGAGTCCGCCGTCTTCGGCAATGCCGCGATCGACAGCCTCGCGGAACGTCGCTCTGTTGCGGGGATCGTTGGTACTGCAGAGAATCATGACAGGTCACTCCACGATGTGTGCGCCTCGATGTGCCACGCAGGAAACGTACACGGTCCGTTCCATGTGCAAATCGTCCAACACTCTTCCCTGAAGACATCCGACTCTCTCCGCAATCTCACGCGATGCCGAAAGGGCAAAGAGGGCCGGACCGGATCCCGAAATGCTGCACCCGAGCGCTCCGGCTTCGAGCGCCGCCGCTTTCAGGCGATGAAATCCCGGGATCAGCGGAGCGCGTACCGGTTCCGCAATAACATCGTGGAGCGAGCGGCCGATCAGGGCGAAATCGTCCGTCAGGAGGCCGGCGATAAGCCCGGCAGCGTTCCCGGTTTGGGTGATGACATCCCGGAGAGGCACAGATGCAGGCAGAATCTTACGCGCCTCTATCGTCTTGATTTCGATGAGGGGGGACGCGATCGTGCACCAGAGTCCCATCGGAATCCGCACAGGGATGATGTCGATGGGATCATAACCCCGCACGAGGACGAACCCTCCCCACAAGCAGGGGGCAAGGTTGTCTACATGGATCGCGCCGCTGGCGATTCGTTCCCCTTCAATCGCATACTTCAGGATCTCCTGCGGGGTCAGATCCGCCTGCAACAGTTCATTGCAAGCGACCGCGGCAGCCACGGCGCTGGCAGCGCTCGATCCGATGCCGCTCCCGACGGGGAGCCCCTTGTCGATCTCGATCTCCACCCCATGCCCGCTGCCATGGTCCTTCAACATCGCGATGACAGGCGCCCCGGCGGTATTGAGAGCCGGGTCCATGGGAAGCGGCGATCCGGCCGAATGCACCGCAGCAATCCTGACGCCGGGTGTGCCGGAAAACCGAACGGTCACCCGATCTCCCGGACTCTCCAGGGCAAACCCCATGATATCGAACCCGCTGGCGACGTTTGAAACGGATGCGGGCGCAAAAGCGGTGGCAGATGTCTTCATGTCAATCCTGGTAGTGGGAAATCCTGATGATATCGGCAAATACCCCCGTCGCCGTCACCTCCGCCCCTGCGCCGGGCCCTTTGATGACAACAGGATGTTCGCGGCAATTCACCGTCGTCAGAGCGACAATGATATCGCTTCCGGTCAGCGCGGCCGCCGGATGGTCGGCGGGAACCCGCCGGAGTCCCACCTCCGCCTTTCCCTCGACAAAAGATGCAAGGTAACGGAGCACCTTCCCTTCGGAAGCCGCTGCATCCCTTTCCCGTGCGAACGCCGCGTCGAGCGACACGATCTTCCGCATGAATTCTTCCACCGATCGGAGTTGCTGCATCCGGCGGGGGATGAGAGGCGTCACCCGGATATCGCGAAAATCGAGTTGATGCCCCGCTTCGCGGGCCAGGATGAGGAGTTTCCGCCCCACATCCATACCGTTCAGATCGTCGCGGGGATCCGGCTCCGTGTATCCCCTCTTCCGCGCCTCTGCAAGGACATCGCTGAACTGCCGATCCCCCGTGAACGCATTAAACAAATAGCTGAGCGTCCCTGAGAGTATCCCTTCGATCTTCAATATCCTGTCGCCTCCGGCGACGAGGTCGTTGATCGTATTGATGATGGGAAGCCCGGCGCCGACATTGGTTTCGTACAGGAACCGGACGTTGTGCCGTTGCGATACCTTTCGCAATTCCGCGTACCGCTTGTACGCGGCCGAGTTGGCCTTCTTGTTGGGCGTGACGATGGAGATGCTGGACGACAGGATCTCGGCGTACCGTCCCGCGATATCCTCGTTCGCCGTGCAATCCACGAAGACACTGTTGGAGAGGTTCAGTTCCTTCATCCGCCGGAGGAAGAGATCGGGATTCATCGGAATGCCGCGGGTCATCAGCCGCTCCCGCCATTGGGCCCCTGCGTCATCCTCATCGAGGAAGAGCATACGCCGGCTGTTGGCGATCGCCTGCACCTTGACATCCAGATTCTGCAGCCGTCGGAGCACATCGCGCTGCCTGACAATCTGGTCCAGGAGTGTCCCGCCGATCAACCCCGTCCCGATAACATACACATGGAGCGATTTCGTATCGGAGAGGAAGAACGCATCATGGAGTGCATTGAGCGCCTTTGATTCGTCCGCCTTGGGAACGACGGTGGAGATATTCAATTCGGAGGACCCTTGCGCAATCGCGACGATGTTGATGCCGTTGCGGCCGAGAGCGCGGAAGAGCCGGCCGGCGATGCCGGTGGTCCGCCGCATGTTCTCACCGACGACGGCCACGATGGAAAGACCGTGTTCAATGAGAACGGGTTCGACCTGCTTGTCGCGAATCTCATGCTTCATTTCCTCTTCGATCAGACGCTTCGCCACCTGTGCGCTTGCCGGCTGGACCGCGAGGCAGACCGAATATTCCGAAGATGCCTGGGTGACGAGAAGGACGTTAATATTCCCCGCCGCCAACGCCCCAAAGATGCGCCGCCCGATTCCCGCGAGTCCGGTCATGCCGCTCCCCTGGACACGGAGGAGGGAAATTTCATCCACCGATGATATCCCCTTCGCGGGAAACTTTCCCGCGACATCGCGTTTCCCGATGAGAGTCCCGGGAAAGGCCGGGTTGAACGTGTTTTTGATCCGTATCGGAATCCCCTTTTCCAGCGCCGGTTGCATCGTGGGAGGATGGATCACTTTCGCTCCGAAGTGCGACATTTCCATCGCTTCTTCGTAGGTCATGCACCCGATGGAAAACGCCTTTCTGACCTTTCGCGGGTCGGCCGTCATCACCCCATCTACATCAGTCCAAATTTCGATCTCCGAGGCATGGAGGGCGGCTCCAAACACGGAGGCGGTCAGATCGGATCCGCCGCGTCCCAACGTCACGGTGTCGTTGTCCGTGGTCGAACCGATAAACCCGCACGCCATCTGGAGCCCCGCATGCTTCTTGAAATGTGCCCGCAGCAGCTTGTTCGTCAGTTCATGCTTCACTTTCGCAGCGCCGAATGTCTCGTCTGCCTTGATAAGAAGCCGGCTGTCGATGAACTCGCACCGCATCCCCTTCGCCTTGACCGCTTCGGCGATGATGAACGTCGAAAGGAGTTCCCCAAAACTCATGATGTAATCAAGGGTTCTCGGCGTCAGCTCGCGCGTATAATAGACGCCGTGCAGAACGTCTGTCAGGTCGGCCAGGCGGTTCTGTACCGACTTGGCGGCCTTCGTACGGCGCGAGACAGGAACAAGTGCGGCCAGGACATTCCGGTGTCTCTTCGCCAACGATGCCAGCGCTACCGCGTACCGCCTGTCACCCCCCGCCGCCTGCCTGCTCGTCCGGATGAGGTGATCGGTCACTCCCTGAAAAGCTGAGAAGACCACAACCAGGTTCTTGTGGCGCGCGTGGGTGTTTGCAATGATTTTCATGACCAGACGGATCCGGTCGGGAGTGCCGACCGACGAGCCGCCGAACTTCAGGACTTTGATGGCGACCTCCATAAAATGCGAAAACCGGCTTCAGTTCTTCTGAAGTCGGTTTCCCGTGGGACAAAACGTGATCAACCAACCTCAGCCGTCGCAGGGCGGCATCGTCGGGGTGGTCGTTCCGATATGAAGAAGAGCGTTTTTCATACTTTTTAGTATAAGGATTCCCCGGGTGTTTGTCAACAAAAATACGTCAGATGAGAAGAATCCCTTTCCTTTTCTCAGAGAAAGGGGGATTGAGCCCTGCAGCCCGCTGAGACAGGGCTTCTGGCCCCCTCCCCGCTGTGAAGGAGACGCGGGAAAAGGGGTCAATTCGCGCGGAAGAATCAAGCGGGACGTTGCAGGGGAAACACCGGGCAACCGAATTCACTTTCCACCGAACGGCCCGCATTCAAGGACCTGATGAGTTCGTCATGGAGCGCCGGACCGGAGGATGTGAGAAGGCTTCCTCCAAAGACGACATTGTGCCTCTCCCCTTCCAGGGTTGTCACAACGCCCCCCGCTTCTTCAACACAGGGGACGATCGCTGCGGAATCCCATGGGCGCATGACGGTATCGATGGCTGCGCTGGCATCCCCGCGGCAGACCACGGCATGCTGCACACAATCACCATAGAACTTGAACTTCTGCGCGGCCCGCACAATGCCTCCTAAACGATATCCCCCCTTTGCACCTTCCATCTCGGATCGCTGGATCCCTGAGGCAAGCACCGTCGCGTGTCGAAGCGATGCGCAAGGCATAACCCGCAAGCGGACCGGCGACGAGGAGCCGGTGATGGACCAGCAACCGTGTCCTTTTGCGGCGCAGATGGTTTCCCCAAATCCAGGAAGGTGAATGACCCCGAGTACGGGTTCGCCGTCCTCCAAAAGGGCGACAAGGTTTCCGAATAAAGGAGTCCCCATCGCATACCAGGCCGTCCCATCGATCGGATCAAGAACCCACAACAACCCGCTGTCGGCCGCCTCTGCTTCCCCGAATTCCTCCCCGAGGATGCCATGGGAAGGATAACGGCGCGCGATCATCGTCCGCATCAACGACTCTGCCTCCCTATCGGCGTCGGTCACCTCGCTCCCGTCGTCTTTCCTGGCCACCCGCACTCCATTCTGTTGCTGAAGAACGAGCCGTCCCGCCGATGTCGCGACACAGAGTGCGAAGTCGAGATACTCCTTCAGCGCCGTCTTCGTCAGCATCAATCCTCCTTCTCCATTGTTTCCAGCCAGTGCTGCGCGTTTTTTTGTCTTCGGGGATCGGAAGCAAGAACCGGCTGCAAAGAGACGGTCTTCTCATACTCGACACGTGCCTCTGCCGTCCGGTCGCGGAGACGGTAGAGCGTCGCAAGTTCGTAGTGATGCCGGATCACGTCGGGTGCAAGAGCAATCGCCTTCAGGAGCGCCGCTTCCGCCTCATCGTAGCCCCCGTCAGGGAGGCGGCCGAGGAACATCCGTGCGAGCTGCCGCTCGATCCAACTCACGTTCCCCAGATTCATGTAAAACGTTCCCAAAATCGAGTAAGCGACATCGTCGCGGGGGTTGATCGCGATGGCCTTCTCAAGCTGATCCTTGATCTCGGTGCAGAGCTGGACCTTCGACTTGCTTCCTTCATACATTGCAATGCTTCCGAGCGAGGCCGCGAGCCACGTATGTCCCTCTCCTTGCGAAGAATCCAACCGGACGCTTATGCGCGCTTCTTCCACGGCCAGACGGTACAAACCCTCTCTCTGATCCTTCTCGGCAACATCACCCTGGCAGATGTGGACGCGCGCATAACGCCAGAAGATCTTTGCCGAGTCGGCAGTGGCGCGGAGGGTGGAATCGTACGCAGCGATCGCGGCGGGATATCTTCCTTCCGCGAATTCCATGTCTCCTGGGGGAAGCGGCGATCCTCCCGCAAAAGGATTCGCCAAAAGGGCCATAACAATGAGCAGGGTCATCTTCGCACCGTGGTTGTGGGGCGCTGGAACGGGAGGAAAGGCGTGATTTCCCGTAGGGGGTGTCACTGGTGCGATTCCGGCCCGTTCAGCACATGAAGCAGGATACCGCTTTTTATATTCAAATGAGAGTTCACCTCTGTTTACTGAGATTCCCGGGTATCCGCGTACCGTAACTCAAGGCGCTGTCCCCCCTTTCGCGTCGTCAGAGTATACGATTCTGATGTTACCCTGCGGTTAAACCGCGGTTATGAAATTGTTAACTCGGGAGGAGACAGGGGGCAGGACAACTATTCCCTCCTTTTGATCCAAAAAATTTTCTACATTGATTTTGGATCAGCTTTCGGGGGGGGGGGAGGTCAAGGCGAGGAACAACGCGTGAACCACCGGAGAGTATCATGGAGAAGAAAATACGGTGGGGGATCCTCGGCACAGGATGGATCGCAGAAAAGATGGTCGCTGCCCTTTCGACTGTCAATGACGCGACACTGGTGGCCGTCGGGTCCAGAACAACAGAGAAGGCAAACGAGTTTGCGCGCAGGCATCGCGTGGAGACCGCGTATGGATCGTACGAGGAGCTGGCCGCTGATCCTCGCGTGGACGTCGTGTACGTCGCCACTCCTCACCCCTCTCACTGCGCGAACACGCTCATGTGTCTCAGGAACGGCAAAGCGGTCCTGTGTGAGAAGCCGTTTGCCATGAATGAAAGGGAAGTGCTGCAGATGATCTCTACGGCGCGGGAACACAATGTGTTCCTGATGGAGGCATTCTGGACCCGCTTCCTCCCCTCTATTGACAAGGTCCTTAATCTGATCGCCTCGGGCGTTTTAGGCCAGCTCCGCCACATCAAATCCGACCATGCCGCGTTTCGGCCATTTGACCCGAACCACCGGGCGTTCAACAAAGCCCTCGGCGGAGGCTCCCTCCTTGATATTGGCATCTACCCCGTATTCCTGACCCTTCTCCTCTGGGGGGAGCCCGACCAGATCGACGCTGTCCCCCACATCGGTCCAACAGGCGTGGACGAGAGCTTGGCTCTTACATTCAAATACGACGACGGGCGGATAGCAACGCTCTTTTCGAGTTTCACAGTCGACTCAACCGTCGAAACGCACATCTGCGGGACCGGGGGAAGATTGAAACTGAACCGTTGGTGGTTTTGTCCCGTTCCGATCGAACTGGCGAAGGGGGACAACCCACCTGAGACGATACATTTCGACTATGTCGGCAACGGGTACAACTACGAGGTGGAGGAGGTCGTACGGTGCCTTCGTGCGGGAAAGAAGGAAAGTGACATTTTGCCGCTCGATTTTAGTCTTCGCCTCATCAGACTTCTGGACAGAATCAGGAAGCAAATGGGATTGACCTATGAGGCGGATTTGCAGGGCGGGATGTGATGCATCGCGCCCAGGACGCGCCGATATCGTGAAGGCACGGCATCGTCGATTGGCATCTGCTGCCGGACGGAAACTTGAACCACAAGTTTCCTTGTACTCACTAGAATTCACCTTTCGTTCTCTCCGGAATTCACTCCATACCATCTACCAACCGCGCGAGGATACTACTCATGCAGCCCCTGAAACTCAGTGAAAAGATCGGTTACGGCTTCGGCGATGCCGCCTCGTCGATGTTCTGGAAGCTGTTCGGCATGTACCTCATGTTCTTCTATACCGATATCTTCGGCATCCCGGCTGCTGTCGTAGGGACCATGCTCCTGATAACCCGCGTTGGTGATGCCGCTTTCGATCCGCTTGTCGGGATCCTCGGCGACCGTACCAATACACGCTGGGGAAAATTCAGACCATATCTCTTGTGGATGGCGCTGCCTATCGGCATCATCGTCATCCTGACCTTCACCACGCCAAACATGAGCATCGGCGGGAAGATCGTCTATGCGTACATCACGTACTCACTGATGATGATCTTCTATTCCCTGATCAATGTCCCGTATGCCTCTCTCATGGGTGTGATGACCGACGATGGCAAACAGAGAACAACCCTCGCAACGTATCGTTTTATTTTTGCCTTCGGCGGCAGTTTCCTGGTGCTGGGCATTTTCCAGCCCCTTTTCGACGGGTTCGGGACGAGGACCTTCAATGAATTCACTTCCGCGAAGACCGTTGAAGTTGCGGATACGCTGGCAAAGACGACAAGCAGGATAACGGTCTGGGATGGCACAGCACAGGATCCGGCTCTCACGAATCCCATCGACTCGCTCCTCTTTATCACCGCGAAAGTGAACGCCGGCTCCCAGGACGCCTTTAGTCTTGGCGTGCTGAACACGAAAACCAACCAGTACGACGGCTTCACCTTCGCCCAAGGGAAAGACACTCTGGGGTTGTTGCGTACGGGCGCCACCTGCGACGTGAAGATGAGATTGGACCGGATCGCCACCAAAGAGAACCTGGCGCATCTTGCCGACCTGAAGTTCGCCGGCAAGGGTATCGACGGGCATTCCATCACGATCCACAACGCTGCGTTCAAAGAGATTGACTACCGCTCCGGGACACAAAAGGCGGTGGTGGTGGTTGCGATCCTGGCAGTGATCTTCTTCCTGCTCACGTTCGCCCTGACGCGGGAAAAAGTAAAACCGACCGAGGTGAAGACTTCACTGAAGGACGATCTGAAAGACCTCAGCAAGAACGGCCCGTGGTTTATCCTCCTCGGAGCGGGCATCTCAACGATCTTCTTCAACACGATCCGCGATGGCGCCGCAGTCTACTACTTCATGTACTATTTCAAGGGGATGAACAATATCCAGTTCAGTTCGTCCATGGTTCTTGCCATCAGCACTATTTACCTGCTCCTCGGACAAGCGGCAAACATTGTCGGCGTTGTGCTGGCAAAGCCCGTGTCCGACAAGATCGGCAAGAAGAACACATTCCTGATTGCCATGGTGAATGCCGCGATCCTGAGTGTTATTTTCTTCTTCCTGGACAGGACCAATATTGCAATGATACTCGTGCTCCAGGGCCTGATCAGCATTCATGCCGGCATCATCTTCCCGTTGGTCTGGTCGATGTATGCCGATTCGGCTGATTATTCCGAATGGAAAAACGGGCGTCGGGCCACAGGATTGGTCTTCTCCGCCGCATCCATGTCGCAAAAGTTTGGAGCTTCCATTGGTATCGCGCTGGTAGGTTGGATCCTGGCAATTTACGGCTACCAGGCAAACATGGAACAGTCTGCAGCGACACAAAATGGTATTCGCATGATGCTGAGCATTTACCCCGCCCTGGGGGCCTTGCTTGCAGCAGCTTTCATGTTTGTCTACCCGCTGAAAGAATCGGTTCTCGAAAAGATCAGCCATGAGCTGTCTGTGTTCCGTTCGACCGGCAAGAAGTCCGAATAAATGTGAAAGGAGAGAGAAAATATGTTTCGCAGAGATGTTCTGGCGATGACTCTTCCGGCTTTGTTCATGACCGCCGTCTGCAGTCAGGCGGCTGATTCCGCCTCACAGGACAGCACATCCGCCGCCAGTGTGAAAACCGGAAGCGTTGCTGTGAATCTGGTGACAATGGGGAATCCGGATAAGCCCTTGAGCGCAATTGTCCGTGACACCACGAGAAGCACAACAATCGAGGGTACATCCATGGAACATTTCGAGGTTGCTGCAGGAAAGATGATCACTGCAATGGAAGATCATGCGAGAAAACTCGGGGTAAAAGGAGTGATCGTGGTCGCAAGCATGGATGATGCCGGCTTTTCATGGGTATCCCGCATGAAAGCTGTGGATGCCATAAAGAAAATCTCCGAACAACAGGAGAAACCGGAGTATCCCGGCTATAACTTTATCGGGATTGCGTACTCCAAAGCGGCAGAAATGGCTGATACGAAGTTGAACAGCGGCAGCAAGGTACGGGCAGCATATCAGGGAGAATTTGGCTATTCCGGCGGCATGATAAAGAAGGTTTCGTCCGGGTATATTCTCACGGTCTTTAGCGGTGCCACCAGTGAACAGGATTTCGAGATAGCCAAAGTGGGGATGGATGCATATCAGACGGGCGAATGATTTTTCGAAAGCCCAAGCGCACCGAGGTTGAGAAAAATCTCTGAAGCGCTTGCCGGGCATTCGTCCCCGCGTGTAACAAAAGACCACATCACTCCCGATGGTGGCAGTACGAAGAATGCCGCGGGGAAGATCGGAATGCCTTTGACGAACAAGAAGAATGAGACGGCGAAGGGGAAGAAAAGGCCTTGATTCCGACGCTTCGAATTCGTAGATTGATAAATCTAAGAAGGGCGAGCTTGCGAGCGCTGAAGCAACGAGGAGATGGCGGAGCTTCCAAGCAGATCTGCTAACATCTGCTGATGAGTTTATTCCACGTGCTTCGACGAAGCAATCGGAAAGTGGTAGAATTGAGTGGTTTTTGAGGGGGCGGTAGCTCAGTTTGGTTAGAGCGCCTGCCTGTCACGCAGGAGGTCGCGAGTTCGACTCTCGTCCGCCCCGCAAGAAGTGCCCGGATCGATCTGGATTCGGGCATTTTCTTTTCGGTGAGCGTCTTTCAATCGAGCAGGTGCCATCATTTCCGCATACTTCTTTCAACAGTTCTTTCAACACCTGGCTCGCCCAATGGGCTGTTGAACGCGGTGGATGATTCGGTTGCACTTCAGAGTAAAAATGTATCCGTAATCCCGTCTTTTGTGTACGTTCTTGAACTGTTGACTCTTTATATTGGTACCGTAGATTCTCACTCGTCGTACGAGTAATCTGAACATCATAGAAGGATACAACGATGCAAAAGCGCGCATTGGGGAAAGGCGGGCTAGAAGTCTCCGCTCTCGGGCTCGGCTGCATGGGAATGAGCATGTCCTACGGACCGCCTGCGGACAAGAAGGAGATGATCGCTCTTATCGGCAAAGCCGTCGAACGCGGCATCACCTTCTTTGATACCGCCGAACTGTATGGCCCGTACACAAACGAAGAGCTGCTGGGAGAAGCCCTCGCTCCTTTCCGCGGGCAAGTGGCGATAGCCACCAAGTTCGGGATCAAGCTCGATGCCAGCGGGCAGCAGGTTCAGGATAGTCGGCCCGAACGCATCAGACAGAGTATCGAGGGCTCGCTCAAGCGGCTCAGGGTCGATGTCATCGATCTCTACTATCAACACCGTGTCGACCCGGAGGTACCGATTGAAGAGGTGTCCGGAACAGTGAAGGACCTGATCCGGGAAGGCAAGGTCAAACACTTCGGGCTTTCCGAGGCCGGAGTGCAGACGATTCGTCGCGCTCATGCCGTCCAACCCGTGACGGCAGTGGAGAGCGAATACTCGCTCTGGTGGAGACGCCCCGAAGAAGAGTTGCTGCCGACCGTCGAAGAACTCGGCATCGGCTTCGTCCCCTTCAGCCCGTTGGGCAAGGGCTACCTCACGGGGAAAATCGACGAGAACACTTCGTTCGCCAAGAACGACTTCCGCAACATCGTCCCTCGTTTTACACCGGAGGCCCGCAAAGCGAATCTGGCGCTGGTCGGTCTGCTCGGCACCGTCGCGGAAAAGAAGAAGGCAACCCCCGCCCAGATTGCGCTCGCCTGGCTGCTGGCACAGAAACCGTGGATTGTCCCCATCCCGGGCACCACGAAGCTGCATCGCCTGGACGAGAACATCGGCGCCGTTGCCGTTGAACTCACGGCCGACGACCTGCGCGAGATCGACAGCGCCGCCGCAAAGATAACGATTCAGGGTGCCCGGTACCCCGAAGCCCTGGAAAAAAGGACCGGCCTCTGATCGGGATTGCGGAGTTACAACAATATCGTTTTACGACGAAGAACAATCAGGGGAAGAGAGAAAGGAGTAAAATATGAGCACAACCAATCTTCGCAATAGTGTGATTTTTCCCATTGGAGAAAGACTCGAAAGCAAGAATTTCAACGGAAGTGCATGGCTCAAGATGCTTGCGCCTTCCGGCTCGGCCTGTCCCATCGGAAACGTGACTTTTGAGCCGGGATGCCGCAACAGCTGGCATAAACACGCGGGCGGGCAGATTCTCCTTGTGACGGGCGGGAGAGGCTATTATCAGGAATGGGGAAAGCCGGCACAGGAGCTTCACGCAGGAGATGTTGTCGACATTCCTGCCGATATGAAGCACTGGCATGGTGCTGCCAAGGATAGTTGGTTTGTACACCTTGCCGTCGAGGTGAATCCCGAAAAAGGTCCGGCAACATGGTTGGAGCCAGTATCCGACGAAGACTACAACAAATTGAAATAAGAGGCATGCCTATGGCTATCAATGAAACAGCACAGAGCAATCACGAGGAACTTTTCCCAACTCACGAATCAACACTCAAGATCACCGATCCCGAATTTATTGAAGTGTTCGATAATTTCGCCTTTGACGAAGCGCTTTCCTTCGGAAACCTTGATACAAGAACAAGGCTTATGGTGATATTAGCTTCACTTATTGCCCAGCAGGCACTGAGCGAGTACAGGGTCATGCTCGGCGGAGCACTGAACGTTGGCGTCACACCAGTTGAGGTGAAAGAAATTGTGTATCAGTCCGTACCGTATGTCGGCATTGCAAAAGTTCTGGATTTTCTTTATGCCACAAATGAGATATTGCTGAGCAGAGGAATACAACTACCTTTAGAAGGTCAATCCACAACTTCACCGGAAACCCGGCATGAGAAGGGATTAGAATTGCAAAAACAGATCTTTGGTAAGATGATTGAGAACATGTATAACACGTCACCCAAAACGCAACTTCATATTCAAGAATACTTGTCGGCAAATTGTTTCGGTGACTACTACACGAGAAAAGGAGTGGATATAAAAACAAGGGAACTGCTGACTTTCGCCATGCTTCTCTCGATGGGTGGAGCTGAGCCGCAAGTAAAAGGACATATCCAAGGCAATGTGAATGTCGGAAACGATAAGAAAATGCTGCTGAGTGTGGTTACACAACTTTTGCCTTATATAGGATACCCAAGGACTTTGGGTGCAATAGCGTGTTTAAATGAAGTTATACCCGAGTAACAGATAATCATGCGGACAACTATGCAAACGGTGATTCTCAACAATGGTGTGGAAATGCCTTTCATAGGGTTCGGCGTCTTTCAGGTAACTGATGCCGACGAATGTGAAAGAAGCGTTTACGAGGCAATACGTACCGGCTATCGTCTGATTGATACGGCTGCTTCGTATGGAAACGAAGTGGAAGTTGGTAAAGCAATCAAAAGAAGTGGTATAGCAAGGGAAGAGCTGTTTGTTACCACCAAGCTCTGGATTCAGGATGCCGGGTATGAAGGCACGAAGAAGGCTTTTGACAAATCGTTGAAGAGGTTACAGTTAGACTATTTGGACCTGTATCTGATTCATCAACCCTACGGGGATGTCTATGGATCCTGGCGGGCGATGGAAGACCTGTATCATGAAGGCAGAATGAAAGCCATAGGTGTTTGCAACTTCCAACCCGACCGGATCATGGACTTGATTCTTCATAATGACATAGTACCCGCGGTGAACCAGATCGAAACGCATCCATTCTGTCAGCAAATTGAACCTCAGAAATTCCTGCAAGAGAACAACGTGCAGATTGAATCCTGGGGACCTTTTGCTGAAGGGAAGAACAAGATGTTTCAGAACGAATTGCTTCTTTCTCTCGCCGGCAATTACAAGAAATCTGTTGCTCAGGTGATCCTGCGCTGGCTGATACAGAGAAAGGTAGTTGTTATTCCCAAATCGGTTCATAAAGAAAGGATCGTGGAGAACTTCAATATTCTCGACTTTGAGCTAACCTCCGAAGACATGAATGCGATCATATCGCTGGATACAAAGAAGAGCCTCTTTTTCGACCATCGCGATCCAGAGATGGTAAGACGATTAGCGAGTAGAAAACTCGATATCTAGCAGCCATGCCGAGCCCGTTCAAATCCGGTCGCAGGCCAATCACGAGAGTGAATTGACCTCATCACCGGTTCGTAAGTGTATGGCCTCAATCAAGGGGTAAACTATGATGAAGTAATCGTAGTTGGCGCTGGCGGAAGTCTGGCAGCAGTCGTGATCACCAGGATTTCCGATTCCTCCTTCGCACGAATGCCCGCCGATGGCGGGCATTCGAATTCTAAACTCTGAGCTCAGAGTTCTGAAGTCAGAGCTTGTTACTTCCAACCCGATCCTTTTTCAGCATTCCTTTCCCTGGGAGGTCGCCGCGCGGACAGAAGGAAAAAGATCCATGTCGGTGTGAGGCAGGAACAACGCCCCGGTGTATTGATGCATGTACTCCGGACTCGTGTTCAATTCGACATACGTCATCCGCCTCGACAGCTCCAACATGCGCTCCCGATACCGCCGGGAAATGAGGGCCCCAGAGGCCCCCATCAACGATGAATTCCCGACATAACGATACTTCTCACGCGGAATATCGGGGATCAATCCGATGGTGATCGCTTGCTCCAAATCCAGAAAGCGGCCAAATCCGCCGGCGATGAAGACAGTCCCAATACGCTCCATCCCAACACCGACATGCTGGAGCAACATACTGATGGCAGAGTAGATCGCCGCCTTCGCACGAATGACGTTTTCGATGTCCAGTTCCGTGACGATGATGGCTTTGCCCGCCCCGCTTTCATCCTCCGGAACAACCACGTAGTGGGCACGCCTGCCGTTTATCCGGATGACGGACGAACTCCTGGTACGACTGAATTTGCCGGCGCGGTCGATCCACCCGGTTCGATACAGTCCGGCAAGGAGGGATATCATGCCCGACCCGCAGATGCCGACGGGCTTGCCCCCGCCGATCGTCCGAACCGTCGCAACGCCCGTCGCCGGATCGATATCGGCCTGTTCGATCGCCCCCAACGCCGCCCGCATTCCATGCTCAATGCCTCCCCCCTCAAATGCCGGGCCTGCGGAGCAAGCACACGTAATCAAAAAGTCATGATTGCCTATCACCAGTTCACCATTGGTCCCGATGTCCATAAAGAGACTCAGGGATTCCCTCTCGTCCACCGAATTCGCGATCAGAAGACCTGCCGTGATATCGCCGCCGACGTAACTTCCGACACTCGGGCAGATGAGAATCCGTGAACGCGGATGGATGTGAATCCCCACCTCCTCAGCACTCAGGAGCGGCACCTCATGAACGGTCGGGGTGTATGGCTCCAGCCGTATGTATTCAGGGTTCAGACCCAGGAGAAGGTGCATCATCGTTGTGTTGCCGGCGATCACCGCAGCGCGGATCTCATCAGACTTCACATCGTGATTCCCGGCAACTTTGCGAATCAAATTGTTGATTGTACTCAGGACACGGATGCGCAGCTCCTCCCTGCGGTCCGGCGTGCGGGCGTAGTTGATCCGGCTTATCACGTCCAGTCCACAGGAGATTTGGGCATTGTAATCCGTGCGGGTGGCGAGTACCCCGGCCGAGGAAAGAGAGACGAGCTGCACGGCAACCGTGGTGGTGCCGACATCCACCGCGAGGCCGAAATGACGGGCAGTACAATCCCCCGGCTCGACATCAATCACATAATCGGATGTCGTTGTGCGGCACAGGGTGACCGTCACGTTCCCATCCTCCCCCCTCAATGCTTCGGCAAGAGACCGGAGGACAGAAACGGGACAGTTGAGCTCTCGCCTTTCACCATCCTTCTCTATGCACCGTGTGAGCCGGTCCAGGTCGGAGAGCCCGTCCTCGAGCTGAGGTTGCGGCACGGTGTATTGTATCTTTTCAACCAACGGCTCCCCGGGACGTTGGTCCGTCAGAAGGTCCGCGTGGATCTGCCAGTCGACATCCTCGTCTTCAACGAACTTTCCCCCGATGCGTCCGATCAGTTCCGGGACTTCAACGGTCACAGCGGAATCGAGCACCTGCGTCCTGCAGGCGAGGACGTATCCTTTCTTCGCCGCCGACTCGGGTAGAATGCCGAGGCTATCCGTCTCGTAGTGCCCGGAGTCGATTCGGACGATGCATTGTCCGCAAGAGCCATCTCCGCCACACGGCGCATCCATCTCGACGCCGGCCATGCGGGTGGCATCGAGCAAGGATGTTCCCGCAATCACCTCAACGCTTTGGCCGGATGGTTGGAAAAAGACCTTCGGCATTGCTTCTCTGCTCCTGGTTGCACTGTGCTGCTTGTTGCCACAAAGACGCGGAGGATTGGGCAGGTGTTTCTTCGGAAGGAAGGATCCCGCGTCCCGGCGGTCTTCTTTCTTCAAGACGGGAGATCACCGCATTCTCACGCAGAGAGTTTTGCTTTGACAAAACTCTCAATATCGGCGGCTTCCTGCGGACCGACGATGACTTTCCAGTGGGGAAGATTCTCCTCCAGCTCTCCGCTGATTTGCGCAACATACCCCGGAATAACGATCTCACGCGTCGTCACGCGATCTTCCAGACCGATTTCTTTCACGAATTTCCCGATACTGGCACCGGAGAATTTGCCGGCAGCCCAAGCAGTCAACACGCTCATCCCCTCGCACTCCGGCACAACCAGCCACGCACTGATACCACAATTCTCGATTTCGCCCGAAACGATGAAATACGTCAAGGAGAAATTCGTTGTGACAAACACCGGCGAATCCGGTTTGGGTTCTCCGATCTCGTATGCCTTCGGTTCCACCTGAATCGGCTTCTGAGGATCCGTGTAGATATTCAGGCGAAGCGTCAGAAGCGAGGCAATCTGGGCGGGGTCAAACGAAGGCAAGACGCACAATCCGCCGTATTTGGATATTTCATTGACCGCAAGCACCGTTTCTTCCAAACGACCTTTGGGTTCGATGAAGGTCACTGTGGGATAACCCAGGGGGTTGAAATTCTCCTTCAACGCCGCCCTGCGGGCGACGGTGTTGGTCTGAAATTGCTCCGCAAGCGATCGGGCCTGAAAATGCAATACCAGGTCGTTGAATCCCTCTTCCTTCAATTTAGTCGTTGCCGAANNCCCGCGGTCTCCGGAGTGGCAGAGGCCAAGAGGCTGTGCGAACCTTTCACCGCTTCAGCGGCGGCATGCAATGCGCGAGGATCTGCGCTGCGGATGACCAAAGGCCGGCCTGTTACCTCCCATCCCTTTGTACAGAGCGCCGCAAAGGCATCAACATCCCCGGCAATGTGAGTCACAGCTAGCATGTCGATAGACAGTTTTTCGCCGACGCGCTCCATCACATAATCGCGAACGCGTTCCAACGTCGAGCCGATGAGTTCGGGAGGATCGGTGTCGTTGACATTGACCGCAAGGANNAAGGCCAGGCATGTGTTGGATCCACATTCTTTGCAATTTGTTTTGGGGAGCAACTTCTGAATCTGTAGTCCGGTGAGCACCATGATCTATCCCTTTTCATCCATCAATTGTGCAATAGTGCTTTTCAACGCCTTTGCCGCCTCCGGATGGTACATGATGAAAAGATCAGCACCCGCATACAACAGGTTGACGGCGGTTGTCAGCTCCCACAACGCTGCGCGTTCGGTCAAGTCACCCCAGGCAGGAAAAGT
>PMNE01000086.1:0-3904 GCA_003162635.1 Ignavibacteriota bacterium
CAAATCGGTTGACCATAGTCAATCGACTATCGACTATTGTCAATCGGGTGAGGCAAGAGGGCTCATAGTGCCGTTACTTGAGCACAATCATCCTTTTCATCTGCACGAAGCTCCCCGCCTTCAGCCGGTAGACATACACAACGGGCCGCCACCGGCGGCCCGAATTCTGAACTCAGAGCTCAGAGTTCAGAGCTCATCCCCACACATGGGACAAATGTCCTTATCGCAGGAGCAGAAGCTTCTTCGTTTGCACAAAGCTCCCCGCCTGCAATCGATAGAAGTACACCCCACTCGCAAGATTCGAACCGTCGAAGCGCACAGAGTTGTAGCCAGCTTCCTGCTCTCCCTGCACAAGAATGGATACTTGCTGTCCAAGCGCGTTATACACTGAGAGCGTCACGTGAGATTTCTGAGGAAGTTCATAGCGAATGGTCGTACTTGGATTAAANNATGATCGATTTGCGCTGGACGGGGATCACGCCGCTGTCCGGCTGACTCGATGCTCCCACGGTGAGCTTGACGAGCGCCCCGGTATCGGACAGGAACAGATACCCCTGATTCAACCCTGTCCCTGTCTCCGCAAACATGATGCGGAGCGCATTGACGGTGCTCCCGCCCGGGAGCTTCATCGTTCCATAGGCATCGACCAAGTAGGTGATGTCATAGTTCTTCGTTGACCCCCCGAGGCTGATGCCGGCCACAGCATAGCTTGTGGTGGCAGTATAAGCCGACCTCCACGTATCTCCCAGTGTGGAGGGGAGATGGTAGTAAACATCAGCGGGGCTGTTCAGGATCGAAAGCGACGCGGGAAGGGAACCAATCGGNNGTCGCAGGATCGACGCTCAACCCGCTTGCGACCGTGTGCGCCTGGAGCGCGCTGAAGTCCCAGGATGTTGACCCCGGTTTCCCGATATCGATGCTCGTGACGAGTGTATCGACATTGTTGTTGACTGTCCGCCCGAAGGCGAGTTTCGCATTGACGACGCCGGCAGTGATGGTGATCTGGGCGAAAGCCGGCACGAATGAAGCCGCGCACACACACATGAACACTACTCTCCGAGCAAGTGTCTTCATGTATCCTCCTGGTTGGAAAACTGATGATGAATGAACCCGCACCCGGGAAATCTTCCCGTGAGCGTCGTACGATATCCACCCGTAGATCTGTATGAAAATCTGATTCTCTAAAAGCGCCCCTCCAGCACCAGGACGTAGGTACGCGGGGGCATGATGTTGCCGATCAACTCGACGTAGTTCCGCTGCAGGGCATTGTTGACGTTCATGGTCGCGGAAAGAGGCAAACCCAGGGACGAAAAGTCGGCCCCAAGTCTGAAGTCGGTCACGAGAATGTCCTGCCGTTGGTCCCCGTCAGGGATGATGCCAAGCTCCACAAATTCGTTGTCGATCCGGTCGACGCGGCTGACAAAGCGGAAATCAGCACCCGCGGTGAGGCAGCCGGCATGTCCGTAGAGACTCGTGTACAAAAGATGGCGGGGACGGTATTTCAGGAGGTCGTGCGTTGAAATGTCTTCAGGGTAGACGTAGGTGTAGCCCAGGCTGTAGAGCAGCCCGCCATCGAAGAAACCAAACTTGAAAGATGTTTCGAACCCCTGAACGCGCGCCTTGGTAACGTTGCGCCATTGGATATAGGCGGAGTTGCCGTTGGAGATCGCGATGCCCGGCTCTATCAGATCGTCAAAGTCGGTGCGAAACCCTGCGACATCGAACGTCGCCAGATCAGTCAGGGCCTGGGCGATGCCGACTTCGTAGGAGAGGCTCCGTTCGGGTCTCAGGTCGGCGTTGGGCAGCGTGGACAGGCCGCTGACCTGTCCCGCAATGAACGCCTCGGCGACCGACGGCATCCTGAACCCTCTGCCGATCGACGCGCGGAGCGTCGTTCCGGCGGCGGGCGTGTACGCGACCGCTGCCTTCGGATTGGCCTGACCGCTCGGTTTCGAGAGGCCGAGGGCCTGGAAATCAAACCTGACTCCCAGCGTGACTGTCACATCATCGCTCAGTTGCAGCTCGTCCTGCCCGTACAGCGCGGCCCCGCCCCCCTTGTGGTCGCCGAACAAATCGGCGCTGACCATGTCGAAATCACCCGAAAAGCCGAACGTCATCGTGTTTGTCCTGCTGAGGAGCAGCGTGGAGCCCGCATCGACGTTGATCATATCGGAGATCGACTCGCTTCTGCCGTACTGGTGGATCGTTTCATAACCCCAGTCGTTGTGATACCACAACAGTTTCGCCGTGAAGAGCATGTTGTCCGAGATCACGCCGTTGTACAATCCGCTCGCGTAATAACGGATGGACTTGACGTTATCGCTCATCTGCAGGGCGGGGGGGATCAGCGCGGAGTCGAGGTTGCGCCAGTACAGAAACTGCCCCCCGTACTGATAGAGGAGGCCGAAATTAAGCGTGAGGGAATTCGACGACGAATATTGCTCCTTCGTCTTCACGTAAAAGTTGTATCTCCGGCGCTCGTCGTTCTGCCGGTATCCGTCGTCGATCTGGCGTGAAACATACAGGGCCACTCCAAGGTCTCCCGACTTGAATGAATGGCTGACCGACTCCCCGCTGTAGTAACGGTTGATGTCCGACCAATCCCAGGAGACGTAGCTGGGTTTGTTGTACAGTCCCGCGAACGTCCTGACGATGGTCTCCGGCGTGTCGGGAATCGGCTTGGTGATGACGTTGATGACCCCTCCCAGCGCATTTGAACCGTAGAGCGCCGAGCTCGCCCCCTTCACGACCTCAATGCGGTCGACCATCCCCGCCGGGATCGATTCAAAGTTCAGCTCGCCCGTGTCCCCGGCGATGAACGGGACCCCGTCGAGCAGCATCAGGACCCGGCTCCCCGCCCCCCGGCTGTAGCCGCTGGATCCCCGGATGTTGAGCTGAGAGCCGGTGATGTTCACCCCCGGGACGTAACGAAGCGCATCATCAATCGTCTGCGCGTTGCGCTGCTGGATCTCCGTTGCGTCCAGAACCGAGATGCTCACCGGGACCTCCGAAAGCGACTGCTCGCGCTTGCTCGCCGTGACGACGATCTGTTCCGATTGAATCGGCGCCTGCGTCAGGGAGACGTCCAGGACTGTCTCTTTTCCTTCCTTTACGAGAACATCGGCGCGGGATTCACGCCGGTAGCCGACGATGGAGAAGACCAGCACATGCTCTCCCGGCGAAACATCCTGTAGCCGGTATTCCCCCTTTGTGTTGGTTGTCGTTCCCCTGACGGTCCCCTGCAAAAGAATCGTCACCCCCGCGAGTCCTTCATTGTCATTCTCTCCCTTCGAGGTGACGCGACCGGCGACGGAGCCGCCGGAGGCAAGGGCCTTCGAACAGAAGACAAGGAGAAGGAGGATGGACCAGAACGGTCGTCTCATCGCCATGGCTTTGGAGGTGGGTTCTGAAAATCGACGTCGATGTCGATATGAGGAATGATGTGGTGCAGCAGCACCCGAACAGGGCTGGGGTTGAATGTGCCCGGCGTTATCGTGTAGACGCCGGCCGGCTGCCAATCGGTGAACGCGTTCGGGCCGTACTTCTGGGCGATGACGACGTAATTGTACTGCTTGACCTGGAGATTGATCCCGTTCTTGGTCGTGAATTCGTAGGGTGTGGCATCCACGAATTTCGGCAGCGATCCCTTCGAGCTGAGATCGGCGGAATAGACCGCCGCATGACCCGTCAGGAGCGACACGAAGATCCCGGAGCTGTCCGCAGGGTATTGCTCGAACGCTACGATCCGAAGATCCTGGACGCTGTCGGCAGAGGGCCAGTTCTTGAAGTGAATGACCCCGCTGAAACCGGACGACTCAAACAGCGGCCCGAGTCCGGTGTCGCATCCCGACCAGAACGGCAGGATCAGCACGAGGAAGAAAAGAACAAAACGCATCCGGTTCAT
>PMNE01000086.1:4073-14601 GCA_003162635.1 Ignavibacteriota bacterium
ACGTCGATGCGCCCCCCGTCGATCGTGATCCCCGAGGCGACGGCCGAACCGACGTATCGCGCGAGGAAGGTCTGGTATTTGCCTTTGTCGGGCGAAAGCATGAGATAATCACCGGAGAGCCGGAAGCTGAGCAGTATCGGGAGCTTGAAATCAAGATGGACGCCCCCGCCGTAGCCGAGGCCGTAGATGTTGTCGAGGTCACCGCCGAAATTAAAATTCGTGACGTTGCCGTGAATGCCAAAATGGACCTGAGCCACTGCAGCCGTCGAGACTGCGACAAGAAGCGCGATGGACAGCACGAGGTACTTCATGATGATGGTGCCTCCTCATAGATGGGTGGTAGGGGGCTTCTGATCTGGTGGGGATGTGTCCCCGCGGCAACCCCAAAAATGACAGATAAATCTATAATCAAGCGTAATCTTAAGCAAGTGAAATCATCCTAACCCTCGAAATAGGGGGATAATACCCGGGTATTTTGAGCGGCAATATCCGGAACTTCCGTGCGGAGACGACCGTACACGACTCGCAGATGTGGATTCCGATTGCGGGCCCCAAAATTGCCAGAACTTGCTGCACAGGTGCTGATCTTTTCAACTGCCGGGCGAATCACGCCTCCTCTTGCAAATCTGGAAACCGGGACTCCTCCTCCTCCCAACGCTGAGAAACGACAAGCCGTGCATCCCCTGATTTTCCGGTAAACGCCAGGAAAAAGCCGAACTTTGGAGGGAAGCTTCTGGCACACTCTGTGCCCGCTGGTCAATCGTTAGCTCCTCATGTGGTCTTCTCCAATGGCGAAGGGGCGCGCATGCACATCCTCGTCTCAACCGACCTTCACGTTTTGTTCGAAGCTCTTCTCTCCCGTGGTTACACCCTCATCGGTCCGACCGTCCGCGGCGAAGCGATCGTCTATGACCAGATATCCTCCGTCGAGGATCTGCCGCGCGGCTACGGCGACGAACAGTCGCCGGCACGGTACAGCCTGCGACGCCGCGACGACGATCTCTATTTTGGGTTTGTCGTGGGTCCGCAGTCGTGGAAGAAATATTTCTTTCCGCCCCGGCTGACGCTCTTCACCGCGGCGAAGACGGGCAAAGGGTTTGCCGTCTCGTCGCCCGGCGCCGAGTCGCCCCCCCGCAAACTCGCTTTCTTCGGTGTCCGACCCTGCGAGCTCGCCGCCATCGATGTTCAGGACCGCGTGTTCGCCGCCGGCGAATACGTGGATCCCACGTACAGGAAAACCAGAGAAAGCACTTTTCTTGTCGCCGTCAACTGCACCGTCACGGGGGGGAATTGTTTCTGCTCCTCCATGGGTACGGGGCCCGAAGCCGCCGCCGGCTTTGACCTGGTATTGACGGAGGTGGAGTCGCCCGGCCGTAATTATTTCACCNNTTGAAGGACAATTTTGAACACCCGCGGTGGGATGACGTGGCCAATCGCTGCCTGGCATGCACAAACTGTACGATGGTATGTCCCACGTGCTTCTGTTCGACGGTCGAGGATGCGACGGACCTTGCCGGTACGCATGCAAGTCGTTCGCGCCGCTGGGACTCGTGCTTCACGATGGATTTCACGAAGGTCGCGGGGGGAAATATCCGCCCGTCGACCCGCGCCCGCTACCGGCAGTGGCTGACCCACAAGCTCTCCAACTGGGTGGACCAGTTCGGCACGTCAGGATGCGTCGGCTGCGGCCGGTGCATCACGTGGTGCCCGTCGGGCATCGATATCACCGCGGAGGTCGATGCCATCCGCGGCACTGGACCTCATGCATAAGGAGTCGCTCATGCAAGCAGAAGATCTTACGGAGGTAATTCGCCAGCATCCGTTCCTCGCCGACCTCTCGAAAGTCCACATGGAGGTCCTTGTCGGATGCGCTTCCAATGTCCACTTTGCAGAAGGCTCGTACGCCATCCGGGAGGGGGAGATTGCCAACAAGTTCTATCTCATCCGCACGGGCCTCGTCGCGCTCGAGAGCGTCGTCAATGCGCGGCGCCGGATTCGGATTCAGACCGTCGGACCGGGCGAGGTCCTGGGGTGGTCGTGGCTGTTGCGGCCGTACCGCTGGCACTTCAACGGACTGGCGGTCGCCGAAGTGCGTGCCATTGCGCTGGACGGGGAGTGCCTCCGGAACAAGTGCGAGAATGACCACGACTTCGGGTACGAGATGCTCTCCCGGTTCTCACGCGTCATCGAGCGAAGGCTGGAGGCGACACGCATGCAGTTGCTCGACCTGTACACCACAACGCCAAAAGTGAAAAAATGACGCACGACGCTCTCCACCCCGCAGTCGAGCTTGCGGATCCGCTGCTGGTGCATCCGGTCACGATTAAGAAGATGACCTGGGAGACGGATGATACGTTCACGTTGGACATCAATCTCGGAGAGGTTGCGCAGGACTACACGTTCCGGCCCGGGCAGTTCAACATGCTCTACGTCTTCGGCCTCGGCGAGGCAGCCATTTCTATCAGCTCCGATGCGGCCGAGCCGGGGACCATCGCCCATACGATCCACCGCGTGGGAACCGTGACCACCGGGCTTGCCCAGGTGAAGCGCGGCGAAATGATCGGCCTGCGCGGGCCGTACGGGTCGAGCTGGCCGATCGATGCCGCCCGGGGGAAGGACGTCTGTATTGTCGCGGGGGGGATCGGCCTTGCGCCGCTGCGTCCGGTGGTGTACGCGCTGTTCCGGGAACGAAAGGCGTACGAACGGATCATCCTGCTTTACGGGGCACGCAGTCCCATGGATCTCCTCTTTCGCGTGGAGCTCGAGGAATGGTCGAAAGAGCACAACGTCGAAGTGCTCGTCACCGTCGATCGGGGGGATTCGTCGTGGAAGGGACATATCGGCGTCGTGACCACCCTGTTCAGCTACCTGAAGATTGACGCCCGCGCCACCGTGGCATACGTCTGCGGCCCGGAGACGATGATGAAGTACACGATCGACGAGCTGGAACGCCGCGGGCTTCATGAGGACCAGGTGTACCTCTCGATGGAACGCAACATGAAGTGCGCGGTGGGGTTCTGCGGGCATTGTCAGTACGGTCCCGAGTTTATCTGCAAGGACGGTCCGGTGTTCAAACTGCCGCGCATTCGCCCCCTGCTGGAAAAGAAGGAGCTCTGACACATGGTGCCGAAAAAGCCGAAGATCGCCGTTTTCAAATTTGCCTCTTGCGACGGCTGCCAGCTGTCGCTGCTTGATGCGGAGGACGAACTGCTCCTGGTGGCCGGTGCGGTGGAGATAGCGAACTTCCTGGAGGCGAGCCGCCGGGTGGTCAAAGGCCCCTACGACATAGGCCTGGTGGAGGGGAGCATCACGACGCCGCACGACGTTGAGCGTGTCCGCGAGATCCGCAAAGAGTGCCGGGTGCTGATCACGATCGGCGCCTGTGCCACCGCCGGCGGGATCCAGGCACTGCGGAATTGGAAGGACGTGAAGGAGTTCACCCGGATCGTCTACGCCTCGCCGGAGTACATCTCCACGCTCGACCGCTCGATGCCCGTCGGATCGTACGTCCACGTGGATTTTGAGCTGCGCGGATGCCCCATCAACAAATACCAGCTCCTGGAGGTGCTGAACGCTTTTCTGAATAACAGGAAGCCCACCATCCCGACCTACAGCGTCTGCATGGAGTGCAAGCTGAAGGGAACGGTCTGTGTCATGGTTGCCGGAGGGACCCCTTGCCTCGGACCGGCCACACAGGCGGGATGCGGGGCGCTGTGTCCCTCCTATGCAAGGGGATGCTACGGCTGCTTCGGTCCGATGGAGAACCCGAACACCAGCGCCCTCTCCCGGCACTTCACGGAATTGGGAGAGAGCAACCTGGATATCATGCTCGCATTCCGCGGCTTCAATGCGTACGCGGAGGCCTTCAGAAAAGAAAGCGACGCCCATGAATAGCAGAGTCATACGAGTCGATCAGCTTGCACGGGTGGAAGGGGAGGGCTCGTTGGTCGTCAAGATCAACGAAGGGAAGGTCACGGATGTCAAATTCCGGATTTACGAGCCGCCCCGCTTTTTCGAAGCGTTCCTCCGCGGACGGAAGTTCACCGAAGCCCCCGATATCACCGCGCGCATCTGCGGCATCTGCCCGGTCGCCTACCAGATGAGCTCTGTGATGGCGATGGAAGACGTGATCGGCATGAACCTCGAAGGACCGCTGCGGGAGCTCCGGCGCCTTCTCTACTGCGGCGAGTGGATTGAAAGCCACGTCCTGCATATCTATATGCTGCACGCGCCGGACTTCCTGGGATACCAGGATGCCCTCATGCTGGCCAAGGACATGCCCGACGTTGTCACGCGTGCGCTGAAGATGAAGAAGATCGGCAACGACATCGTCAACGTTGTCGGCGGGAGGGAGATCCACCCGATCAATGTGAAGGTCGGCGGGTTTTATCGGCTTCCGCGGAAGGATGAACTCCTGCCGCTCGTCGAACGCCTCAAGTGGGGTCTGGACCAGGCGATCGAGACAGCACGGCTCGTTGCATCGTTCAACTTTCCCGATTTTGAAGTCCCCTACGAGTTCGTCTCACTCCGCCACGAGACGGAGTACCCCATGATGGGGGGCCGTATCGTGACATCGAGCGGACTTGACATCTCGATCCGCGACTACGAGTTCTATTTTGAGGAGCGCCACGTTCCGCATTCCAACGCCCTGCACGCTCTGGAGAGGGGGCACGGCCGCTACCTCGTGGGTCCGCTTGCCCGCTTCAATCTCAACTATGACCGGCTTTCCCCGCTCACCCGGCAGTTGGCCGAAGACGTGAAACTCGCGCCGGTGGTGAAGAACCCGTTCCGGAGCATCATCGTGCGTGCCATCGAGACGGCCTACGCATACGAAGAAGCACTCCGGATCATCGCGTCCTATGAGGTTCCCGAGGCGCCCGCCGTTGCGGTCGTTCCCAGCGCGGGGATCGGCTGCGGCGCGAGCGAGGCCCCGCGGGGGATGCTCTACCACCGCTACCGGATTGCCGATGATGGCCTCATCCGCGATGCGAAGATCGTCCCTCCGACAGCCCAGAACCAGCCGACCATCGAGGAGGATGTCCGCCTGTTTGTGACGAAATTCGTGGACATGCCGCGGGAAGAACTTACATGGAAGTGCGAGCAGACTGTACGCAACTATGACCCCTGCATATCCTGTGCGACGCATTTCGTCACGCTAGAATTCACCTGAGCCGGGGAGTCCTGGAGAAGAGAGGAAATGGCACAGATCAGCACACAATGTTTGGTCATCGGCATCGGCAACGAATTCCGCAACGACGATGGCCTGGGTATTCTCATAGCGCGCGAAATCCGCAGGCGAAACCTGGAAAGCGTCTTCGTCCTGGAACAATCGGGAGAGGGGACCGCCCTGATGGAGGCATGGGAAGGGCCGGACCGTGTCATCATCGTTGATGCGATCGTCTCCGGAAAGGCCCCCGGGGAGATTCACCGGCTGGATGCGCTTCAGGAGGAGACTCCGCGCGGGTTTTTCCACTACTCGAGCCACAGTTTCGGCGTGGCGGAGGCGGTAGCGATGGCCAGACAAATCGGAAAGCTCCCCGAGCATCTCATCCTCTACGGGATTGAGGGGAAAGAGTTCGGGGAAGGCGTCGGACTCTCCGACCCGGTGGTTCGCAGCATCCCTGAGTTGATCGCAATGATCGAGGACGATCTCCACGCCCAGCGGACGCCCCAGGGCGCATCGCAAGAGAATCAGCCTCGGCAGAGCAACTAGGCATCCCTGGTACGAACAAATTGACTATAGTCTATTGACTATGGACTATTGTCAATCGGATGGAGCCAGACGAATCGGGTTCTTTTCAAGACGCTGCATCGACTGACCATAGTCAATTGACTATCGACTATTGTCAATCGACGAAATCCCTTCTATTTCCCGCTTTTCGCCTCGTAAAGCAACTTCCTCTTCCCCCTTCCGTATCGATAGTAGCGTCTCATTCCACTCCACTTCTTAAAAGAGCCCCCAATGAACAACTTGCAACGGTTTTCGATTGTTGCCGGAGCCCTTGTGCTCTCTGCAGCAGCGTCCCTGGCGGGTAACTCGAGGCCGGCACTCTGGATCGAGGTGAAGAATGAAGAGAAAGGACTGACAAGAATTGCCGTTACCCGGGAAATCGCGGTCGCCCTGGTCGAGGCGGACGACGACGACTCCATACATGTTGACAGACACGGAAAGGGCAACCTGATCACAAAGCAAATGATCAGCGATGTCCTGGATGGGACGAGAGACATCGTCCGAGCAAAAGACCCGGCCGATGGTTCGGAAGTAACTCTCTATCTGAAAGACATCGACCTGCCCCGCCATGCCGGGGGGAGCGGAAGCATGGTTTTGGAGACTTACAAGAATGGGGAGAGGACATTCCGGATGAAACTGGGGGAGTTCGAGCTTGAAGCGGGCGGCAAGGACGACAGTGGCATCGCGTTCGGCTGGAAGCGGCTGCTCCCGTTTCTCAGCAAAGCCGGCGGAGCTGTGTACGTCAACAATGAACGGGAAGACTCCGAGGTCTGGGTGTTTATGGACTAGCGCTCCTGCATACACTGCTTCTTTTGCCTCTGCGCAGCGAGCGCCGGATCCCGGCGCTCGCTGCATGCTACGGCCGTGACGCTGCATGGGGGGTGTGGCGCGCCGCGGTCCCTCCCCTGTCGAAAAACCTTGACTTTTCCGGTGCGTTGCCTTATACTTGAAGCTGTTCATTGCAACTTCCCTTAGTTATTTAGGAAGCGCCTTTCCACCCGCGACAGGAGGCGCGCACCCGCAACGACGGTCCCGGAACACACCCACTCGCACGACGAGCTGTTCGCATGCCATGCCGCCATGGGGGAGGGATCCGACCTGTTGAAAATCCGATTGGTCCACACCGCTTGTCGTGAGGGACGGAGCGGATGAAAGTCGAGGCTACGATATGAATGTCATCAACTCAGGCGACACCGCCTTTATGTTGATCTGTGCCGCGCTCGTGCTGTTCATGACGCCGGGGCTTGCCTTCTTCTACGGCGGGCTTGTCCGGAGCAAGAACGTTGTCAACACGATGATGATGAGTTTCGCAGCGATGGGCGTGGTCGCTGTTCAGTGGGTGCTGTGGGGATATTCGCTCGCCTTCGGCTCATTCGATGGTTTTTGGGGGGGGCTGCAGTGGGTGGGCCTGGGAGGAGTCGGACTGGATCCGAACCCGGCGTATGCGCCGGGAATCCCGCACCAGTTGTTCATGATCTACCAGGCGATGTTTGCGATCATTACCCCCGCCCTCATATCAGGTGCCATCGTCGAAAGAATGAAGTTCAAATCGTACGTTGTCTTCATCTTCCTCTGGTCGACGATCGCCTATGACCTCGTCGCCCACTGGGTGTGGGGAGTCGATGGATGGNNAACGCGGGCGTCGCGGCGCTCGTGGCGACCTTGATGCTCGGTCCCAGGAGCGGCTTCCCGCACCGGTCGTCTCCTCCTCACAATATGACGCTCACCCTCCTCGGCGGAGGGATGCTGTGGTTCGGGTGGTTCGGCTTCAACGCAGGAAGTGCCCTCGGTGCCTCAGCGACTGCCACCGTTGCGTTCGTTGCAACGAACACCGCCGCCGGGTCGGCGATGCTTGGCTGGATGCTCCTGGATCTGTTCCTGAAAGGCAAACCGACTGCCGTCGGCGCAATCACGGGTGCGGTTGCCGGTCTCGTCGCGATCACTCCGGCCTGCGGTTTTGTCACCCCTCTCTCCGCGGTGGTGATCGGGCTCGGAGTCTCGGGCGTCTGCTACTGGACGCTGAACCAGAGGATCAAGTGGCACCTCGACGATACGCTTGACGCGTTCTCCGTTCACGGCGTGGGGGGGATCTTCGGGGCTCTCATGACCGGTGTTCTTGCCACCCGTTCCGTCAATCCTGCGGGGGGAGATGGACTCCTCTACGGAAACCCGCATCAGCTTCTCGTGCAATGCGCCGCGGTTGCCTCTACCATCGCATTTTCGGCGCTCGTGACATTTCTCCTGCTGAAGGGGATCGGAGCGACCATGGGGATCAGGAGCATCGACGAGCATCAGTCGGAGGGACTCGACCTCGTCGAGCATGGGGAGAAGGGATATCACGAACTCGCATGACAATGACAGGGGACTTCCGCGTCCATCTTGACTTCCGTTCTCACCGAGGAAAGGACAGGTCATGATTGTTGTCGATAAGGTCACCAAGACATTCTCCGTCTCCCGCCAGCAACGACGCGAAATGGGCCCGGAATTCAAAGGCTCCCGCATCGATGCCGTGAAAGAGGTCAGCTTCACGTGCAGGCCCGGCAGGATATTCACGCTTCTCGGGCCGAACGGTGCCGGGAAGACGACGATGCTGCGGATGATCGCGACGATGCTGAAGCCGAGCAGCGGGACGATTGCCGTTGCCGGATTCGATGTCGTGAAAGAGGGGGTAGAGGTGAGGAGAAGGATCGGCTTCCTCACGGGGAATACCGGCCTGTACGACAGGCTGACCCCGGACGAAATGATAAAGTACTATGCCGACCTCTACGGGATGGACGCGCAGACATACGGACGGAGGCGGCAGGAGATTTTCGGGCTCCTCGGAATACATGAATTCGCGGGGAGGAGGATCGGCAAGCTTTCCAGCGGCATGAAGCAGAAGGTGTCGCTCGCGCGGACCATCATCCACAATCCCGATGTCGTGGTGTTCGACGAGCCGACATCCGCGCTCGACGTGGTCACGTCCCGCGCGATCATCCAGCTTATCAAACGGTGCAAGGAGGAGAACAAGACCGTGCTCTTCTCGACGCACAGGATGGGGGAAGTGAGTCTCCTCAGCGACGATCTGGCGATCATCCACAGGGGATCGTTCATCTTCAACGGGACATACAAGGAATTCGAGAACCAGATGCAGACCCGTTCGGTGGAAGACGAGTTTGTGCGTCTGGTGGAGGCCGCCTGACATGAGCCGCTTCGTGACGATATTCAGAAAAGAGTTCACCGACACCATCCGCGATCGCCGGACGCTGTTTATGATGATCGTGTTCCCGTTGCTCCTTGTCCCCGTGCTCATGATCGTCATGACCAACTTGCAAAGGTCGTCGATGAAGAAGGCGGAGGAGAAGGTGCTCAGGGTCGCGCTGGTGGCTCGCGGCAACGCCGCTGTCCTGGTCGGGGCCCTGACCGGGCACCACGATTTCCGCGTCATTGACGGGATCCCCGCCGACAGCATGGAGGCCATGATTCTGCGGGACAGCGTCGATGCGGCGGTCGTCGTCGCCGGGGATTTCGACGCTGCGGTCGCGCGCATGGCAAGCGGGAAGATCAGGCTCTTTTACAAGTCTTCGGATGATTTCGACATGGTCAAGCGCCGCCTGTCGGACGTCATCGGCGCCTATGAGAAGCAGCTTGTGGCCGATAGGTTCGTCAAGTTGAAGCTTGACGCCGGGATTGTCAATCCCGTCACGATAGAAGAGCATGACGTGGCGTCGATGAAGGAACGGATCGGCAAGACGGTGGGAGGGATGTTTCCCTACCTCTTTGTGATCTTCTGTTTCATGGGGGCGATGTACCCGGCGATCGACCTTGCGGCGGGTGAGAAGGAACGCGGGACCATGGAGACTCTTCTGACGGCGCCCGTCAGCAGGTTCCAAATTCTCCTGGGAAAATTTGCCGTCGTGGTCCTCACCGGTCTCCTGAGCGCGGCCGTCTCCATCGTCGGAATTCTCTTTGCGGTGCGCCAGATCTCGGACATCCCCCCGGAAATGCTGGACGCCGTCGTGGCGATACTGGACGTGCAGACGGTCGTCCTGGTGCTCTCGCTCCTCTTTCCGCTCTCGATGTTCTTTGCGGCCTTCCTTCTCTCGATGTCGATATTTGCCAGGTCGTACAAGGAGGCCCAGAGCATGATCAGCCCCCTGATGATCGTCGTGATACTGCCGGTCATGATCGGGCTTTTTCCCGGCGTCACGCTCGGTCCGCTTACGGCGATGATCCCGATATTAAACGTCTCGCTTGCCACGAAGGAGATCATTGCGGGGACGGTGAAGACGGGGCTTTTGCTCGAAGTGTACGCGTCGCTCATCCTGCTCGCGGGGTTGAGCCTTTTCGGATGCGCGCGATGGTTCCAAAGGGAAGAAACGATCTTCCGCGGGGTGTGATATTTGCCGTGACGGGGATGGAAGCAAATTCCGGGAAGAACGCTACTATGGGGAGTTTTGGCGCTGTGCCTCGAACTCCGTGACCCTGATCGTCCGGCAGATGTAACCCGCCGGCTGGGAGACGCCGCACCGGCCGCATTCCTGGATCCTCATGGGGACCATGAACCCGCAAGAGGGGCAGACCCAGACATCCAGGGTTCGGTTCGCTTCCCGTAGTTTCTCCGCCTTCTCGCGGGCCTTCCGGCGGTTCCTGCCGATGAGCAGAATGAGGCAGACGGGTGCTGCCACGATCACGAGGGAAAGGATAATGTAGAGAGTCAGGATCATTTGCTCTTCATTCTTGCACTACCTAATTCTACGAAAAAAGTGAGCAATATGATGTGATTTTGCTCACGCAATCTTCCATTCTCCATTCCCC
>PMNE01000086.1:14736-14869 GCA_003162635.1 Ignavibacteriota bacterium
TCATCGACGTGAACCGGCGGGGAGTGTACCTCACATTTTCGGAGAGGACTCTCTTGGCCGAGAATGAGGTTTATCGGGTTGTACGGCCCCTCACGAGGCGTACAGATTCCACGCTCGCTTCAGGCCAGCCCAG
>PMNE01000086.1:15009-18764 GCA_003162635.1 Ignavibacteriota bacterium
TTGACCATAGTCCATAGCGCATCGAAAACAATCGGAGCCGGCATGTCCGGCATGGTGATCGCAATTCTCGCTGTTGTCGCGTATTTCGCGCACACTCTTGCATTCCTTCTCAGGGTGAAGAAAGGGGTTCGAGACAACCGATTGGACAGCACGGGATGCACGATGCAACAGTCAGAGAGGTCCTCGTCGGAATCCAATCACCCGCATTCAGAAGGCACGATGTCATGAATTTCGGGAACTGGCTATCGCAAACTTTGCCTTGGGCATTCCGGCCATGAGCTCATCCTTCGTGTGCTCTGCCCGGTGGCTCGCGTGTCGTTGCCGCCGTCCCATCGTAAACGAACTCACATCACAAAGGGTACCCAGATGCTAAAATATCTTCGCCCGGCACTGTCAATGCTTCTGTTTTTCAGTCTCGTAACCGGCGTGCTCTATCCGCTTGCTGTGACAGGAGTCAGCCAGGTGGTCTTCCCTTCGAAGGCGAACGGCAGCATCATCGAGAAGAACGGTCGGCTTGTCGGCTCGTCGTTGATTGGCCAGCAGTTCACGTCGGCCAAATACTTTTGGAGCCGGATTTCCGCGACCGGACCGTTCCCGTACAATGCGTCCTCCTCGTCAGGTTCAAACTACGGCCCATTGAATCCTGCACTGATGAAAACGACAAAAGATCGCATCGATCAATTGCATTCGGCCGACTCGACAAACCACAACACCATTCCGGTCGATCTCGTCACCGCATCCGGCAGCGGGCTCGATCCACATATCAGCATCGCCGCAGCTCTCTATCAAGTCCCTCGCGTTGCCCGCGAACGGCATATCTCTGAAGAAACACTCCGCGAGCTCGTCCACCAGTGTACCGATCCGCGAGACTTCGGATTCCTCGGCGAGCCTGGCGTGAATGTGTTGCGGCTGAATCTCGCCCTTGACGACATACCACCATCACAAGGAGTCTGAAAATGGACCTCATGTATCTTGGCATCACCGCGGCGATGTTCATCGCGACCTTCGTGCTGCTGAAGATCTGCGAGTGGTTGTCTCACGATAAATACGGAGAACCCCTATGAACGGACTTTATGTGGTGTCCGGGCTCATTGCGCTTGCCCTGCTTGTCTATCTGTTTGTTGCACTTTTGAAACCGGAGATGTTCGAATGACGACCAACGGATTCATCCAGATCATATTCTACTTCGTTGCCCTCATCGCACTTGGCTATCCGCTGGGGCATTTCATCGCGCGGGTGTACAAGCATGAACGAACGTTTCTCGACCCGGTACTCGGTCCGGTTGAGCGGTTCCTCTACAAGCTCTCCGGCGTGAATGCGGACGAGGAAATGGGTTGGAAACAGAATGCGGTCGCCATGCTCATCTTCAATGCCGCCGGCATCCTCGTTGTCTACGGGCTGCAACGGCTCCAGGGCGTCCTGATGCTCAACCCGCAGGGCTTCGACGCGGTCACGCCCGATTCTTCCTTCAACACCGCGGTCAGTTTTGCCACAAACACCAACTGGCAAGGCTACAGCGGCGAGACGACCATGAGTTATTTGACGCAAATGCTGGGACTAACAGTGCAGAATTTTGTCTCTGCAGCAAGTGGAATGGCTGTGCTTGCGCTCTTTATCCGGGGACTTGCGCGCCATTCCTCAAAAACCCTTGGGAATTTCTGGGTCGATCTCACCCGCAGCACGCTCTATATTTTGCTCCCGCTGGCGATTGTCTTGTCGCTTGTCCTTGTGTCGCAGGGAGTCGTGCAGAATTTCTCCGGGTACAAGTCAATCACGCTTCTTGAGGCGACCGCCGATACCGGCAACGTCAAAGTGACCGAGCAAGTGCTGCCCATGGGCCCGGCTGCTTCGCAAATNNTTCTTATCGGAGCGGCGTTGTGTTTTACGTTCGGAAATATGGTGGGCGATATGCGCCAGGGGTGGGCGGTCTTTGCAGCGATGATGGTTTTGCTGGTAGCCTTGTTTGGTACCGCGGTCTGGTCAGAACAAAACGGGAATCCTGCATTCACTTCAATGGGAATAGACCAGACCGCGAGCGCTCTGCAGTCTGGCGGCAACATGGAAGGAAAGGAGGTGCGCTTTGGGATTGTCAACTCCGCGCTGTGGGCGACGGCGACAACGGCCGCGTCGAACGGCTCGGTGAACGCCATGCACGACTCATTCACCCCACTCGGCGGCGCAGTGACAATTTTCATGATGCAGTTGGGCGAGGTCGCCTTCGGCGGGGTCGGCTCAGGACTTTACGGCATGCTTGTCTTTGTCATCGTCGCGGTCTTCGTCGCCGGGCTTCTCGTGGGGCGAACGCCCGAATACCTTGGACACAAAATCGAGACATACGAGATGAAGATGGCGTCGCTGCTGATTCTCATTATGCCGATGACGGTGCTGACGTTGACGGCCTTTGCCGTGGTCGCTGACGCGGGTCGTGCCGCGATCTTCAATCCCGGCGCGCATGGTTTCAGTGAAGTGCTATATCTGTTTACGTCGCAAACCAACAACAACGGAAGCGCATTTGCGGGGATCGGGGCGAACACCCCGTTTTACAATCTCTGGGGAGGCATCGCGATGTTCATCGGACGATACTGGCTTGCGATCCCCACGCTTGCCCTGGGAGGCGCGCTTGCTGCGAAGAAACTCGTACCGGCGACCGAAAGCACCCTGCCGACGCATACGCCCCTGTTCATCGCCTGGCTGATCGCCGTGGTGATTCTCGTCGGCGCGTTGAACTTCCTGCCGGCGCTCGCACTCGGTCCGATTGTGGAGCATCTGATCATGATGCAGTAGTAACGTGGCGCGAGGCCCGCCAGGTTGGTCTCGAGAGTGGAGAACAACGGTACACAGTGAATTCACAAAGGACAGCTCATGACGACTGAATCATTTGGCAAGAAAAAGACCGGCATCTCTCCCGAGATCGTACGGCACGCTCTTCTGGACTCCTGTGCAAAACTGAGCCCCCGACACATGGTCCGCAATCCCGTGATGTTTGTGGTCGAAGTCGGAAGCGTGCTCACCACCGTTTTGTGGTTCCAGGCTCTGGGTGGCCACGGGGAGGCTCCCGCGTGGTTTATCGGTGCGGTGTCGCTGTGGCTCTGGTTCACGGTGCTCTTTGCAAACTTTGCCGAGGCGCTTGCCGAAGGCCGGGGTAAGGCGCAGGCCGATTCCTTACGGAAGATGCGGCGGGACACCGAGGCCAAAAAACTCAATCCCGACTATACTCTCATACGGGGCAGGGAACCCGATGAAAAATACGTCTCTGTGATATCATCCTCAGCCCTGCGGAAGAACGATCTCATCTATGTCAAAGCCGGGGACACGATCCCGGTGGACGGGGAAGTTATCGATGGCGTTGCATCGGTAAACGAGAGTGCTATCACCGGGGAAAGCGCACCGGTTATCCGTGAGTCAGGAGGCGATCGGAGTGCGGTCACGGGAGGGACAAGTATCCTTTCCGACTGGCTTATCCTCCGGGTCAGTGCGAATCCCGGCGAAGGGTTCCTCGATCATATGATCGGTCTTATCGAAGGGGCGAAACGACAGAAAACCCCCAACGAGATCGCGCTCAACATTCTCCTCATTGGTCTCACCGCGGTTTTCGTCGTTGTTTCGGCCACACTCTATGCGTTCTCGCAGTACAGTGTAAAAACCGCGGGTGTTGGCACGACCGTCACCGTTACTGTACTGGTCGCCCTCTTTGTCTGTCTCGCCCCTACAACCATCGGGGGACTCCTCAGTGCGATCGGCATCGCCGGCATGGA
>PMNE01000093.1 GCA_003162635.1 Ignavibacteriota bacterium
TTTGCCCCCCGGTATGCAAGCGTGGCAAGCGCATGCCGCACCATCGTACGATCAGCCTCCTGGGGTGAAGTCATCTTTGTCACTCCTGTGGATAATTTCGCACCGCACGACAAGAGCCGTCCGGATGACCCGGGCGGCTCTTCCACTTCAACCGTGCGTTTGCACGTCGGCAAACGCTGTTACAGTGCTCCGACGACCGCGTTGATCGCAGCAACGTTGACGATGTCGCTCACGCTGCAACCCCTCGACAGATCGAACGCCGGCTTTTTCAATCCCTGCACAACCGGGCCTATGGCTTCCGCCCCTGCAAGCCGTTGGGCCAGTTTGTAGCCGATGTTGCCTGCATTCAGATCGGGGAAGATCAGCACATTGGCACGGCCGGCCAACGGGCTGCCGGGTGCTTTGGAAGCCGCGACTTTAGGCACGATCGCGGTATCCAACTGTACCTCCCCATCCATCACAATGTCGGGGCGCTTCTTCCTAAATATTTCGGTTGCCTTTTGCACCTTTTCGACCAGCGGATGCGAAGCGCTCCCCTTCGACGAGAATGAGAGCATTGCGACACGCGCCGGTTCGCCGGTCAGCCGCTTATGATTGTCAGCCGTAGAGATGCCGATGTCCGCCAGTTGCTCCGGTGTCGGGTCCGGCACGACGGCGCAGTCCGCAAATGAGTAGACCTGCTGCGGAAAGACCATCAGGAAGAAACTGGAGACGATGGAAATATTCTCAGCCAGGCCGATCACCTGGATACCCGCCCGCAGCACGTCTCCCGTTGTTGAAAGCGAGCCGGCAACACTCCCATCCGCCAATCCTTCCCGCACCATCATCGCGCCAAAGAAGAGAGGGCGGAGCATGGTCGTTTGCGCATCGGCCATGGATATTCCCTTTGTACGGCGGAGATTGAAGTATATGCTGGCGTACTCGTCGCGCTTTTCAGAGATCTCGGGGTCCACAATCCGAACGCCGGCGAGGGAGATCCCCGCCTTCTTCGCTTGTTCCTGTATCGCACTTGCCTTGCCAATGAGGAGCGGCAGGGCGATCCTCTTGTCCGTCAGTATCCGCGCGGCCTGCACCGCCCGCTCATCCGTGGCATCAGGGAGGACAATGGTCTTCCTAAGATTCCTTGCCTTGTCGAGTATTCCATCCATGAATTCCGAAGGGAGCATGATCTTTTTTCATCCATTTTGATGAGTCGAGATGTGTTTCTGACTCGCTAAAGATACGAAAATCGGGGGGGCTTTCAAAGAGGTTCCCGAAAGTGGCAGTCTGCCTATTTGGCACGGTCTCCCAAAAACCACTCAAAAACCGCAAAATTAAAAAGATTTAACCATTTCTGTGGTCCAATAGGTTTGATTTTCTGTCACATTCTGGATAGATTTCTACGAGAGCATTTTACCCATCAGGTTGCCTTTTGTGACTTCCAAGAGGGTGTACATCGAGACGTACGGCTGCCAGATGAATGTGGCCGATTCCGAAATCGTTGGCGGGATCCTGAACGAGCGGGGTTTTGTCATCACCCCCACCCCTGACGATGCCGACGTCCTTCTTGTCAATACCTGTGCGATCCGGGACAACGCGGAGGTGCGAATCTACGGCCGGCTTGGACTTTTCAGCACCTATAAGAAGAGTCACCCCGGCGTTGTCGTAGGCGTCCTGGGATGCATGGCTGAGAGGATCAGAAAGGATCTTCTGGAAGAGGACGTTGTGGACCTTGTCGTCGGCCCCGATGAATACCGTACCCTCCCGGCGCTTATCGGGAGAGCCATGGGGGGTGAGAAGGGGATTGCAGTCCGCCTTTCACGCGTGGAGAACTACGGCGACATCGTCCCTCTCCGGACGGACGGGGTATGCGCCTGGATTTCTGTCATGCGGGGATGCGACAAGTTCTGTTCGTTCTGTGTCGTGCCGTTCACACGCGGGCGGGAGCGGAGCAGGACGTTGGAGAGTGTGGTTGAAGAGGTGACAAACCTCTCTGTCCGCGGGTTCCGCGAAGTCACGCTGCTCGGGCAAAATGTGAATTCGTATCACGACGGCAGGAACGATTTTGCCGAGCTGATGAGGGCCGTAGCCCGTGTGGACCGGTCGATGCGTGTTCGCTTTACAACGTCGCACCCGCAAGACATGTCCGACCGGCTGATCGAGGCGATCGCTTCGGAAGAGAACCTCTGCCCCTCCATCCATCTCCCTGTCCAGTCGGGTTCCGACCGGATCCTTGCGTTGATGGAACGGACATACACTGTGGATCACTACCGGCGACTTGTCGAAAAAGTCCGGCAGGCGATTCCGGGTGCGGGATTGAGTACCGACATTATTTCCGGGTTTCCATCGGAAACGGAAGCGGAGCACCGGATGACGGTGGATCTGGTTCGCGAGCTTCGTTTCGATGGAGCATACACGTTCAAGTATTCCCCCCGCGAGAAGACAAAGGCATGGGAATTGCCCGACGATGTACCGGAAGAAGAAAAGGGGCGCCGCGTCTGGGAGGTGACCGAATTGCAGCACACGATCTCGCTTGAGCTCAACGCGGCCCTGGTCGGCTCCACTGCCAGAATCCTGGTCGAGGGCCCGAGCCGGAAGTCGAAGCATGATTTCACAGGACGAACTGCCGGGAACAAAACCGTCGTGTTCCCCCGCAGAGACGAACAACCGGGAGACGAATTGGACGTGAGAATCGAACGGGCGACTTCGGCAACACTGCTGGGCGTACGTGCTGCGGATCCGATCCGTCCTGCGTCGCCCTCCATTAAGGAGTCTGCAGCATGAAATGGAATCTCCTCATTCTCGCATCTGTCGTGATCGCGGCCGCCGGCGCTGTCCGGGCACAAAACGCGGATGCCGATGTCGCAAGGGAAATGAAGCTGATCCAGAACGGGCAGGCGGAGGTCGTCAAGGCGGATGTTCCCGCGTTGCTGACAAGATACCCCAACAACCCTGGCGTGCTCTACCTGCAGGCGCTGACAACAAATGAAGGCGCGGATGCGGTCAGGATCTATCAGAGCATTGTGGATAATTTCCCCGCGAGTGAATGGGCCGATGACGCTCTCTACAAGGTGTACCAATTCTATTATAGCCTCGGGTTGTACAGGACAGCGGAAATGAAGATGGCGCAACTGAAAAAAAACTATCCGACATCGCAGTACCTGACGGACGCCGCCGCTGAGACACAACAGATTCCTGAGGAGAAAGCGGACTCCGTGCTGACGACGGCGAAACCGGCGGCGGCTGCGGAAAAATTCACCCTCCAGGTCGGTGCCTTTACCGCTGCGGTGAACGCAGAAAAGCAGAGGACGTTTTTCGAAGGGCTCGGCTACCCGGTCGAGGTCCTGAACCGCGTCAAGGAAGGACGATCGCTTTTCGTGGTTCTTGTCGGCACGTTTGACAGCGCCGAACAGGCGAAGGCGCAGGGGGCGGAGATCAAGAAGAAACATAACATCGACACGATGGTAACCACGAAGTGATGCAGAACGCTGCGTTAAAATCGGACTCGCGACCCGCGATTCCCGTGCATGGGATCATCGGCGAGTCCGTCGTTATGAAGAAGATCATCGAGACCGTCGAGCAGGTGGCTCCCACAGACATCACTGTCCTGATCACAGGGGAAAGCGGCGTCGGCAAGGAAATCATTGCCCAGGCCATTCATGCACTGGGGAAGAGGAGTGCCAAGCCGATGATCACGGTCAACAGCGGCGCCATCCCCGAGGGGATCATCGAAAGCGAGCTGTTTGGACACGAACGCGGCTCATTTACGGGTGCGTCGGATCAACGCAAAGGCTATTTCGAGCTGGCCGACGGTGGTACTCTGTTTCTCGACGAGATTGGCGAGCTGCCGCTGGTATCGCAAGTGAAGTTGCTGCGTGTTCTCGAGAACGGCGAGTTCCTTCGTGTCGGCTCTTCCGTCCCGCGGCATGTCAACGTTCGGATGATTGCCGCGACGAACAAGNNTTTGCGGAAGAGGTGTCGCAGAAGAACGGCATGGAGTTCAAGGGAATCTCCGCTTCGGCACTCAACGTCATGATGGCGTACTCATGGCCGGGAAACATCCGCGAGCTGCGGAACATGGTGGAGAGCATGATTGTCCTGGGAAAAGGGAAGGAATTGGAAGAGAAGGACGTACGGGAATACCTGAAGGTGAGCGTACAGGAACCGCTCGATCGGCACCTGCCTGTTCATGTCTCCAAGAGCGTCGAGCAGGCAGAGCGGGAACTCATCCTCCGTGCGCTGTTCGAAATCAAGGGGAACATCATGGAAGTGAAGTCCATGCTGGACGAACAGCGCCACACCATGGACGCAACACAACAGCCCGCGAAGGGGTCGGTGATCGTGCGCAGTGAAGCCGACCAGTCCATGTCCCTGGAGGATATGGAGCATCGCATGATCGTGGAGGCCCTCGATCGGTCAAAGGGAAACCGGCGGACCGCAGCGCGGGTCTTGAATATCAGCGAGCGGACATTGTACCGGAAGATCAAGGAATACGGACTCGAATGAACCGGACAAAGGGTACATCGTGGGCTGTTCTCGCGCTTGCTGCAGCAACGATGATCGTTGCGGGGTGTTATTCGTTCACGGGCGCCGCCGTCCCTCCGCACCTGAAGACGATCGCCATCCCGCTCGTGGATGACCAGTCNNGATGCGCCTGCCGTGGTGACGCAGGGGGAACAGGTCACCCGCCGGCGGATCACTGTCAGCGCGAAGTTCACTTTTCAGGACCTGAAGATGCGGAAAAAAATGTGGGAGAAGAGCTTTTCGAATTGGGGGGATTACGATTCGGGGGGAGGTCTGTCGCAACGGCAGACCGGGCTGCAGGAGGCGTTGAAGAAGATTTCAGAGGATGTCCTGCTCGAGACAGTCTCGGGCTGGTAATGCATTTCGGCAGGAAACAAGAGACCACCAACATAATAGAAAGAAGTCGAGGCACAGCACGAGTATGGAAATGACGATACTGTTCACGTACATCATCTCGCTGACCGTTCTCTTTGTCTTCGGTCTGCATGGTTTCATCATGATCTACTACTATCTGAAATTCAGGCACACACGACGGGCTGAGCCGGCGGAAATGGTCACCTATCCTGTGGTGACTGTCCAGCTTCCCCTCTTCAATGAACTGTATGTCGTAGAGCGGCTCATCGACGCGGCCTGCGCCATGGTGTATCCCAAGGAGAAATTGGAGATCCAGGTGCTTGACGACTCCACCGACCAGACGGTGACTGTCGTGGCGGGGTTGGTGGAAAGGTATCGGAAACAGGGATACGACATCAAGCACGTCTGCCGGGCCGACAGGACCGGCTACAAGGCGGGAGCTCTCAAGGCAGGATTGACGATGGCGCGGGGTGAATTCCTGGCAATTTTCGATGCGGATTTTGTGCCGCGGCCGGATTTCCTGCTGAAGACAATCCCGTATTTTGTCGCAGATGCACGGGTCGGGATGGTCCAGACGCGATGGGAGCACCTCAACTCCGACTATTCGATCCTCACGCGGACACAGGCGATGGCCCTTGACGGCCACTTCGTCATCGAGCAGGCCGTGAGAAACAAAGTCGGGTTCTTCATTAACTTCAACGGGACAGGAGGCGTGTGGCGGAAGGCGTGTGTTGAAGACGCGGGCAACTGGCAGGCCGATACGCTGACGGAGGACCTTGACCTGAGCTACCGCGCTCAATTGCGAGGCTGGAAATTCCAGTACCTCAACGACGTCACCTCGCCGTCGGAGCTTCCGTCGGAGATCAATGCCCTGAAGTCACAGCAATTCCGGTGGACAAAAGGGGCCATCGAGACGGCGCGGAAACTTCTCCCGGTCGTCTGGAGATCCAAACTGCCGTTGCGCATCAAGATCCACTCAACCTTCCACCTCACGAATAATCTTGTGTTCCCGTTCATTGTNNGTGTTCGCATTCATCGGGTCTTTCCTCTTTTATCTCTTTTCGCAGAAGGATGTCCACCGCGACTGGCAGCGCCGGCTCTTTCTGTTCCCTGTCTTCATGGCCGGGAGCATGGGATTCGCCGTCAACAACAGCCGGGCGGTGATCGAGGGCCTGTTCAAAAAGAAGAGCGAATTTGTCCGGACGCCGAAGTATAGCATCAAGGACAAGAAAGACTCGTGGACGGACAAGAGGTACGCGCCGATCAAAATCAACTCGACGGTGATCGTGGAGCTCATCCTCGCCCTGTATTGCCTCTTTGGCGTTGTCTCCTCGATTTACTTCCTGGAAATTGCCGCGGTGCCGTTCCAACTGATGTTCTTCCTCGGCTTCGGGTTTGTCGGCGTGATGTCCTTGAAACATGCATGGCTTGGTCGCCAGGTCCATCCACTGTGACGGGAGTAGGTTTGCTCATGACGCCGTTTGACGCATCGAGAGTGCCTGCAGGAGGGACGACGCCGTGGTTTGCGCGGGTGGCGGCGGGCTTGCTGGAATCGCATGACGTCGAAGGTGCGCTCCGTGTGTGCCTTGCGGGTACACGGATGTTCCCGCGATATGCCACAGGGCGGCTGATGCTGGGGAAGTGCTTTGACGCGCTGGGGCGACATGTGGAGGCGATGCTTGAGTACCGACGCGTCAACGAGGTTTTTCCCGACAACTCCGTGGTGACACGCCTCCTTCACGACGCGGAGGAGCATGAGAGGAAGGGATACGCCGAGTTTGCCGAGCAGCGGATTACTCAGCTGCACGGGAGGAAGAACCGGCTGACCTTCGAGGAGTACGTCGGAACGCCATCGGATCCGGCTCGCTACACATCAGTGGAACGCATCATCAAGCAGCTCGAAGACGCTCCGCGCCGGATTCAGCCGCCTCCGGCGGGTGAAGAGCCGCCGGCTCCTGCGGTGGCTGAAGAATCGTCAGGACGGTTTGTCACGGCGACTCTTGCGGAGATCTACGCAAGCCAGGGGGAGTACCACGAGGCCATCGAGGCATACAAGAAACTTGCCGAACGTCGTCCCGGCAGCGCGGAACGGTACCAGAAGCGTCTCGTGGAACTGGAGGAACTCAAACGCCTCCACGAGGGTGAAGCGGGACAGGGGAGCAAGACCGAATAGTGACGCGCCCACGTTCCTTCCTCGCCCAGCCGTAACCAGGAAACCCTCCATTCCTTCCCGGGATGATTCGGCGCTTTTCCCGCCGGCGTCATGCATCTTTCCGAATCTTCCCTCCCCTCGGGCATCTTCAATTCCAAGAAGGGAATGACAACGGCAGGGGGAGATAAAAAAAGATCCCCCGGCACTGCCTGCCGGGGGATCCTCAAACCCTGTGATCGCGGGATCTTACTTCAGGTTGTTCACAAGCTTCGTCAAACGCGACTTCAAGTTTGCAGCCTTGTTCTTGTGGATGATCCCCTTCGCTGCAAGTTTGTCAAGAAGCTTCGTGGCCTTCTTCAGATCCTCCGCTGCTTTGGCTTTGTCGGTGGAGGTACGGATCTGTTTGACCGCTGTACGCATGCGCGACCGTGAGTGTCCGTTCCGTGTCGCCCTTCGCGCTTCCACCCGCGCACGCTTTTCCGCCGACTTGTGCTGTGCCATACAACCTTCCTTGAGTTCGCTGATGGTAAAGAGAAAATCTGGACATATAATATATCGATATTGCTGCTGAAAGTCAACGAACCTTGCCTTTTTTTCGTAACGGTCGTATATTTTATATCTTAGCCCGTCGCGCCGATGGCCAGTCTTCCAGGAGGATTCATGAAAGTTGTTGTCTGCATTAACCACGTTCCCGATACCGAAACAAAGGTCAAGGTCGGATCTGACGGCCTCAGCATTGATCGGGCCGGGGTGAATTACATGATGAGCCCCTACGATGAGATCGCCGTGGAGGAAGGGCTCCGGATCCGTGACAAATTCAAAGGTGACCTCACGGTGATCAGTCTCGGCCCCGACGCCCACCGGGAAACCCTCCGGAAAGCGCTGGCGATGGGGGTCGACAAGGCCGTTCTCCTGAAAGACGATCAGGTCCGCGATTCGTACGGCGTGGCATTTGCCCTCGCAGCAGAAATCAGGGCGATAGCGCCGGATGTAGTTCTCATGGGGAAACAGTCGATCGACTATGATGATGCGCAAGTCGGGACTCTTGTTGCCGCGATGCTCGGACTTCCTTCCGTGGCCGTTGTCGTGAAGCTGGAGATCCAGGAGGGTGGTGCCGTTGTGTGTGAACGGGAGATCGAAGGAGGACATGAAGTGGTCGCGACGCACCTTCCCGCTGTCTTCCTTGCGCAGAAGGGATTGAACGATCCACGCTATCCGTCGTTGAAGGGGATCATGGCGGCCAAGAATAAACCGATCGAGGAAAAGCCGGCAGCGGCAGCGGAAGCCCGTGTTGCGACAGTTGCCCTGCGGAAACCCTCGTCAAAAAACCCGGGGCGCATTGTGGGCACGGGGGCCGAAGCGGTTCCCGAGCTTGTCCGGCTGCTGCACGAAGAAGCCAAAGTACTCTGATCACAAAGGATCACTCATCCCATGAAGATTATTGCATTTGCAGAAGAGCGGGGAGGGAAGTTCAAGAAATCGTCGTTCGAGGTTGTGCACGAAGCTGCGGTGCTTGCGCAATCACTGGGGGGCGAATGTGCCGCACTTGTGGTAGGGGACGGCGTGAGCGGAATTGCTCCTGAGCTTGGGAAGTATGGCGCCGGCCGCGTCATCGTGGTCGATAGCCCGGAACTTGCCGGTCGCGCGAACACGGCCTATGCCGCGGCAGTTGCCAGGGCGGTGAAGAATGAGAAGGGGGATATCCTTCTCCTGCCTGCCACGCAACTTGGAAAGGATATCGCTCCGCGGATTGCGGTCTTGCTTGACGCCGGGCTTGCATCGGACTGTGTTGCGCTGACGGTGCAGGGAGGGGACATCCTGGCAAGCCGGCCGGTGTATGCGGGAAAAGCCGTCCTGGATGTGCGGGTGACGACGCCCGTGAAGGTCTTCACGCTCCGTCCCAACGTCTTCACGGCGGCGGCAGGTGACGGNNTGGCCGACGTTCTCGGGGGCGGTGTCGGCGCATCGCGCGCCGTCGTCGACGCCGGCTGGCGCCCGCACGATGAACAGGTAGGACAAACAGGCAAGACTGTTTCGCCCACACTCTACATCGCCTGCGGGATCTCCGGTGCCGTCCAGCATCTCGCGGGGATGTCCTCGTCACGATACATTGTTGCCATCAACAAGGACAAGGACGCGCCCATCTTCCAGGTCGCGGACTATGGCGTTGTCGGTGATGTGTTCGATGTCCTTCCTGCATTGACGGCGGAGGCGAAGAAAACCCTCGGGAAATGAGGTTGATTTTCTCTGCCAAATTCGCGAATGTTGTAGCAGGAAGTTGTCGGACAAACCCGTGGAGTAAACGTGGATAAAGTGCTGGTGGATATCTTGGGACTCTCGACGAATCCCGCGAGCGGCGGCGCATATGCGCTGATCCTTCGCGAACTCAATGGCAATCGCCGGCTCCCCATCATCATCGGGGCGTCGGAAGCGCAGTCGATCGCTCTGGAAATGGAGGGAATCAAGCCTCCCCGGCCGCTGACACACGACCTGATGAAGAACATCATCGCGGCATTTGGGGGAGAACTGAACGACATCGTGATTGACGACCTGCGCGACGGAACCTTCTATGCGAAACTCAACATCGACGACCGGATGATCGATTCGCGTCCCAGCGACGCCATCGCTCTCGCCGTCCGGTACGGCGTGCAGATCTACGTTGCCGCGAACGTCATGGACGAAGCCGCATTTATTCCCGAGGATGAAGAGGAGGAACAGCCGCCGAGCGGTTCTCCTCCCGTTTCCCCAGCGGGAGCGGCGCAACAGCCGGCGATGAAGTTGACAAAAGTGGAGCAGCTCAACAGGCAGCTTCACGAAGCGATTGAGAAGGAGAATTACGAAAAGGCGGCGGCGTTGCGGGACGAGATCCGGCGACTGCAGCCCCGGGAGTGAGGACGGCAGAATGCGTCAGGCCTGACCCGTGGCTTCCTTCATGTCCAGCCCCCCAAATCCTGCGTGCCATGTTCAATCGCCGCGATGATGATTCCCTCCCTCATCTTGTCAATGCGAGCATTTCCTTTACCGCACGATCCATCCCCACGAACAACGCACGCGCAATGACAGCGTGCCCGACACTGACCTCCTCGATCTCCGTGATCGTCCGGACCGGGGAGAGATTCAGGTAGTTCAACCCGTGGCCGGCATTTACTCCCATGCCGAGTTCACGGGCCCTCCGTGCCGCATCCCGTACGACATCGAGAAGCTGCCTTCGTTTCTCCTCCGTTCGCGCGTTTGCATATTCCCCCGTGTGAATTTCAATCTTGTCGGCACCGGTTTCCCTCGCGGCTTCGATTTGCTGCGGCACGGGATCGATGAAGAGACTCACCTCGATGTCGTGCTGCTGCAGGCGCTGCACAACGTCGCGTAGCTGGTGGAGGTGGCCCTTGACGTCGAGTCCTTCCTCCGTCGTCAGTTCCTGACGGCGCTCAGGGACCAATGTGGCCATGTCGGGGAGCGTCTCGATTGCAAAAGCGACGATTTCTTCGGTGGCAGCCATTTCAAGGTCGAGCTTCGTTTTGACCGTCTCGCGCAGCAGCCGGACGTCCCTGTCGTTGATGTGCCTGCGGTCCTCCCGGAGATGGCAGACGATCCCGTCGGCACCGGCAAGCTCGCACACATGAGCCGCCGTCACGGGATCCGGCTCGAGTCCCCCGCGTGCTTCCCGCAGCGTGGCTATGTGATCAATGTTGATGCAGAGCCTCATAGGCGCTTTCGTATGATATATTGGACGTGATTCGGTTTCCTCGTGACGATCTGAACACCCGGGGGGGCATTGACCTCCACATCAACGGTTCCCGTGGAGTCGGCAAGGACTGTGGCGTAGTCGACCCGCGCATGAAAATCGGTTGAGGAAAGGGAGGAAAGCTGTTTGATGCCTGCGCGGGCGACGATCTCCATCTTCGGCGGGAGGAGGATGACCTCGCGCGCTGCTGGTTCACCGGCGATGGCAACAGGAATGCCGCTGAATGCCTTCTCGGCGAACGGCTCCACCGTCAACGAGAGATTGACGGTCCGATCGGAGAGCGTGATGAGATATCCTTCTGGCATCGACAGGGGAACGGTGATATCCACCGGCATCCTGAGGTTCTCGAGCATCGTCCGCTGTGTCCGCCAGCCGTCGATGGTGCGGAGGAGCGATTCCGCACCGGTGATGATGATGCTGTCGGGCGTCATCACCGTGGGTCCGACCTGGCCGTACCCCTCACGGAAGCTTACAACGGCATCGAACACGACAGGGATTCGCTTGAATGCCAGGCGGTCCAGTTCGATGCGCACGGACTCCGGTTTGACGTCGAGGAGCTGAACGCCCGGCGTGATGGTGACCCGTTCAGCGACGTCATTGAACGTGATAGGCTTCCCTCCCCGGAAGATGGCGGAGGAAAAGACGAGATGAGGTTTGCTCCCCAGAATAATGCCGGCCAGCTGCCATCCATCACCGCGGAATTTCAACTGCAAAACCTTCGGAAGCGCACTCTTCACTGCGATTCCCTCAGGAATGTCCGTCAGCAGCAACGGCGCATCCACCGTCACGACATACTGTTCTCTGAGGCTGACAGAGATCCAGACGACGATCCCGAAGAGGATCGCGAGAATGGCGATATAGAAGTTACGGTTCTTCATCACTTGTCACACATGCGCTCCCGGAGGCGCAGATTCCGTCCTGGCGTTCATGCGGCGACGCAACGCAGGGAGGCGCAGGAGCCCAAAGATGCAGCAGATCCCGGCGATACCCCAGGCGGCATTGGAGAGAGTCCATCCCGCCCTGTACAGGGGCGGATCGAAGATGAACGATACTTGATGCTTCCCGGAAGGTACGACGACGGAACGGAGAATGTAGTTGGTGCGATGGATTTTCGTCTCCTTGCCGTCGATATATGCCTTCCATCCCGCGGGATAGTACACTTCGCTGAGTACCAGAAGGGAAGTGCCCGGCGCTTCCGCCGCCACAGTGATCTCGCGTGATTGGTACGAGAGGATGGATGGTGCATGCATACTGTCGACGCGCCCGATCGGGTCGGGAAGCGTCTCATAAAGAACGGCGGTGCGTGCCGGATTGAAGCCCGGATCGTTCATGGCCCGGAATGTCGCACCATCGGTGGAGGCGGTGATCGCCGTATCAGCAAAGAACACCCTCGGAAGGGCGCCGGGGTTTTCATACGTCAACAGATGCCGCTGGTCGTCGGCATTCACCAGCCGGAATCGATCCTCGGGAAGCCGTCCCGATGCCACAATGTACCGCACATTGAGCATGTTCAGTACTGCCATGTTCAACGGGAACGACGGGTCCACGCCACGGTAAAGACACGAATCCAGAAGCGTTTGATAAATCTTTAGCTTTGCGGGACTGTACCCGCCGATCGATGACAGACCAAAATAGGCGAACGTGTTGTCCATGAACAGATCCTGTCCCGCGTGGTCGCGTCCAACGGGAAAAACGCGGAACAGTCCCGGTTGCTGCTTCAGGTACTGGATCGTCGGGTCCGTGCGAAATGCCTGTTCCACGTTCGCCGGCTGCGGGTTGATCAGGCGGCTGTCAATCGAGCCGAGATCGACGATGAGCAGACCAATGATCACGGCGGCGAACAGAGCGGCGCTCACTTTCTTCTTCAGGAAAAACGCGATGATGCCGATGGCAGCAACGAACAGAAGAAGAAACTTGATGTAGTCCTTCCAGAGGATGTCAAAGCGGAGCTGCTTGACCTGGGCAAGGGCGTCCTGCGCCCGCGCCCCGTACTGCCGGTGAAATTGCGCCGCTTCACCGTCTTTGAGGAAAAGGAAGCTGGAGAGAAACTCCTGCATGGTGGACTTGAGGAGCAGCGAAAGAAGAAGAACGGCGGCTGCGGTGCCGGCGATGATGAGCAGTGTACGTATGAGCCCCGCCGAGTCCTTGACGTTCTTCGCGAGCCCTTCTATCCCGGCGTATCCGCAGGCGGCGAGGACCCCCAGCGCAAACGGGAGAAGGTGCAGCGTCATCTCCGGCGACCGGAACTTGTTGAAGAAGGGGAGGTACGAGAACATCGCGTCGTAGACGAACGGGAAATTCCTTCCGAAGGAAACCACCACGAGAAGCAACGCAATCAAACTCATGAAGATGGTGAATCCCGTGCGGCGAAACCGGAGCGCAAAGATCATGAGGACGACCGGGACCAGGCCCACATAGACGTTCGCATTCGTCCAGGGCTCGACGAATCCCCAATAGTACGGGCTCTGCGCACCGGCGATTCCGTAGAATCCGGGAATCAGGAGAACGATCACCTCCCAGGGACTCCACGACCAGTTCGTGGCATAGTCGTACGCCAGTCCGCCGCTCGATCCCGCCGTCCCGCCGCCGCGCATCGAAAACTGGGAGTACTCATAGACGGAAAGGTAAATGTAGGAGGAAATACACAACCCGACGAGCAGGGCGCCGACGAGCAGGAGAGTCTTTTGCACTGCGGCAAGCTTTGCGGCGGGGAAATCCATGATCACCGTGTAGAGGAGATACAAACCGATGATGATGAATTCGTAATACACAATCTGCATGTGGTTTGTCAGAAGCAGCGTGCCGATTGCCGCCGACAACAGGCCGAACATCAGGACGGTGCGCCGTTCGAAAAGGAGATGGGTAAGAAGAAACACGAGAGGGAGATAGCTGATCGCCATGAGCTTCGACCCATGCCCTTCGGAGGGCAGACCCATGGCATACGGACTGAGCATGAACGTCAGTGCCGCGACAAGGGCCGCCGGGCGGGAGAGCTTCAGGACGCGGAGCAGAAAGAACATCGCAATGCCGCCGAGCAGGAAATAGATGATATACCACGTCCACCGCCCGTTCAAATAGAGCAGGTTAAGAATCTGCTGAACGTATTTCTGGACATAATTGACATCGTGGGGAAGAAAGGCGACCGGTCCGAATGTCGGCATCCCGCTGAAAAAATAAGGCATCCAAAGAATGTCGGTGTGTTCGGCCTCGCTCAGCGTTATCCCTGCGTGTGCATAGCTGATCGCGTTGGCGGTGTCTCCACCGGCTGCGAAGGCGGCATTGTCAAAGATAATGCCGCGGAAGAGCACAAGCGTCACGACATACAGGAAGACAATGCACAAAAGATCTTGCACGGTGGGCGAGAGCGAGGAGAGGCGTCCCGCCGGCGCTGATGTGTGGTGATGCTTGCCTGGAGCTTTTGCCATGGGGAAAGGTCCGATCGCTGGGAAAGGATAGTGACAAAAGATATCGGGAATTCACCTGAGAAACAATCTACAGTCGGCCGATAAGTGACATCAGTCGTTCCTGAAAATGGGGTCTGTCAAAATCGCAATAACGGGCACAGGCTTCCTGTTGCATGCGGGCCATCATCGACGGATCTCCCATGAGGGAAAGCGTGCGTTCCGCCAATTCGTCGAGGGAATTCCAGAGGAATCCGGAGATGCCGTCGCGGACAATCTCCTTTTGCCCCCCCTTTCCGAGGACCACGGGAACGCAGCCGGCCGACATGGCTTCCACGGTGGTCATGCCGAAATGTTCCGTCCGCTCCGGCTCCTGGTTCTCGTCGACACCGAAACCGGCGCCATGCCAGAAGATCGATGCTTCGCGATAATGGCCCGCAAGCTCGGCATAAGGCGAATTAACGAAGAAACGGATTGGATATCCCTCCGCCATGCTGCGCAGCATTGTGAGATAGGAGCGGGATTGCCGGTCGTTCCCCGCATTGCCGACGATCCTGTATTCCCAACCATGACTGTTGCCTGCGTCGCAAAGAATCTTGAAACCCCTGATCATCGCGTCGTAGCGTTTGTCGTTGTAGCGCCCATGAAAGATCCGGCCCACACTGAGGATGAACTTCTTCTTCTCCATCTTGCCGCCAAAATTGTCGATAGCCGGATACAGAACCTCGCTGCGAACGCCATGGCATCGCTCGAGTGTCTCCTGCACAAAACGGGAATAGACGAGCACGAGATCAGCCGTCCGCGCGTTGCGGAGCAGGCGCAGGCGCAGAAAATCCTTTCCAGTCTCGCGAAGCCGGCCCTGCAGCACTCGACGGAGTATCGTCCCGGCAGTGATGGGTCCGTAGGGAATTTGGAGGATGAACACGTTCTTCTTCGCGCGGATGCCGAGCGGTCGAAAATTGGAGACAACGATTGCAATATCCGCAGCAGAAAGAACAGCCATGATGTCGCGTGGACGGAGATACCGGCAATGTACCTGAGCCAGGGGGATGTTGAACGCGGCACGAAACCGATCCGGGATGACGACCGTGTCATCCGCAAGGAGCGTGACGTCGAACTGTGAGGATTGCGACAGGACATCCGCGATGGTCGCGATGTATTTCTCACCCCCTCCCATCGTGCGCCAGGCGGGGTTGTAGAGGGCGACGCGCTTCAACGGAGGCCTCTCAGCAAGCGGGTCGTCTGTTTTGCGAAAAACACTGCATAATACGCGCAGAACGCAATTGGTGCGAGAAGGGTGGGCCAATAACGTCTATACAGTGTCAAACGCATACCGATCTTGGAATCCGATTTGTTGGAAAACAAAGGGACGAAAAAATTGCGCAGCGTTACGTGTTGCCGAATCAAACGCTGTATTGACTCTTCGGTTCGATTGTAAATGCGGCTTCTCTCTGCGATGCTCAGAGCATAACCATGTTTTGCCGCGCGTAGCGTGAAGTCGACATCTCCTACATACTGAGGAAAATGCTTCTCGTCGTACATTCCTATCTCAGCAAATGCGCCGACGGGGATGAGCGTTCCCATTCCTGTCAACCAGTAAAGTGGACCGTCATCCACAGAGGCACGATGCGGAATCTGGCCGGTCCACCAGCTAAATTTTCCTCCAGCGTACCAGAGATTGTGCGGAGGGCGGGCATCGTAAATCATCGCACCGACCAGCATGCGGGGGTTTGGCACAGCGCGATCGACAAGATGTGTCAGAAACTCCGGATCGAGGATAACATCGTCGTTGATCGTGAGGATGAAATCCGCACCCCGGCTGATGGCATCGCGTACGCCGACGTTGGTCGCACGGGACCACCACAGGTTTCCTTCCGTTCTAAACACGCGTACGGATGGAAATTCGCGTTGAATCGCATCAGCAGAACCATCGGTGCTACCATCGTCGATGACAATGATCTCAAAATTCGGATACGTTACACCCGCAAAACTTTGCAGGAATTGCCGCGTGATGTCCTTCCTGTTGAAGATCGGGGTGATGACAGAAACGCGTGGAGTCATGGCTATCGAACGGTGACCTCATTATGCGTCAGGGCAACATCTCGGAAAATTCCCAGTACACTCTTTACCTAACGCCGGAAGGCGCGGGAATCCTTTTCCCAATCGCCGGATTCGAAGCTTTTCCTGCAAATCATGTCTCTTTGCGCGGCGTTTTCATAAACGGACCACACCCCCACGCTTGCCGCAGTCTAAGAACATACTGTGCCATACCGGAGTCAAAGTGCAGCAAATTTGTCCATAAGGTAGTCCCGAAACGGCTGGATTCCATATCGCGCAATCACATGCTTCAGGGAACAAGCGACCTTGAGGGGTTGTCCCTGTTTGAGGACGGAGAGCATGAAGAGGTCCAGGTACATGTCGAGTTTTACGGGAATCTCTTCGTGGAATTGTTTTCGCGCCGCCGGGAAACCATCGCGAAGAGCAACAAGTACACACTCCGCCACTTCCTCGGGGGAATGCTCTGTCATTTCGAGAATCCGATCCTTGGAGAGACCAAATTCGGCGGCATCGTGTGCCATGGAGGCGAAAACGGAAGAGGAACGTTTCAATAATTGTATTGTCGGAATGGGCTTTGCGCAGTCCGATGTGCAGGCCCACGAGATCCCGCTTGAGCAGCCAACCAGCAGCGAACAGTATTTTGTCAACTCGGGGGTTTCACGGAATGAAAGGACGCTGCCATCGAGAATTCTTGCGTCCCCTGCGTCGAGGCGCTTTGATGAACTGAGAATGACCGCGGTGTGAGGAACCCGGTCAAGCACGCTCCGCGCGGTAGCGATCGCAAAAGCCGGAGTGACAAACGACTGCTGACTTTCCGGTGCGCATTCCATCAGAATGACATGTTCGTAGTCTCCAAGATGATGTTCCGACGCGAACCTGCGCACCGTCTCGATTTCTCCCGGAGACAAGCGCAGCACCGGAGTCACGGGGACAGTGACGGGGAATGGGTATCCGCGAAAGATGGAAGCACGGATTGTTCCGTCAAAGTTCTGATAATTATTCGGGCCAAGCTGTGTAAAGAAGGCCCGGTCAAATTGATGATTCTTCACCTTTCGCCGCGCAAGAGGTTCGAATGTGCGCCAGGCGGAATCAAGTTCTGCCCGTCCGCTGACAGGAATTTCCCAGATTGCGTCGACAAAAGGATTGCCGTCGAGAATGGACCGAAACGCCGAACCAATGGCCCACGTGAGCGTGCAACCCGGGAAATCGTGTTTGATTTGCCTTGCGACTGCGGTGGCATAGAGACAATCACCGAATGATCCAAGTTGGCCGAGAAGATAATGTTGCTCTGATTTCATGCCCATGACCGGGTCGCTATGCGGGGATGACAAGAATCAGGAAGCATGATTGTGGAAGCTCAGCATTGTCACCATATCCCATTCACCTGCTGTCGGGTTTGGTTCCGCCAGTGCCTCTTGGTGAGGAGGCACCGGAACCTCTCATCTTCCTTTGCACTTACGCTCGAACGATTTCGATTGTGGGAAGCGGGAAGATCAAACCAATCCCCCGGGCAAGAGTCTCCTTTTCGCGCTGGAGAAACTCCGCCTTGAAATGCCACGGCAGCACAAGATAGTAGTCCGGATGCAGAGCCCGGGATTCCTTCTCGCTCACGATCGGGATGTCGGTGCCAAGCGTGTGAGCGCCGTATTTATCAGGATTACGCTCCGCTGCAACATCGATAATCCTATTATCAATACCGCACCACTGAAGAATTGTATTCCCTTTCGTGGAAGCGCCGTAGATGTGAATTTTCTTCCCTTCCCTTTTCAGTTTTTTCAGGAGACTGTTCAATTCCTCTCTATGCACATTGATGCGGTCCTGGAAGTGTCGATACGGTTTGTCGGTATCGAGTTCCATGTCGAATTCTTCCTGGCGGAGGGCTTTGATATTGGCCGTGTATTCCTCTTTTTTGTAGAGGAACGTATCCACGTGGGTCGCAAAGCACCGTATGCTTCCGCCGTTAATATTATTAAAGGAGACATTGAAGATCTTCAATCCCGCCGAATGCATGATATGTTCGATGACCGCCAAGCTGTAGTACTCAAGGTGCTCATGGCAGATTGTATCGTACGAGTTCATCTTCAGCATTGTGGGCATATAGGACATTTCAAAAACCCATATACCCTCTGGCGACAAAATCTCCTTGATTCCCCGCGAAAAGGCAATGGGATCTTCCAAATCATAGAACATGGCTATGGAAGTAACGATATCGCATTTCTTCCCCTGCAGACGTTTTATCAACTCGTCGGACGGGAAAATGTCCTGCACAACGGTGACGTTGCCTTTGATCTCCTGGGCGATGTCGGATGGGTCAATCCCGAACTTCGCATAACCGGAAGGGTAGAAGCCGAGCAATGTTCCGTCGTTACAGCCTATATCAAGAACTGTCGCGTGTTCATTGGTAATGATGTTCCCTACTTCCTCGACAATGCTGCGGAGGTGATTCCGCATTGTGTCATTTGTTCCGGAGCGATACCAATAGGCGGAATAGAGTATTTCCGGAGGTACGGTGTGCTCCATCTGGAGGAGCCCGCACGCACGTTCGTCTTTCGTGGGATCGCACCGGACGAGCGACGTCGGAATGCGTCGTGTCGGTGGGAGTTCCTTGCCGGGCTTGACGAACGAGCCTTGGAGGTATTGATCACCCAGATCGATGACGGCGGTCAATGCCGAGGATCCGCATACCCGGCAGGTTTTTCGATGAATAAGGTGCATGGTGATTCCTCTCAAAAAAAATGAAACAACGATAGTCAGATGTCGACAATTGACCCATCCTGTGGGCAGTTTTCAGAAATCTCGTGCCCGGTCATGGTGCCGTTCGCGGAATCCTATTCCGAAACAGTTGGAACACCGACCAGGGGTTCAACGACCGGAGCATCATCGCTGCCTGGCCGCGAAGGCCGGGAACGGCGACGATAAAAATGGTTGTCACCGCATAGGAGATCAGCGATGCCCAGGCAGCACCGACTCCCCCGTAGCGCGGGATCAGGACGATGTTAAGAGCCACATTGGCCACAGATCCCGCGAGGGTCCGAAGAAGAGCAACCGTCGTTTTGTTCTCCGCGATGAGGTATTGGGTACTGGCGATATTCAGGAACACGGGTATGCTTGCCCAGACGTACACGGAGAGCACAGACCCGGCACCCGCGTACTTGCTTCCAAACAAGACCTTTATGATGAAATCGGTGAAGAGAAATGTGGTAACTGCAACGCTCAACGCAATCATGCTCATCATGCCGTAGAACATTTCGAGTCGTCTTTGATAAAGAATCGCGTCATCGCGTCGGGCCTTGATCACCGACGGAAAGACGGACGAAGCAATTGACATCGGGATGAAATACCACATCTCCGCTAAACGGACGGCGACGGAGTAAATCCCTACCTCCGTATTATTCATAATGTTGCCGAGCATCACCTGACCGATTCTCATGTAGAGGATGACGGCAAGGTTCGCGAACGCCAATGGCCAACTATCTTTCAGAAACGAGATCGCCCGGCGAAAGTTTGCGTGCCACCGTTGCAGATGGCCGCCTCTGTAGGCGTACATCGCAATCAGACCCGCGGCACTCAGGGCAAGCTCACCCGTTGCGGCCCACGCAAAAGCGATCAGAGGCGCCTGGCGAACAAGCAGAACCACCCGGACAGCGGTCATAAGCAAAAAAGCCGCGTTCCTGGGGTACACCCCCCATTTTGCCTTGACTTGCGAGTGAAACCACAGATCAATGACGTCAAACGATTGACACATCAGTCCGCCCCCCGCAATGGCGATCATTGCAATTGTCAGCGGGTCTCCAGGACGGAGGACGAGGATCAACGCGCATGACAGGATCGCCGCCACGAGGCTACCGGTTCCCCTCATGGCAAATGCCGTTCCCATCGACACATTGCGGCTCGCGTCGTCCTCAACAAGGACGTCCCGGACAAGGATGCTCTCAATACCCAAGGACGCAAGTGGACTGAACAGAGCAACAAACGCTGCTGTGTAATTGAGAAGCCCGAACCGGTCCGGACCCAGATACCGGGCAATCCACACGCCTACAACAGCCCCCACGCCAAGCCGCATCAACTTATCGACTGACAGCCAGGCGATGTTGCTCAATATCTTCTGAAGCTGCAGGCGGCCGTGGAGCAGCTCTCTGAGAGAGCCAGGGAGAAGATATGTCCAAGATTCGTTCGCGCTACGCATGCGGTATGTCAGGGAGCTTGTCGGGCGATGAGCATCTCATCCGCGCGGGCCATCATTCTTACCAGGTCTTCAAACTTTGTCTTCGGCTGCCAGCCAAGTTTGTGTCGCGCCTTTGACGCGTCACCAATCAACATATCCACTTCCGTGGGTCGGTAAAAATTCTGGTCAACAGTCAACAAAGTCTTTCCGGTTTCCTTTGAAATCCCTCTTTCCTCTTTCTCCCTTCCCTCCCACACCAGCGGCATGCCGATCTCTCCGAAAGCCAATTCGGCGAACTCGCGCACTGTGTGCGATTCTCCTGTGGCAATGACGAAATCCTCCGGTTCATCTTGCTGCAACATGAGCCACATTGCCTCGCAATACTCCGGCGCGTATCCCCAGTCCCTCTTGGCTCCCAGATTGCCAAGACTGAGAACATCCTGAAGGCCATGCTTGATTCGGGCCGCAGCGATGGTGATTTTTCTGGTAACAAAATTCTCCCCGCGTCTTGGCGACTCATGGTTGAACAGGATCCCATTGCTGGCAAAGATGTTGTACGCTTCTCTGTAGTTCGTGACAATCCAGTATCCGTAAAGCTTGGCGACGCCATAAGGGCTTCGCGGGTAGAACGGCGTTGTCTCATTCTGTGGGACTGCCTGCACTTTCCCGAACAACTCGCTCGTGGAAGCCTGATAGAATTTTGTTTTGAGGCCCGTTTCTCTCAGGGCGTCGAGAAAACGGAGAGTTCCTACGGCATCGACCTGCGCAGTATACTCCGGGATGTCGAACGAAATCTTAACATGACTCTGTGCCGCGAGATTGTATATCTCATCGGGCTCAATCTTCTCCAGAAGCCTGTTGAGATTACTGGTGTCCGTCAGGTCCCCATAGTGCAGGAAGAATCGCTTGTTCATCAGATCCTTGTCTTCGATATACAGATGGTCAATTCTCCCCCTGTTGAAAGAACTGCTGCGTCGAAGGATTCCGTGGACCTCATATCCCTTTTCAAGAAGAATCTCAGCAAGATATGATCCGTCCTGACCTGTAACGCCGGTAATGAGTGCTTTCTTCACAAGAGGTCTCCATTTTCCAAGTTTCACAAGAGGACACCCGCTTCGCCGCAGACGGCCGTTCGGGTGTGAAGCGCTACGCCTGGCGAGGTTTTCTCGGGATACGGTCCCGCACGAGACGTGATGCACGAAGCTTCTGCAGTTTGCCCATCACGCGCCGTGCCTTGCGTGTTAATCGCTTACCCCAATCCTCCGACGTTCTGTTCCGTTTCTTCTTTGCCAAACGGATGTGCCCCGGGGGCAAGGATATTGGGGGAAGCTGGGAGAAGAGGCCAGCGTCTTCAAGAACCTTGTCGAATCTTTTCGCAAAGTTCCGTGGGGACCAATCCTCCTGCATGCGACGCACGCCGGAAGCCGACGAAACAATAGATTCCTTAAGACTCCGTACAGGGTAGGGATCCAGGTACTGAAGAATATGGCGAAACGTCGGGTTGTCGGAAATGGAGAGCGGCCTGCCGCTTACAATCGCTTGGTCGGTTGTTGCAGACAACCCCGGCATATCCCTGTCGTAGAGAAAACAGTTAAGGGTATTCATTGCACACCAATTGATCAGCGCGGGCTTGGACATGAATTCGTGCGTCACAATCACCTGGATTCCCGTTTTCGCGGCTTTCCTGCAAAGATCCTCCAAGTGTCCGGCATAATCCTGATGTGTAAACAAAGATCGCTTCTTTGTTGCGAAGTCACTTGCCGGGATGTTGATTCTTACGATCGCCCGATCAAACTCATTGCCGGCTGCCGCGACAACGCGATCAAACCCTTTTCCCTGAGTCGCAAAGCCGAATGTGCCGATGACGGGCACAGACTGTTCCTCGTACGAAGGAAGGTCGGAAACTGCTTCAAGCGGACGAGGGAAAGCATATACCCTGACATCGGACGAGTTCATGGTGGGGTCGAGTGCGCAATACGCATCGAAAGCATCAGACGGACAGAAAACAAATGGATCATTGGGAAGCGTTTCAAGCACGAAAGTCAGCTTGAATCCCGGCAACTGTCGGACCGAAGACGTGTCGAGCCACGACATGCGGATATGATGATAATTGAAGGCGTAGAAGTGATAGGAATCGGGAATATCATGTTCTGCTTCGGTCAGCTCCATGTAGTCAAGACGGTATCGCTCAGAAAGGACCAAGCTGTCGTACATCATGCGTCCCGATTCGTAGATGCTGCAATTGGCCCTCGGTGCGTTAAGGAAAAGCCCTTTGGGAGTCTCAATGTGTTTCGACACAAGTTCAACCCTTCGTAATGAAATGGCCGTGCGTGTTCATCGTGGAGTCGATAGCACGGCATCGCGAAAGAGGCGATCGATTTCGTCAATACATTTGTTGCGTTCAAGGTTGAGAATGGCAAGCTGCTTCACCACGGCATTCTTTTCCTCTGCAGGCACTTCTTCGAATGAATAGACACGTTCCTGCTCATGCCACAGCTTACAATTGACATGTGCGAGACGGGAAAACACCTCGCCGATGGTCCCCCGGACGTCGGGAACCGAATTGCCTTCCAGCGTATAAACCTTGTTTGACGCAAATGTCAGACGTTCCTCGAGAATTTCGCCGCTCGTGGCCTTGTGGACGAATTCGTTGATCTCTCGCAGCAGTAACTGCTCCTGCTGGGCAAGGCTGTTCTGCCGTTGGTCATCGTCCGCATGCCATTGCTTCAGCTTGACGATGGTGAGCTTGTCACACAGTGAACCGAGCGTTTCCGCCATGGTCATTCCCCTTCCAAAAGGTAAGGTACAGAAAATTCGCGGGGGCGACAAGGGAATGCAGCCAATCGACAATTACTCGAACCGGCCCATCGTGGACAGGTGGCCACCCACTCATCCAAAAAACGATCCAGGCGCGCCGCCTGCATTCTGTCCCTGCCGTCCAGAGAATGCCAGGCTTCGCGACAATCCGTCGATGGCACATGCCTCTGGCAACCAGACGAGAGATCCAAATCCATGTTCTTTGCCAGTATCCTCTGAAGTGCACAAATGGTTTCGACTCCCCCTTGCGCCGCCATCACTGCCTTCGCTGGAAGAGGGAGAACCAGCGGTTTTCCATGAACCCCCTGATGTCAGAAACCCTGCGGAATACTTCGACTGGTGTGATCGGGACGAAATCCCTGAGTGCCCGGGCCGTCAGCCATGCAATCAGCGCCGATGCGGCGACATAACCCCACGCCGCACCCATGGCTCCAAAAGGAGGAATGAACAGGAGAAAAGAGACAAGTGACGCCGCCAGGAGCTGCACCCCCAGAATGAACGACCGACGTGCGTCGCCCAGCCCCATAATGACATTCGATCCAACGACCGTAACGGGAACGACGAATGTCAAGATCGAAAACACCCGCAGGATCGGCACCGCTTCCAGATATTTGCCGGCATAAACAAGATTGATCAAAAAAGCCGGGAATGCCAGAAACAGCAACGTCACCGGTAGCAGCCCAATGCTCAGGAACAATATCGCCTTTTCCGTCAGCGCTTTCAATGAGGCCTGTTCCCGCTGCGACGAAAGCCGCGAAGCGGCCGGGAGGACAAACATCTGGACCACTTGCGAGGCCATTTCATAAAGGCGGACGAAAATCTTGGCGGAGTTATAGACAGCCACCTGCACGGGACCCGTGAATGCCGAAAGAATAAACGAATCGGCCTTGGTGGAGAACAGGGAACTGACAACACTGCCCAACGAGTATTTCCCAAAGTCCCACGTCTTGCGGAAATCGGCGTGCGACGGCTTTACCGCAAAACGAACCGTTCCCCTGACGAACCAGAATCCGACAATCGAAGAAAAGGTGAGAGAAATGATGTTAATGAACACGAGATCAAGCGCTTCATCGAACATATGCATCCGCGACCAGATCCAGACAAGAAATGGCGCTCCCAGAAAATGTGCCGCGTCCATCCAGAACACCTCGCGGATACGAAATCTCGCCTGGAGAAGTGTCATGGTGAAGTTCCGCACGAGCGATGCCAGAAGCATCGCGGGGACATACAAAAGCAGCGAACCAAGGGAGGTGGAATTCAGCAACATGCCGGCCGGGGTACTTAAGGCGACGACCATCAGGGAAGCAATGATCGTGAATGCCACGTTGAGCACGAACGCAGCGGAGACGATGCCGGAGATATCCGCATTGTCCTCCGACGAGAATTTCAAGAGCGGCTGCAAGGCAAAGGCCGTTGCGAGCCCCGACACAATCAGAAACACTTCCTGGACGAGGACAAAATTTCCAAATTCCTCTTCGGGCAGGACGCGTATGACGAGCCAGACGTATCCGACGCCATACACCACCGGCAGCGCCTTGTCGGCAAGCCCCCACATTCCCTTATTCAGATGCTTTCCGATTTCCATCCGATTAACGCCGCGCAGAAAGGTAACGGACGGTTGCCGCGGCATTGACGAGCACGCTCAGCCACGGGAAGACAAACCAATGGTACCACGATGCATAACGTATCATGAAGCGGTAATTGCTGATCAACTTGTTCTTCAATTTGAATCGGGAGAGATGTCCTCCTGCACTGGCCGAGATCTTGTGCCAGACCCGCGCCCGCGGCTCGTACATGATCCTGTACCCCGCCTGGCGCACACGCATGCACCAGTCTGCGTCTTCCGCGTACATGAAGAACGACTCATCCAGGAGCCCGACTTTCTCGACCACCTTCCGGAGTGTCAGAAAGCAGCAGCCGGAGGCGTATCCGGTCTCCCCGGAAATGTCATGCCGGCCGTCGTCGGGCTCGCGAATGCCGACATGCCGCATCGTTCCCGACCAGAGAGATATCTCCCCGCCCGCATACCAGAGGCGGTTTGTGTCGCCATGGAAAAGAATTTTCGGCGCAACAACACCGATGTCCTGGGCGGTGTGCATGCATTCCGTCATGACCCGAACCGCCTCCGGATCGATCGTCGTATCATTGTTGAGGAGCATGATTTGTTCCGCCCCATGCCCGAGTGCGTAGCGGATTCCCTGGTTGTTTCCCCCGGCAAAACGAAGATTACGCCGAGTCTCCAGAACCGTCACCGCGGGAAAGCGTCCATGGATCGCCTCCACCGACCCGTCGGTGGAGCCGTTGTCGACGACGACAATGGTGAGGTTCACGCCATTCAGATCCTTCAGGGAGGTGAGGCACTCCAGAGTGTCGTCCCTTCCGTTCCAATTCACCACAATGATGAAAGTCGACGGTTCAGCGGACACCGGCGGCACCTTTTGCAAGCACATAGACAACTCCCGAGCAAAGGAGTTCACGCACGATCGGGAGCCGGGACACCAGGCCGGCATGGACGGGCTTCAATCCAAAACGGATGTGGTTTGGGCTGATAAGGTATGTCTGCTTCCCTACGATCGTCAGTCCGGCGTCCTGAGCACCATCCTCGAACTTTGCCATTCCCATTTTCATTCCTGCCAGTTTCTGCGTCTCTGCAACAGCGGCAGGGGGCTCATGACGGAGGCGCGGAAGGAGCGTCGAAACGGCGAACGGAATGAGATGGAAAAACGGAAGCCGCGCGATGGAGGAATGGAGGTGTTGTTGATGGGCGCCATACGCGGAGAAATAAGGAGGAAAAGTAATGAGCATCCTGCCATCCGGCTTCATGTATCCTTTCAATTTCTGCAGCATTTCCGGCTTCCGCTCGAGATGCTCGAACACATCATGGAGCACCAACAGATCAAAATCCCTGCCGGCATAGGGGATCTCATGTGCATACAGATTGCCGGTCGTCAGTCCGATTGTTCGTGTCCCCTGGAGCTCGCGCGCGACCTGAATACGATACTCATCTATGTCAAACCCCACGCACACCGCTCCCTGGTCGAAGAGCGCGCAGAGGCCCCCTCCTTCGCCGCAACCGACATCAAGCACCGATCTTCCTTCCAGCGTCACTCCCCAGCTCCGGAGAAGCGGAATCATGAACAGTGCACAGACGTCATATTCGTACTTCCAATACTCCCGTGTATGCTGCGTCAACTCCACTGCCTGCCTCTCTCGATCGTTTATTGTTCCCGCGGTGCCGCAAAACTTTCCAGCGCGGTCACCAATGCCTCCCACGAATACCTGCTCTTCTCGGCCCGAACTCGGGCACGAAGCGCACCACGGTCTGTCGCTGTGAAGAACCGGACGATGCCCTCTGCCAGTTGCTGTGCATTCCCCGGCGGGACAAGAATGCCGGTCTCGCCGTCATGCACGACCTCCGCTAAACCGCCAACCGCGGCGGCAATAACGGGCAGGTCGAAGTTGAACGCGATCTGTGCAATGCCGCTCTGTGTCGCGGAAAGGTACGGAAGCACGACGGCATCCGCGGCAGAGAAATACCGCCGGACCTCTTCGTTTGGGGCGTAGTCACCCTTCACCGTCACGCTTCCCTCCAGGCCAAGTTTCCGAATCGCATCGCGATAGGGTTGTTCTGCATCGTAAAACTCTCCGACAACAAGAAGGTGAACGTCGAGTCGCGGCTTCACGAGGGCCAATGCCTCGAGGAGAACCGACAATCCCTTGTATTTCCGGATATACCCGAAGAAAAGGAGAACATTCTTCGCCGTTATCCCAAGATCCCTCCGTGCTTCGTCGACGGGAAGCGCTGTGCCGAACCCGTGATAGACGGGATGCGGAACGAGGACGTATTTCGCGTTCGGGAAGTACGCCAGAAGGTCGCGTTCCACGGCGGCAGACTGGACAATGAATCCGTCAGCGGGGCCGAATGCGTACCGTGTCAATGCAACATCACCGGGCCGCCGTTCGTGCGGAACAACATTGTCACAGATATAGACAACTCTTGTGCGCGTTCCGCGCTTCGCCATGCGAGCAATGGTGCCGAAGCACGGGCCGAAGAACGGNNCCGGGGAAGAGGAACTCCGGGTATTGCCGCGCAAAGGTCACGACATCGACATGATGGCGCTTGATCAGTTCCCGGTAGAGGAGGGCGTTATATTGCGCGATCCCTCCGCGAAACGGATATGCAGTGCCGATGATGGTAATGTTCACAGTCAGAAGCCGATCTTGTCACGAATGACGTACAGGGGGCGCTTCTTGACCTCCTCATAGATACGGCTGATATACTCGCCGATGACCCCGAGGGTCATGAGGATCATCCCGCCGACGAAAAGGATCGAGACGATCGTCGAGGCCCATCCGAGGATCGCCAGGTTGGTGAAGAGTTTTTCATAGACCACGTACAGGCCGCCTGCGAAAGAGACCATCGCAGCGGCCATGCCGAAATAGATTGCGGCGCGGAGAGGAGCATTCGAAAAGGAAAAGATTCCGTCCAGCGCAAGATGGAAGAGCCGCCCGAGACTCATCTGCGGCTTGCCTGCGAAACGCGGTCCGCGGTCGTAGTACACGGCAGTCTGTTGAAATCCCGCCCAGGCCCTCAGTCCGCTGATGTAACGGTTCCGCTCCGGCATGGTCCGGAGCACCTCGACCACGCGGCGGTCCATCAGCGAGAAGTTTCCCGCGTCCATCGGGATCTTGATGGAAGACATGGCAGAAAGAATGCGGTAGAACGACTTGAAGGCGAGACGCTTCAGCCAGTTTTCCTTCCGGCTGGTTTTGACAGTGTACACGACATGGTAGCCGTCCTTCCACAGCTTAATTAACTGTGGGAGCAACTCCGGCGGATCCTGAAGGTCACCGTCCATGAGGATGACGGCGTCTCCCTGGGCAAGGTCAAGTGCGGCGGAAATGGCAATCTGGTGGCCGAAGTTGCGGGAAAGGCGGACCACCTTGATGCGGGGATCGTTCCGGTGCAGAGCGCACATTGCGGTGAACGATCCGTCGGTGCTTCCATCGTCGACAAGAATGAGTTCCCAGGGGTCGCTCATCCCGTCTGTCACCGCCGCAAGACGCGTGACAAGCTCCGGAATGGTTTTCTCCTCATTATAGAGGGGGATGATGATCGAGAACATCAGCGGTCTCCTTTCCGCAGCCGGAATCGCCGTACCGATGGGTATGCAATGCCTGTCAGACAGCAGAAAAGGGCTGCTGCGGTGATCCATGCGCCTCGGACGAATGGAGGATTCTCGAATCGAAACACCACCGTGTGGCTGCCATGCGGGACGAAAACACCGCGCAGGTTATAGTCCGTCTCCAGAATTTCCGCCGCGGCCCCGTCAACGGTCACGAGCCAGCCGGGGTAAAAAATCTCGCTGACGACAAGAAGACCATCATCGCTGGTCTCCACTTCAAGAGCCATGAGATTGTCCTGATCCTTCGTGATGCGCGCTTTCCACACAGGCGGATGGGGTGGGACAGCGATCGGCAATGGCGGGTCGCGCCGGAGGAGCGCCGTCGTCCGATGGCTCCACGTTGTATCCGCGAACGCTGCGAGCAGGTCTTCTTCCGAACGGGCTACCCGGATGTCGTAGAGGAAAAACGCGTGGGGAAGGACGGACGGATATGGCTTCAGGGAGAGTGTCCCGTGGGCCAGGTCGGCAATCGTCACATACTTCAAATTCAGGAGGTCGTCGCGTTGACCCTCCGTCCTGTAGGGAGCATAGGCCCGTTGGAGGGTAAGGGGTGTGTATCCCTCCATGATACGGATACGGTCGACCATCCCCTGGTTGCGGTCCATGATCATGCCGTACTGGTTTCTCGTGTTCACGCGGAATATTTCATGACGGGCATCGGCGCGGAGGAAACGGACGACCGATTCCGCGCGTCGGAAATAGTCGCCCGGGTTCACCGAAGCTGTGTTCTGTTCGCCGCCGAAAATGAACATATCGAGAAAGAAAACGCCGGTGAGGACAACAGCCGCCGTACGCGCCGGGGGACGGCGAAAGAGAAGANNTTGAGAAACGGGAAAAGATCGTCGAGGAAGCCCGAGACGACGCCGAGCCACCAAAGAACTCCAACGGCCGCAAGGGAAAGAAGAACGTTGCGCAAAACCCCGGGGCGGCTGATCATCGTGCGGGTGTCCAGGAGCTTCCCAAGCGAGAAGGCCGCAAGGAGAGAAACGGCAAAGGAGAGAAAAATGCCGATCCGCGCGGGATCACGAAATCGCGAAAACCCGGGGACGTAGTTGAAAAACAACCGGTACAGGAAGAAATTATCTCCAAGGGCAAAGAGGATTGCAAATGCCGCCGTTCCCCACAGAAACAGCACGAGAGGGTTTTTGCGGCAAAGGGGGAACGAAAGGGCTGCCAGCAAAAGAGGAAGAATGCCGAGGTACACACAGGTTTCCCAGAAGTACCAATATGTTCCCGGCCCCCAATACGAATAACCCTGTGCGCCTGCGGTTCCAAAGAACTTTGGAAAGAGGAATGTGATCAGTTGTGACCAGGCCAGTTGTCCTTCGGTCGATTTCTCATACGTGATTTGCGCGCGCTGGGAAAGATCGGCGAGCTCCAGCGTCGGGAGCAATTGGAGGGCGGCAAGAGCGAGCGCGAAGAGGATGACGGCGGCCGCCTTGAGCGCAGCGGTCCCTGCAGGGCGCGACGCGAGTTCCCGTCCTGTGAATGATGTCAGGAGGATGAAGACAAAATAGGCAAAGAGGAACAGATGGAGATAAAGAGACAACTGGGGGAAACCCGCCAGGGTCGAAAGGGCAAGGAGAAGGGCCGTGACAAACACCCAACGCCATCCCGGCTCCACGAGAGATCGCCGGAAGAAATAGAGGATCAATGGATACCATGCAACCAGCGTGATGATCTGCTGGTGGATGGCGTGTGTAATCATGAACCCTGAGAGCATATATGTTGCTCCGGCAAAAAATGCCGGTGCGCGCTTCAGGTCGAATGATGACGCAAGGATGAACATCCCCCATCCTGCGACCACGTAATGCGCGAGGACCATCGCCTCGAGCCAGTAGAAATTCAAGATGCCGTCGTGGACAAACAATGTGAGCGCCAGGCAGGGAAGATAGAGAACGGTCGTCTGGATGTCCGCGAGAAACGGCATGCCGTTGAATGTATAGGGATTCCAGAGAGGGAGTTGTCCCATCGACAGGGAGGTTGCGGCAAAGGCCCTGATGGGATAGCTGAACATCAGCATATCCTCCCACAGCCATGCTGAGCCCAGCAGGATCTTCCAGAAAAAGACGCAGAGAAGGCCGCTCAGCAGGGCAACTACTTTCCAGTCACGAAAAGGAGAAATGCGGCCCTCCGGGGTACCGGAATCAGTTGTTGTGCGCCGGGGTTTCATCAGGGGATGGGGTTACGACGTGAGAAGCTGCCGGCAGGTGTCAAACACCTTGCCGACACGAATGTACTGCATGCAATTGTTGGGACAGACCGGGGAAAAGTAGCATGTGCACGGGACATCCGGCTCCAGGATTTCGCCCAGTCCGTACAATTCGAACTCATGTCGGTTGAAGATGTTATTGAACAGGACGATCTTCTTGCCGAGACCGATGGTAATGTGCATTGCCATGGTAACAGCGGTGACGACGAGATCGCATTGATCGACAAGGTTGATGAACTGCGGCAGCGGAAAGTGCCCCAGGTAGAGGGCACCGCTCCGGCGGGCGATCCTCCTGTTCTTTGCGTCTTCCTGCTCGCCGCCCAGCAGCAACGGGGTGACCCCGGCCCGTTTGAGACGGCGCGCAAGAGCCACCCAGTTCTTTTCCGCCCACAGACGGGAAGTCCAGCGGCCGCCGCACCCCGTATTCAAGCCCACGATCTTCTTGCGTTTCGGGAGTTTCCATTGGTAACCGTCCGTGGCGTGTGAATCCAGGATATACCGCTCGCCATGAAAGGTCAGTCCGGCAATCTCGAAGATCTCCTGGGGATAGCTCTTGGTGTTGGCCTTGTTCACGTCGTCGAACAGCCCGGTCATGAATTTGTGCACCGCATCTTCATCCACGGGGGCGGGGATGCCGTCGCGCAGAATGAAGCCCTTCTTCACTGCCGCGGAGAGTGAGAAGGCAAGCGCGCACGCTTCACGATCCTTGTCGAGGTTGATGAGCAGATCGAAAGGAACCGCATGCAGCACTTCCATGCTCTGCGTCGTGAAGGGAAGGGGCACATCGACGTCAGACGGAAGAACTTCCGGTGTCAGTGTAAGCCACCAGACCTGGGCGCCCGGTCGGATGCGGTGGAGAGCGTGCAACAAGGGGGTGGTGCGGATAACGTCGCCGATAGCGCCAAGCTTGATGATCAGGATGCGCTCCACCACACGGTTGTACGAAGGGCACGGGGTCCCATCCGGCTGCACGCAATGGACGCCATGCTGTTTGTGCGGCAGGCAAGGAACCCATCCCTTGAAGAAACGGCAGTCCATCTTCAGTGATGCGAGTGCCGCGGCAGTTGGTGGCATGGTATGACGAATCCTACTTGATAAATTCGCGGATGGCGTATTCCTGCTCTGTCGTGCGGGTCCTGGCAATCATTTCGCCAAGAAGGCCGATAGAGATGATCTGAATCCCGACGATGATCAGCAGTATGCCGCCGAGGAACAGGGGACGGTTGCTGAGGGATGTGGCGCCGAGGAACCACTCGACGGTCAGCCATCCATTCACGAGGAGCCCGGCGATAACCGCGAGGGTTCCCCAGAACCCAAAGAGGTGAAGCGGGCGGCTGAGATAGCGGGTTGTAAAGAGCGACGTCAGGAGGTCGAGGAATCCACGCCAGAACCGGCCGACGCCAAATTTGGTCTTTCCGTATTTTCTGGGGCGGTGCTGAACGACCATTTCGCCCACACGAAATCCTTCCCAGTGGGCGAGAACGGGGATGTAGCGGTGGAGTTCTCCGTAGATATGCACACTCTTGACGACCTCCCGGCGATACGCCTTCAATCCGCAGTTGAAGTCGTGGATGGGGATTCCCGTCAGAAGCCGCGTGACGAAATTGAAGAAACGAGAGGGGAGCGTCTTCGTCAAGGGATCCTTCCGCTTTCTCTTCCATCCGGAGACAAGATCGTAGCCATCCTCAATTCTCTTTTTCAGCGAAGGGATTTCCGTCGGGTCGTCCTGAAGATCGGCATCCATTGTCACGACAATGGATCCCTGGGCTTTGTCAAATCCGACGGCAAGGGCTGCCGACTTCCCGTAATTCCTCCGGAAACGGATGATCTTGATATGGCGGTCGTTGCGTTTCAGGTCACGGAGGACTTGAAACGACCGGTCCGTGCTGCCGTCGTCGACAAACAGCAATTCATACCGGACGTTCATCCGGCGAAGCACCGAATTCAATTGCTGGTGAAGCTCGCGGAGCGACTCCTCCTCATTATAAAGAGGCACGATCACCGACAGGTCCGGCCACTGCTGCGGTGGTTGCGGACGCTGCTGGTTGTGCTGTCGCGGAGTCTGGTGCTGTCGTTGTTGCTGTTGTGGAGGCGTAGAAGGAGCTGCCGCGGGCTGGTCCGCGGGTGCGGGCGTTTGGTCACTCATCGACTTGTGCTCCGTGTCGGGAGAGGATAGGGGGACAATTGTAAGCATACAAGCCTAACGTAACGCTTTTCACGTTGAAAATCAACGCGTTGCGCGTTGACATTCGCGGGTTTCTTGTCTATCTTTTATGCTTGCGTGTTGGATATCGTGCAACACAGGAGGGGTGGGCAAACACCCCCGCAGACCGCTGAGCAAGAACAAGCATAGTGCATCCCCAAAAACCGCGCCGTGGGAAAAAGGGAGCCCGAGACGAAAGCGCCCCTGAAGAGGTGGAATGTGAGAGAGGCGTGACCTTCCCGAATCGTCCACGTATCCGTCCCAGGAAGTCACTTGGACAGCATTTCCTTCAGGATGACAACATCGTCCGGAAGATTATTGCGGCGATCGACATTCAGCCGTCGGATGTTCTTGTCGAGATCGGTCCGGGCGAAGGAGCATTGACCCGGCTTCTCGCGGCGCCGGGAAGGAGGTTGAAGGTTATTGACATCGATCCGCGGGTGGTGGAAGCGATGCGTTTGATGTTTCCCGGCGGCTGCGTGGAAGTGATGGAAGCGGACTTTCTTGAAGTCGATCTCGCCTCGCTTGCAGATTCGTCCGGCTCGCGCATCCGCATTGTCGGCAACATTCCCTATAATATCACAACCCCCATTCTGTTTCACGTGCTTGACAACCACAGCTCCGTGTCGGATGCGACGATCATGATCCAAAAAGAGGTTGCGCTCCGCATCACGGCAAAACCGGGGAACCCTGAGTACGGCATTCTGTCCGTGTTTTCCGGCTACTTCGCGGAGACGAAGTTGCTGTTTGATGTTGCGCCGACCGCATTCTTCCCCAAACCAAAAATAGTCTCCTCCGTTCTCCGGCTTCGCATGCGCGATCATCCGGTCCGGCAGGCAGCGGATGAATCGTTCTTTCGCGCGATGGTCCGTTCCACATTCGGCAAACGCCGGAAAACGCTTCGCAATTCTCTGGGCTACTTTGCAGCCGAGAAGGGCTTTCTGCTTCCGGGGATCCCGGGTCTGTCCCGGCGCCCGGAAGAGCTTTCCATCGACGAATTGGTAGCGCTGAGTGACGCGTTGTGTGCATGCCGGGGGAACATCGGGGGGGAACGTCTCGCATGACTCTGCGCCGTATCACCGGATACCTTACATCCGCGGATTTCCTCATCATCGCCTTCTACGTTCTTCTCACTCTTGTCAACATCGCTTTCTGTGTGAGGATCCCGCATTGGCAATCCATGGTCCTGATCAATATTGTGGTTATCGGTGCCATTATCCTTCTTGCCTGGGCGCGGCGAACGACCGGGAACAAGGTGCTGGGGATTGTCCACGACTGGTACGTCGCCCCGACGGTGTTCTTCACGTTCAAGGAACTGTATTTCATGATCAAACCGATCCACCTTGGTCAGGATTGTGATGATCTCTTGATCGCGGCCGATCGATGGTTGTTCGGAGTGGATCCAACGCATTGGCTCCTCCAGGTGGCGACGCCGTGGCTGACGGAGATCCTGCAGATTGCATACACACTCTTCTATTTTCTCTTTATCTTGCTGGGGTTGGAGCTCTATCGGCCCAAGACGATCGGGTTGTTTCACTTTTTTATGTTCACGTGTGTGTACGGTTTCTTTCTTTCGTATGTCGGCTATTTCTTCCTGCCCGGAATCGGACCGCGCTTCACGATGCACAGCTTTTCAGCTCTTGACGCGGATTTGCCCGGACTGTACCTGACACCCTCGCTTCGCTGGTTTGTGAACTTCGGGGAGTCTGTGCCGATGGGAGTGCCCGATGCCGTCTCCGCTGCGGCCGCGCAACGTGACGTTTTTCCGAGCGGGCACACCATGATGACACTTGTCCTTATGTACATGAGTATCCGGTACAAACTCAGGGCGCGGTGGTTCGTTGTGGTGGTCGGATCGCTGCTGATCGTTGCGACGGTGTACCAACGGTATCATTATGTGGTTGATCTTGCGGGCGGTGCCGCCTTCATGATCATCTGCGTTACCACTGCCCCGCGACTGTATGCGGCGATCCATCGGCTCGTCTCCACCAGAGATGACGGGTAGCAAAGGGGTAAGTTCCCCGCTCCTGCTGTTCCTGATTCCTTTTCCTCTTGTACCCTCGCCATCCGCCCCCTGTGGAATTCGGACGTCATGCCTTGACAATCACGTGCAGGTTTTGTATGTTGATATATGAACAGTTGTTCAATTATTGGTGTGAGTACGTATGACGGCAGAAACGATGGCAAGAGAAGGGGAACACTCCTTCGTGGATCGACACCGTGCCGAACAGGCCCGGAAGGCCCTTCCGCTGCCGGCGGTTCTCCAGGGCCTCAGCCAGACCTTCAAAGTGCTGGGGGATGAGACCCGGCTGAAGATCAGTCTTGCTCTTGCGCGGCGGGAGCTGTGTGTAAGCGATATTTCCGCCGTGGTCGGCATGACCGAATCGGCCGTGTCGCATCAGCTTCGGATCATGAAGGCGATGCGTCTTGTGACATACCGACGAGAGGGGAAATTGACATACTACATGCTCGACGACGAGCACATTGAAGACCTCATCCGCCTTGCGGTCCGCCATGTCACGGAATAGGAATGCCCTCTACGCTGTCTCCGGTGTGTGCTGCGCCAGCGAAGAGGCGGTGCTCCGGAAGGCCCTTGACGGATCGTTCGGCGAGGGGGCGTACGACTTCAATCTGGTGACATCGGAACTGCGGCTGCCTGCGGGCACGTCCGATGAAAAGGTTGTGCGGGCCCTGCGCCGTGCGGGGTTTGGCTGCCGCAGGAAAGGAACACTGCCGCACGAGCGCATTCGTCCTGAGGGGCGCATCCAGAACATCATGACAGCATTGGGAATCCTCTCCTTTGCTGCGGGGTTGCTCTTGCGCGGGGTGCCGGCGGTGGCTCTGTTCTGCTGTGCGATNNGCGGCAGTGGTGGTCCTGTTTTCCGTTGCCCTTCTGCTCGAGACCTACAGCAAAGAGCGAACACGGCGGGCGCTCAGCGACCTGATGTCCGCTGTGCCCGACCATGCAGCCGTGATCCGTGATGGTCGTGAAGAACAGAAACCCGTTCGCGAAATCAAGCCTGGAGAGAACATCGTCATTCGTCCGGGCGAGCGTATCCCGCTCGACGGCATAGTCACGGAGGGAATTTCTTCCATCGACGAGTCGGCGGTGACGGGGGAGCCGGGGGCTGTTCGGAAGACTCCCGGCGCATCCCTCTTCGCCGGGACGATCAACGGGACGGGTGCACTTCGGGTGTGCGTTACGAAGGAAACGGGCGATTCCATTCTGGCAAGGATCAGCGCATCGGTCGCTGGAGCCCAGGCGCGGCGTGCACCGATCGAAGGGTTGGTGAGTCGCTTCGCACGTATCTATACACCTGCCGTTCTTGCGCTGGCTTTCCTTGTTGCAGGCGTTCCGCCCCTCGCGTTCGGACTTCCTGCCTACGGTTGGATCTATCGGGCTCTCGTTCTGCTGGTGGTGGCGTGCCCGTGCGCGCTTGTACTTTCTACTCCCGTGGCGATCGTGAGTGCGGTAGCACGTGCGGCAAAAGAGGGGATTCTGATCAAAGGGGGTGACCATGTGGAAACGCTGGCGCAGACAACCGTCATCGCATTCGACAAAACCGGGACACTTACCCTGGGATTGCCTCACGTGACAGATGTTATCCCATTGAATGGCTACGCACGAGAGGAGATCCTGGCCTTTGTTGCGGCCCTGGAGCAGCGTTCAGAGCATCATTTGGCCTCCGCAGCTTTGGCCGAGGCACACCGTGCCGACGTCTCCTATGCCGCTCTTGCAGTGAGCAATGTTGAAGCCCTGCCGGGGAAGGGGATCAAGGGGGAAATCAACGGGAGCGTGTACTATCTGGGCAGCCCGGCATTTATCAGTGAAGCGTGCGGAGAATCTACGGATGCCTTGACGTTCGTGGCCGATCTCTCGCGCCAGGGGAAGACGTCGATCCTGCTGGCCACCGCTGCGAAGTTGCTCGGCGTGGTGGCCTTTCGCGATGGTCTTCGTCGTCACGGCGCCTCGACAATGGAAGAAATGCGGCGCAGCGGGATCCGGCACACTGTGTTGCTTTCGGGTGATGCGGCGTGGCGCGTGAAGGAGATCGCAGAGGAGCTCTCCATCGATGAAGCCCGGGGGGGACTGTTGCCCGACGAGAAGGTGGCGGCGGTGACGGAGCTGAAGAAGAAGTACGGGACAGTGGCAATGGTGGGAGACGGCATCAACGACGCTCCTGCATTGGCGGCCGCCTCGGTGGGTATTGCGATGGGGGTGGCGGGCACGGATGTCGCGCTTGAGTCAGCCGATGTCGTCCTGATGTCCGACAATCTGAGTCATATTCCATACGTTCTTGGTCTTAGTCACCGCACGTTACGCATCATTCGGCAGAACATCGTACTTGCTCTCGGGGTGAAGGCTCTCTTCCTTGCCCTTGCGTTGACGGGCAACGCCGGCCTTTGGATGGCGATTCTGGCAGACGACGGCGCTGCGCTGGCGGTGACTTTGAACGCGCTGCGTATCCTTCGGTTTCGGAGTCTTTCCCCGCACCGNNAGGAATTTGCTACATTTCATGCCCTTAAAGTTTCATGGATCTCAATCCCATAAGGAACACCCAGGATGTTTGCAGTCGTCGAAATTGCTGGCAGGCAGTTCACCGTCTCCCCGGATGACACCATTGTCGTTCCCACGCTGAATGAAAAGGCCGGTACCAAAGTGAAATTCGATCGGGTCCTTTTGCTCGGCGGCGAGACCCAGATCACCGTCGGCCACCCCCTTGTCTCCGGCGCAACCGTCGAAGCGGAAATCCTTGGAGGGGTCATCGGAGACAAGGTCATCGTCTTCAAGAAGAAAAAGCGTAAGGGCTATCGCCTGAAGCGCGGCCACCGGCAGCGCTACACCGAGGTGAAGATTACCAACATTGCGAAGTAAGGACGGATGGTATGGCGCATAAAAAAGGAGTTGGCAGTTCCCGGAACGGACGCGACAGCAATGCACAACGCCTCGGCGTAAAACGTTTTGGCGGTGAGCAGGTCAATGCTGGCAGCATCCTTGTCCGGCAGCGCGGCACCCGCTTTCAGCCGGGAACGAACGTCGGCATCGGCGGCGATGATACCCTTTTTGCCAAGGTGACGGGTGTTGTGCAGTACAAGAAGTACAGCAAGGCCCGAAAGGTCGTCAGCGTCCAGCCGAAATCATAACAGCGGCCGCGGGGGGGGTGTGTCTATGAAAATCACCGTCATCGGTGCGGGCAACGTCGGCGCCACTACCGCGCAGCGGATCGTTGATAAGGAACTCGCCAACGATGTCGTTCTTCTGGACATCGTTGAAGGTGTGCCGCAGGGGAAGGGACTCGACATTGCCGAGGCCTCTCCCGTTGAAATGACGGACGCCCGCATCACAGGAACCAATTCCTACGCCGAGACAGCCGGATCCGATATCGTCGTCATCACCGCAGGTCTCCCCCGCAAACCCGGCATGAGCCGGGATGATCTCACCAATACCAATATGGCCATCGTGAAAGCCTGTACGCTGGCCGCGGTGGCGCAGTCTCCCAACGCCATTATCATCGTCGTTTCCAACCCTCTCGATGTCATGATGTACGTCGCCCTGAAGGTGAGCGGGTTTGCTTCCCACCGGGTAGTCGGGATGGCGGGTGTTCTGGATGCGGCGAGATTCCGGTTGTTTATTGCCGCCGAGCTCAAAGTTTCGGTGGAGGATGTGCACGCATTCGTCCTGGGCGGTCATGGCGATTCCATGGTGCCGCTTCCCCGGTACTCGACTGTGGCAGGNNGCAGCCTGGCTTCAGGGGGAATACGGCCTCCGCGACACCGTGGCAGGAGTTCCCGTAAAACTCGGGAGGAAAGGGATCGAACAGATCGTGCAAATCAAATTGAATCCCGACGAGGAAACAGCGCTCAGGAAATCGGCGGATGAAGTCAAGAGCGCGATCGCGAAGCTCACCCTCTGATTCATGTCCATGCATGTCATGAAAGCGGACCGCTGCTGCCTCCGATGGGGCGCGTGGATGTCCGCTTTTGTCGTTCTGCAGATGCTGACGATCGTGAGCTGCCGGGATACGGTCACGGGCCCCCTTGCCGTGCAACCTGCCGCCCCCGTGCTCCGTTTGACGGTCGGCGATTCCCTCCTGTTTGACACATGGCAACTCGGCGTGTACGGCGACAAGATTCCCTCGTCGTATGCTCAGATCCTCTGGTGTGTCACCTCCGTGTCCGATAGCTTCGGCGGACGTACCGGTGTTACGACGATGATCGCGGACACCCTTGGGCGGCCGCCGACTCCCGCGGCAGACACACTCCGATTCCAGTTCTCGACAAACGGAGATATCTTTGAGTTCGGTTATCTCACGCGGCTACGGCAGCGGCACCAATGGCCCGCGGCCCCGCCAACGTGGGACCGCATCGCGGCACTCTCACTTCAGGTGGGTGATGCGTGGGACGTGGGGACGGTTGACTCCCTGGGGGGGGATCTCGTGGAGGGGTTCGTTGACTCGCGCGGTCAGTATTTCGCGACACGCGTCAATGGCGTGGCAACCGTCTTCCCGGGTTACGTGACCACGCTTGCAGCATCCAACTTCAGCGGTGGGTTTGCCTTTGCGGACGCCCCTTCGGCTCTGGTGGTGTATCAGGAGGACGGGACGGCTTCGACGCAGGGAGTCCTGTTCCTTCTGGCATCGCTGAAGACCCGACGGTCATCCTGATTTCCCTTGCTACTTATTCAAATCAAGCCATAAACGGACGCGGGTCCCGGCTTTCCCTACGTCGAACTCCACGCGATCCATCAACGTCCGCATCAGGAAAATTCCCCTCCCACTCTCCCTCAGAAGATTCTCCTTCGACAGGGGGTTGCCCACCTTGCCCGGCTGGAACCCCTTCCCTTCGTCATCCACCATAATGAGGATCCATCCCGGGAGTGTCTCACAAATGATCCGGACATGCTTCGCCGGATCACACTTGTTCCCGTGGAGGATGGCGTTGTTCACCGCCTCGGTCAGCGAGACCATGAGTTTGTGAAACTGAATTTCATCAAAGGGCACGACCTTCCCGATTTTGCGGAGAAACTTCTCGACGCGACCTATATTGTGCGAGTCGCTCGCCATCGTCAACCGAAACGTCGTCTGCCGTGGAGACACCGGAGCCCCCCCTTCAAAGAATAAGATTGATGGTCATGTTCATGTCGGAGTATGATCGAACGCTCCCGTCCGGCTGATGACGGCGTTCGATCCATCCCTGGAACTGGAGTCGACTGTGCGGTCCTGGATTCCATCCGAGGGTGCATGTGGGACCGGAACTGCTCAGAAACGTATCCAGCTCCTTTTCTCCCGCAGTATATTTGTATCGTGATTGCCCAAAGTATCGGAACCCGACCGCGCATTGTACTCCGGGCAGCGGAACGGTGCGAAACTGCAGGGCATACGTCTGTTCCGTTGCCGAGTTTTCCAACCTCTCGCGAAACTCGCTCCAATTCAACTGCCCGCGCTGGTACACCCTCCAATATGAGTAAAAATCAATTCCCAGAGAGTGCGTCAGATCAAAGGATGTCGAATCCAACCACCCAAACTGCCGATAGGAGTAACTCTTGACCGATGTCAGGAGTTGCTCGAAATCATACACGGTGTAGTTGGCAAGGACTTCCAGCGTATTGATACTTGTGACAGCGCGAACGGGGCGGTACACGGAGCGGGGCGCAAGCCGGAGAACGCGATTGATTGCATTGTTGGCACTCCGCTCTTTGAGAAGATAGACCGTGTGGCTCAGTGTTCCATTCAGTTCGATGCCGATTTCCAGCATCCTGCTGATTCTGTGCGATGTGGCAAGAGTCAGCACATAGAGAAGCTCATCCCGGTCCTCAACGTTCAGCTCGCTGGGAGTATCGTAGTGAAGGATTCCCGCTGATCCGGAAAGGGAGATATCGTCGGAGAGAGAAAGCGGGATCAAGAGGTCACCGCTCAGAACAGTCCGGCGTGCGGCATTGTTGCTTACCTGTTCCTGCTTGTTCCTTTCCGAATACTGGAGTGCAACAACAGGTGATGCGTCGGTCGGCCTTATGGCCGAATGATTTTCCGTCCTTTCGCTGTGCGCGAATCGAAGCCTCGCTCCGGTGCGCAGATCAGACGATCGATAGCCGGCCTGCACATACGTATCGAGCCGGAATTCATCGATGTGCGTATTGAATTGCACATCCTTCGGCCCGACGGCATTCCAATTCCCGATGTCTTTATCCAATCCGCGATCATAGATGCCGACCGACAGCGTCGTCGTGATCGAAGGATCAAGATCGTAGTTCAAAACATTCGAGAATGTCAGTACCTGCTCGATCCTGCTTTCGATGTTGCTGTCGGCCGGCGAATAGAAATCCATGCGGTTTCTGGAAAAGCCCGCCTCCAAGCTGTCGCGCGTGTAGGAAGAAAACGATTTCTGAACGCCGATCCGTGCAAAATGTCCCTCCAACCGGCGGGGATCAAGAACGTCTTCGCGGTACTGTGCGCTTCCTGCCACTCTGTAGCCATCGGACTCGATACCAAGGAGTCTGACTCCCAAGGCGTACGCCCCTCCCCGGTCGGCAATGCCCGCCTGCGTATCCCATCGATAACCGGCCATGGGGGTCACAAAGAGCCACGGCAGGGGCGCATAGTCGAATCCGCCGAGGAGCGCATGGGAGGAGGCGCTGTTGAGCTCCGTTCCCTTGTTGTCAGAATAGACAAGCGATGTCCATTGAGCCTGTGGGGAGAACACTTCCGACAGCGGTGCTCGAACGGTAAGTGCAATATTCTCCTGATTGCTCTGGAGCTTCGAGAGCGTTCCGGGAGGCGCGGCCTCCAGCCGGATGACGTTCGCTGCGTATTGTTCCTGCAGTCCGATACGAATGCCGCCTGCACTCGTATCCAGAACAGCGCGGCCGATCCAGTTGTAGGTGTCCAACGCGTGGTCGAAGACGATCGACGCCGTATTCATCCGGAGAGCGGTATCCGGGGAAACCTGCTCCCCCACATGGAGAACATCCTGGCCGGAGGCACGGAACGGCGCACAGGCAGCAGCCAGCAGAAGCGCAAGAAGACTGTACTGCCGGCGGTACATGAGATTCCCGGGTTATTGGAGCACGGCCTGCTCGCCGCGCTCGGGGATGCCGATACTTGGGAAACCGATCGCCTGGATGCCGGTTCTCAGCTTTTCCGCCTGGTCGGGGTCGCCGTGGACGAGGAAGATCCCTTTCATCATTGAAGGGGTGAACTTCCGAATATAACCGAGAAGCTCATTCTGATCGGCATGTGCACTGAACGAGTTGAGCACCACGACCTCCGCCTTCAATTCGTGGGGTTCGCCAAAAATATTGATGACCGGCTCCTTCATCACGATTTTCTTCCCTAAGGTGTTCTCCGCCTGGTATCCGACGATGAGCACCATGTTGCGCGAGTCGCCGACACTATTCGCCAAATGGTGGACGATCCGTCCCGCCTCGCACATCCCGGACGCGGCGAGAATGATGCACGGCCCGGGAGTGTCGTTCAGCCGCTTGGACTCTTCCACATTTTTGATGTAGGTGAGCCGCTCGAATCCGAACGGATCGTTGTTGACAGGGGCGTTGAGGACGGCAAGTGTTTCCTCATCGAAACATTCCGGGTGTTTGCGGAACACATCCGTCACATTGACCGACAAAGGACTGTCGACGTACACCGGGAGATGATCGATCTTCCCTTCGGCGCTCAGCGTGTGGAGCATGAACACAATTTCCTGTGTCCGGCCAACGCTGAATGCGGGAATGATAATCTTCCCCTTCCGGTCGCATGCCCGCAGGATGGGATCGAGAAGTTGTTCCTTCATGTCCTCGACGGGCGCGTGAGACCTCCCGCCGTAGGTGCACTCGCTGATAAGATAGTCTGTCCCCTCTCCGCCGATGAAAACGGGATCACGCAAAATCGGAAGATTCGGGCGTCCAAGATCTCCCGTGAAGGCCAGACGGACGGTGGTCGATCCTTCTGTCAATGTCAACGCAAGTGAAGCGGAGCCGAGAATGTGTCCCGCGTCTTCAAACCGGCACCGGATGCCGTCTGTCACTTCGAATGTCGCGCCGTACTGTTCATCACGCAAGAGCGGCAGGGTGGCGTTTACATCCTCTTCTGTGTAAAGAGGAATGACCGGAGGTTCCCCCTTTTTTCGGTGTTTCCTATTGATGAACTCCGCATCCTTCTCCTGAATGAATGCGCTATCGCGAAGCATCACCTCGCAAAGATTCTTCGTTGCGGCCGTGCAGTAAATCGGTCCGCGGAACCCACGGTTGACCAGCGTTGGCAAATTGCCGCTGTGATCAATGTGTGCATGAGAGAGGACCACCGCGTCGATAGCGGAGGGATCGAAAGGGAAATGGCCGTTGGCCTCGCGAGACTCGTCGCGCCTGCCGTGATAGATGCCGCAATCGAGAAGGATGGTCCGGCCGCCAACGAACACGATGTGCATCGAACCGGTGACCGTCCTGGCGGCTCCATAAAATTGAAGGTGCATGGAAATATCTATGTCTGGAAGAACAGCGCCTCAGGTCACCCAGTGTAGCGATTTGAGGGGTGAAAATCAACGAAATCGGGGATTCCAATCGCCTCTGCGGCGTAAACCTTGCCCCGGCGGAGCATCGTCGTCGAGTGGTGACGGGTTACGTCGTCTTGCCAGGGGTCTTCTCATCCGTGTTGCCGTTCTCCTCTGCGGCAAGATTATCCCCGACAGGCTTGTCCGGACTTGCCGCCAGCATGGTGACAATCATTTGCCGCATTTCCGGTCTGAGGGATGGCATCCGCCGCGCATACGCCAGGGAACCGAGAATACATGCCGTGCCCCCGAAGGCAACAGCCGCAGGCGCACCAAAGCGTTCTGCCACGGCTCCCGAGAGGAGCGATCCGAACGGAGCCATACCCATGAACATCATGGCATAGACCGCCATCACGCGGCCGCGAAGATGGTCGGGGACCATTGATTGAATGAGGGTGTTGGATGACGCCATTTCCGTCATCATGCAGAACCCGGTTGGCAGGAGCAGGGCAAAGGAAAGCCAGAATGTCTGCGACAGAGAAAAAAGAATCAGGCAGACACCGAATCCCCCCGAGGCAAACATAACCCAGCGAGCTAATCCGCGCGTGTCGCTCTTCGAGGCAAGCCGCAGTGCGCCGACGAGAGCCCCGATTCCGGTTGCAGCCATCAAGAGGCCAAGGCCGCGCGGTCCCCCGTGAAGTATCTTGTCTGCGAAGAGCGGCATCAGTACGGCATACGGCATCCCCATAAGACTGACAAGGCCGAGCAGGAGGAGAAGGGTCCTTATGGGTGCGGTTGTCCAGACGTAGCGGAATCCCTCGAGAATGCTTGTGAAGGCCGACGTCTCCTTCCGTGCCGGTCGTCGAGGCAAGAGGTTCATCATCAAGAGACCCGCAATCACGGCAATATAGCTCACCCCGTTCAGAAAAAAGCACCATCCCTCGCCGACGAGCGAGACGAGGATGCCTGCGACAGCGGGTCCGAGCATACGCGCGCTGTTCACCATCGAAGAATTCAGCGCAATGGCATTGCCAAGATCTTCCCTCCCGACCATCTCCACAATAAACGACTGCCGCGACGGCATGTCGAATGCGTTCACGATCCCCAGCAAAGACGCGAGGATGAAGATGTGCCAGACCTGGATAACCTGGGCAAGGGTAAGTCCTGCCAGAATGAGCGCGAGGATCATCGAAGAGGTCTGCGTGGCAATCACGATGCGCCGGCGGTTGTACCGGTCGGCTACCGTTCCACCGACGGAGGAGAGAAGGAAAACAGGGATCTGGCTGGAAAAACCCACGACGCCAAGAAGAACGGCCGACCCGGTGAGACGATAGACGAGCCATGACTGGGCAACCGTCTGCATCCAGGTCCCGACGAGGGAGATGAGCTGTCCACCGATAAACAGCCGGTAATTTCTGTGCCGGAGGGCCCGCAACACACGTGGAAGACGGTTCTCCGTCTGCGCGCTTTCCTCGTGTCCTGGTGCTGCCGCATGTTCCTGCCCGCTCGTTCTCTTGAGAGCTTCCTCCTGACCCGACGCGCCGATCACACCTTCCCTCCGATTACTTTCGTGCCTGCACCGAGGCTGCGTAGTCAACTGCCGCCTTGACGAAATCCCTGAAGAGTGGATGCGCGTTCGTGGCGCGGGATTTCAGCTCCGGATGGAATTGACCGGCAACGAACCAGGGGTGGTCCGGAAGTTCGATCATCTCGACGAGGCCGTTGTCAGGGCATATGCCGCTCACGATCATCCCATGCGAAGCGAGGGTTTCCTTGAACGCATCGTTCACTTCATAGCGATGACGATGCCGTTCATGGATGAGGTCCGACCGGTATGCCTTGTACGCTTTTGTGCCACGGAGGAGCTTGCAGGGGAACGAACCGAGCCGCATCGTGCCGCCGTATTCTTTCACATTTTTCTGCTCGAGCATCATGTCGATCACGTTCTGGTCGGTTTGCTTGAACTCCGTGCTGTTTGCATGGTCGATGCCGCAAACGTTGCGGGCAAATTCGATGACAGCGCACTGCAGGCCGAGACAGATTCCGAGGAATGGAATCCCCTGCGTGCGAACGTAGTGAACGGCCTGGATCTTCCCTTCAATTCCTCTCTCGCCGAACCCGGGAGCGACCAGCAAGCCGCTTATTCCCTGGAGGTATTGCTCCGCTCCATGCTTCTCAATGTCCTCTGCACGGATCCACCGGAGGTCCACCTCAACGTTATTGGCGGCGCCGGCATGGATGAACGCCTCCGCAATACTCTTATACGCATCCTTGTGTTCCGTATACTTTCCGCAGACGGCGATGGCGACCCTGCCGGCGGGATTTTTGATCCGTTCGACGAGGCGCTTCCAGTCGCGAAGGTTGGGCCGGGGGCATGTCAGGTCCAATTTCTCCAGGATGATCTCATCCACTTCCTGCTCGGCGTAAACGAGCGGGACTTCGTAAATGGTCTGCACGTCGCGGCCGTCCACAACACACTCCGGTTCCACATTGGTAAAGAGCGCGATCTTCTCCCGGACATCGTGTGAAAGGGGACGATCAGAACGGCAGATGAGCATGTCCGGTTGAATGCCGAGCTCCAGGAGTGCCTTGACACTGTGCTGCGTCGGCTTCGTCTTAATCTCACCGGCGGATGTAATGTAGGGAACCAGCGTGACGTGGATGGCCATTGCGTTCGTTGGACCAAGCCGGTACATGAATTGCCGCATGGCCTCCAGGAAGGGAAGGCTCTCGATGTCGCCGACAGTCCCCCCAACCTCCGTGATGACGACATCGTAATTTCCCGTCTGTCCGAGGGCTTCGAACCGCCGCTTGATTTCGTCCGTAATGTGGGGGATCACTTGCACCGTGGCGCCGAGATAATCGCCGCGCCGTTCCTTGGTGATCACCTCGAGATAAATTTGTCCTGTGGTGGAATTGTTCCGTCGTGTCGTGGTGATGTCCAGAAACCTTTCGTAGTGTCCAAGGTCGAGATCGGTCTCTGCCCCGTCATCGGTCACGTACACTTCCCCGTGCTGGAACGGGTTCATCGTGCCGGGATCGACATTGAGGTATGGGTCGAACTTCTGGACCGTCACGCGCAGCCCGCGTGATTTCAGCAGAAGGCCGATGGATGACGATGCGATTCCTTTGCCGAGCGACGACACAACGCCGCCCGTAACGAAGATATACTTGACTTGATGTCGACGTGCCACGGAAGCTCCTTATGCAGTGGGAGTCTGAAGCCGGTTCAGGACGGGAGGTGTGATGATGCCGCCGGAAAGAACCAGCTTCAGTCCTTCTTCCACGCTCAATGCGAGCGGGATTGCCTCGTTCTTGGGAATAAGCGCCAGGAATCCCGATGTCGGATTCGGCGGGTTCGGAATATAGACATGGTAGAAGTCCGCTTGCGGCGGGCCGGCGAAGTGCGATTCGTTTGTGACAAACCCGATGCAGTACACTCCTTTGCGCGGAAACTCGATCATCAGGACAAGCCGGAACGTCTTGCTTTTTCCTCCGACATTGAAAGCGGTCACCAGATCCTTGATGGCCCCGTAGACCGACCGCACCACGGGAATGGTCAACAGAAGGTTCTCGAATCCTGCAAAGAGCACCCGTCCGACAAGATTGCGGGTCAGGAGGCCAACAAGCATGATAAGCACAAACATCGTCAGGAAACCCAAACCGGGGATCTGATGTCCTATCCACCGTGTCAACACAGGAGAAAAGATGCCGTCGACGGCATTCAGCAGTGCCTGGAAAAACCAGTACGTGAGGCCGAGGGGGATGATCACGCCGATGCCGCGGAGAAACGTCGTCCGGATCTGACCGAAGAATGTCTCGCGGAAGTCATTCATGGTTGTTCTGCCCTGCCGCCGTTGAGAAAAAGAAACTCATCCCATCATGCTCCGCACACGTTCAAGATCCTCCGCCGTATCGACAGCGATGCTCTCATGCCCGGTGACGGTGGCGTGGAGAGCATGTCCATGCTCCAGAATGCGAAGCTGTTCCAGGTTTTCCGCCCGCTCAAGCGGCGTTGGCGGGAGTTCCGCGTACTGCAAGAGAAACTCCCGGCGGAAAACATAAAGCCCGATGTGGGCATACACGGGGTATCGCGAAAGAAGCTCGGCAACCGGCAGATCCCTTCCGTACGGTATCGGCGACCGGGAAAAATAGAGGCAACGTCCCGTGGTATCAAGAACCACTTTTACCACATTGGGG
>PMNE01000057.1:0-16845 GCA_003162635.1 Ignavibacteriota bacterium
CCGTCCACAAGAATCTTCATCAAGCCGTTGGGGAGCTTCAGGATCTGGACGATCTTCGCAATGGTCCCCTCGGGATAGATGTCGTCGGAACCCGGTTCTTCGGTGACGGGATTCCGTTGGGCCGCAAGGAAGATGTACTTCTCCTTCTCCAGGGCCTCGTTCACGGCTTTCAACGATGATTCACGTCCGACGAGGACGGGAAAGATCATGTACGGGAACACCACGACGTCGCGGAGGGGAAGAACGGGAAGATGGGTCGGCACCGAGCCGGTACGACGTGCCGGCGGTTCCACTCCCGTATCGGTTTCGTGCTGCATGGTGAATGGCGAGAAACGTGGAAAGAAAGAAAATATACCAAGAATAGCGGCGTTTGTCAAGGCGAGGGAAGAGCGCAAAGCGGAAAACGCGGACTACCATGCTCCGACATGATCGGCATCAGCAAGCTGGGCCATCAGGTGTTCGCCGGTCATGGGTGCAACGGCTGCACAGATTGTCTTGCCTTTGGTCCACACGACGATCCCATCCCCCCGCGGTGTCGTGCCGCAGTACCAGCCGGTCCGTTCGATTTCCCGCGTCGCCTCGGGGCAAAGATGGATCCGTTCCCCCTTCATCACCGTTGCGCGGCACGCCTGGTAGAGATAAATTGTCTGGTCGCCGTGTTTGTAGACAAGGTGGGCAAGAGGAGCCCCGTGGTATTCGTTGAGCGTGCCTCCCACAAGGGTGCACTCTCGCATGACCGGCACCATGACGGGGAACTCCGTCTTTCCTTCGAAGAACGTCCGGACCCTGCCGGGGATGTCTGAAAGAACCTGCGGGAGCATCTCGCCCCGTAGAACGGCCTGATAATTCGCTTCCGACTGCATCACGAGCTCGCTCCCTCCCGCATCAGACATTGTCGCGGGGGGAATGACGGAACCGGGACGGGAGAGGAAAAAGACGAGTGCGGCAAAAGAGAGGACGAAAGCGATCGCGGGTTTGATGATCACCGATTGGCGGAACACTTCGCGCAANNACCGTTGCAGGACGGACGCGCGTGTGAAGAAGCGTCACGATGTCGCATTCTTCCTCGTACATGCGCCGGCAGGGGGGACACAACGCTGCGTGCTCAACGAAGGATGCTACGGCGGCGCCGTCCAACCTTCGATCAACCGCTTCGGTGATTCGTTCCTGAAACTCTCTACAATTCACACACTGCCTGGCATGGAATCAAATTCGTCAATGTTTCTCCTTCGTGTTCGTCAGTCCCCGGGCACCAGCCCCGCTCCCGCGCATAACCTGCAAGTCCATCCCGGAGCAATCTCCGTCCCCGGTTCGCGTGTTTCCTTCCGGTACCGGTTGATAGAGCTGTTCCTCACTATCCTGAACAGCCAGGCCCGGATGTTGGTTCCCTGCTCATAGCTCTCCCAAAACCTGTATGCCCTCAGGAATGTTTCCTGTACTAGGTCCTCAGCATCGGCTGCGTTGTTCGACATCCTTCGTGCGTATTTATACAGCAGGTCCGTTTTTGCAGTCGTCAGTCCAATGTGAAAGAACTGCCGGAGAAATACGACGCTTTTAGTCCGGGTTCAAATCGCAACATCTGCGCCGGCAGAGGCCCACACCCTCTTCAGGGAGAATCGAAGTGAATTTGCAGCGCATCGGTGATGAAAGCGAGGGGAAGGGTCTTTCCCAGCGGGAGCACCCCCACCCTGAGTCGACGCCCGTTCGCCTCGATTTCCGTCAACGCCCCATGAAAACTCAAATCACCGATTTCTTGCACTACGAATGTCGAAATTTCGCCGGGACGCCTGTTTTGACGGGGTGGCTCCTCCATGAGTCCGATGTCCGCCATCCCCGACCACAGACCGGTGCCGTCATGCAATTCCACTTTCCGAATGATGATATCGTACATCATTTTCCCGTTCGGCAGCAGCTGGCGATACCAATCCATTTCTGTGTCCTGGTACGATCCGTTGCCGATGCACCTGATGGCGGTGAGCAGAGCGATGAAGTTCAGTTTTCGCACGAACATCTTCTCGGGATCGTCGGGCCAATGTCCCGATTCGATCAACAAGGTGCTGGTTCCCCACGATTGCATCCCGTCGCCGAACGCGCGCGGCTCGAAAGCATCGTCGTACGTCGCGATGTGCCCGCCGATGAACTGGCTGAGCGTCCGTGCGATCAGGGCACCGACACGCATGGCCCGAAGGCGCACCGGCGGGGTTGTTCGTTTGTCGTCGAGGGCGGGCGCAAGCAACGCCAGCGCCGTCACTTTCCTCGTCGTGCCGACGGATGCAACCCCCTGATCGTGCAGATTGAACCCGAACCCCGGCCCAAGCCGGCGCTGCATCTCGCGGAGAAGCATCCCTTCCGGCGTCATCAACATGCGTGCATCCCGGTTCATGTCCACTCCGAGAGCCGTCTGACGCTGGAAGCGTTCTGCGCCATCGGGGTTCATCATCGGGATGATGTGGACGGTCGTCTGCTCCAGAAGCTCCGTGCACCACGGTTCGCGAGCTTCGGTCTCCACAAGATAATTCAGCATATCCACGATCGCCAGCGTGGCAGTGGATTCATCACCGTGCATCTGCGACCAGAGAAGGATCTTCTTCTCCCCATGACCAAACGTGGCCATGTGAATGCCCCGCTTCTCGGTCGAGGCCCCAATCTCGCCCTCCTTGATCATCCCATTGCTCCGTGCGGCAAGCTCGCGGAGCTCCGCCGTTATCTCCTTGTGCAGGCAATTGCCGGGGCGCAAATAGTTCACGCGGAACTGTTCGTAGATGGAAAAAAGAAATGTCGCGAGTGCGTTAGGTGTCATTGGTCAACGTTGTCCTGATATCCTTGTCGTACGAAAGAGTCCATGCGAAAGTGCGTTGGTTTCCCTGTGGGAGCGCACTGCGCGGCTGACTGTCATCGCGGGGGTTGCCCGCTCCCGGCTTCGTACTGTTCCAGCACCTCGAAGTACCTCTTGATCAGTTCATCATAGTCCCTGGTGTACCCTTCCTCGAGCGCTTTCTGCAAATCCCGGCGGAGGCGGTTGCGTCCCTCCTGCGAGGTGAGGTCGATCGCCCCAGGGCTCGGCTGCACGACAGTTTTCCCGGCCGTGGATCGGCGTTCATTCTCGAAGTCTCTTTCACGCGTCGAGCGCTGCGCATCCAGGAGGCGTGAAAGGATCCGCTCCTCTTTTTTCGTTGTTTCCGGCGTCAGATTGCCGCCGGCCAGGTCGGTTTGCACCTCGCGCATTTCCTGCGCGGTACGGTTGAGATCGCCCAACAGCTTGCTCAATTCTCCCGACGCCGCGGCTTCCTTCGCGAGCTGTTCGAGGGATTTCCGCACGATTCCCTCCTCTCCCGCAAGCCGGGCCATGGCCGCCGCCTGGGCCGGCGTCATTCCCCCTGAGTTTTTTGTCCCGTCGTTGATCCCCTGCTGCTGCGCCGCCATGCGCTGCAAACGCTGCATCAACCCCGCCATTCCCTGTCCCTGCCCACCCCCCTGCGCCATCGCATCCATTGCCCCCTGGATTTGCTGGGCCGCTTCGTTGAGCGAACCCATGGCCTCCTCCTGCCTCTCCGATGCGACTGCGCGGTTGCGCGTGTCGAGCCCTGCCATCGCTTCGCTCATGGCACGCATCGCATCCCCCAGCGACTTCCCCATCTCCGGCGTCACGCTGAACGTTTTCTGAGACAGACCCGACATGTTTTGCGTCACCGACTGCAGGTCGCGGAGCACGTTCATCTGCTCAGACGCGTTGTCGCGGAACTGCTGGCTGTTCGGGTCCAGCCCCTCTGTCTCTTTTTTCAGCGCCTCTTCCTTCCCCGAGAGGTCGAGAATATCCTGCATTGCCCGCCGCATGGCGTTGAGTACCTGACGCTGCTGGTTCTGCCGGAGTGCATCCTGGGCCTGGCGGAGCTGCTTCCCCACATTCTTCATCGCGCCCGCAGCTCGCTGCTGCCGGTCCGATGCGGGCCGCGCCTGCATCTGCTGCAGATCCCGCGCGATGTCCTCCATCTGTTGCTCAAGCCCGCTCTGCTCCAACTCCCGGGATGCCTGCTCCATGTCGGCCAGCGGCATTTCCGAGGGGAATTCCTCCATCGCCGACTTCAGCCCTGCAACCTCCTTTTCCAATGCCGCCGCATTCTTCTCCAGTTCACGCTGCTCCTGCGCGAGCTTCTGCATTTCATCCGGATTGGACTGTGACGCCTGCTTCGTCTGTTCCTGCAACGCTTCCTGTCGCTTGAGCATCTCGTCCGCCCGCCGCACCGCCTCATCCATCTTCTGTTCAATATGGATCCTCTTCAGCAGGTTGAGCGTCCGCTCGATGCTCTTCCGAAAATTCTCCTCCGAAAAGGAGAACTGCTGCAAGGCCTGCTTCATCGCTTCGGGCGACATCTGCTGCATCGCCTCCTGCAGTTTCTTCATCATCTCGGCAAACTCGGGTCCGGCCAGTTGGTCCATGAGACGCTGCAGTTCCTCGTATTTCTCCAGGGTTTCTCGCGAGAGGACGTTGTTCTTCTGCATCTCCGCGGTCATCTGCTCAACCTTCCTCTGCACTTCGTCCATGGCAGTACGGGCTTCCTCGTATTTCTTCAGCGCCTGCGAGGTTTTCGCCTTTTCTTCCCATCCCAACTTCTGCTGGTTCTGTTGCATCTCGCGCCGGACGTCATCCAGGTCTTTCCGCGCCTCCTCCGCCTGACGCAACGCTTCCGTCATCCGATCGACACCCGCGTCATGCTGCTTCTCCACGTCGGCAAACACCTCGTCCAGCGATGGAAGGCGGAGCGTAAACGTTTCGCTGATGGCAGACTTCGGGCCGGAGACGACGTCGTTGTCGAACACTTCCGCGTTGTAGCTCACCATGTCCTCCGGCACAAGGTGAAGATTCCGGAGATCCCACCGGTAGGGGATCACGGCATCCGTTCCCGTTCCCGCCGGGATGGGAATCGGCACTTCTGTAAACTCCTCCCCCGCCTTTTCATACAGCGACTGGACGAGCCGGTAGCGGAGGACCAGCCGGCTGAATCCATAATCATCGCCTGCTTTGATCACCATGTCAAGCGAGGTGTTATCCGTGACATCGAGATTCATTCCCGGCACAGGGATGGCAACGGTGGGGTACGCATCGGGAACGATCTGTATCCTGTATTCCACCGGATCAACGCTTGATGTCCCCTCGCTGTCATGGAGAACGAGGTGGTACGTCCGCTCCTTGAGCAGAGTGAAGGATGCCGCCGCACGCCGCCCCGTTACGGCCATCGGCATGGTTATGCTGTCGCTGAAGACCACTGCGGCATCCCGAAGGTCCTTCGTGGATTCGATGGAGCAACGGATTTGCGTTCCCCGCAACGCAGTCACGTCCCCGATGTTATCGTCCTGCGTCCGCTCGGGAAGGCGTGTGTACGCGGGAGGCGTCAGGAGCACTCTCAGCGACCGGATGGCCGGACGGTCGCGTACTGTCAGCGTATAGAGGGAACTATGGACACCGCGCGCATGGAGCTCGTACTGCAGCGTCGATTTCAGCGACGCGAACTCCGCATGAAAAGTGCCATCGCTCCCCCGGAGAAGCTCTCTTTCATCAGCGGACTCCTGCCCGGATGGGCGGATGGCCAGCATGATCCGATCGGGAATATCTCCTTCAATCCGAACGAGAAGCGGCACGGTTTCTCCCTTGACGACCTCCTTATCTCCCGGATCAACGATAAAACGGAAGGGCGCCGGGGAAGCGAACGCCTCGTTGTAATGCAGAAGCCGGTCTGCCGCGCCGAAGAAAGATGTCGGGAAGAGAACGAAGAGCAGGACAGCCGCCGATGCGGTGACGGCGAGGAAGGTCCCCATGCGCCGGGAACGACCGAAGGTAACAGTGGAGCCGAAGTCCATGCCATCGATCGTCCGGCGGAGATCCTCCAGCGACGCATCAAGAAGGTCCCGTGAGGAAAAGGACTCAACGGTTTCGTCCGTTGCAAGCTCCCATCCGTTCACGAGACGGTCGTGTAACGCGGGGATCGCACGTCCGATCGCCGCCGCTGTCGTGTGATCGCTTGCTCCCGGAAGAATGCCGGCAAGGCGCCCTGCCGGGCGAATGATGTACCACGCCGTGAGACACACGGCGCAGGCGCACAGAGCCCAGAATGCTGTCGTACGGGTCGCCACATCGAGAGAGAAAAGATCCTCGAGAAGCAATGCCGCAAGGAGAGCGAGGAGAAACACCGTGCCGGCGAACGCCGATCCCGTCAGGATTGCGGCAACGTCCTGCCTGCGGCGGACGGCCGCGAATCGCAGGTGGAGTTCCTCGGCTATGTGGCGCGTTTCCATGAAGTCGCGACTCAATGGGTCAATGCCCAGACAACGATGTTCGTTCCGAACCGAAGAGCTTCCAGTCGCTTTTCCTCGGGATCGTGATGCACCTCGGGGTCGGCCCACCCGTCGCTTGGATTTGTTTCGTATGTATAATAGAGAACGAGTCGGCCGTTGCGGAACAGGCCGAAGCCCTGCGGCGGCTTGCCGTTGTGTTCGTGTGTTTTGGGCGGCCCGGCGGGAAACTCAAACTGACAGTGGTACAGTCCGAAGCTAAAGGGCAGCTCGACAAGGTCTTGATCCGGAAACACTTTCCGGATCTCCCGTCGAAACGGCTTGTCCAGACCGTAATCGTCGTCCACGTACAGGAAGCCGCCGTTGTCAAGATACGTCCGGAGCCGGCGGATCTCTTCGTTCGTCAACGTGATGTTCCCGTGTCCGGTGATAAAAAGGAACGGGGAAGAGAAGATCTCATCCCCCGCAATGTCAGCAAACCGATAGCGCGCATCCGTTTGGATGCCTGTCGTTTGCTGCACAAACCGCAGCAGGTTCACTTCCGAAGAGGGGTCGTTGTACCAATCCCCGCCTCCGGCGTACTTCACCCTCGTGATACCGAAGGCGCTGGAAGTCGCTTGCGCCTGAGCGCCGGCCAGCGCAGGGAAAAGAAGGCAGACAACGATAAAGGGACGCGCATTCCTCATTCGTTCAATGTATCAAACCGGTGAGGAAGAATCAACGCGGCGGCACTACGGATCGCGAGAACGCTGTCCTCCACAACGGCTGCTTGCGAGCTATCGAGCAGACCAACGCGACTCTTTTGGCATGAAGTCACGGGAAGAAGTACAGCAGAGACAGTGATGAGTTGTCTCGCCGCAAGCGATGAGAGACTCTCCCAACGCCGGGGCAAGTATTCTTCATGCAAGCCTCTGTTTGACTGGTGGAGAATTCCGGAAGCTTTTTGCCGCGCGCAGTAGCAAGCATATCACATAAGACCTTCAGGAGCCCTTGCCCTCATGGAGATGCAGACTTACCAATTGTCATGGTCTTCGAGGGGAATTGCCCGAGAATTGTCCAAATATGTGTCGACGTTCAGACTCCGTCCTTTGAATATCACCTCTCGCGCGATTGATACGCTTTGGTCCATGATCAGGCCCCTTTCTTCGCTGTCCGACAGGACCGAGAGCAGCGGAATGCCGGTTCCACTCTCCCGCGTCGTCACACGGAATGATTCGGGTGGAATAGTTCCGCCTTCTGCAACCGGCCATTCGTTCCCGGATAAGTTGACCTGCAATTTGCCGAACGGCAGCGTGCATGTTACATGCTTGTCCCTTCCTGCCTCCAGAGCATTCCTGCCGAATAATGCTATCCGATCGGATACACGCACTTTCTTCAAGGATTTTTTCACAAGAGTCTTCACGACGAGTAAACGCCCGTACGTCACCATGCTGTTGTCCCCCGTCTCGACATCAAGAGGGCGGTCGGCAACGATCTGAATATGCTCAGTGTCTTCGTCCGACAGATTCACTATCCAAAGAGACTTCCCTTGATGGATGGTATAGACCGCCTGCATTTGTCTGAGTCGTTTCATGATGCTCGAGACCGTGCGAACGAAGATCTTCGGGTCGGAGCTGATTCGTTCCACTGACTGCACGAACCTCTCGTTCAGTTTGCCGGTACCCGGATCCGCATATCTGTGCAAATACTGGTAGAGCACGGTCAGACCGTATTCCTGCTTTAGGCGATTTATTGCATCTTCCGTGGCGCAATCCGCCATCGAACGCTTCGTTGCCGAAAACCAGCCATTCACGAGGGGTTTCCGGGGATCGTGGTAGGGCATGGAAGGATTACGCTTCAAAGTATTCCGGCACCGTGTCCTGTAAAGTCGAATTTGGTTTATTCGTGCATGGCAGAGATCTCCCCAATAATAGGCACTACCCTCCAGCTCACCTTCGCATGTATGTTTTGAGTATCTGCGCAAGAGAGCGTGGAAGGGGAAAAGCGACGTTATTTTGTCTTCCCAATAGATGTTCTCGGCATTTTTCGAGTGGCAGATGTAGGTGTCAGATGCACCAAGATCTGCCGCAAAGAGCTCAAGAGCGTCCCTTGTGCGGTCCCGTTTGTTGTTACCGGAAGATGCTCCATGGAGGCACAGCTCGACTCCTTGCTGATAAAGTTCTTTGCAGTAGGATAGGTAGCGATCGTCGTCGAGGGTAACCCCGCGCAATGCAGAATCGGGGATCGCAGGGATGCCACACTTTTCCGCCGGATTGAATGCCCAAACGGCTTTGGTTGTGACGAAGGATCTCAACAGCAGCAAGTCGTACACTGCGCGCGTTTGCGCGAACGTCGAAGCGTCCGGATCGTCCGTGATGCAAAACCCAGCTTCGTATGGATAGGGCGGCCAGATCACCTTCGCATGTGTCACCTCTTCACCCCTTTGATCATGATGATACCCGCCAGTTTCGGAAATGGCGGGATACGTTCAAGTACAAGATCTATGGGGATAAAGAGAGGCAAAAGGAACGCAGGAAGCCGTCTACTGGTAAAGAGAAAGCACTTTACTTGTTCTACGGCAAGTCCTGAGTTCAGAAAGAGGTTGACCGCTTCGATCGGAGAGAATAATCTATCGTGTATGTGCGGTTGGATTCCCATGAGTCGTTTGACAAGTGCATGCCATGGGGAGTACCGATTGGGAAAATCAATGATCGCGATCCCTCCGGGCCGTAGTTTGTCCTTTATGGCCGACAAGGCCTTCTCCGGCCGGGGACAGAACCTTAGCGTCGAGAACGAGAACACTACGTCGATTGAGTTATTGGGGATGCTGCTCAAGAATTCGGCGTCGTCAATGACAAAATGGACGTGCGATATCCCGTACGATTGCAATCTCTTTTCAGCAATTTGAACGCTCCGTGGTGATATGTCAACGGCGGTGATGTTCGCAAACTTCTTCCCCAGAAGCGCCGTCATTTGGCCAAAACTGCATCCAATTTCAAGCACCGTGGAATTGTCCGAGATCTGATTTCCGCAGAGTTCCAACGCCATGGATACTTTTCTGGCAACGAAGTAGTGAGCACTTCCCCGCTCAGGTACGCGAACGTCGTTGCCGAGTGCAAGCCATGCCGGCGTATCAAGTTCTTTCGCTTCATCATCATACTTCCTGATGATCGCCTGTTTCGCATCATTCTCCACATTCATTTCTCTTCTTCCTTCTCGTGATCGTGACACTTCCAAAGAATAAGGTTCGCGTGTGAGCACGAATGAAGCGAATCAACGATCATGGCTTTGCGGGGGTTTATTCTCATTCACAGCCCGTGCCCAACAGCAAATCAGAAGCGAAGAAAGATAAAAGCGTGATTCTCAAATGCCGTCAGGTTTGAAAAGCGTCCGTGATTACGAAAATAGACCTCCTGAAATCCAAGCCGGGTCATCACGTTGCGCAGATCCTGGTCGGTGATTGCCCACTGAAATATGTTGTGAATGTCAGGCCAGGGCTTGCGGTACACCGGGTGCAATTCATTCACATGTGCGTATGCGTACCGGGCGACTTCTTCACCCGAAGGCGGCGTCATAGCCAGGTACTGCTCAAGAGGCAAATCTGTAAGTCGTAGGGATGCCGGACCTTGGATATATTGCTGGTTGTAGATAACAAAACACGACGTCGTAGGGGAATAGGCCGCCAGCACTTGATCCCACGAAGGATTTGCCTGGTGCAGCAGTACGTCGAAGAAATAGGCAACATCGACGGGCCCCACCGTTTGGATGACGTCCGGGAGTGTAAAATCGCCGCGGACGACGCGAAGACGAGGAACCCTTGACAGCTTCTCTTCGAGCGGTGCGGGAAAGTCAGTGTCGACGATCGTGCCGGCGGGAATCCTGTGTTTGCGCAAGGAATAGAGTGTGTACGCGGCATTGACCTTCCAGACACCTCCCAAGTCGGCAAAAGATGCCGCACCGGGCAGGCAAGATTCGTAGACGTGATCAATAAGCCGAAGTTTATGGGTGTCGACATAGATATTGTAGCCCCAAAAAAGGCCTGGGGCATTTCGAGCGATCTTGCGGAGTCTATGAGAGATTGAGAAGTTCATAGTGAATGAGAGTGGTGTGCCTCCCTATGACGTTGAAGCCGTCAACCAAGAAAAGCCAATTCCATCATTTCCTCTTGGAAGCAAAAGGAAGCGGATCATAAAGGGCGCGGCAAAGCCCCTCCGTATTACCACCCTCTGATGCCAGAAATGCAGACACATTCGTCAACACGACCAGCCCGACACGTTCGTTTCTTTCAAAGATAATGCCGGACGTGTACCCGCCCGTCGCACCAAAGGCACCGACATGATGTTTCCCGAGGTCATTGTAGGTTGCCCATCCAAGACTTTCCGTGAAATGCTCATCAAGTATCTTCGTCGTCTTCTGCGCCAGAAGAAAATATGTGGTATCGGTCATATTCGCCTTGAGATACTTCACCAGATCCTTGGCTGATGATTTCATTCCTCCCGCCCCCGTCAACGCGCCACAATCGCCGTCATCAGAGGAAAGCGGTTGACCCTGGCGATCTCTTCCCCAAACCATCGATCGCTTCCGCTCATTGTTGAGTATGACGAACGTATTTCTCATCCCTAAGGGAGCACAGACGGTTTCGAAGAGAAGTTCTTCGTACGACGTACCCGCTATCAATGTCAGGATATGGCCTAAGAGACCTCCGCCGAGATTGGAATACGTTCTCTTCTCGCCCGGCGTCGATTGCAGCGCCATGTAGTTGGAGAGGTACTCGTAAAGCCTCGTTGTGTCGTAATATCGGTAAGGATTGTAAGGATCAAATGGATGTTCCGTATTGCCTTTGACGTTGCTCGGCTCGAAGGGGAGCCCGGAGGTATGATTCGCAAGATGAACGAGTGTTATCTCGACTCCGTTGAGGGAGCTTTGCTTCAAAGGTACGGGCAGGATATCTTTGATTGGCTTGTCACAATCGACCTTTCCCTCATAGACAAGCTTTGCGAGCATTGTGCCGGTAAACGTCTTTGTGATGGAACCTATTCCAAAGACGCTATCACTGTTGTTGATGTATATCAGGGAATCGTTGCGTCGAAGGATTCCGACATACTTCTCTGAATCTCCGGCGATGAAACAGATGGACAGTTGCGTCTCGTTCGGGAGATGTTGCGCATAGGTAAAAACAAACTGCGCCTGCGAGGAATCAAGCAGGTCCCTGTTCCCCGACACCGGCAATTTCACCAGTTCTCTCGGAGCGAACTTTGCGCAGGATGCGGCGCTTATCAACAAAAGGAAGCTAACGCTTATCGCGTGTTGTAAAGTCATCGTTCACGTCTTCCGTATGCGGCGAACGGCCGGGCCGACCGGCCGATGCAGGAGCCGTTGACCATTCACACTGTGAACGCTACAGCAAGACGCTGAGACCAAACTGCACTGTGTGAATTCTGAAATCAACTTTGTTGGTGTACAGAAAACTTCCCCCCATGGTTGACGTGCCCTGGCCGCTAAATTTTTGGTACCGGTATTCAATGCGGATCGCAATGTCATCCCTTATGAAAGCTTTCACACCGCCGCCAAGATTCAACACGCCGATACTGAAATCTGTCCTGGTCATGGGTACATTGAAGAACGGGACCGTGTTTGCAATCCCATATCCGAGAAGAATAAAGGGGACGCCTTTTCCTCCTGAAATGGAATGAGAGATGAAATTGTAGCTGACGTTCCCATTCGCCATATACACCGGTTCTGATCCTGAAGGGAACATAAACAGAAGTTCCGGCTCAAGTTCCAGTCCTTCAAAAACAAAGAAGCCCAATCGGGGACTGACAAGGAGTGCACCTGCGCTTTCAGAGCTGTTTTCGCTGGAGTAGTTTTGGTAACTTCCCGAAAGACTCAATTCCTTGTTCTTCCCTTCACGGGGCTGCGCGATTAATAATGTTGCCATGAATACGGTGATCACGATGAGCTGAATTGTCTTCATGTTCATCTCCTGCTGTTAGAACTGCATTTATTGTCTGACGCGTTGCCGCCTACCGTTGGCCGCCCGAGCTGTGGTTGCGGGAAAGAACAGCCGTAGCAGCGCATTCCTTACGAGAAGGCCTGACCGGAGTTACGACGCCAGTCAGACGGAGGCCCGTGAGCGTCAGTTCCTGCAAATGACAAGGGCAAAGTCATGTTCGATATTCTGGATGTCGAGCAAGAAGTCTTCCGTTGCAAAACAGAAGTCCAGCAGCCGCTGGCCGCGTACGTCGGGATTGACGAAGTGGTGAGCTATGCCGGAGAAGAGGAGATGCAGGATCGTTCCGCCGCAACCCTTGACTTCCATGAGCTCAAAATGGCGCTGCAGCAGAGGCATGATAGTTGATGATTCCACCGCTTCAGAGGGATCGGAGAGCCACATCGCGAGTTTGCTGGGCCGGATGGATTTCAGCCTCGGAAACCGGCTATCAAACAATGTGGTGTATTCTTTCGGAAAGACCCGCAACAAAGCGTTCACCACTTCAAGTTGTCGTTTGGTCCATTGGAATCGGGTCGGACCAATAAACTCGTTCGCCACTAACAAGCCCCCAGGTTTAAGAATCTTCTTTATCCGACGAAGCAACGTCTCGAGGTGTGAAAAGTGATGGAGAGAGTGGTCAAAAATAACGATGTCATAAGAGTGATCCGGGAGGTGAAGGCGGGAAATATCCGCAACCCGATAATGCAGGACTCCCGCCTCCGGGCCGTTACGCGTTGATTCGATCGCCGCAAGGATTCTCGGCTCCGAAAGATCGTACGCGTCGATTGATGCGAACAGTCCCGTTTTTGCCCAGAGGATTTCCTTCGCCCCTGTTCCGCAACCCAGGGAGAGACCCGTCAAATGACTTTTTCCGCTCCAGTACTTTTTGGCCACATATTGCTGATAAGTGATATTCTCATCGCCGGATATCATCCTATTCCATCGCGCTTGAACCGCGGGAATATCCCACCACCCTGTCGGTGGAGCTTTCGTGTGAGCCCAGCTGGCTTTAATTCTGGCATTCTTGGTAATGCGAAGTCTGCCGGCAAACTTGTCCTGAAGAACTCGGTCGCGTCGAATCCTCCGAAGAAAATGAATGAGCTCGGATGTGCTTACCCAATTATTGAACATCGATGCATCCTTGTTCCGGTATGCAGTACCACCGACGGCCGTTGTTAACTTTCCCATGAGTCGTACACCGGCCGATGAACTGCTTAGAACGCATTACTCCTGCGGCATCTTCTTCGACCATAAAGAGATCGGCACTTTTGCCCAGCCTCTCGTCGCTCGGAAACAATCTCCCGGTCAGTTCCCGTCGTCGGGCGGTTCGTCAATCGGCAGTTGCTTTCCCCTCTTCACCAGCCCCACCGCTTGAGCAAACTTTCTATGGAATGTCGTCTCAGTGAGCCCGGTCGCCATGTTGGTCTGGACTTTTCGCTTTGTCACAACCGTTACTTTTGTGTCCTTCTTGTTGATCGCTTCAACCCAGACGCCAACAAGACTCCCCTTGGAGACAAAGTTCTGCCCGACGGTAGTAAGCATATAGCCCGAGCTGCGATGTTCTTCTATCGTCTCACAGCCCTCCCACCGCAGGACTGTCATCGCTATTTCCCATGCCTGGTCCAACTTGACGGGATATGTCTGCACGGTACCTTCGTCCTTGCTCTTTAAGACGTCGCTCATTGTTGCGCACCCGGTCATAACGAAACAGACAAGTGTGCAAAAGGCAAAGGCTGTTGCCGACACCTTCATAAAGGCCTCCTCTGATTGGAATACCTGTGTATTGCTCTCCGCTCGCTGGGACGATGCCCCGCTGGGATGCAGGCGAGGGTCAGTCGGAGAGGCAGCAGATCAGCATCTTATAATCGCAAAATAAATCAACCCTATCAAATACAATGGACCAAAGAGAAGGACAATCGACGGCAGCATTGGTGAGTCAGTGCACCCTATGGAGCGCGGTGGCGGAATTGCAGCCAGCCACGCATGCAGCGGTGGATGGTGTCCACGGGCTCGCAATACATGAGAGGGCAGCCTCCCACCAGGCACTGGAGGCCGAGCGCTTTGGCTTCACGCACCGCTTCGTCTGACGCACTGCCCGTGCCAAAGGACCGATGAAACCAAACGTGTCTGATCCCCCGTTTGGCGCACTGGCGGACAAGGTCAGATGCGACATCAGGATGCGTGGCGACCACGAGGCCATCGATCTGTCCCGGGATCGTCCCGAGGTTGGGGTAGCACTGAACGCCCTCAAGTTCGGCAGCGTGAGGGTTCACGGGGACAGAGTCATAACCGGACTGCCGGAGCTTGCGGAGGATCGCGTTGGCGGCTTGCCGGGAGTCTCTGGAGACTCCTGCGACTGCGATACGCTTGCCGGCCAGAAATTCTGCAACTGAATCAGGAACTTTCCTCATCGTTTCACCTCAAATTCAGCTCGTCTCACTGCTACAAATCTGTCCACGACTCGACGAACCGCAGGTTCGTCGAGGGCCGCTGACTGCAACATCAACGTATTCTTTGCGTGACGTGAGGCAACTTGTTCGGAAGCGCGATATATGCCGTCCGGACAGTGAACGGATCATACTTCCTTTCAAGTCTGCGCACGGTGAAGTGGCCTCGTGCCATGTCTTGAAAATGATCAATAAAAACCAGGTTGATCAGAGCACCTCCAACGGCGCCAAGTGCGGGGACCGCCTGGGCAGCCGCCTTCTCGGACACGGTGACTCCAAAGCGTTCTGTCAGGAGAGAAATCAGACGAGCGATGGCGGGTGCGCCTTCTTTTGCAAGGCCCCTTTCCGCGATAAACTCCGCCGCTTCTGAAACCGCCGTAGCAAGGGCCGCACGTACGGCAAAATAGCCGGATTCCGAAGCATCGTCTTTGGATGTTCTTCCTCCCAGCGCGAAAACCTCAATGCAGGCCAGTTTGACTTCCGGCAGATTCAATCGCTCCCCCTCGCCGCGGGCGATGTCGGCAATCGACCGGAGCATAATCCCGGTTGAGACAGGTAACTCGACAATCAAACCCGGGAGGCCAAGGGCTCCCCCGGTGCCGCCTGAAATTACCACAGCAAGTTTGTGCCAGATATTCTGAGATTGACCTCGACCATCCCTGTCCAATGTCATGAGCGCGAGATCCAAAGCTATCTCCAGCGCCTTTTTCGTTGCGGTACTTACGGCCTCCGACCACTTGCCGGGCAAGAGGTCAAACCCTTTTTCGATCGGGCTACCAATAATATTTGTCACCTTCGCGGCAAGACTGGGGTTTTCAAGGACTTGCTTTGCACATCGAAGATCGTTCAGGTCTTCCGTGCTCATTTGCATGACTGTCTCCTTCTCCTCTGGTAACGACCATGAGCACACGACAATGGCACCCGACCTTCATTGCAGGCCTGCGACCCGGACGAACGTTCCCTCTTATCTCGCCGAGAGCTTTGTCAAGAGCGAAGTGAGCTTCTTCATTTGAGTCACTCTCCTCGAAAGGAATATATAGCCGGCAATTGATATCATGCCTCCAATGAAATTCGGCAACCCCACGGAATACGCCGCCGTGTCGGTCATGTGCCCGGCCACGTAGAGAGCTGCTCCGGCGACGAGAAGCCCGCCAAACACGAGGAGCAGATTGGCAGTGACGTGCAAGGAGCGAATGCCACGCGTCTGATTGCCGACCAGTTCTTTCAGGTAGGATTCTTCGTCAGGAGAGAGATTGGGGATCATGATGTCCTCGTGATTTGTCCCGATTGGGAGTATGGACGGGAAAAAAAGCCTCTGCTGTTGCCGGGACGGAATGGCGCTGCAGGGCTTGTATACGAAAAAACAGGGGGATTGTCGGCTCCGGCTCGGAGCGCCCGACCGGATTCCATGCCAATACATGTGCCGCTATGAGAGTCCGGTTGCCTTTTCCTTTCACCGGACTGGTGCCGCGTGGAGCGCGTACCTATGGCGTGAAGCAGGTGCAAGATCGTACGACAGAAATATACACCGGGGATCCTGTGTTGTCAATAGACAGGAGAGCCCCTCCTGAGATGTTCCCTTTGAAAACCGGGGCGTGATTCCTCGTCCGGCCCTGTCATCCCTCTTACCGCCTGCGGCCCGACATTGCTGCCGGGCCGCGGGTGGATAACGATTCTCTCATTCAGAACCGCATTTTAATCCATGATTTTCCGCAGGAACGCGGGCTTGTCAGGATCCGACTTGTCGATCTTCTCCTTTGGCCCTTCCTGCTCACCACGCATCGGATTCAACGGTATGTCCACCCCCCGGCGGATGTATGCCGGGACGTCGTACTTCTGCAGATCTGCTACACCACTGGGAATCTTCTCCACCACCCTCGCGGTCTTCGGTGCCCGGGACCCAAGAGGCACCCCGCCCTTTCTGTTGAACCCCGTCGCAATCACCGTCACCATCACTTCGTTCTCCACATCCTCGTCCACGACCGCCCCGAGGATGACGTTCGCATCTTCTCCCGCTGCTTCGTGGATGATTTGCGTCGCCTCCTCGACCTCCGCCAGCGACATATTCGACCCGCCGGTGATGTTCACCAGCACACCCTGAGCGCCGGCAATGGAGATGTCTTCCAAAAGCGGACTCGA
>PMNE01000057.1:16978-91517 GCA_003162635.1 Ignavibacteriota bacterium
CCGACGACGAGCGCACCGAGACTCTTGGCAATGTTCGCCACCAACGGCGCTCCGCCGGTTCCTGTTCCGCCTCCCATCCCCGCGGTGATGAACACCATATCGCTCCCGGCCAGCGCACGCGTCAGCTCGTCGCGGTCCTCTTCGGCGGCCCGGTGCCCGATCGACGGGTCGGCCCCCGCTCCCAGTCCCCGCGTCAGATTCTTGCCGATTTGTATCTTGTTCGGCGCCCGGTTCCGCTCCAATGCCTGCAGGTCGGTATTGATGGCAAAGAAATCGACGCCGTGCAGCCCCTTATCGATCATGCTGTTCACAGCGTTGCCGCCCCCACCGCCCACACCCACCACGCGGATGCGTGCTCCACGATCGAGACCGTTATCGAGTTCGATCACAGGTTGTTCCTCCTTCTGGTGAATGAGAGAGTTTCTTTCACGATCGTTTCGACCTCAGAGTTGATCAAACCATTCTTTCACTTTCTCCGCAAAGTTTGAGACCGGCCGGTGTTTCTTCGCCGCGCTCGCCGTCCCCGCTCCCGCCGGTTGCCCGCCGTACTTCATGCCGTGATAGACCAAGCCCACCGCCGTCGAGTAGGCCGGGTTCTCGATCTCCCTCGTGAGCCCGCCGCTGAACCCGGTCGGGATGCCGATCTTCACGGGCATCCCCAGCACCTCGCTCGCAAGTTCCGCCGTACCCTTGATCAACGCGCCTCCGCCCGTCAGCACCACGCCGCCGGAAAGGTGCTTCGAATACCCTGACCGCTTGATCTCCAGCGCCGCGATTTCGAAGATCTCCTCCATGCGGGGCTGGATGATCTGCGCCAGCAGCCGCTTGTCGATCTCGATTGGCGCTCTCCCCCCCACGCCGGGGAGTATGATCGGCCCATTATCGGCCACCGCCGGCACATAGGCAAAGCCGTGTTCCTTCTTTAATTTCTCCGCCTGCTCGCTCAGGATGCCGAGACCCTTGCGGATGTCATCGGTCACCTTCTTCCCCGCAATGCCGATGACCGCGGTATGACGGATCGTCCGCTCTTCGAAGACGGCCAGGTCGGTGGTCCCGCCGCCGACATCAAGGAGCGCGATCCCCACTTCCTTCTCCTCGTCATCCAGCACCGCGTAACTCGACGCGAGCGGCTCGAGCACCATGTCGCTCACTTCCAGCCCCGCTCGCTGCGCGCATTTGTAGATGTTCTGCGCGGCGCTGACAAGCCCGGTGATGATGTGGACCGTCCCTTCCATCCGAACGCCCGACATTCCGAGCGGGTCATACACGCCGTCCTGCCCGTCGATGATGAACTCCTGCGGGATCACGTGGATGATTTTTCTGTCCGACGGAAGCGCAACCCGTTTTGTGTCTTCGATCAGCCGGTCGATGTCCGCCTGCGTCACCTCGTGGTCCTGGCCGCTGACGGTGATCACACCGTGGCTCTGGAAGCTCTGGATGTGGTCCCCCGCAATGCCGACGATCACGGAGCGGAACGAGACGCCGGAGGAAGCTTGCGCCTCCTGAACGGCGGCGATAATCGAGTTCGTGGTCCGGTCGATGTGCGTCACGACCCCCCGTGTCATCCCGTCTGACGGCGCTTTCCCGACACCGAGGATGTTAATCCGCCCATGCTCGTCGGTGCCGGCAACTACGGCACATACCTTGGTCGTACCGACGTCCAGCCCAACGATGATGTTCTCCATGATCGTTCCTTTTTGGGATTGAAGTCCTGCTACCGTGCGGCCGTTGTGCCTGTTGGCTGTCCGTCCGCCTGATCCGTCAGACCATTCGCCCACCTGACCACCACCTGGTTCTCATAGCGGAGGTCGATGCTTGCAACAGATGCTGCGCCGCGCTCCATAACGACGTTTTTCCAGAAGCCGTCGAATGTTACCATTTTCATTGCTGCGTTCCCATGGCCGAAGACGACCGGCACTCCTGCTTCCGCGGTGTACAACAGAATGTCTTTGTCCCCATCGATGTGGACTTCCGACAGGAGATGGGAGAGATCCTCCCCCACACGCTGGGCGGTCACAAGGATATCGATCGCCTCGCGGATCGCTTTGGAGGAGACCTGGTTTCCCGGCACGCAATCGCTTGCCGGAATTTCGCCGGTCACCACAGGAAGATCAAAAACCTCGTCCGACGTGACTGCCGGAAGGACCACCCCTTCCGCGTCAAGGTACAACACACGGTCTGTCACGATCGCGGCGATCGGCACCCGCTCCACCACGGCAACCTTGATCCCATCCGGCGCATCCCGGCTTACGTATGCCGACTTGATGTAGCGGTTTTGTTCCACACGGCGCCGCGTCGCCGACAGATCAACGTCGAATAATCTCTCGTTCTTCGCGATTGCGGCAAGCGCCGCGATCTCTTTCCCCGTCACGATCCTGTTCCCTTCCGTCTCCACGCGCGCCACACGGAGGTCTTTCTTCCACAGATGGGCGCCCACGGCGATCCCTGCAGCCGCGACGGCAAGAAAGAGCAGGAGAATGATTGACCATCGCGCCGCCGTCATCGGCTTTTCTTCTTCTTCCATCGGGCAATGAACTCCTCACCGTACTTCCAAATGTCGCCTGCGCCCATGGTGATCACGATATCCCCGGGTTGGACGACCGACAGGAGATGCTCCGGGACATCTTCCTTGTCCGGCACGTACTGGACCGACTTGTGTCCGAAACTCTTCGCGGCGTTGACGATCAACTCGCCGCTTACTCCCTGGATCGGCTCTTCACGGGCCGGATAGACGTCTGTCACGACGAGGAGGTCGGCATGGAAGAAGGCGCGGCCAAATTCGTCGTAGAAGTCGCGTGTCCGCGAATAGAGGTGCGGCTGGAACACGCAGACCACGCGCCGGCGCCACCCGCTTTTTGCCCCGGCCAGTGTCGCTTTGATTTCCGTCGGGTGGTGCGCATAGTCGTCGACCACCATGATCCCGTCCAGATCCGCCTTCACTTCCCAGCGGCGAAAGACGCCGGTAAATTTCTCGATACCCGCTTTTACCTTCTCGAACGGGATATTCAGTTCGAGTCCCACTGCGATGGCGGCCAGCGCGTTCTGCACATTGTGCTTCCCCGGAATTTGCAGCACGATGCTCCCGAGATCCTTGCCGTCGTGTACCGCGGTGAATGTCGTCGTGCCTTGCCGGTGGACGAGCTCCACTGCCTGCAGGTCCGCCTGNNAACGGCACTTTCGCCGCAAACTGTATGAACGCCCCCTTGATGTCGTCCAGATCACGGTAGCAATCAAGATGATCGGTCTCGAGTGTCGTCAGGACGGCGATCGTTGGCGTGATGGAAAGGAACGATCGGTCGAATTCGTCCGCTTCGACGACGATGAAGTCTCCTTTTCCCAGGCGCGCATTGGATCCCGCAAGTCCGCGCAATCTTCCCCCGACGATCACCGTCGGATCGATCCCCCCTTCCATCAGCACGAGACTGACCATGGAGGTTGTCGTGGTCTTGCCGTGCGTTCCGGCAATCCCGATCCCGTATCTCAGCCGCATCACCTCGGCAAGCATTTCCGCGCGCCGGATGACGGGGATCTTCCTCGCTTGGGCTTCGACGATCTCCGGATTGTCCGGACCCACCGCCGATGAATAGACGAGCACATCCGCATCCGGGTCGACGTTCGCAGCAGCATGGCCGATCGCAATCTTGACGCCGAGACCCGCCAGCCGATCTGTGTTTTCGCTCTCGGCCCTGTCGGAACCGGTGACGGTGAACCCTTCATCGAGAAGGATCTCGGCGATCCCGCTCATGCCGATCCCGCCGATGCCGACAAAGTGAAGTTTCTTGATGGACGAGAACATGATCCGTTATCGGTCTGTGAATCGCGGACGGCGCCAGCGACGTTTTGTTTTCCTTGGTACGTGAGCGGCGAGCCGCGTCATTTCCGCAACGAGTTCTTTTTCCCGCTCGTACCGTCCCACCCTGATGCGCACAAGCCGCCGCCGGCGCAGCAATTTGAGGAGGATCACCTGAAAGCGTCCTCCCGTCTGGACGCGCGTTTCGCGCCCGATGTGTATCCATTCCATCGCCGTGATCGGCACGCGCACTTCGTGCCAGCGATGCTTGAAGATGACCGCATCGGCCGTCACAATCAACCGCTTGTTGCGCACCATATTCAGAATCAACATCACGAGCGACATGACCACAAACACCACGATCAGATACAGGATCGGATCGTTGAGAACGTACTGGAACTTTTGTTCGACGAAACTTCCTCTGATGCCGCCGTACGCCACAAGCGTGACGAGGTAAATCAGGGCCGACTGATAGGAGAAGTCGAGCTTGTACCTGAATACCTTGTCCTGTTGGACGGAATCCCGTCCGCCGGTCATTGTTGGAACACTCCGGGTTTCGTCTTTTGCCGTCATTCCCTTTTCCCCGATGCAAGATCTTCCACCGCATCCGCCAGTTGTTTTGTTGCCATCGGCTTTCCGAGCCGGCGGCTCGCCTCCGCCATTGCACCCAGCCGATTGGCATCCCAGGGGAGCTCTTTCAGAAGCGCCGGGAGCAGCCGGGCCGCATCGCGATCCGCGATGACTACTGCAGCGCCTGCTGCTTCCATCGTCTTCGCATTGGCTGTCTGGTGATCCGCGGCAGCAAGAGGATACGGGATCAGCACAGCAGGAAGCCCGAGGCGGGTCAGCTCGGCCAGCGAACTCGCTCCTGCACGGCACACCGCGAGATCGGCCGCTGCGTAGGCATTTTCCATTCTGTCGATGAATTTGAACACTTTCACCTTCCCTCGGACGGCTTCCGTTCCCCGGAGGACGAATTCCTCATCCTGTTCCCCTGTTTGCCAGAGAATCTGCAGGCCCCCTTCCACAAGCGTGGTGATGGCCGGGAGTAACGCCCTATTAATAGACGAAGCGCCCAAACTTCCGCCGAAAACGAGCACCGTCCGCTTCGTTCCGTCGATGCCGAAGGCCGATGCCCCCGCCTTACGCCGCACCGTCCCGATGACTTCTCGCGTGGGGTTCCCGGTGATCAGGACATTACTCTGCCGTTTCAGGTACCGTCGCGACTCTTCGAATGTAAGATGAACTTCTGTTGCCCGCGGCGCCAGCATCCTTGTCGTGACGCCCGGGTAGCTATTCTGCTCTTGAACCAAAGTCGGAATCCCGAGCAACTGCGCCGCGCACACCACCGGTCCGCACACGTACCCTCCTGTCCCGATCACGAGCTCAGGCCGCCGCCTCCGGAGCAGGCGGATCGACTGCACCATCGATACGATCACTTTCAGCGGGAAGAGGAATGTTGCCGCCGAAAGCCGCCGCCGGAAACCACTGATCCAGATCGTGACAAACTCATATCCGCGCGCCGGAACGACCGTTGCTTCGATCCGTCCTTTCGTCCCGACGAACAGTATCGCCGCGTCCGGGTGCCGTTCCTTTATCTCGTCGGCCACGGCGATCGCCGGAAACAGATGGCCCCCCGTCCCTCCCCCCGCAAACACGAGCCGCAGCGCACCTGCCACCCGTTGCCGTCTCGGCTCTGCCTGACTCACGATACTCTTCCGGCAGCAGCGGCGCGGACCGGTTCGATCGGCCGGATGCTGTCGGGTGTTCCTGCGAGGCGCGGATAGAGATCCGTCTGCATCGATATGTTCAAAAGCACCCCGACGGCGATCGACGTGAAGAAGATGGAGGAACCGCCGTAGCTGACAAACGGCATCGGCAGTCCCGTCGTCGGCAGGATGCCGAGCGTCACCCCCGCGTTCACAAGCGCATAGAGCGTGATCGATGTGGTAATCGCGAACGCCAGGATCCTTCCCAGATCGTCCGGCGCATGCTTCGCGATCTTCAATCCCCGGAGCATGATCAACAGAAACACAAACATCGTCAGGAGCGCTCCGATCAATCCCCATTCCTCACCCACGATCGAGAAAACGAAGTCGCCGTACGATTCGGGAAGAAAGAGCTCCCGCTGCCTGCTTCCCCCCAGGCCGAGTCCGAACACGCCTCCGTTGCCAAACCCGATGATCGCCTGGTCAAGCTGGTAATGGATCTTGCCCGCTGCGCCGCTCCCGCCAAGATAGCTCAGGATGCGCTGCATCCGGTACGGCGCCATCAACATGACGAGCCCAAGGACGGGAACGCATGCGCCAAGCGTTCCCGCAATGTGCAGGAGCTTTGCCCGGCCGATAAACAGGAGCACGATGCTCATGGTGAAGATCATCGCCCCGTTGCTGAAGTTCGGCTGCGCCAGCACCAATGCCGTCACCGGAACGATCCAGATAAGCATGGGCAGGAAGCCCGTCGTAAAATCCTCGATCCGCTTCTTCTTGTCCGTGATCAAGACGCACAAGTGGAAGAGGAGTGCGTACTTGGCGAACTCCGACGGCTGGAACCCGAAACCGCCGAACCGGAGCCACCGCGATGCTCCTTTCAACTCGCCGCCAAGTGCCAGCGTCACCAGGAGAAGCACGATGGCCACGATGAGCGCCGGCTTCGTCAGCTTCCGGTACACCCGGTAATCGATCTGCATGAAAATGAATATTGCCACGATACCGGCGCCGACCTTTATCAAATGACGTTCCAGAAGACGGCCGCTCTCGTTCCACTTGACCATCGAATAGGTGGAACTCGCGCTGTACACGACGCCGAGGCTCATGACCATCAGCGCAAGGACGGCGAGAAACAGGACAAGGTCGATATGATTGCGAACCTGGCGCATACTCACTGCATCGGTGGAAGTGCATTGACGATCTCTTTGAACACCCGCCCGCGGTGCTCGTAGTCCTTGTACCAATCGAATGACGCGCAGGCGGGGGAGAGAAGCACGATGTCCCCGCGGGTGGCCGCGCCACGGGCCGCCGCAATTGCGGACTCCATGGTCGCCGCTTTGATTGTCGGGACGACGCCCGCAAATCCCGCCACCACCTTGTCCGCGGATTCCCCGATGGCCACGATCGTTTTCACATGCTCCTTCACCGGCTCGCGAAGCCGTCTGTAGTCGTTCCCCTTGTCGCGTCCCCCCATGAGCACAATGAGGGGAGCGGTAAAGCTCCGGAGCGCATACCAGACGGAGTCGACATTCGTCGCTTTCGAGTCGTTCACATACGTGATCCCGTCGAGCTCCCGCACGAACTCCAGCCGGTGTTCGACTCCCTTGAAATTCTTCAGTGTCGCACGGAGCGACGCGACCGGGACGTCTCGCGTGATCGCCGCGAGGACCGCCGCCATGGAGTTCGCAAGGTTGTGTTCCCCCCGGATGCTGATCGCCGCCGCCGGGATGATTTCCCGTTCCATGCCTCCGGCCGCCACCGTCACGACGCCCCCCGCAAGAAACGCTCCCTGCGGCAATTCTTTCCGCGTGCTGAACGGAAGAAGCGTCACCCCGTTCGGAGGATTCTTCCCGACCGCTTCCACCGTCACCGGATCGTCGGCATTATAAATAAGGACGTCCCCTTCCCCCTGATTTTCAAAGATCCGTCTCTTTGACGCGATATACCTCCCAAAATCGTGTTCGTAGCGGTCGAGATGATCCGGTGTGATGTTCAGAATCGCCGCCACCGCCGGTCGAAACGTCGCGATATGGTCGAGTTGAAAACTGCTCACCTCCAGCACCACGACTGTGCCGGCGGTCAGGCTGCGCACCACCTGCGAGAACGCCGTGCCGATATTTCCTGCGACGGCGCACGGGACACGCGCATCGGCGAACATTCTTCCTGCAAGCGTCGTCGTGGTCGTCTTGCCGTTTGTTCCGGTGATCGCGACGATCGGCGCGCTGCAGAACCGGCTCGCAAGCTCAAGCTCGCTGATGATCGGAATGCCACGCCGGATCGCCTTTTGCAACAGCGGTGCATCGGACCGGACGCCCGGACTGACCACCAGCATATCCGCATCGAGCACGCGGTCCGTGTTGTCGCCGAATTCGAACTCCGCCCCCATGCTCCGGAGCTCCGCTGCCACGGAAGCCATTGCTTGTTCGCTGTTCCGGTCGCTCAGGAAGACCTTCGCTCCGTGCGAAACCAGCAGCTCCGCCGCCGCCACTCCGCTGCGCGCTCCTCCGAGGATGCTGAAACGCCGTCCCCGAACATCCTCTTCTTGCATGGCCGCTACCGTACCTTGAACGTGGCGAGACTGACGATCATCAGAACCACCGCCACGATGTAAAACCGCATCACGATCTTGGGCTCCGGCCACCCCATCATCTCAAAATGATGGTGGAGAGGAGCCATCCGGAAGACCCGGCGGCCCTCCCCATATTTCCGTTTTGTATATTTGAAGTACATCCGCTGGATGATCACCGAGAGCGTCTCCGCAAGGAACACGCCGCCCAGCGTCGGCAGCAGGAGTTCTTTCTTGATCAACACGCAGAGGGCGCCGATTGCCCCGCCCAGTGCAAGCGATCCGGTGTCCCCCATGAACACCTGGGCTGGATACGCATTGAACCAGAGAAAGCCGAGCGCGCCGCCGAAGAGGGCCGCGCAATACACCGCCAGCTCGCCGTTCCCCCGAATGAACGGAATTGTCAAGTACTCGCTTAACAGCGCGTTGCCGGAGATGTAGCTTATGACCGCCAGCGTCAATCCCACGATCCCGACAATGCCGATGGCGAGGCCGTCGAGACCGTCCGTGAGGTTCACTGCGTTGGACGTGGCCGCAATCACGAAAATAACCACCGGGATATACATCCGCCCGAAATCGAACTCCATTCCCTTGAAGAAGGGGACCGTTGTCGATGTGTTCAACTTCCACAGATCGGGATCGATCCATGAGGGAAAGAAGAAGATGATGCTCCCCACGATGAGACCAACCGCCACCTGTCCCACGAGCTTGTATCGCCCGATGAGCCCCTTCGGTTTCTTCTTCACGACCTTCAGGTAGTCGTCGAAGAATCCGACCGCGCCGAGACTGATGGTCACAAAGAGAATGAGAAGAACATACGCGTTTGCAACATTCGCCCAGAGGAGCGTCGGCACCAGGACGGATGCCAGCACGATGAGCCCTCCCATGGTCGGTGTTCCGGCCTTTGTCAGGTGCGTTTTCGGGGCTTCGAGCTTTGCAGCCTCGCCGATCTGCCGCTCCTTGAGCCGCGCGATGATTTTCGGACCGAGCCAGAACGCGATAATCAGCGCGGTGACCGCTGCCCCCGCCGCGCGGAATGTAATGTAATGGATAAGCCCAAATCCGGGGATGTTGTATGCCCGGTCCAGATGATCGATAATGTAGTACAGCATGTGTTGCCGGTCTTGTGTTGATGCCTCAGGTTGCAGCTGGGCGGCCGAGCCGCTGCTGCAGGAACGTGACAACGTCCTCCATCTTCATCCCTCGCGACCCCTTCACCAGCACGACATCGCCCGGGCCCGCGAGCTCCGCCAGATACTCCGCAAGCACATTCTTCTGATCATAATGGATCGCACCGGGGAAACCCGCGGCAGCGTGGATATGCCGCGCGAGCGTTCCGAAGGTCAGCAGGTGATCGATCCCCAGCGCCGCACATTCCCGTCCCACCGCCTCATGTTCCTCCGCGGCGGCGGCACCCAGCTCTTTCATGTCTGCAAGCACCGCGATCTTCTTTCCGCTCCCCCGTGTCGCTGCCAGCGTGCGGAGGGCAGCAATCATGGAATCGGGGTTTGCGTTATACGTGTCGTTGAACACGACCACACCCCCCACCATCAGCGTCTCCATTCTTTTGCTTGCCGCACGGAATGAGTCCAGCCCTTCCCGGATTTTCAGCGCCGGGACGTGAAACGCATACCCTGCCGCCGCTGCGGCCAGCGCATTCTTCGCGTTGTGCGCCCCAGGAACCCCCAGTTTCACGGCAAACCAGCGTTTCGTCGCGGGAGTGGTGAACTCAAATGATGCGCCCCCGTCCGCGTTCACCGCAATCTTCCGTCCCCTTACGGCCGCGCTTCGGGATGTGAACCCGTAGGTAATCGTTGCTCCCCTGGTTCCTCTCTTCTTTGCCAGACGGGGATCATCCAGATTGAGAAGAACTGTTCCCCTCTTTGCCCGCCGCACCTGCTCAAACAGCACACCCTCCTCGAGCGCCACGCCGTCCACCGTCCCGAAGAACTCCAGATGCTCCCTGCCGATGTTTGTCAGCAGTGCGTGCGTGGGAGCAAGCATCCCGCACAAACGCATGATCTCGCCGGGGTGGTTTGTCCCCACTTCCACAACCGCGATCTCATGGCGAGGCGTCAAACGAAAAATCGTCTGCGGCACACCGAGATGGTTGTTGTGATTCCCTTCGGTGCTGAGCGTTGCGAACCGCATTCCCAGGACACGCGCGATCATATCCTTCGTCGTGGTCTTGCCGTTGCTTCCGCCGACCGCGATGATGGGGATCGTGAACTTGTCCCGGTAGATTCGCGCAAGCGTCCCAAATGCCTCGGCCGTATCTTCGACGATCACCAGCGGCCTGCCGTCGAACGGCCCGCTCTCGAAGCGATCGTCCACGATCGCCGCCGCCGCCCCCTTCTCAAAGGCCGCGGCCACATATGCGTGGCCGTCGAACCTCTCCCCCCGCAGGGCGATGAAGAGGTTTCCGTGTTCCGTGGTCCTGGAGTCCGCGCACACGCCTGAAAACGACCGTCCCTTCAATCCCGTCCCGTACCGGATTTCCTTATGGGGGATCTTCTGCAGATCCGCTATCGTCAGCTTCATCCCTTCTCCCGGATGAAGTTCATCACTTCTTCCCGATCGTCAAAATGATGCTTCGTGGTACCGACCACCTGGTAATTCTCGTGCCCTTTCCCTGCGATCAGGACAACGTCGCCTTTCCGCGCAAGCGACAGGGCTGTCCGGATGGCCTCGTGCCTGTCCACCTGGGCGATCACTTCGCGTCCCTTCAACACGCCCGTCAGCACTTCCTCCATGATCGTGGCCGGATTTTCCGTCCGCGGGTTATCGGACGTCACAACAGTGACGTTGCTCTTTTCCGACGCAATCCGTCCCATGATGTGCCGCTTCCCCCGGTCCCGATCCCCGCCGCACCCGAAGACGGTGATCACGCGATGCCCGTCGCCCGGAGGGACGACGTCATGAATGGCATTGAGGCATTGCTCCAGCGCATCCGGCGTATGTGCATAGTCGATGATGGCGGTCCACCCTGCAGGCGATGGGATCTGCTCGAACCGTCCCCGCACAGCCCGCACTTTCTGAATCCCCTCCACGATCGTGTCAACGGGAATTCCCAGTCCGATTCCTGCCGCGTATGCGCCAAGGATATTCTCGATGTTGAAATGCCCCGTGAGCGGCGAACGGACCGCTCTGCTCTCGCCACGGTTCGTCACGATGCAGTTGCATCCCCGGACGCTCAGCGCGATCTCCGTTGCACGCACATCCACACCGGCCTTTGTTCCGTAGGTGAGGACGCGGGCTTTGATCCCCTCCTTCATCCGCTGGGCGTAGGGATCGTCGGCGTTCAGGACCGCCACCGCATCGGTTCCCAAGTCATCGAAGAGGATCTTCTTCGCGCGGAAATACTCCTCCATCGTCTTATGGTAGTCGAGGTGGTCCTGCGTCAAGTTCGTGAACACCGCCGCCTGGAACCGGAGACCAGCAACCCGGTGGAGAGCCAGCGCATGCGATGAGACTTCCATCACCGCCGCAGTGCATCCAGCGTGCACCATATCGGCAAGCATGCTGTTTAATTCCAGAGATTCCGGCGTCGTGTGGGTCGCCGGTCGTGTCGTGCCGCCCATCCGGTATTCAATCGTTCCGAGCAGCCCCACCTTGTCGCCGCGCGCTTCGAGGACCGATGCAACCAGATTGGCTGTCGTGGTCTTGCCGTTCGTCCCCGTAACGCCGCACAGCGTCAATTTCTCCGCCGGCCGCCCATAGTAGTTTGCCGCAAGCTGGGCGAGAGCCAACCGGGAATCAGGCACAACAACCTTGATGATCCCCTCGTGCATGAACATTGTGTCGGGAAGCGCGCCGTCGTCATCCATCACCACGACCACGGCTCCCGCCTTCATCGCATCCTGGATGAAACGGTGACCGTTCACGGCGGTCCCCCGCATCGCAACGAACATATCGCTGGGGCCGACCTTCCGCGAATCGTACCGTATGTTCTGCACGGACAGGTCCTGGGTCAGAACCTGTTTTCCGTATGTCGCCGAGTACAGCTTGATGACGCGCACATCAGCCAGCAAATCTTTCAGAACCATACGGCCTTGTCCATGGACGGAGGAAGGGTATCCCTCGCGTCAATACAGTGTCACCATTGTCAGCGCCCTTGGTTCGCACCGCAGCGCGATGCGCGTTCCGGTCTTCACCAGTTCGCCCGGTGCCGGAAATTGTGATGCGACGATCCCGGAACCGCTGACCGCGGCGTCCAGGTGCTGCAGGGAGAGGCGATTCACCGCCCGCCTGATTGGCAATCCCCGGAGGTCCGGGACGTCAGTATAACCCTTGACCGCCGCAGGAGCGGAAGCGGTCGAGAGCGTCACGGTTGTTCCGCGCCTTTCCTTCGTTCCCGCGGCCGGGGATTGATGCATCACCACGGTGCCGTTCCCCTCCGTCGTGACCTCGAAACCCTGTGCCACGAGCAATTCCTTCGCCGCATCGAGCTTCACGGTGACGACGTCCGGCACGACGGCTGCATTTCCTGCAACCGCCTGCGTGCGGGCAAATCGCGGCGAGACGGCATACACCTTTTCCGCAATGGCCTTGAATATCGGCGCGCTCACGAGTCCGCCGACGTAACTGTGGTCGTTTGGATTGTCCAGCATCACCAGGCAGACCACCGCAGGGTTGTCTGCCGGGAAGAACCCGACGAAAGACGCGATGTAACTTCCCTCGATGTACCGGCCGTCCGCAAATTTTCTTGCGGTCCCGGTTTTCCCCGCAAGGGGTATCCCTTTCATCGCAGCGAGCGTGCCCGTACCCCGTTCCACCACCCCACGCAGAAACTGCGTCAGCGTGTGCGCTGTCGCTTGCGAGACAACGCGCCGCACAACCTCCGGACGGGTCACATGAAGCACTTCCCCTTCCGGACTTACGATTTGCCGGACGATGAACGGCTTCATCAGAACGCCGCCGTTGGCTACCGCCGCATATGCCGTTGCAATCTGGAGCGGCGTCACGCCAACCTCGTAGCCGTAGGCCATGGCGTTCAGCGTGGTCCCCGACCATTGCGTCGGCTTCTTCAACTCACCGCGGATCTCGCCCGGAAGTTCGATACCGCACTCGGTGCCGAAGCCAAAATTGCGCGCGGTGGTGTAGAGCGCTTCCGCGCCGACGATATCAGACACCTTCGCCATCACGATATTGCTGGAGAATTCGATCGCTTCCCGGAACGTGAGGACGTTATACTTGTGCGTGTCCGTGATCTTGTTCCGCACTTTGCCGTTCGGAAGCCGGACGACGTACTCTCCCTGTTCAGCATTGAATTTTTGATCGGGCTGGACAAGGTGCCGTTCCAGCGCCGCCGCGGCTGTCACCAGTTTGAACGTGGAACCGGGCTCGAACATGTCTGTGACCACGCGGTTGCGCGCCGCAGCCGGACCCGCAGATGCCGGGTCGCCCGGATTGATCGATGGGTAGTTCGCCATCGCCAGCACTTCGCCGGTCGCAGGATCGAGCATAATCGCAAGACCGCTCTCCGCCTTGTTTCGCTCCACACCCTTCCGCAATTCCTCTTCCGCGATCGCCTGGTATTCGATGTCGATTGTCAGCTCGGCTGTGTTGCCGTTGATCGGCTCGATGCGGGGGTAATCGACCGACGGACGGCGGCGGCCGATGGCGTCGCGCTGCATGATGACATACCCATTTCTTCCCCGCAGCAGCGTGTCGAGCTGGAGTTCAATCCCGCTCAGTCCCTTGTTGTCGACGTCGGTAAACCCAAGCAGTTGCCCTGCCACATGATCGTATGGATAAAGACGCCGCGGTTCGTCCTTCACGACCAAACCCTCAAAGGAAGCGGCGTTGATCCTCTTCTCGTACTGCGGACTCACACGCCGTTCCAGATATACGAAGCGCCTGGTTTCCAGATTTATTTTTTCGAGGTACTGGCTCTTCGGTTTGTCGAACACCTGCGCGAACCTCTCGGCCAATTCGGAAGCGCGGTCGCCGATGATCTTCGGATCGGCCGCAAACGAGACAAACATCATATTTGTTACGAGCTGCCTTTGGTTCCTGTCGACGATCTTCCCCCGCAGCGCGGGGAGATCCACACGTGACTCGTACTGCCGCTCCGCCTTCTCCCGGTACTTCGCCGCATCGATGACCTGAATCTGGACAAGGCGGAGCGCGACAACGACAAAGAACAGGAGGAGACCGACCTTGACGATGAGTGTCCTTGCGCGGGACTCCCGGAATGACGAGGCCGGCTGGTCCTGCACCGGTATGCTATTCTGACGCCCTATCAATCCTCGCGCTCCTATGGCGCCGGCACCGCAACGATACCAAGCTCGTGCGCCTTATCCCAGTCGATGGTGAACCAGACGGGGGGCGTTTTCGCCGGCCGGAGGCCGAGCTGCTCCGAGGCAATCCCGCTGATCCGTTCCCATCCGGATTTTCGATTGACATCCGACTGCAATTGTGTGTTCGCGTTGACGATCTGTGCGTACTTGGCTTGCAGCTGGTTGATCTCGGAGGAGAGCCGGTTGATTGCGATAATGTTACTGATATAGAGAACGCACCCCCCCCCGAAGCCGAACAGCAGAAGGATGATATTGAAGGTGGAGAATTTCCTGCGGATTCCCCGTTTGTTCGACCGTACGGCGTAGCTGGGACGCTCGCCGGCGGGGGTACCATTGTAAATGTACCGACGATCGTGCTCTGCGCTGTTCGCCGCTCCCTCGTCGATCGCTCCACCCGGCCCATGTGCCATCTGCTTGATCCCCCTTACAGCGCGGGACGTGCCGCCGCCCTGAGTTTTGCGCTCCTGGCCCGCGGGTTCCGCTCATATTCTTCTTTCCCCGCCACAACCGGCTTCTTGGTAAGAACAGTCAGCCGTGGAACTCGCGGGGTATCCGGCACCAAAGCATTCCCCGACGGTATCCTCTCCGCCGCCTCCGCCCTGAAAAAGTCCTTGACAATCCGATCCTCGAGCGAGTGATACGAAATCACCACGCACCGTCCACCCGGCTGGAGAACATCCGGCACCGCCGCAAGCACTTCCCGGAGACTCCCCAGCTCGCTGTTCACTTCGATCCGGAGCGCCTGGAAAACCCGGGCAAGAGATTTCGTCAGAAACCGTCCTCCGACGCACCGCTCGACGATGGACGCAAGGGAGCCCGTCGTATCGACCGGACGCGCACGAACGACCGAGCGCGCGATACGCCGTGACAGCCGCTCCTCGCCATACTCCCAGAGGATTTTCGCAAGCTGCTCCTCCGGATACGTATTCACGACATCCCAGGCGCTGAATTGCGCCCGCCGGTCCATTCGCATGTCCAGCCGGTCATCAGACCGGAAGCTGAACCCCCTTGTCCCATCGTCAAGTTGATGGGATGACACCCCAAGGTCGAGCAGGAGTCCGGCGATTTTCGCCCCTGCGAGCCGTTCGCGAAGCAAGCGGAAATTTGCTTCGACAATCGTGACTCTTTCGCCGAAACGTTGAAGCCTCTTCCCCGCCTCCGCGATCGCGTCCCCATCTGCATCAAACCCGATCAGCCGGCCGCGGGGACTCAGTTGTTCACAGATCGATTCAGCATGACCGCCGCTGCCAAGCGTACCGTCAACGTACACGCCGTCCTTGTCCGTCAGGAGAAAGCTCAGCGCCTCTCGGCAGAGGACCGGCTCGTGGTACGTGGCCATGGTGGAAAATTACTTCTGGAGAACCGTTTGTGCGATGTCTTCGTAGCTTTCGGCCTGCGAATTCCGATATTCTTCGTAGACCTTCGGATTCCAGACTTCGATACGTTCGAGGACGCCGAGAATCAGGACTTCGCTCTCGATGGCGGCAAGCTGGAGAAGTTCTTTGGGAATTGTAAGACGGGATTGACCGTCGAGCTGAAGCTCGGTGGCATATTCCAGAAGCGTGCGGGTAAAGTACCTGTGCTTCGGACTCGTCGCCGAGAGAAGCCGGATCGACTGTTCAAGCCTGGCCCATTCGTCCAGTGGATAGACAAACAAACACTTTTCGTATCCGCGCGTTATCACGAATGTGTCGTTCGCATCGGGCGAGACATATTTCCTCAGCTTCGCCGGAATATTGAATCGGCCTTTGCTGTCCACTGAGTATGCGTATGAGCCCTTGAACGACGACATGGTCTCCTCGGAATACTACCGGATGAAAATTGCCCCGTGCGGACAATTTTCTACCCACCGGCAACCCACTTTCCCCCACTGATGCTCAGTAAGATACTCTTTTGGACTTTAAAGTCAAGGGAATAATACTGAATATGAGGCGTATTGAGGGATTTTAGAGATGGAATGTGACGGAGTTGGCATCTGCCGGGCGGAATTTACCCACTTGTCTGCCGAGGCAAAGCTTCTTGCGTTGCGATGAGATCCTGTAAGAGTTCGACCGCTTTCAGCAATCTCTCGCCGGGGGAAGAAAATGGACCGAGATGAGCTTTCAGGCGAAGGGTCTTTCCGCTTTGCAGGAGCCCCATCCCCTGGCGCTTATAGCGACNNCCGATCCCTGCTGCGACGAGCCGGAGCCGAACCATGCCAAAGAGGTTTTCGATCTCCATGGGGAATTTCCCAAAACGGTCGGTCATTTCATCCCTGACCTCCCTGAGCTGCTCCTCTGTGGTCAACGAATACAACCGCCGGTACAGGGCAAGCCGGTCGGCATCACCCCGGACATACGACCCGGGGATGAAGGCGTCGAGGTCCGCTTCCACTGCCGCCTCCCGTTCGGTCTTCCGCTTCAACTGGGCTTCGCTGAACAGCTCCTTGAACTCTTCTTGTTTCAATTCCTGCACCGCCTCTTCAAGGATCCGCGTGTACGCCTCAAATCCCATATTCTCAATGAAGCCGCTCTGCTCCGCGCCAAGGAGATTTCCCGCTCCCCGTATCTCCAGGTCGCGCATGGCAAGATTGAACCCTGACCCGAGTTCGGTGAATTCCTCCACTGCCTGCAGTCGTTGCAGCGTGCTCCTTGGTATGCTTGCAATGGGAGGGGTGAGAAGATACGCGTACGCCTGTGCGTTTGCGCGTCCAACGCGCCCCCGCAGCTGGTACAGCTCCGCCATGCCGAACCTGTCGGCCCGGTTGATGAAGATCGTGTTGACGTTCGGGATGTCTAATCCCGACTCGATGATCTTCGTCGCGACAAGCACATCGCATTCCTTCTGCAGAAATGCCATCATCACATTTTCCAGCGCGTGTGACGTCATCTGCCCGTGTGCGGTCCTGATGCGCACATCCGGCAGGAGCTTCTGCAGCCTTCCCGCCACATCATCCATCGTCTGCACCCTGTCGTGGACGAAGTACAACTGCCCTCCCCGTTGCAACTCCCGTGCTGCGGCGTCCCGGATCACATCATCGTTCCATTGCATGATCTCCGTGATAATCGGGAGACGGTTCCGCGGCGGTGTGGCGATGATCGAGAGATCCCGCGCGCCCATCAGGGAGAAGTGGAGAGTACGGGGGATTGGTGTGGCGGTCAAGGAGAGGGTATCGACGTCGCTTTTCAAGCGGCGAAGTTTCTCCTTGGCCGCAACGCCGAACCGGTGCTCCTCGTCGATGATGAGGAGTCCGAGATTCTTGAATGTCACGTCCTTTGAGAGAAGCCGGTGCGTGCCGATAATAACGTCGACGAGCCCCTCGCGTATCTTTCCGACGATTGCGGACTGTTCCTGCTTCGAACGAAAACGCGACACCACGTCCAGCCGGACGCCATAGCGTGCAAGGCGGTCCTGGAACGTGCCAAAGTGCTGCGTCGCGAGAATCGTTGTCGGCACGAGAACAGCCACCTGCTTCCCGTCGAGCACCGCCTTGAAGGACGCCCGGACGGCAACCTCCGTCTTCCCGAAACCGACGTCGCCGCAGATCAGCCGGTCCATCGGATGCGGCGTCTCCATGTCTCTTTTCACTTCGATTGTCGCCTTGGCCTGGTCGCGCGTGTCTTCATAGATGAAGGACGCCTCCAGCTCTTGTTGCCACGGAGTATCCTGTGAGAAGGGGAAACCCTCGGCCTGCTTTCGCCGCGCATACAGCGTGATCAGATCGCGCGCGATGTCTTTCACCCGTTTCTTCGCGCGCAGCTTCAGTTTCTCCCACTCGCTGCTCCCAAGCCGTGTCAGCGAAGGGATATGTCCCTCCTTGGAGGAATATTTCTGCAGTTTGTTGACGTAATTCAGGTTCACGTAGAGGACATCGTTCGCGTCGTACAGGATCTTCACCACCTCTTGTTCCGCACCTCCCACGCGAATCCTCTTCAAGCCGTCGAATTTTCCGATGCCGTAATCCTTGTGGACGACGTAATCGCCGCGCACCAGACGCTGGAGCTCCCGTTCCGTGAAACCTTTGAATTTCGGCTGGCGCCGGCCGCCGCGCCGTTTGAGCCGGCCGAAGACCTGGTGCTCCGTGTACATCGCGAGGCGGGCATCAGGGATGAGAAAACCTTCGTGAAGGGCATCGAGGGAAAAGGTGAGCTTCGCGACGTCAACCTCTGCCGCTTCATTGTCCCGCGGCTCATCATGCTCATGAATCGAACCGAGGAGTTCCTGCAACCGGGCGCGTTCTGAATCGCTGTCGCAGGCGAGCGTGACAGAATATGCGCCGTCCTGCAGTTGTGCCAGATCGCGCCGAAGGGCGGCGATGCTCCCATTGAACGACGGCTGCGGCCGGGAGCCGAAGTCGATCGCCTGCGTCTGAGCGGCGATGGTACGGAGCGTGATGCAGGGGAAGAGAGAGAGGATTTCGTTCACTCGCTCGGCCGTGAGCATCTCATCCATTCCGGCCGGTGGCCGTTCGCGCACGGCCGCGTCGACCGACTCCGGTTCATCGATCACGACGATCGCCCGGTCGTCGGCATAGTCCAGCAGCGAAGCGTTCCGCTGCCCCGTTGCCGTCTCCGCCGCCAGGAGATCCGGGAGGATCGAGGCACGCTGGAGTCCGCGGATCGAACGTTGTGAGAGGGGATCGAACTCACGAATCGATTCGATCTCGTCGCCGGCAAACTCGGCCCGCAGCGGATTCTCCCCGGCGAATGTGTAGACGTCGAGAATCCCGCCCCGGACCGCGAAGTCGCCGTGCATTTCCACGAAATCTTTCTGCAGGAATCCGCAATCGCGGAGTGCCGTTGTCAGAGCCGCGAGATCCGTCTTCCCTCCCGTGACAAGCTCGATGCTGCGCGCGTCAAACTGCGAGGCCGCGGGGAGACGTGTGGCAAGTCCCCTCGGTGTGGTGACAAGAACCGAAGAAGGCGAGTTCTTGAGGGAACGGAGGGCCCGCATGCCGGGCACGTTCTTCCCCGCCCCTGCTGTACGCGCGCCGGTACCGGAGAAGAGATGTACCGCCTCGCCGCCAAGAAGGACGGCAAGATCGTCCTTCAAGCGTTCCGCCGAACCTTCGTCACTCGCGACAATCAGAATTTGCCGGTCCAGATGGTCGCGCAGCCCCGCCGCGATACAGGCAAGAAGCGACCCCGCCACACCGGCTATCGTTACCGATCCCGGTTCCGCCGCAAGGAGTTCCTTGAAGGCGGAAAGTTCCTCAATATTCTTTCGCAACTGCTCCATACTATCTCGATGCGTACCATCCATAGGATGAATCGTCCTCTCCCCGGGAACAAACGCAGTCCGCCCCTCCAGCGCCCGGCAATGAGTCTCCTCGTGGCTCCGGAAGGGTTCTGTGAACCATTACTGAACGTCCCGCGCCGACTTTATGGGCCCGGGGGAACGGCTCCTTTGACAAATCCGTCGGCTTCTTCGATCCGCTTGCGCGCCTCATCCGCCGAAACGCCTGCAAGGGCCATGACGATCGCGGTCTTCACGTGTCCCCCGGCGCTCTCCAGCAACTCCTCAGCCCTCTTGTAGCTCAACCCGGTCGCCAACATGACAATCCGCTTGGAGCGCTCTACAAGTTTCTGGTTTGTTCGCTGAAGGTCCACCATCATGTTTTGATAGATCTTCCCGAGTTTTACCATCACGGTGGTGGTCAGCATTGTCAGCACGAGCTTCTGCGCCGCCCCCGACTTCATCCTTGTGGATCCCATGAGTACTTCGGGACCGACTTCGGGGCAGATCGCGACATCGACTTCAAGGTCGAATTCCGACCGGGGGTTCGTGGTAAGAAAGATCGTCTTTGCCCCCAGCTCCCGTGCGCGTGCCACGGCGGCAACGACGAACGGCGTCCGGCGGCTTGCTGCGATACCGCACACGACATCCCGCGGGGTGATTTCCTGGGCATCCATGTCGTGGCGCCCCTTCTCGATGTCGTCCTCCGCCCCTTCCTGTGAGCGAAAGACCGCCGCCTGTCCTCCGGCGATCACTCCGCGAATGAGTCCCGGTTCGGTGCCGAACGTCGGAGGACATTCCGCCGCGTCAAGAATTCCAAGACGTCCGCTTGTTCCCGCCCCGACGTAGATCAGTCGTCCCCCGTTCTTCAGCGCATGGACAACAATGTCGACCGCCTCGGCGATGTAGGGGATTTCGTGCTCCACGGCAAGGGGGACAAGTTTATCCTCCGCATTGATGAGCCGGAGAATTCCCTCCGTGGAACGCGTGTCGAGATCCATCGATGAGGGGTTGCGCTGCTCCGTCATGAGCTTTGCGAGCGCATCATGCAAGATGTGCGAATCGGTCATTGCAATAACGGATATAAGGGATTCACAGGCTCACCAACACGAGCTTTTTGTCTTCGAGTCCGAGTTCTTCGCTTCCCGGAAAATTCATTGCCACGGTTTCGATGTGCACGGGTCGCACTTTCACCCTGACTTCCTGAATTTCCCCATCAAGGTCTCCCCCTTTGAGGGCAAGGAGCGACGGCGATGGATGCTTCCCCAAAGGAACGCCCGTCTGACCGGGCGTCACTCTGCCTTTCCGACGAATCAAGGGTTTGCTCCAACGGACGAGATCGGCGAGCGATGCAACCGCGCGCGCAACAACCATATCGTACTTCCCCCCCATTGATTGCGCAAGCTCTTCCGCCCTCGCGGTCTGGATGACGATATTCGGGAGTTTGATTGCGCCGACGATGTCGGTAGTCACCATCGTCTTCTTTCTGATCGAATCAAGGAGCGTGAGCTTCAGGTCCGGCCTGACGATTGCCAGGGGAATTCCGGGGAATCCTCCCCCCGACCCGAGATCCAAAATAGAGATATTCCCGGGAATATTCACATAGAAAAGAGGTGCCAAACTGTGGAGAACATGACTGAACCAGACGTTTCCTTCATCACGGCGGGAGATCAGGTTGATCTTCTTGTTCCACTCCAGGAGACGCCCGACGAAGTCGGCAAGCAGACCCATCTGCACATCGGTGAGTACGAGCCCATTTTCCCGGCAAATTCCTGCAACCGCCAAGGGCGAATCAACAGTCCCCATCTACGCGGCTTTCAGAGGTTGTTTCACGTGGAACATCAGCGGGCAAGACAAATCATGAGGATGGAAATATCCGCCGGTGTCAGACCGCTGATTCGCGCTGCCTGCCCAATCGACCTCGGTTTCACCTTCACGAGTTTCTCCCGCCCTTCAGTGCTCAGCGATTTCACCGTGGCAAAGTCGAAGTCACGCGGTATCTCCATCTCTTCCCCTCTTTGAAATTCCCTGATCTGTTCTTCCTGCCTCTTCAGGTATCCCTCATACTTCGTCTCGATCTGTGTCCGCTCACGTGCGTCCCTGTCTTCGAGGAGAACGCGGATCCGCTCATCCGACCTGAGTACGGGGAGAGAGAGAAGTGAGTCGATCCCAATCTCGGATCGCTTCAGGAGTTGCGCTCCGGTCTCTGCCTCGGTGATCGGCTCACTGCCTGATGACGTGAGCATGAAGTTTGCCTCGGCCGGCGCGATCCGGGTGAGAGAGAGGAACTCTCTCGCCGCCGCAACCCGACGCTCTTTCTCCTCGAGCCGACGCACCGCTGACGCAGGGACAAGGCCTAACGCAAAACCCTTCCTCATCAACCGGGAGTCCGCATTGTCCTGACGAAGGAGCAGCCGGTACTCAGCTCTTGAGGTGAACATGCGATACGGTTCTTCTGTCCCCTTATTGATCAGGTCGTCGATCATCACACCAATATACGCATCGTCGCGGCGCAAGAGCAATGGCGGCTCTCTCCGTATCTTGAGTGCCGCATTGATGCCGGCGACGAGTCCCTGCGCTGCTGCTTCTTCGTAACCGCTCGTGCCGTTAATCTGTCCCGCAAAATAGAGCCCGCGGACCAGTTTTGTTTCGAGCGTGTGGTTCACCTGGTACGGTGGAAGAAAATCATACTCTACCGCGTAGCCGGGACGGAGCATTGTACAGTGCTGAAGCCCGGGAATCGTGCGAAGTGCCTTCTCCTGAACCTCGGCAGGAAGACTGGTCGAGAAGCCGTTCATGTAGACAATGTCGGTCTCGTATCCTTCGGGCTCCAGAAAGATCTGGTGACGTTCCCGATCGGCAAACCGATTGATCTTGTCCTCGATCGATGGGCAGTATCGCGGACCCACCCCCTTTATCCTCCCTGTAAACATCGGCGACTGATCAAACCCGGTCTTGAGCGTCTCATGCGTCTCACGGTTCGTGTAGGTGAGGTACATGGAGATCTGTGGCTGGGTGATCCTGGTGTTCTGGAATGAAAATGGGGTTGGATCATCGTCCCCTTTTTGCTCTTCGGTCTGGCCGAAGTCTATCGTTTTCAGGCTCAGGCGTGGGGGAGTTCCGGTTTTGAGTCGCCCGGTCCGGAACCCATACGTGGCGAGCCGCTCCGAAATTCCCACCGAGGCGGGTTCTCCGTACCTTCCCCCCACCGTCGTAGAAGTTCCGGTGAACATGACAGCATTCAAAAATGTGCCGCTGCAGAGTATCAAGGCCTTGCAGGCAACGCGCCTTCCCCCGTCCAACACCACCCCGCAGATTTCTCCATTTTCGATTACTATATCCTGGAGGGATGCCTGCATGATCTTGAGTTCGGCCTGCTCTTGTACTCTTGCTTTCGCCTCGCGGCTGTATGACTCCCTGTCGTTCTGAGAGCGCGGCGACCAGACGGCAGGCCCCTTTGACTTGTTCAGCATCCTGAAGTGGATCCCGGTGGCGTCGGCAATTTTTGCCATCTCGCCCCCCAGCGCGTCGATCTCCCTCACCAGGTGCCCCTTGGCCGTCCCTCCGATCGCCGGGTTACATGACAGCCGGCCCATCGCGTCGGGGTCCATGGTAACCAGGAGTGTCGTGCATCCCATTCTCGCCGATGCAAGGGATGCCTCCACGCCGGCGTGACCCCCCCCCACCACCACGACATCGAACTTACTCTCCATCACTTCTCCCTGCACGTTTCACGTGAAACATCCTCACTTTCCGATGCAAAAATGGCCAAATATTGAATTCAAGACATCCTCGCTGGTAATTTCACCGGTGATTTCACTGAGTGTGGCAATCGATTCCCGCACGTCGAACGCCGCCAGCTCGTTCGCGGCTCCGGATTCAAGTGATTGGAGGGCGGCACCGAGCGCTTGCGCGGCGGCAGAGAGTGCGCTCCAATGTCTCTGATTCGTAATGAGAACGCCTTCATGGGCGGAGAGGTTTTCCTTCTTTACTGTTTCAGCAAGCACATTGGCGAGTAACTGCACTCCTTCTCCGCTTTTCGCCGACAGCCAGACTTCATTCCCATGGTAGGGTCCTTCCGAAAACCGAATCGAATGTGGTTCGACCCCGGTCAGGAGGTCGATCTTGTTCCTCACAATCACCACGGCCTGTTCCGATCCAAGAGCAAAGTCGCGGAGAAGATCCTTGACTGATGACGATCCCTTCGCCGGGTCGTCGACCACCATCACAACGTCCGCCCGCTCAACCGACCTTTTGCTCCGCAGGATTCCTTCCTCTTCAGCCGGACCTTCCGCTTCCCGCAGTCCGGCGGTGTCCGTCAGTCGGACGAGAAGTCCACCGACACTGATACTCTCTTCAAGATAATCTCTCGTTGTCCCAGCTACCGGAGTGACAATTGCACGGTTTTCTCTCAGGAGGGCATTGAAGAGACTCGATTTCCCCACGTTTGGCCTCCCGGCAATCACCACGACCAGGCCGTCTCTGTAGATGCGGCCGCTCTTGAACGTCTCCGCCATCTGCACGAGTCGATTCCGGGTATCGGCAATCTTCCGCCTGGTATCGTCGCGGCCTATGACCTCCAGCCCCTCCTCACTGAAATCGAGATCGACCTCCAATAACGCACATAGACCGATCATCTCTTCCCGTATCTCGCCGATACTTCCAGCCAGGCGCCCCTTGAGCTGTTCGAGCGAAGCACGGTGCGCCCTGTTGCTCGTGGAGGCGATCAGCGATGCCACAGCTTCCGCACGGGAGAGGTCCATCTTTCCGTTCAGGAATGCGCGTCGCGTGAATTCCCCCGGCTCCGCCTGCCGACAGCCGGCATCAAGAATGGCGCCCAGAACCTTCTGCGTCACCAGTACTCCCCCGTGGCAACTGATCTCCACCGAGTCTTCGCCGGTGTACGAATGCGGTCCCCGGAAAACGGTTGCCAGCACCTCATCGATCTCTTCGCCTTGCGGCGAAGAGATCAGGCCGTGGTGGACGGTGTGCGTCGGAACCTTCTCGAGTGATTCCGGCCCGCGAAAAACACGGCCGGCAATCCTGAGCGCATCCGAACCGCTCACGCGTACGACGGCGATGGCACCTTCTCCGGTTGGAGTGGCTACAGCAGCTATTGTGTCGGTTGTGCGGATCTTCATGGCGGGCCGGATAACCTACGAATTTCCGGCGTGAGTATCAAACGGACGGACGGGAAGAGAAGGTGACCCACACGCACAAAAAGAATCCCGCCCCGGTCTTCGGGGCGGGATCCATTCCCGATCTCTCTGATTTCTGCGCCAGCCGCGATGCCTGTGCGCGCAGCCGCGCCTACTTCAACTTCGGAAGATCTTTTGTCATCCGGGACATGAATCCCCCTTTGTTCTTCTTCGGTTCCACTTTTCTCAACGGCTCATCGGCCCCTTTCTTGTTGAACCACATCTGTTGCCCGATGGACAGCACGTTGAACACGAAATAGTAGAGGTTGAGACCGGAGGGAAGATTGTTGAAGATGATCGTCATCATCACCGGCATCATCCACACCATCGCTTTCTGCCGCGGGTCGGTCACGGTCATCTTGTTCTGGAAGAACATCGTCACACCCATCGCCAGCGCAAGGCCGCTGAATGCGGTAATGCCCAGGAAGGGGATGGAGAAGGGCAGATTGACCACAAAATCGGGAGTCGACAGGTCATGGATCCACAGGATGAACTCCGCCTGGCGAAGAGCGATCGACGACCGGAAGACCGCGTAGAGGGCGAACAGGATCGGCATTTGCAATAACAGTGGTAGACACCCGGAGGCGGGGTTGACGCCGTATTCCTTGTACAGGTTCATGATCGCCTGGTTTTGCTTGGTCGGGTCGTCTTTGTACTTCTCCCGGACCTCGTTCATCATCGGCGTGATTGCTTGCATGCGCTTCATCGACTTCATGCTCGTCCGCGTCAGCGGCGTCAGCGCGATTTTGATGATCACGGAGAAGGCGATGATCACCCATCCATAGTTCGGGATGAAGAGGTGAAGGAAATGAAAAAGAGGGATCATCACATATTCGGAGATCGGGCGGACGATCCACGCCATGCCGAGACTGAGGATCTGCTGAAGGTTGCGGCCGTAGCTCTTCACAATGTCGAAATCGATCGGGCCCAGAAAGACCGTGACACGCGCCTTCTCGTTGCCGCTCTTCAGGGGCATTTTCAGCGCAAGCGAGTAATCTTCCTTAGCTCCGTTATTGGCAGCGTGCGTGCGGATCCCTTCGATATAGGCGCCCTGGCAGACCCCCTTCTCCGGCAGGAGCGCCACAGCAAAGTACTTGTTCCTTGCCGCCACCCAGTCGGTTGACCCATTGATGTCGCGTTTCACGACCTCGCCGAACTTCGATGCGTCGATTTCCGTCAGCTCGCCGCCCGAGTACACGTACCCCATCGCAAAACTCGATTCATCAACGCTGTTATATTCGGCATACCGGAGGCCGTTCTCCCATACCACCTGGTATTCATAGTTGGAGATGACACCGGCCATATTGACAAACCGGAACTCCGTATCGAACGAATACCGACCGTTCGCGAACGTGAATCGCTTCTCCAGCCGGCTGTTCTCGCCGGAGGGGAGTACCAGCGTTACCGATACGGAATCGGTCCCCGACAAACGGTACGTCGTCCACGCCCCTTCCCGCAGATCGAAGTAGAGACTTCGTGTGTCGACCAGCCGTCCGTCTGCCGAAGTGAAGAGCAGGCTCAAGTCTCCACCCTTGTCATCATCGATAAGCTGCACCGGGTGGTGGTCCCACGTTGCGAACCCGTTCAACTGGCAGGTGCGGACAAGCCCCCCTTTGCTGCTGATTTCAAGGACGTACTGATCGGTTATGACGGTAAGGATCTTCTCCGCACCGCTCACGCGCGCGGCAAAATACTTTCCGTATTGGCCCTGCGGGGTTTGCGTCGTTTCCTCGGGAGCGGGCGCCGGCTGTTGCACGGGGACGCTCTCGCGACGGATGGTATCCGCCGCGTGGATCGTGTCCACCGGTGCGCCGGCATGGGGAACAGGCGTCGATGGCGTTTGCCGCCACATCCACACGATGAGCACAAGGCCGATGAGGACAAATCCGAATGTCGATCGCTTATCCATGTTGGTCTCTCTGGTCAGACATTGTGAGTCATTCAGGCCGGATCATATCCGCCGGGGTGAAAAGGGTGGCAGCGGCCGATGCGCCTGGCAGCGCGCCAGAGTCCACTCCCAACGCCGTACTTTGTCACTGCATCAATGGCGTACTGCGAGCAGCTTGGAGTAAACCTGCATGTCGTGGGCGGGAGCAGGGGAGAGATGAGGATTTGGTATCCCCGGAGAAGAACAATGATGGCGCGTTTCATTTCCGCGAACCGACAATTCGGGCGGCACATCGTCTGCACAGGGCGGCAACGTCGGTTTGAACATCCTTCAGACGAAGCCGCCGCACATCTTCGTCCCTTCCCCCCCGAAAGACAAACACGAGCGCCAGCGTCTTCAATCCGGCAGCATCCCGGAGCACTTCTGCCTCCGCATCAAACGCTGTCCGGAGCAGGCGACGGATCCTGTTGCGCTTGGCCGCATTGTACACCCTGCTGGAAACGGAAAAGCCGGCACGCACCGGCGTTCCGGCTTTCTCTTCAACCCGAAAGAAACACCGGAGCAACCGTCCATCCAACTTCTCGCCACTCTTTACCACGGAAGAGAAGGCACCCCGGCCCTGCAGTGTCTCTGCCTTTCGCACCTACCGTTCGTCGCTGACCGTCAATTTCTTCCGGCCGCGAGCGCGACGACGGGCCAGCACCTTGCGACCATTCTTGGTCGACATGCGCGCACGAAACCCATGCGTGTTCTTCCTCTTCCGGTTGTGCGGCTGAAATGTAATACTCATCGTCAATCACTCCCACGGTGGTTCAAATTTTCCACACTCGCCCCTGTCTTCCGCGGCGTTCCTTTTCGAGGACAACAAAGTTATAAAAAATATGCCACATTAACAACAAATGCTTAAGAAACTCAAAAAATACTTCTTGCGAACAGAAATTGATTGTGCTATCATTTAGTCAGTACAGCAACGTAAGGGTGCGTTGACAATCTGTTGATAAGTTTTCTCTCTCCCGGCGTTCCCTTCCAGATGTTGATACCCTATGCTGGCAGTCCCGTCCTGAGCGGCTCTCAATGGAAAGAACTTCCGGAAATACCAGGCAATTCAGCGGTTTCTGATTTCCACAATATCTGTTGATAAGATATTGATATCTCTTGTCCTCTGTTGCAGCCATCAACATGTGCGTAAAATTGTTGATAACCTGTTATTGCGTGTGAATAACTCTCTAACGAGTTGGTTTTTCAAATGGATGGAACTTCTCCCCTTGTTGTTAATCCCTCTGAAGAAGACCAGGCCGGCGATGTCTGGAGAGCTTGCCTCGATCTGATAAAAGAGAAGGTCAATACACAGAGTTTCAAGACCTGGTTCGAGCCGATCGTCCCCCTGTATCTTCGGGGCGGCCGGCTTACTGTCCAAGTCCCCAGCCAGTTTTTCTATGACTGGCTGGAAGAGCATTACTACACAATCATCAGCGCCACGATCGAGACCGTGCTGGGGAAGGACGCCCACCTGGAGTATTCCGTCAAGACAGATGACCCCCAGTTGGAGATCGATTACCAGATCCCACCACAGGGAGCGCCCCGGGTCGAGCGGCGCGCATTCCCGCCGCAGCCGACATCCTTTACCACATTACAACCCCAGAGACCGGCAGATCGCTCCGCGGAGGCCTTTCAGTCGTTTCTGAACGCTCGCTACACCTTCGAGAACTTCATCAAGGGAGACAGCAATCAGCTCGCCCGTGCTGCTGCCTCCGCTGTTGCAAACAACCCCGGCGGGACATCGTTTAACCCGTTGGTCATCTACGGAGGAACCGGCCTCGGGAAGACTCACCTGATGCATGCGATTGGAAACTACGCCATTGCCAACGGCAAGGCGCGGCGGGTGATTTACGTCTCGAGCGAGAAGTTCACCGTTGAGTTTGTCGAATCCATCCAGCGGGATACCGCAAATGAATTCGCCGGTTTCTACCGAAGCATGGATATCCTCATCGTCGACGATATTCAGTTCTTCGCCGGCAAGGAACGAACGCAGGACCATTTCTTTCACACGTTTAATGAGCTCCACCAATTAGGCAAACAGATTGTCCTTTCCTCTGATCGTCCTCCCAAGGAACTCAAGGGGCTCGATGACCGGCTTCTTTCCCGGTTTCAGTGGGGCCTCACGTCCGACATTCAGCCACCGGACCTCGAAACACGCATTGCCATCCTTCGCAACAAGAGTGAGAACGAAGGCATCGACCTTCCGCAGGATGTCGTCGAATTTATTGCCACGAACGTCACCTCCAACATTCGGGAACTTGAGGGCTGCCTCATCAGTCTGATGGCCAAGGCGTCCCTTGAGGGAAGGGATATTACCGTTGATCTTGCGCGGGACGTTCTCAAGGTTGTCGTCGGCGACGTGAAATCGCCGTTGACCATCGAAACCATTCAGCGGACAGTCTGCGAGTATTTCAGCATCCCGGAAGATCTCATCAGGGCAAAGACGCGGAAGCAGGAGGTGGTGAATGCCCGCCAGATTGCCATGTATCTGGCAAAGGAAATGACAAACTGCTCGTTGAAGACCATTGGGCTGCATTTTGGCGGACGCGATCATAGCACTGTCATCCATGCGTATCAATCCGTCGAGGACCAAATGCGCATCGATCAGAAATACCTGTCAAACGTCACGCAAATCAAACGCCGCCTGCAGATGATTGGTCATGTGTGATGCTCCGGTGTATAACCTGTTCGTCGTGCTGTGCACTGCGTGTGACTTCATGTGAGTGCGTGGTGAACAATCCGCGTTGTCCCCTTTCTTCTTCATTGTCTTCCTTCACCTGTGCGTTGGTGATATGCTTGTGCACTGCATTCTCTCTCACGTGTTACATGAGATGATTTTTCCACCATGGAGCAAGCAATACTGATAAACGTCACAGTAAATTGTTATCAACATATAGACATCCCTTATTACTCTTTATCTTTTTCCTATATAAAAAGAATAGAAAGAGTAGTAATAGAGATATCACCACCGTCACGGCAAACAGTGATCGTGAAAACTGGAATTTGTCCGGTTTTTTCTGTATTTTTGTGATGGTTTTCCTCTTTCGGATATAAAATACCGATTCACCCCAGGAGAACACGTATGAAATTTACGGCTAACAGTATTGAACTCCAGCGAACGCTGAATAAACTCGGGGGTGTGGTACCGACAAAATCGACGATGCCGATTTTAGAGAATCTGCTTTTTGAACTGACCGGTGATGTTTTGACAATTACCGCGACTGATTTGGCCATTTCACTGACGGTATCGCTTGCTGTGACGGGGAAGGAAGACGGAAAGGCTGCAATTCCGGCGAAGAGACTTGTTGATACGATGAGATCGCTTCCCGATACGGGGGCAACATTTGACATTGACACGACGACAAATAAGGTAAAAGTCTCCATTGACAACGGTGAATATGGTCTTACGGGAGAATCAGCAAAAGACTTTCCGCAAACACCATTGTTCAAAGGAACGGCTGAATTAACAATCGATAACGCAACACTAAGGAACATTATTCACAAAACGGCATTTGCCGTCAGCACCGATGAACTTCGTCCAGCAATGATGGGCGTTCTCTTGCAGGCGAAAGGTCCGGAATTAAGGGCTGTTGCCACAGATGGTCACCGGCTGGTTCGGTTGATTCACAAACCGGCGAAAGCTGTTGTGTTGAAGAAAGACGTGGTAATTCCCGCCAAGGCGCTCCTGGTTCTTGGTCGTTCGCTCGACGAAGGAGAAACAACGATCAGCATCAGTGACACGCATGTTCGCTTCTCGTTTCAACAATCATTCCTCGTGTCACGGCTGATTGACGAGCAATATCCGAATTATGACAGTGTTATCCCCGCAGAGAACGACAAAGTAATGACGGTGAAGCGAGACGATATCATTTCCTCCATACGCCGCGTCGCGCTCTATGCGAGCGTCACAACGCACCAGATCCGGTTCGATATTTCTCCCTCAAGCGTGAAAGTCACCGCCCAGGATCTCGATTTCGGCGGAGAGGCAAAGGAAACCGTGCCATGCAGCTTCAGCGGCGACACGCTTGAGATCGGTTTCAATTCCACGTATCTGACGGATATGCTAACCCACCTCGAAAGCGAGCAGGTGTCTTTCCGGTTCAGCACGCCGACCCGCGCGGGCATCGTGGCGCCCGCCGCTGGGGAGGGAAAGGAAGACGTCCTTATGCTCGTGATGCCGGTGCGCCTGAACGCGTAAGTATGTTCACACGGAGAATGTCGTTCACGGTCCCGCCTCCGGCGGGATCGCTGTTCTCTTACGTGCAGGACGCACATGATTCTCTCTGCGATCACGCTTACGAACTTCCGGAATCACGCGGCCACGGTGGTGAAATTCGCCTCAGGGATCAACGCTGTGCTGGGGAAGAACGGCCAAGGGAAGACGAACCTTCTTGAAGCGGTCTCCTACGTAGGACTCACGAAGAGCTTCTACGCGGCGAGCGATAGAGATGTTCTGTGCTTCGGAGCGGAGGAATTCACGCTCGACGCACGCATTGCCTCTGATGCGGGAGTGGAACATCGGGTCGGGGTCCGGTACACGCGGGAACCGTCCGGCAAGAGTGTGGCTGTGGACGGCTTGGAGCAAGCCCGACTGGCATCCGTCATAGGGCGCTTTCCCGTGGTGATCCTCTCTCCCGAACATGGTGCGATCACATCGGGCGGGCCGGCAGAGCGGCGAAAGTTTATGGATGTCACGCTCTCGCAAGTGGCGGCGGCATATCTTGATGATGCGATGGAATACCGGCGCGTCCTCCGGCAGCGAAATCGAATCCTGTCGGACGGTCTTCAGCGCGGTCCTTTCCCGTCTGCGGTGATTGAGCCCTGGACGGAAAGCTTGGCACGCTACGGCGGTCGGATCGCCTTCCGTCGGCGGGCATTCGTCGAGGAATTTCGCGCATACGTGCGGGATGCCTACCGCAGCATTCTTCCCCTGGAGGGGGAAGCAACAGATGCCGAGGAACCGGATCTTGCCTACGAGTGTGGGTTCCCGGTGGAAGCGGAGACGACAGCCGAAGGCATGACGGATCGAATGGCCGCAGCACTTGCGTCGCGCCGCCTGGAGGAACAGAGGCGCGGCATAACACTTGCGGGCCCCCATAGGGATGAGATTCATCTGACGATCAACGGGGTCGATGTCCAGCACTTCGCCTCACAGGGACAGCACAAGACGATCCTGGTGGCGCTGAAGATCGCGGAATACCGGTACATGCGTGAACGCCGGCAGGAGGCGCCCCTGTTGTTGCTCGACGATGTCTTTAGCGAATTGGATACAGGGCGGGCACGTCGTATCCTCGATGTCACGCTCGCGATGGGACAATCGATCATTACCGCAACGGACGATCGGGCATTCGGCGGGTCAATTGGCTGGGGCGACAAAAACAGGAGGTTCACCATTGAGCACGGGACGTGCAGGCCGGCGGCGTAGCGCCGGGCATCAGAGGGGTGGATCTCCCGTTGCCGTGGGAGCAGCGCTTGAAGCGTTTGTGCGCGAGCTGGGAATCGCGCCGACACTGAAGCAGTACGATGCCCTGACGTCGTGGCCCGAAGTGGTGGGAGAACAGATCGCACGCGTCACGAGCCCGGAACGGATCGAGAACGGCATCCTGATCGTTCACGTCGGGAGCGCCTCCTGGCGGTCAGAACTCTCGATGCGCCGCATGGAGATCATCAGCAAGTTGAACGCAAGAGCCGGAGCACCCGTGATAAGGGAAATCCGCTTCCGGTAGCAGCGAAGATTCTGCGGGGAGACGCACCCCCGCAAAACATACACAGAGAAGATGCAGGAATGGGAAAGAACGCGGACATGAAGGGAAAGGCGAAACCCGCCGTTGTCGAGGATCATTCGTACACCGCGGAAGACATCACAGTCCTCAAAGGGCTGGAAGCCGTCCGTCGCCGCCCAGCGATGTATATCGGGGACGTGGGAGTACGGGGGCTTCACCATCTCGTGTACGAAGTGGTGGACAACTCGATCGACGAGGCCCTGGCAGGGTTTGCGAAGAACATCGATGTGACAATCAACAAGGACGGATCGGTCACGGTGCTCGACGACGGCCGTGGAATTCCGATTGACCTCCAGAAGCAGGAAAAGAAATCCGCACTGGAAGTTGTCATGACCGTTCTCCACGCCGGAGGAAAGTTCGATAAGAACAGCTACAAAGTGTCGGGTGGACTTCACGGCGTGGGCGTCTCCGTCGTGAATGCACTAAGCGAGTCACTCGAGGTGGAAGTGTACCGCGACGAAAAGACCTGGTTTCAGGCGTACAAGCGGGGCGAGCCCCTTGCACCGGTAAAAGCGGTGGGAAAGGCAGAAAAGGGAAAGACAGGGACACAGATCACGTTCATGCCGGACAGCCAGATCTTCAAGAACCGGATGTACAAATTCGAAACGCTTGCCGAGAGGCTGCGCGAACTGGCTTTCCTGAACCCGAAAGTGAAATTGCACATCGTCGACGTCCGGGCAAAGAACGAGCAGGAAGAGACATTCCAGTACAAAGGGGGACTGGTTGAGTTTGTGAAGTACATCGACGCCACGCGGCCGTCGATCATGCGCAAACCGTTCTATGTGCAAGGGACAGGGCTGGACGAAAACAACCGGACGGTGGAGGTCGAAGCCGCCTTCCAGTATAACGACCAGTATGCCGAGAATATCTTTACGTATGTCAATAACATCACCACGCACGAAGGAGGAACGCACCTTGTCGGATTCCGGACAGCGCTCACAAGGTCGCTCAACACGTACGCGTACAAGAACGGGATCCTGAAAGAAGGGGGACTGTCCCTCTCGGGCGATGATTTCCGTGAGGGATTCAGCGGCGTACTGAGCGTGAAGGTGCCGGAACCGCAGTTCGAAGGCCAGACGAAGACGAAGCTCGGCAACAGCGAGGTGAAAAGCATCGTGGAATCGGTGGTCGGTCCGGGCTTGCAGACCTGGCTGGACGAAAACCCCGGAGACGCGAAACGGATTCTCGACAAGTCAATGCGCGCCGCGGAAGCGCGTGAAGCGGCGCGGAAGGCCAGGGATCTGACACGGCGCAAGAATGCGCTTTCGGGAGGCGGGCTCCCCGGCAAGCTCGCCGATTGTTCCATCAACGATCCCGAACACTGTGAGCTGTACCTCGTCGAGGGTGATTCTGCCGGTGGCAGTGCAAAGCAGGGACGCGACCGCCGGTTTCAAGCGATCCTCCCCCTGAAGGGAAAGATCCTGAACGTTGAGAAAGCCCGTCTTCACAAGATCCTGGAGAATGAAGAGATCCGGAACATCTTCACTGCCATCGGCACCGGAGTGGGGGAGGAATTCAACGCGGAGAAGCTGCGCTACGGAAAGATCATCATCATGTGCGATGCCGACGTGGATGGATCCCATATTCGTACTCTGCTGTTAACGCTCCTGTACCGGCACATGAAAGAGCTCATCGAGCTCGGCCATGTCTATATTGCGCAGCCGCCTCTCTTCAAAGTGAAGCGGGGGAAAACGGAACTCTACGCGTACGATGACGACGAACGGATTGAGATCGTGAAAAGGCTCGCCGCCGAGAAGAAGAAACCGGACGACGATGAAAAAACGGAGGTGCCGGAGGAAGGAGCGGTGGTGGTGGGAAACAATGTGGTGATCTCCCGGTTCAAAGGTCTCGGCGAGATGAACCCGGAGCAGCTCTGGGCCACCACCATGAACCCGGACACTCGTACCGTCCTGCGGGTCAGCATTGAAAACGCGGCGGATGCGGACAGGACGTTCTCCATACTCATGGGGGACGACGTCGAACCGCGGCGGGAATTCATCGAGAAGAACGCAAAGTACGTGCGGAATCTCGATATCTGAGAAACGCAACGAACAGGCAGGCAGAAATCAGGCTGGGAACATATGGCAAACGTGAACGAGAAAATAATTCCCGTTGACATTGAAGATGAAATGCGCGGATCGTACATCGACTACTCGATGTCGGTCATCGTTGCACGCGCCCTTCCGGATGTCCGGGACGGATTGAAACCCGTGCACCGCCGGGTCCTGTTCGGCATGCAGGAACTGGGGCTTGCAGCGAACCGGCCGTACAAGAAGTCCGCCAGGATCGTCGGCGAGGTCCTCGGAAAGTATCATCCGCACGGGGATTCGGCGGTTTACGACACGATGGTGAGGATGGCGCAGGATTTTTCCATGCGTTATCCGTTGGTCGACGGGCAAGGGAACTTCGGATCGGTGGACGGCGACTCGCCGGCGGCCATGAGGTACACCGAAGCGCGCATGTCGCGGATCGCGGAAGAGATGCTGAAGGATCTGCAGAAAGACACGGTCGACTTCGTTCCGAACTTCGATGAAACACTGAAAGAGCCATCCGTCCTTCCCGCCCTCGTTCCCAACCTTCTCGTGAACGGGTCAAGCGGCATCGCTGTCGGCATGGCCACAAACATCCCTCCGCACAACCTCAATGAGGTCGTCGACGGATGCATCGCGCTCATCAAGGAAGATTCCCTCACGGATGAGAAGCTGATGAAGTTTATCAAGGCCCCCGACTTCCCGACGGGTGGGATCATTTACGGTTATGAAGGGGTCAGGAGCGCGTACACCACGGGCCGAGGCCGCATCGTCGTCCGTGCCAAGGCGAACATCGAAACAGGAAAAGGGGAACGCCAGAGCATTGTGGTGACGGAAATACCGTACCAGGTGAACAAGGCAAACCTTATCGAAAAAATCGCCGACCTTATCAACGAAAAGAAGCTCGAAGATATTGCGGACATCCGGGATGAATCGGACCGGGAGGGGATGCGGATCGTTCTCGATCTGAAGCGTGATGCCAACGCCCAGGTGATCCTGAACAACCTGTACAAGCACACGCAGATGGAGACGACGTTCGGCGTGATCATGCTCGCGCTGGTTGAGGGACGGCCGAAGATCCTGACGTTGAAAGAAATGCTGCGGCGCTTCATCGATCATCGGAACGACGTTGTTGTCCGCCGTTCGAAGTATGAGCTTGACGAAGCCGAGAAACGCGCGCACATCCTCGAGGGGTACGTTATTGCGCTGGACAACATCGACGCAGTCATCAGGCTCATCAAGGCGTCGAAGGATGTCGAGTCCGCAAAAACCGGCCTGATGAAGAAGTTTAAACTGTCAGAGCTTCAGGCGAAGGCAATCCTCGACATGCGGCTCCAGCGCCTCACGGGCCTGGAACGGAAAAAGATCGAGGACGAATACCGCGAACTGCTCAAGCAAATTGAGCGCCTCAGGACGATCCTCAAGAGCAAGCAGCTGCAACTGGAAATAATCAAGGAGGAGCTCCTCGAGCTCAAGAAGAACTATGGAGACGAGCGACGGACCGAAATCATCTACAAAGCGGAGGAATTCAGCATTGAGGACATGATCGCCGAGGAGCAGGTCGTGATCACGATCAGCCACGGCGGTTTGATCAAGCGTTTTCCGGTGAGCGGGTATCGACGGCAAACCCGGGGCGGACGCGGAAGCACCGGTGCGACAACAAGGGAAGACGACTTCATCGAGCACATGTTTGTCGCCAGTACCCATGATTACATTCTTCTGTTTGCCACCAAGGGGCGGTGCTACTGGCTGAAGGTGTTCGAGATTCCGGAAGGGGGGCGCGCAACGCGCGGAAAATCAATTGCCAACCTGATTGCCAAGGAACAGGATGAGGCGATTGCGTCCTACGTGTCGGTGAAGAACTTTGAGGATCCCCTCTTTGTCATGATGGTGACGGAACAAGGATTGATCAAAAAGACGGCGCTGCAGGAATTTGGCAATCCGCGGCGGACCGGCATCGCGGCGATCAACCTGGGCAAAGGGGATGCGCTTATTGCCGTACGGCTGACTGACGGCTCGCAGGACATCGTGATCGGGACACGGGGAGGTGTGGCGATCCGTTTCCACGAGAACGAGGTGCGGGCGATGGGCCGGACCGCCTCGGGGGTTCGGGCGATACGGCTCGAGAAAAAGGACAAGGTTGTGGGGGCAGTGGTGCTCCGGAAGACCGGGACGACGATCCTCGTCGCCACAGAAGGCGGGTTTGGGAAGCGGAGTGAAACGGAGGAATACCGCGTCAGTCACCGCGGCGGCAAAGGGATCATCACTGTGAAGTCCTCCGACAAGTCCGGGGCTATGGTCGCCATCAGGGAAGTCCAGGAGACGGACGATATCGTGGTCGTGACGAGCGGCGGCATTGTCATCCGCCAGCATGCATCGGAAGTACGCATTGCCGGTCGGAATACCCAGGGGGTGCGCTTGATCAAGCTGCAGGGGAAAGACAAAGTTTCCGATGTTGCGGCCGTGGTGTCGGAAGACCAGGAGCCCGTGATCAACGGAAACGGTGGCGGCAACGGAGGCAAGTCACGCAACGGAACTCCGGCCGACAGCCGGTCGAAAGAGGAACCGCACACGCCGGATGATCTCTTCGGAGGCGAAAAAAAAAGCCTAAAGGGGAAGACACAACCCGCGGGTAGCAAGACTCGCGGCAGTGCTGAGGCCGAAAGGCCGGCAAAAGCCATGGGCGCGGAAGAGGGAACAACGGCGCCGGTCAAAGGCGTGAAGGGGATACCGGCGAAGGGAGCACTGACGCCGGTTGTGGAGCAGGGGGCGAAGGGGAAGAAGAGGGGAGCCAAGAAGGTGCAGCCGAAGAAGGGAAGAAAACCTCTCGCTCGAAAGAAGTAACGGCTGGTTACAGCATCCCGCTCCTCTTTCTGATCGTCCATTCAGCGGCAAGAAGAATGACAAGGATTGCCAGCATCGTTCCCCAATGGGGGAGTTCGATGGTGTCGCTTCTCCGCTCTTCGCGCGGCGCAAAAGTTTTGACGGAGTCAAGTGCTTCGCGCAGCCCTGCGGCCTCGGTTGCGGCGAAAAATCTTCCGCCGGTACGATAGGCGATCTGCCGCAGGAGATCCGCGTTCATCCGCGTCTCCATGAATTCCAACGCAAGTCCCCCGACCGTAAAGGATCCCTTGTCTCGCCCCATCACTGTTCCCTCCACGGAGGCCGAGGCCTCAAATCGGTACTCGGCTTTCGGCAGTCCCTCCACCGTTCCTTCGTAACGGCCGTTCCCCACCGGGCGCAAGTCGGTCTCCATCTGTCCACTCGTCCCCGTGATCGAAAGATGAACAACCGCGTTCTCCACTGGCTTCGCTGTTGCGTCGTACACCTGCGCGGCGAAGTCGACCTTCTCACCGAGGGAAAACTCGTCCTTGAGCGGTCCTGCGCGCACCCCACGCCCGATGTCGCGCGACACCAGCCACATCACCGACGTTGAGAGAAACTGTTGGAGAAAAGGCGCTGTTGCCGGATTTCCCTGTGCCATCAGGCGCCACCGCCAGAGGCCGTAGCCAAGAACCGCGATGCTCTTCGTCTCTGCGATGGCGCGGGATGCGATGAAGGGCTGCGGGAGAACGACCGAATGCAGGCGCGGCGATCCGAGAACGGTTGCACCCTCCCGGGAGCGGTATGCCGTCTGCGTTGCATAGAGAGGGGGGAGCGCGCTCCATGGTGCAACGTCGGAGGCATTGCTGAAGGTAAGAAGAGGATTGATTCGTTGGGACGGATCGGGGACAAATTCCACCTCCTGCTCCGCCGGGGAGGAACGCTCGGGGATCACCGGGAGGGAGGGAGCCATGGTGAGAAGGCGGGTATTGTCGACGTTCCTTCCGCCGATGAACAGGAGAGGTGTTTTCCTCCGGACAATGAGTCCGCTCAGGAGCTCCACCGTTGCAGCGGAGGTGGAGGACGTGGGCAGGCCGATCGTGACAAGGCAATCCGTCGAATCACATTCCTGCGATGTCAACGCCCCTTCGTAATACCCCCCGCCCGATTTTTGTGTCCGTGATATCACCGTGAAGTTCTTTTCCTCGAGGAGCGTCTGTCTGATCACGGAGAGATCGGGCCCGGGTTCTCCGGCCACAACAAGCACCCGGATCTTGCTTTTGAGGATGCGGACCGTGAACGGCCGCTGATTGTTGACGGTGGTAAGTTCTCCCGGCAGGGCGGACACACGGGCGGCATAATGGTGAACCCCCTCCGTGCCGGCGGTGTATGCCAGCGGCACAGAAATTTCTCCGGATCCGGAAGGAAGAAGCACGCTCTTCCGGTCAAGGATGCGTGGTCCGTCGTTCACGCTCACCTCCACCCGCTCTCCGCCGTAGCCACTGCTCTTCACGCCGACATCGACAGGAACGGAGGTGCCCGCATACACAAGATCGTTCGTATTGACGCGGGAGAGGACAAGATCGCGCTGCTCTGCCGAATCGCCGATACCGATGGTGAAGACAGGCACGCCGAGAGCGGCTGCGCCATGGATCGGGTTCTCCCCCACAGTGACAACGCCGTCTGTGGCGAGAACGACGGCCCGAATGTCGTCTCCTTCGGGCTGGCGCAGGAGCGCTGCAAACGCCGCGCCGATATCAGTCACTTCACTGCTGAACGAGAGTGTGTCTGCCGGACCGTCGAGAGGGGGGCCCAGCGATGCTCCAAAGGCATGAAAGCGGGGAAAAACGCCACGGGGGAGAGCATGGGGGATCTCGTCCTTGACGAGATGCCGGATCACATCGGCGCGGTTTCCTGCCAGGTCGCTCATCGTCATGCTCTCCGTATCGTCAACGAGGATGGCGACAACCGGGGGATGGCGGGTGACGAAGACGACGTGGAGAACGGGGCCGCAGATCAATGCGAGGAGAACGGCCAAAGCAACGCCGCGAAGAACGCTCAGAAGAATGCGGCGTGAGCGTGAAACAGCGGGACGCGTGAAGCGGTAGAAGAAGAATGCGAGCGCAACCGTGGCGGCCGTCAGCAGGACGACAAGAAACGGCCGGATGGCGAATGAGAGTTCAATGGCGGGAAGGTCGTTCACACGATCCGTTTACGCTGCTTCCTTGAGTAATCGCTCCACGATCTCCATGGCGGTAACACCGTCGGCCTCGGCGTGGAAATTAGGAACGATCCGGTGGCGGAGGGTCGGACCGGCGACTGCCCGAATGTCATCGATGTCGGGGGTGTGTCTGCCGTCGAGGAGTGCGCGTGTCTTTGCACCGAGGACGAGGTATTGCGATGCGCGCGGACCTGCTCCCCAACTCAACCAGTTGCGGATAAACTGCGGGGCCCGGCCGGAACGGGGACGCGTCATCGCAACCAGGCTGACCGCAAACTGAACCACATTCTCCGCCACGGGCACCCGGCGAACGAGACGCTGAAAACGGACGATCTGGTCGCCTGTCACCACCCGTTGAAGCGATGGGATGTACTCGCCGGTTGTCGTCGTCACGATCCGCATCTCTTCGTCATGTGAAGGATACTCGAGCCAGAGGTTGTACATGAATCGATCGAGTTGCGCCTCGGGAAGAGGATATGTTCCTTCCTGTTCGATCGGGTTCTGTGTTGCAAGAACGAAAAACGGTTCCTGCAATGTGGAGGTCTGTCCCGCCACGGTCACCCGGTGCTCCTGCATGGCCTCCAGCAAGGCCGCCTGCGTTTTGGGAGGTGTCCTATTGATCTCGTCTGCAAGGACGATGTTTGCGAAGATGGGCCCGCGGACAAACTTGAACGATTTCTCCCCTGTGCTCACGTTTTCCTGAATGATCTCGGTCCCGGTGATATCACTGGGCATCAGATCGGGGGTGAACTGGATCCGGTTGAAGGAAAGGTCGAGCACTTCCGCGAGGGTTCTGATCAACAGCGTCTTTGCCAGTCCCGGCACGCCGACGAGCAGGCAGTGTCCCCGCGCAAGGAGGGAAGACAGAAGTTGTTCAACGATCATGTCCTGGCCGACAACCGCCTTGGCAATTTCCGCCCGGAGGGGCTTGTAGAGTGAGGCGAGTTCCTCTGCCGCCGCGAGATCGCCGGTCCGTCCTGCATCGGTCATTGCTGGTCCAGGCGCGACTGCCAATAGATATTGCTCTTCAGCTCGTCCATCCAGGTCTGGTAATCTTTGGAACGCTTCAGATTAAGCGCGATGCTTTCGACTTTCTGGTAATCCGTGTCGAGCGACATGACATGTGCGTGGGTGCGGCGGCGCACCAGGACGATATGGTATTTGTACGTATTACCCTCCGTGACTTTGACGGGCTTGCTGATCTCCCCTTCGTTGAGGTTCTGGATTGCAGAGGCGATGTCCTTGTTGATTTGGTCCACCTCCACCGTCCCGAGGTTTCCGCCGACGGTATTCTCCTTTCCTTCGGAGTATTTCCGCGCGAGCTCTGCGAAGCTTTCGCCGTTGAGCGCGCGGGTGCGGAGGGAATCGAGCAGGCGAATAGCGACGTCGTCGCTTTCCTTTGTGCGCTGGATCCGGAGCAGAATATGGCGTGCCCGAACCGCGTCCCCACGCCTCTCAACAAGCTGAATTGCATGAAGCCCGAATTCCGTCTCCACGATATCGGAGATCTGTCCCTCGGTGAGCGCGAACACCGCCGTCTCAAACTCTTTGACAAATTGTCCTCTTCGCACGAGCCCGAGGTCTCCCCCCTGAGAAGCGGATCCCGGATCTTGTGAGTACCTCTTTGCCATGACGGCGAAGTCGGCCCCGTTCCGGATGCTGTCGATAATCCCCTCCAGCTTCGCACGTGTCGCCGCCCTCGCATTGTCGTCGAAGCGGGGTGCTATCCCGATGTCGGAAAGATCGAGCTCCTCGGGAACGCGGGGAAGACTATCCTTGTACGCGCGGTAGAAATCCTCCACCTCAAACCGTCCGATGGTCGTATTGCCGAATCGCTGCTGCTGCATCTTCTGGGCGAGAAGGTTCTTCCTCATCTCGTCACGGAACTCCCTCTTGATTTTGCTGATCGGCATTCCATAGATCTCTTCCAGGCGCGCTTCCGACCCAAATTGCTGCACGCGGGCCTGTATGGCGGCGTCAAGCTGCTGCTGGACCTCCTCGTCGGTCACGGTCACGCTGTCCTCGATCGCTTTCGCAAGGACCAGCTTTTCATTGATGAGGGTCTGAAGCACCTGGTCGCGCATTCCAGGAGTCTTGGGGTCGAGCTTGTTGTTCAACACATAAAACTGCACGGACGCGTTGAGCTCGGATTCCAGGATCAGTTCGTTGTCCACCACCGCCACAACCCGATCCAGCGTCTGTGCTGTCGCACCCACGAGGGCGCAAAGACAGAGGAGGATCCCGCCAAAGCACCGCTTCATACAACGCCTCGATTCTTCTTTGTTATGGACTAGTGAGATTCCGCCAACGTGTCAATGAGGTCCGGGGCAAGATCGACCACCTGCCGCGATCGTATCTCGGACAGCAGTTTCTCGTATCGTTCCCGCCGCTTGTCGATGAGGAGACGGTTCCGCACGTCCTCCTTGACGTACTCAAAGCGCGGGGTTTCACCGGCGTGCTGAATGCCGTGGACGACGACGATGTAGTAACCCGAGCCGGCGCGAACAGCAAACGATGCTTCCTCTCGCGACAACGTACGCGCAAGTTTCCAGAGTTCTTCAGGGTAGAGAGTGGCCTGGGTGAAGAACTGCCGGGCGGCAATGGCCCGCACAGAGCGGCCGCTGAGGGAATCGCCCCGGGTCCGGCTCAATGCCTCATCCCACGCCGTTCCATGAAGGACATTTGCACGGAAGGCGTTTGCGGCATCCCTCTCCGAAAAGAGAACATAACTCAACTGCACAACATCTTCCTTGAGCGTGAACTGCGATGCGTTGGCCTGGAAGAACGAGGCAACATCTTCATCGCTCAGAGTGACTGCTCCCGGAGCATACACCTCTTTCTGGAGCAGTGCATCGATGGCGAGCTGCTTCCGTGCCGCTTCGAGGCGGGAATGGAATTCGGCACTTTCCGTCAATCCTCTTCGCTGTGCCTCCTGGTAAAGGAGCTCGGAGGCCACCCACTCCTCCACAAAGGAGCGGGAACTGCTCCGGATGATCCCCAGAGAATCGCTCACCCTGGCAAGTTCTTCCTGTGTCAGTTCCGAGGAACCGACACGGGCAAGGAACTTGCCGGATGACGAATCCCGGCCGCAGCCTGCTGCGATGACGAGCAGTGCTGCGGCGATGAACCATGGGAACCGCGTGCCGCTATTTCTGAAGAGGTGCAAATGCATCCTGGAGCGCTTTTCCGTTCTCGATCACGGGATATGTCCGCCGCAGCCGTGCCAGCCAGTCGCTCTCGAGTTGCTTGGATTCGGCCTCCTGATAGGCGCCTGAGACTTCACCCGACGCCTCTTCAAACGTCTTTTGTCGTGCTTTTTCCCGTCCGTCCAACCGGACGATGGTGGGAACGGCGCTATACCGGAAGGGCTCCGATATACCTCCGACACTCAGGGAATCCGCATTCCGCGTGCGTTCGTCTGTTGTTGTCGGGAGGAGAAGCGATTCCACTTTTCCGAATACCAGGGCTGACCGTCCACCAAGGTACGCGTCGACCGTGTTGGCGCGGGCGGCGGAGATGCTGTCTTTGGCCCCACGGGGGAGCGGTGCGGTCACCAGGGAAATGTGTGACGGTTCAGCTTTCAGAGTCTTCGTAAGATACGCCTTGACGGCTTCGAGGCGCGTCTGCGCGAGCTTCAGATTCTTCACACGTGCCGCATTCGTATCGGGATGCGACGTCAGGGTGATCCGCTCGGAAAGGTTCTTCTTGATTTCTGCGGCAAGGAGCGCAAGATCCTGTCGAGCTGCCTTGTCCAGATTCGAAGAACCCCGGCCGAATTTCAGCGCACGCGTTGCCGGCATCGCCATACGGACGGAGTCCTCAGCCGCCACCTGCTCGATGGTCGTCGCCGAAAGGAGCATGCGATGGATCGCCTGAGCGAGAGAGTCGTTCGACGCGCGGACAACGGTCAGTGCCACGCGGTCAGGCCATGTGAACTGGTCCCTGTGGGCTTCAAAGAACGCCGTCAAAACCGAATCGTTGATCGCAACTTTGTTCCATACGTTTTCCTGCTCCTCCTGGTAGAGGAGAATTCCCTGACGGTATTCCTCGATAAGCGAAGCAAACTCAGGGTCCTGTTTTACGAGAAGATCCGCCTTCGCTCCGAAGGTCAGCTCCTCAGCAATTTTATCGAGCTGCGTCTGCAACGCCTTCGGGCGGAGTGAGGTGTTTGAAAATTCGGTGCGCGTTCCCAATATCGCGAGGACGCTGTCGACGGACAACGCTTTACCCCGAACGCTCATCAACACCAGTTTCCCTGTGGCAGGGGTAACACCCGCCTTCCACGTACTGTCACGGACAGATTTTGTCGTGTCGAGCGAGGCAATGAGGACCGCGAAGACCGAATCGTCAAATGCATACCCGACTTCTTTTTTCACGCCGGCAAGGTACTTCGCATAGTCGTCCTTGTACCGGACTTGCTGATATGTCGATTGCAAGTCCTGCTTCATATCGTCGAAGCTCTTGAGAGGGCGGATATCGTAACACTTGATGAGATGGTACCCGAAGGGGGTTCGGACGATGCCTGAGAGCTGACCGGGTTTCATGGCGAGCGCCGCCTCGTCGAATGGCTGAATCCACCGACGCCTGCCGAAGTACCCGAGGTCGCCGCCGCGGGGGGCGGAACCCGGATCCTCCGAGTGCCGCTTGGCAAGTTCTGCAAAGTCGGCCCCTGCCTTCAGGCTGTCAAGCAGTGCGGAGATTTTGCTGTAGGCCTTCGCGGTGTCTTCCGGGGAAGGATTCTGGTTGGGGAATCGGATCATGATGTGGCCTGCGTGCATCTCGCCGACCGACGGTTTCCGACCGGTCACCTTGATAATGTGCAGGCCGAAGCTGGTCCGTACAGGGACGGTCGACACCTGGCCGGGCTGCAACTGGAACGCCGCATCCTCAAAGGGCCCGACAATTTGTCCGGAAGTGAAATAGTAAAGATCCCCCATGTTCGATTTCGCGGAGGGATCCTGCGAATATTCCACGGCAAGCATGCCGAAGTCTTTTCCTTGCTTCAGCAGGTTGAGCACGTCATACGCTTTCTTATACGCGGCAGCGGAATCGGCGGGTGACGCGTTCGGCTTAAGAGTAAAGAGGATCTGGCTGGCGCGGATCTCCTCGCTCCGGCGCGTGTACATATTCTTCAGGCCGGGCGCCACGACCTCTCGCTCCTGAAGGAAGGACATCGCCAGTCCGCCCTTGTATGCCTCAATCTCCTGGAAGACGTCCGGTTTCTTGTCCATTCCCCGACTGTAGGCGTCGGAGAGTTTGAGCTGGTACTTGACAAGGAGGTCGAGAAACTTCTGCCGCTCCTCCAGCGTTGTCTTTTCCCCTGCCTCGCGAGTTCCGAGGGTCTTCAGATAATGCGACTCATACTGGCCGAGTGTGATAGGAGTAGGGCCAACGGTAGCGACGACTTCATCCTGCGCCTTGGGGGAACAACCGTGCAGAACAACGACGGTCAGCACTGCGGTGCCGGCCCAGGCAAGCATTGACATGCGGGGATTATCATGCATACGCACTTTCGCTCTCCAATTGTGGACCATACAATGAGGAATTTGCAGCTTAGAATAGTACGCAAACGGTGACCGAAAATCAAGAAAGCGGTCGGATCAACGCGTTTTTCGTAAGGCGCGGTCGAAATCATCCCTCAAGTCGTCCCACGCCTCGATACCCGCCGAAATACGGACCATTCCCGGGGTGACCCCCTGGCGTGACAACTCGCTCGCGCTCATATGCACATGGGAGGAATAGACGGGAATACTCACCAGTGTTTCCACTCCCCCCAGCGACATGGCATTGACAGCGACCCGGAGCGAGTCGCAGACCCTGACCGCTCCGCGAACGCCGCCGGAGACCTCGATGGTCACCATACCCCCGTAGCCCGCACCTCCCGCGCCGGTCATCTGGGCACGGGCGGTTGCGTGGTCCGGATGCGACGGAAGGCCGGGGTAGAGAACGCGCTTCACCCGGGGGTGGTGCTCGAGGAACTCGGCTAGCGCCATCGCGTTGGCATTCTGCTTCAGGACCCGGAGCTCAAATGTCTTCAGACTCCTGAGGAGCAGATAAGCGGCGAACGGGTCGGCGCAGCCGCCGAGATATTTCATCTGAGTATGCACACCCGTGATGAACCTGGAAGAGCCGGCTACCACCCCGGCCATCAGATCGGTATGCCCGCCGAGATACTTCGTGGCGCTCTCCACCACGACGTCAACCCCGAAAGCGAAAGGATTCTGGTTGAGAATCGTCGCAAAGGTGTTGTCGAGAATGATGGGGATCCTCCTGCGGGCACGGGCAGAGGCCTTCCGGACGTTGTGGACGAGGGAAGCGATATCCACGATGCTGAGCGTCGGATTGGTTGGCGTTTCACAATACACAAGGGCTGTTTTCTTTGTGGCCATCTCCCTCACAGCCTCCAGCCGGCCGGGAGGAACGTACCGTACCTTTACTCCGTACCGCGGAAGAATGTCGCGGAAGAACCGGTATGTCCCGCCATAGAGCGAAGACGTACTGAGGATCTCATCTCCCGTCTTTGCCACCGACAGGATCGCCGATGTGATAGCGGCCATTCCCGACGAGAGCAACAGAACCTCCGCGCTTCCCATCATCAGCGCAAGACGGTCCTGCGCTTCGTGGACGGTAGGATTGTGATAGCGGGTGTACACGTACACGTCCGGATCGCCTTGCGCATACCGCAGGGCATCGGTGGAATCGGCGAACCGGTAGGTTGTGGTTTGTACGATCGGTTCGGCGACTGGTCCGCGATACGCGAACAGCTTCCTGCCGTGGATAGCCCTTGTCGAGATTCCCATGGTGGCCGGGAAGGATTTCTTCCTCCGCGCCGGTTGCGCGTGTCCGCTCATAATGACCCCCCGTCTATGCATGTTCTCCGTTTTTCTGCGGTGCCGGGAGCGCGGGTTCCGCAAAGATCACTTTCTCGCGCTCGATGACAACCGTACCGGGCGGCGCTCCCTTTGGTTTGCGCACGTAGCGCTTCTCCGTCATAGCGACGGGAACCATTTTTGCATTCTTCATTTTGCTGTAATACGCCGCGATGCCGGCCGCCTCTTCGCGGGCCTTCTTCCCCGGTTCTCCGCGGCCGGTACCAACTTTCAACACCACATGCGATCCGCCCGAGCCTCGTGCGTGAAACCAGAGATCGGCGGGTTTTGCGTGCCGCAATGTCAGGAGATCGTTGTTCGTGCTGTTCTTGCCCGCCCAGACTTCAAACCCGCCATCCACGACGAAGAGGCGGAACGGCAGTTGCTCTCTTTGCTCCGCCTTTCTGCCTATCCCGAAACGGTCGAGCTCTGCAGCGTTGGTTCGGACAAATTCCACCTGTTCGTCCTTTGTGGTGCACTGTTCGATTCCGGCGAGAAGCCGCCGTGCCTGCTCAATCCTTTCTTCGATATCGTGCAATCGTTCTCCCCCTTCACGGCCGGCGGTGCGGGCACGCTTGGTCTTTTCGAAATACTTCTGGGCGTTCTGGACGGGCGAGAGGGCCGGATCAAGGGGAATCGTCACCTCCCCGCCGGCGGTAGCGATTGTTACCTTACGGGACCCTTTGTGAACTGAGTCGAGGTTTCCCATAAGGAGACCGGCGTATGCTGCATAGTCGCGTGCACGGTCCGATCGCTGTGCATCCTCCGTTACGGCCTGCCGCGTCCGTTCCCCTTTTTCAATGACGCGGTGAAGCGCGGCACGTATGGCCCCCCTCTCTGCGTCGATGCCGGCCGCGGCGCTCTTCCGGCCGGTATAGAAACGCAGGGCTTCGTGGATGTCGTCGAACAGTCTTTCCTGTATCCCTTCGCGATGCGTCAAGGGAAGAAGAGAGAAGGTGCAGGGTCGCCCCGCTGTGTCGAGGTACACGCGCGGGCGAGGGCTGTTCATGTCGAAGAGGACGGACCGCAGTGCATCCTCCAGAATGTCGATGGCTGCCGGCTCCAGAGAGGAAGCGGAAGCAGAACGCAGACATCCCGCGCGCGTCAGCGCTTCATCGGTGAGAGTGCTTCCAAGCCGGGGGAAGGACTTCCGCAGAACTGCGGCGATGGTCACAGCGCCACTATCGGCCACGGCGGTGCGAAACAGAGAGAAATCGTGGACGATATCATCCACGGGAAAGGCAGCCACACTTCCTTTGACTTCGCCGGCATTCTTGAAGGCGTCAATGACGACGCCCTTGTCGTTTGTCAGAAGGACGTTCGACTTGCTTCCGAAGAAAAGCATCTTCAGCATGAGTCCGGAGTCAAGCGCCATGGTGATGACCCGGTCGGAAGGGTGCATGAAAACTCCCCCAACCGTTGCGCCAAGAGAGGCCTGCAGGAGATCGACCGTGTTCCGTCTGGCGCGGGAAATCTCCGGATGAAGATACACAATCGGAGCATCAGGCCGGCAGGAGATAATGAGATGCCGCGGATCTTCCTCAAAGGCGATGGTCAGCTCATCCTTTCGCTGCGTGAAAACATCCCGGATCTTCCATCCTTTGGTCGTGGAATCAAGCGTGGAAGCGATGAAGCGCAATGTGTAGTAATTGGTTAGCATAACGTTATCAACAATATATTGAAAAACGGGGAATACGACAACGAAACGGCAAAACCATGTGTATAACTTGTGGATGAACATGTGCAGAGAAGGTTTGAAAGTTTCCATTGCAAATCGGCCCCGATTTTGGTAGTTTTCTTTGCTAAAGCAATGATTGCGAGGTCCCATGATTACAAGCATGACCGGCTTCGGGAGGGGAGAAGCGACATCCGGCGGTGTGAGCGTTGCTGTCGAACTGCGCACCGTCAACAGTCGGTTTCTGGAGGTTTCATCGCGGCTCCCCGGTGTGCTCAGCCGCCGGGAAAATGAGATCAAAGATCTCATCCGCAAGCGGATTGCCAGGGGGAAGGTAAACCTTCTTGCCAGCGTTGTGCGGGAGGAGAGTGCCGCCATCCCTCTTGCGGTCAATGTGCCGGCGGCGAAGGCGTGCATGGCGATGCTGAACCAGCTGCGGAAAACGGCGCGCATCAAGGAACCCGTCAAGATTGAGCACCTCCTGCACTTCTCGGAAATTTTCGAAGAGCAGGGAACGGACAATCTCGAAGAGATGGAATGGGATGCAACACTCCAGGCCCTGAATGCGTCCATCGATGGCCTGGAAGAAATGCGCCGGGGCGAGGGAGGGGAGCTCGCCCGCGACTTCCGCAAACGTATTGCCCTCCTCGAGGAACAGCTCGCTGCCGTTGAAACTTTATCAAAGGCGCAGGTACCGGCTGAGCGAACCCGCTTACGGGAGCGGATCGCTCAATTACTGGAGGACCAGCCGGTGGATGAAGGACGACTGGAATTGGAAATCGCCCTTCTTGCCGACCACCTCGATGTCACCGAGGAATGCGTCCGCTTCCGGAGCCATAACAAATTCTTTCTTGCAGCAATCGATGCACCGGAGCCGGCCGGCCGCAAACTGAACTTCCTGATCCAGGAAATGAACAGGGAAGTGAACACCATCGGTTCGAAATCGAACGCGACCGAGATCGCGCACATTGTCGTGGCAATGAAGGAAGAGCTGGAGAAGATCCGCGAGCAGCTACAAAACATCGAGTAGCGCATGGCGAGGGGAAAGCTCATCGTCATTTCCGCTCCCAGCGGTGCCGGCAAGACAACGATTGCGCAGACCCTTCTTGCATCGCATCCGTCGATGAAGTTCTCGGTGTCTGCGACCACACGGCCGAGGAGGGAATATGAGGCAGACGGCCGCGATTATTACTTTCTTTCAAAGGACGAATTCCGCCGGCGTGTCGACGCCGGAAAGTTCGTCGAGTGGGAAGAGATTTATGGAAACTACTACGGGACCCTTAAGGCGGAACTCGACAGATGCCTTGCGGAGGGCACGCACCTCCTCTTCGACATCGACGTGAAAGGGGCGCTCTCCATCAAGCGCCACTACCCGGAAGCGCTCCTGATCTTCATTCGCCCTCCCAGCATTGAAATGCTCCTGGATCGGCTGAAGGGAAGGAAGACGGAAGATGCCGCCACGATCGCGCGGCGCATGGAGCGTGCGCCGATGGAAATGGAGACCGGAATGAAATTCGACCACCAGGTCGTCAACGATGATTTAGGCCGCGCCATCGCGGAAGTGGACAGAATTGTGCAAGCATACCTGACGAACTAACCGAAGGGAAGAACCGCTATGGGAATTAAACCCATTAACCTCGAGTACTTCAACGAGGAGGGGAAGAACGTCCACGAATCGATCGTTGCCGCCTCGAAGCGTGCCCGGCAGCTCAACGAGGATCTGAAGATCGAATTCAATCAGCGCATCGAGATCTTCGCCACGAAGACTGAGACGGAAGCGGAAGAAATGGATGTGAACCCCGATCAGCTCAAAGTCAGCCTCGAATTTGAAAAGAGGCCGAAGCCGACCGACGTCGCGCTCGAAGAGCTCATGGACGGAACATTGGCGTGGCATTTCGACGTCAAGGAGGTTCCGGAGCCCGCAAAGGCGGACGAAGAAACCGCCGAATCCGAGGAATAGGCCGCTCCTCCACCATGCTGACGGGCAGGCACATAGTGCTTGGCGTAACGGGCGGCATCGCAGCGTACAAGAGCGCCCACCTCGTCCGGGAGTTGATCCGGGGCGGGGCCGAAGTGCAGGTGGTGATGACACATGCGGCAACGCAATTCATCACCCCTCTTACGCTTTCGACTCTGTCGCGCAGGGAAGTGATTGTGGAGATGTTTCCCCCCTCACCTGATCAGCCCACAATGCAATGGACGAAGCATATCGACATCGCGTTGTGGGGAGACGTCATGTTGGTTGCCCCGGCGTCGGCAAATACGATCGCCAAGATCGCTTGCGGCATGGCCGACAACTTCTTGACGACCTTAGTCCTCGCACTCCGTTGTCCGCTTGTTCTCGCCCCTTCCATGGACGTGGATATGTACGGGAACGAGGCGACGCAGCGAAACATCGCCGCTCTGCGGGAATCGGGATGTCACATCATTGAGCCCGAAAGCGGCGAGCTGGCGAGCGGCCTCCATGGCGCAGGCCGTCTTCCCGATGTGGACCATCTCGTGAAGGAGCTGGCAAAGGTGTTGGAATCGGCGCATCGTGACTTTCGCGGCAAACGTGTCCTCGTCACCGCGGGACCGACGCACGAAGCGATTGACCCGATCCGTTACATCAGCAACCGGTCGTCGGGCAAAATGGGATTTGCGCTCGCCGCCGCCGCCGCACAGCGCGGGGCCGATGTCACACTGATCAGCGGACCGGTACACCTGCAGACGCCTCTGACTGTCCGCCGGATCGATGTGACAACCGCCCATGAGATGGCAGCGGCAGTGGAGCGGGAATTTCCTGCGGCGGATCTTCTCGTCATGGCAGCGGCAGTGGCCGATTTCTCCCCTGCGCACGCGTCTGCAACCAAGATCAAACGCGAAGAGCAAACGGGCGATTCGATGACACTGACTCTCTCGAAGGTCCCCGACATCCTCAAGGCGATCGCCCCGTCGAAAGGAAAGAGGGTCGTCGTCGGATTTGCCCTCGAAACCGACGACGGCGTGGCGAGCGCACAGCGCAAGCTTGCCGCGAAAAATCTTGATTTCATCGTCCTGAACAACCCCCGCGACGCAGGGGCGGGGTTTGGCGTCGACACCAATATTGTCACCATCATCCGTCCCGACGCGAAACCGGAGCAGCTGCCGCGCGCGCCGAAGATCGATGTGGCGCACGCAATCCTCACGCGCGCCGTCCCGCTCCTCCAGTAATACGGACCGTTCACCTCCATGGCGGACCTGCTGTCCGATATTCACTATTTCCTTCTCCAGGAACGCGAGCTGTTCGGCGAAACGCTCCTGATCGAAGCGCAACCGCACACGGTGACGCCCATGCCAAGGCATCGACAATCTCCGTCAGAGAACGAGCCCGTTTTGTTTGAACCTCCTTCCGTTGCGCCATCCGACGCGGCCGGGGGGGAGGCATGGGGACGTGCCGCGACGATCGACGAACTCGAGGCGGCAATCTGCCATTGCATGAAATGTTCACTGGGAACCACGAGGACAAAGTTCGTCTTCGGCGTCGGGAATCCCCGCGCAACGTTCATGCTGGTTGGTGAGGCCCCTGGCGCCGATGAAGACGCGCAGGGTGAGCCGTTCGTCGGCCGCGCGGGACAACTGCTGACGAAGATCCTCGAAGCGATCCACTTCAAGCGCGATGAAGTCTTTATCTGCAACATCCTGAAATGCAGGCCCCCGGGGAATCGCAAACCGCTGCCGGAAGAGATTGACCGCTGCATCCCCTATCTCCGCCGGCAGGTTGCTCTGGTGAAGCCGAAACTCATCGTGTGCCTCGGCCTTACCGCGGCGGAAAGCCTGCTCCAGACGACCGAAGGACTGGGTAAATTGCGCGGAAGAGTGCTTCAGTACGAAGGGACACCGCTCATGGTGACGTACCATCCGGCGGCGTTGCTCAGAAATCCAAACTGGAAACGTCCCGCGTGGGAAGATGTCCAGGCGGCACGGAAACTTCACGATGAACTGGTGGCAAAAGGTTAACGACGGGCGCGAAACAAATGGCAGAAAGTGCACAGGGACGTGAGGGGAGTACGACGGATCGAGCCGTTGCCGAAGGACGGATCCCACCGCAGGCAGTGGATATCGAGGAAGAGGTTCTCGGCGCAATGCTCCTGGATAAGGAAGCGATCTCGAAGGCGATCGAGGTGCTTGACGAGCAGGCGTTCCACGCCGAAAAGAACCGCCTGGTGTTCCAGGCAATCGTGGCGCTCTTTGAAAAGAGCGAACCTTCCGATGTTATTACCGTTGCGGAAGAACTCCGTCGCCGTGGAAGACTGGACGCTGCCGGTGGAGAGGCAGCCCTGGTCGAGCTGACGATGAAAGTCTCATCCGCCGCGAACGTGGAATACCACGCCCGGATCGTTCTGGAGAAAGCGCTTATGCGGCGCCTCATCACGGAGACGAGCGGCATCGCTTCCCGGGCATACAATCAGACGGAGGATGCATTCGACCTTCTCGACCAGGCCGAACAAGCGATCTTCAAGATCTCCGAATGGCGGCTCAAGCGCAATTTTGTATCGATGGAAAAAGCCGTCCACGACACGCTCGAAATGCTGGAGAGCATTCACGGCAACCACGAAGGAGTCACGGGTGTGCCGACCGGTTTTCGGGACCTCGACACGCTCACCGGCGGATGGCAGAAATCCGATCTTGTCATCATCGCCGGGCGCCCCAGCTCCGGAAAGACCGCCTTTGCCCTTTCCCTTGCAGCCAATGCATCAATGCACCGGAGCAAGCCGACCACTGTCGGCATTTTCTCTCTGGAAATGTCGATCACCCAGCTCATCATGCGACTCTTGTGCGCCGAAGCGCGGGTCGATGCGCATGCGGTCAGAACAGGCCGGCTGCCGGAAAACGACTGGAAGAGGCTGAGTCTGGGAGCGGGCCGTCTCGCACGCGCCCCGCTGTTCATCGACGACACCGCCGGGCTCGGCATCCTGGAGTTGCGCGCCAAGGCACGGCGGCTGAAGGCGGAGCACAATGTCGGCCTGATCATCATCGACTATCTGCAACTGATGCAGGGACCGCGAAATGCGGAGAACCGTGAAAAGGAAATCTCCGCAATCTCGCGTTCGCTCAAAGGACTCGCGAAGGAACTGGACATTCCGGTCATTGCCCTCTCCCAGCTCAGCCGTGCTGTCGAAGGGCGGACGGACAAGCGACCGATCCTGTCCGACCTGCGGGAATCGGGAGCAATTGAGCAGGATGCAGACCTCGTCGCGTTTGTCCATCGGCCGGAGATGTATACCGATCCCAAATCCGACAAGATGGACGATGTACAGGGGCGCGCAGAGATCATTGTCGGCAAACAGCGAAACGGTCCCATCGACGACGTGGCACTGGCATTTGTCAACCGCTACGCGCGTTTCGAGAACCTCGCGGTTGCCGACGTTGAGAATACCCCCGCTGGTCCGGAGGAACAGCCATTCTGATGAATCGCAGACGATTTCTAGGCGCTGTTGCGGTTTTCGCAGGGGGAGCGTATGTTTCCCGGGCGGCCGGACCGGCACGGCAACCATCAAAGACTCCCAGGAAACATCCCACAGACAACGAGACGCTGAACTTCCTGCTTGACCGCGGGGAGAAAGAACACCTGTCGGGATTGCCGATGGGAGAACTTGTCTGCTTCATGGGGAAAGCCTTTCTTGGTTCTCCCTACCGTGCAGGCACTCTCGAAAGTGCAGGGGACGAGCAGCTGGTGGTGAACATGCAGCAGTTCGATTGCGTGACGTTCATTGAGACCTGTCTTGCCCTGGCGCGCACGGTGAAAATGCACGGACGATCGCCCGATGCGTTTCGCCATGAGCTCCAGTTGATCCGCTACCGCAACGGTGAGATTCGCGGCTACCCGAGCCGGCTCCATTATTTCACGGAATGGGTGCAGGACAATGCAGGGAAGAAGACCATCGACGATTGCACTGCGCGCCTCGGGGGCGAGCCGGACAGAAGAGCACTCGATTTCATGTCGGCACACCGCTTGTCCTATCCTCCGCTTGCCCGGGAGGAGTTCTTCGCAGCGATGGTTGCAACGGAACACCAGCTCAGCAGGGGCACGCGTCTCTTTATCCCCCGACCGCGAGTGGGGGAAACTGCAGCGCAACTGCGGAGCGGGGATATCATCGGGATTACGACATCCACGCCGGGGCTTGACTGCTCGCACACCGCCCTGGCGATCCGCGAACGGGGCGAGGTGCGGCTCCTTCATGCACCCCGTCCCGGAACGCAAGTACAGATCTCAAAGGAATCGCTGGCGGCATATCTGGAGCGATCGCCCCGGAGGACAGGCATTCTGGTGGCACGGCCGGTCGACCCGTCAGGCCTCTAATCATGGCGAAGGCGTTACCGTTATCACACGACACACACAACAAAGGGGTGGTGCAATGGGAACTCAAAAATCACGGAAATTCTTGCTGTGTTGCGCAATAGCCCTGTTTGCGACGGCCGCGTTCGGTCAGGGAATCTACATGGAGTCGAACACATCGGGAGGTCCGCTCGGCGACAAGGTCATGCCATCGAAGACGTTCATGATGCCAAAAATGTTCCGACAGGAAGGGAACAACGAGGTAACGATTATGCGCCTCGATCGCGAGAAAGTGTATCACCTTGACCCCGAGAAGAAGACCTACAGTGAAATGACCTTTGCAGAGCTGGAAGAAGCCGCGAAGAAGGCATCGGCGGAGATGAATTCCCACATGGCGGAAATGCAGGCCAAGATGAAAGACATGCCGGAAGCGCAGCGACAGATGATGGAAAAGATGATGGGGGGCAAGATAGCGGGGATGATGAGTGAAGGAAAGATCGAAGTGTCGGGGCCCGGGGAGAAGAAAACGATCAGCGGATATTCATGCGCGAAGTTCGCTGCAACAAAGGACGGGAAGGACTATGTCACCATCTGGGCCACCAAGGACATCAAGGGCTTCGATGTGTTGCGGAAAGACTGGGAGCAATTCAGCAGCAAGATGATGTCGATGGTTCCGAACGGAAAGGGACTTGCGGATGCATTCAAGAAAGTGGAGGGTGTTGCGATTCAGACAGATATGGCAGGAATCACCACACTTGTGACGAAGGTCGAACAGCAGTCGACGCCGGCATCGCAATTCGAGGTTCCGGCAGGATATACGAAGGTCGATTCTCCCCTGAAGCAGGCGACAGCACACTGAGAAGTTCGTTTTCGTGTCCGGGGGTCGCCTTCCGGCCCCCGGGCTTACGCAAGGGGAAAAATCCCGAGGCTGCAGCGCGCGTCACGGGTCTTCTGTACCTCCGCAAAACGCAGACGGCTCGATTCGGATGCTTTTGTGAGGGGATGCCAGATATGGTATTGGATTGCGAGGTTGCGCAGGGATTTGCCGCTCACACCGAGAAGAGACATGCGGTATTGGATGTCGGAATCCTCCCCGCATCCGGGCCCGTCGTAAAGTTCATCGAAGCCGTTGATGGCAAGCAAGTCACGCCGTGCCACCGAGAAGTTGCTGCCGAGCATTCCACGGACGTTCCGCCGAAGCAGGAGACGCAGAAACCGCGACGGAATCCTGATCCCATCTTCCACGCGAAGTGAACGTCCCCGGAGTCCATCCCACGCTTCCTCCCACCCCAGTTTTTCGAAAGCACCCGATTTTACATCTTCGAGAACAAGCAGCCGCGACCATCGTTCGCTCATCTCCACTCTTCGCCCCATGAGGATCTTCCGTTCCTCGCGCTCGTTCCAATGGTCCAGGAGAAAGTGACGCGAGGGGAGACAGTCGCCGTCGATGAAGACGAGATGGTCCGCGCGGGAAACCCGCACCGCGTGATTCAGGATGATATTCTTGCGCCATCCCCGGTCTTCGTGCCAAAGATGAATGATGGGGAACTGGTGGCTGAGGCGCGCCTCGGCGACGACATCGGCGATGGCCGGGCCGGACCCGTCATCGGCGACGATAAGCTCAAAGTCCGTGAAAGACTGCCGAGAGGCCGCTGCAAGAACAAGCCGGAGGTTCTCCGGCTTGTTATACACGGCAGTAATGAGGCTCAGTGCGGGTGGGTTGATCACATTTCACTATATCGAATCCGTACGTTGAAAATCCGGATCATCCGGGCTTCTTGAGACGAAACGTAATCGTGAGCCACGCGGAGACCGGTCCCTGTTGCATCTCGCCGGGGGCAAACTGGGAGTTCTTGATCGCCTTGAGAACCGGCTCGTCAAAGATGCTGCTTGTACTTTTGACAATTTGTGCGTCGCTCGGCGTTCCGTCTTTTGCGATGAGAACCTTTGCCACGACGATAGCATCCTTCATGGACAGCCAGGCATAGTCCGGAATTACCGGGTTCGTCAAATTGACGGCCCGTGGTTCCTTTTCCACGGGGATAAACGCCGGGCTTTGCGCCGCCGGTTGCTCGGCCACAGGTTTCGGGTCGAGCGCCGGGTTCTTTGCAATCTCATTCGTGGGTGCTGCCTCATTCTTGGACGGTGCAATCGTCGTGTGTGGCGTGGCTGCGGACGTTGTTGCAAGCAGCTCTGCCGGCTTCTGTTTTGAAGGCACGGGTTGTGCGTTTTCTTTGGGTTGCTGCAAAGAGGCAGTCCCTTTGGCAAGAACTGTCAAAGGTGGCGGCGTCTCCGCTTTCTGCGGAAGAGAGAGCGGAGGTTTCTGCTGCTCCACCTGTCGTACCGCAGAACCGTTGCCGGAAGAAGCGTTCTGCGCAACGGAGGACGTCTGCACGGGCAATGCTGTCTGCTGTTCCGTGGAAGTGGATTGTTTCGGCCAGAAAATGAAAGCGCATGCGACGAGGAGCAAAAGGAAAGCCGCGCCGGTGATGGCAAATAATCTCCTGGAACCGCTCGTGGCCGGCCGAGGTTCCGTTCCCGCAGCCGCGAGCGAAGAATTTGCGGCCTCAGCGGGATGGAGGAGACTGCTTTCGGGCAACCGCTGGCTGGAGGATGAGGTCCTCTGCTGCGACGGCGATGGTGCGCTCACTGCCGGAGAGTTGAACCCGTCGGTCCATGCGGTGGCACGACGCGAGTCGAAAGTCGAAGGACGCGGCAGAGCAGTTGCGGAGACCATCCGTGACGACGTTGCTTTGGCGCGCGTCGGATCGGCAGCAAGCTGACGCGCCTGTGTTATCAGGTGCTCCACGCGCGTGGAATACTCTTTGGCGATTGTGTTCCCCGGATCAACGGTAAACACCCTTTGGACTTCGGCAAGGGCCTGTTCGTAGTTCCCCTGCATCACAAGCTTGCTCGCCCGCTGAAAGTAGAGAAGCTTGAGCGCCTCAAGTTCCTTCTGCGCGGCTGCCTCGGCTTGCGATAGGCCGCTGTCAGAACCCTCCGGCGGCGCCTTCTCGGATTTTACGGAAAGCGGTATGGGAGGTGCTTGTGATGATCGTGTCGTAGCGGCGTGCGGATGCGCCATTCGCTGCGACTCGCGCAACGCACATTCCATGAGCCCCGGCATCGGCTGGATCATTTCGTGCCGTATGTCTTCACTGAGCTCTTCATTGTGCTCGAGCTCCAGCATAGTCTCCAACTGCCGCCGGAGAGCGCCGAGGTAAATGTTCTGCGGCTCGATCGTGAGCGCGTTCTTGAGAAAGTTGAGGGCCCCGGTGTACTCACGGGAATCGGTCTTCTCGAAGGCACTCTGGAGGAGGCCTTCTATCGAAGCTTGCCCGGTCGACGGTATCATGGCGTCTTCCTTGTGTCGATGGACGGTTTATCAACGCTCCCCATGGGCGGTGCCACCCCCCCCTACGGTTTTCCATCTTGGCAATGGCCCAACGGATTTCGTTAAGAAGCACCGTTGTCGCCATTAGTGGCGATGCCTGAGTCTGCACAAATCTCCAAGAGAATCTACAATCTTCCCGGTCTTTGAGATGTGATAAAACTCACATTTGCAGATGAATCCATGTAATCCCTGTCATGCAAGGAAAGAGGAGAGCGTGTGGCAACAAACAAGGAAGATATTGCTGTATAATAAGTTACAAGAATCCGCGAGAATTGATGACGGAGGATCGGGAGAGCAAGACAGGGGAGAAAAATGACGAAACCATCAACCTATGCCCACACACCGGGGACAGATGTGTGGCAGGAAGGACAGCTTCCATCCAAGAGAAGGTTACGGCAAATCTTGTACCCCGTTCTTTCTATGAGAAGTATATGGCAGGAGGGACAGTATGTGTTTTCAAGCGTGCCAACGCGCCCCGGCAGGTTGCCTGCATACACAAAATGCAGTCCCGCCTCATGGCCAATGGCAGCAGCGCGTGCAAGGGTCTTCACCGATGTGGGATCAGGGTCGGTCATTTTGTAGTCCGGATGAAACCCCGTCACATGCCACGGGATATCGGGGGAAACAGAGACGAGAAAGCGCGCGATTTCTTTGAGTTCCTCGTCGGAATCATTGAACCCTTGGATAAGAAGCGTGACCACCTCCACCCACACGCCCATCCCGTGCAACGTGCCGATCGTCTCAAGCACCGCTGCGAGTCTTCCTCCGAGTTGCTGGTATGTCTTCTGTCTGAAGCTCTTGAGGTCCACCTTGAACATATCGATCACTGGGCGGATGTATTCAAGAACCTCCCGCGTGCCGTTCCCATTGGAGACATACGAACACTTAATCCCGTGCTCCTTCGCTCTCTGGAAGACCGCTCTTGCCCACTCACTGGTGATGAGTGGTTCATTATACGTGCTGGTGAGTACCCGGACTCTCCGTTCGAGAGCCAGCCGTACAATTCCTTCGGCAGAGATTTCCTCGGGGAGCGCAGCGGCGTCTGGATCGCGGAGAGTCTGGGATGTGATCCAGTTCTGACAGTACCCGCAGTGATAGTCGCATCCAAGCATGCCGAAGCTCAACGCACTGCTCCCCGGCAACACATGGAAGAACGGCTTCTTTTCTATCGGGTCGATGGCGATCCCGCCAACGTAGCCGAAGGGTACACGCAGAATTCCGTGGTCGTTAAACCGCACGCGGCAGATCCCGTCGCGGCCCGGCGGGAGCTTGCACCGGTGACCGCAGGCGTAACAAAGCACCCAATCGTTCTCTAATTTTTCGTATAGTTCGCCTTCGCGAACAAATCCCGAGAGAATTTCCTTCAGCGAAGCCGGTGTCATCGTTCGTTCCTCCTCGTTCACCCGCCTTTACCGCGCAGTTCTTCGTGTGTCGACACAACGCAGCGCATTGCACACCTTGAAGCGAAAACATCCGGGTACGTGATCGTTCACCATGCCCGTCGCCTGCATGAATGCGTAACAAATGGTCGGTCCCACGAAGCGAAATCCCCGCGCGCGAAGATCCTTGCTCATTGCTTCGCCTTCGGAAGACGTTGTGGGGATCGATCCTGCCCCGACGACGGACTTTCGCCGTGACCCGGCATCGGCAAATTGCCAAAGGTACGCGTCAAAGCTGCCCCACTCCCTCCGCACACGCTGATACGCCCGCGCATTATCGATGGCGGCAGCAATCTTCAGCCGGTTCCTGACGATTCCATCATTCGCCATCAACCTCTTGATCGTGCGGGAATCATAGTGCGCCATGGCGGGCGCGTAGAATCCGTCGAACGCCCGCCGGTATGCCTCGCGTTTCTTCAAGATGGTGAGCCAACTGAGTCCGGCCTGCGCGCCTTCGAGCAGAAGCATTTCAAAAAGGTGCCGGTCGTCGTGAACAGGGACTCCCCACTCAAGGTCATGATACACGATCAAGAGCGGATGCGATTCAGCCCAGACACATCGTTTCACAGTATCTCCCGGAGCCGGTCATGTCCCGAGCGGCTGACCGGCAGTCTTGTCCCGTCCTTGAGGATCGCGACCCTGCTGTCCTTTGCGTAGGTCTCCAACCGGGCGAGACGGTCAATATTGAGAATAAAGGAACGGTGAATCCGGATGAAGCGGGCCGGGTCGAGGAGTTGTGCGAGCTCCGAGAGGCGCTCCTGTTTCAGATGCCGTTTCCCGCCGGAATGAACCGCGACGTAATCATCCTCCGCTTCGATATAGTCGATTGATTCCGACGGAATGACAACGACACTGGCGCCATTCTTGACAAGAATGCGCTGGAGTGGCGCCTCGTGCACACGGTGGTCCTCCATCAGCGCGGTAAGGCCGGCAGGGAGGGGTGCAGCAATTCGTGCCCGTGCGTGCTCCAGGGCCTCCGTGAACCGCTCGCCGCTGAACGGTTTGAGCAGATAATCGACGGCGTGGACTTCAAACGCCTTGAGTGCGTACGAATCGTACGCAGTCACAAAAACGACGGCGGGTTTCGGATCCATCAGCTCGATCACCTCGAAGCCGTCCAGCTTTGGCATCTGCACGTCGAGGAACAAAATGTCCGGTGAAAGCTCCGCCACCGCCTTCACCGCTTCAAAGCCATTCGAACACTCAGCCACGACCTGGATATCCCGATGGGCGGCGAGATGCTCACGCACCACACTGCGGGCCAGGTCTTCGTCATCCACAATAATCGTGCGAAGCATCGGGTGCCGCTATTCTCCGTTGGTTGTCCGCCCGACCGTGAACTGAGACGCGCCGGACCCGAGAGTGACGGTCGTGTCAGCGTTGTGGTAGCGAACGGTGAGCGTGAAAGGTGCATCAGCATTGACAACAATGGCTGCGGTTCTCCCCCCCGGACCAGGTGTTGCGACCAGCGAAACCACGTGGCGATTGAACCGATACCGTTCGCATCCGCTTCGCTGGTCCGAGCGGATTGTCCAGTGGAGGGTATTGTGGGGGGCATCCGGCGTGAAACCGATGCCGTACTCAAGAAAATACAAAATGGGGCCAATGCCGCTCCAACCCACCATATCGCGGACAACGAGCGCACCGTCGACGTGCCGTCCCGCGGCAATCACATCGGGGGCGTAGTTTTCCCAGATGGTGCCGGTCTCTTTTTCCACGTCCGACACGGCAGTAAGATGTTTCAATGCGATCTCCCGCGCAAGGTCATTGTATCCGTACTGTTCCAATCCGCGGATCACCATGGTATTTGTCGAAGGCCACACGGCGCCGCGCCAGTAGCCGCCCAGACGCTCGTAACCGTTCTCATCGGCAGCGCAAGAGGGGACAGGATGCATGCGTCCAAATGTCGCGGGGTTTCGGAGCTCAGCGACCAGCTTCTCGGCCTGTGCACGGGAAGCCACGCCGCCAAGCAACGTCCAAAATGCCGCTATCGTCTTGATGTGAATAAGACTGTCGTTGGGAGCGCGATCGAAGTAGAACCCGCGTTCCCCATCCCAGAGAAGCGCGTTGATCAGCGCGGAGAGAGAATCGGCCTCCTGATTCCACCGTGCCGTCTGATCCGTCTTCCCAAGAATGCTGTCGATCGAGGCCAGGTTCCTGGCGAACATCACCATTTGCGCGGAGATGTCGACGCCCATTCCACCGCTCAGCAAGGAGGGGTTGCGCGGCGAATTGTCCATGCTCGCCCAGTCGGTAACATACAAGCCGTTCCCCTGGCGGAGGTACTTCTGCAGCGCCAAATAGTAATGAACGAGAGGTTCGCGAACGAGAGCAAGTCGGGCGCTGTCGCCTGTGTAGCGGTAGCTCTCAAGTTCCGCCCACGCGGGAACGGGATTGTCGAGGGCATCCAATGTCAGACGCGGCGGCGGTTCGGGCAGTTCCCGTCCCCTGAACCGGATTGTGACCGGATGTTCGTCAGTGTTGAAACCCCACGAACTGTACAGCGGTTTCCCTTCCGCATTCACCCATGGTTCAAAATCCTTCCCGCTTGTTCTGTCAATCTCCCGGCAAATCTCCCCCGTTTCATGCTGCTTGGCGTAGAAGTTGTCGAGGGATGCGATGCCGGGGACGAGACCGTATGCTGCATTGCAGAACATACTCATGAATGCGGTGTCCCAGAGGAAGATGTTCTTGTTGAATGCGGCATCGATGAATTGCGACACATAGCCGCTGCCAGGCGCCGGCTCGTGAAAGTGACGGGATGCAAGCTCCCATGCCTTCCAGTACGTCTCGACCAGAAGCGGATTCTCGTCGAACACCGGCGAAGGCAGAAGGTCGCGCACCGCTTCGTACCCCGGAAGGGGGGACGGCTGATACGATTTCTTTGCGAAGTAGATCCCCTGCCGATCAGTCTGCCCGTGTGCAAGAGAAGAGCACAGAACACCAACCACCATGATATGCCATTTCATCGGAGGATTCCTCTTGCTGTCAATTTTCCTCAGGCGTCCGGACGGGGATGTCGATCCGCACAGTGAAGCGGGATGCATCGCGGAGGGTGGTGATCCTCCCGTCGGTGCCGTACAGGCCCGCAATTCGCCGGCGGACATTGTCAAGTCCGACGCCGGTTCCCTCCTTTGGGAGCGCGCCGGCGTCAACGGGGTTCTCGATGCACAGATGAAGCTGATCGCCTGTGCGCGTTGCATTGATGCCGATCGTCCCACCACCCAGAAGGCCGTCAATCCCGTGGCGGATGGCGTTCTCCACGAGGGGCTGAAGGAGAAGAGGAGCGATCCGGCAATCCGCGGCTGCGTCGTCTATTTCCACGGTGATTGCCAGCCGGTTGCCGTGCCGGATCTTTTCGATCGCAAGGAAATGTGTGGTGAGCGAGATCTCCTGCGTGAGCGAGATCGTGTCCAAGGCGCCATAGCGCAAGCTGAGCCGAAGGAATTCCGCCAGCTTTACCGTCATGGCCCGGGCCGCGGGAGGATCAACAGTGGTGAGCGCGCTGATTGAGTTCAAACTGTTGAAGAGAAAATGGGGATCGATCTGGGCACGGAGCGATTTCAATTCCGACTCACGGGCAAGAACACGAAGCTGAAGGGCGTTCCGCTCCGCCTCGCGGGACGCTTCGAACATCGCGATCAGGTACGACACGGCCGATGCAAGCAGGAAGAGAACGATTCCCGATGAGCCAAGAAGAGGGAGCGAGTCGATATGCCATGCGGGGGGAATCATCCCCTCTTGGAGGGTGTTCAACACCGCGACCCAGCCAAATCCGGCGAGCACCCAGAGCGAACTGGAGAAAACCGCGGCGAGACAGTTTGTCACGAGGATGCGCGCAAGAGGCGCCACGCCGAGTGGAAAAGCTTTGCAAATGTACCACGCAGAGAGTGTAATGAACGCGTACACGAACATCAGCGGGAGCGTGAACGCCAGAACGGCCGCCCACGAAACCCTGCCGGGGAGCGCCAGCATCGCCGTAAGCATCAGGGCAAGTGTCAGCCATGCTGCAAGGTAGACAATGAGCGATCGGCGGTCTTTCAGGATGGGGTGCATGTCCGTAATATACGGATTGGGGGGGAGAGAGACCACGGGGCGGGAATTATCCCCCTTCTCGCGCGAAGGGCGGTTCAAGGGTACCAATCGGTCCCGAACAGAAGCGTTTCAAAACACGTCGGCAACCATCCCTGATTTCGCTCCGGGCCGGTCGCACCAATATACCGGCCAGGAGCACCTCAGAGGAAGCTCTTAATTCGTTATTTCCACGCCACCCATGATCGCTGTTCCTCTGATGATGAGACGCTTCGCCGAAGGGTCGCTCGGCTTCACCGTCTTGTCATCGAACCCACCCAGGAAGGGAAAGCCATGGAGAATGACGTTCCACGTCTGCGGCACCTTGATCTTTATCCCTCCCCACAAGGCGAATGTGTCGATAGCAGCCTCGTCAGCAGCAATCGCCGCCTGCCGGAGATCGATCTCACATCCACCCATGATTGCCATGAGATCTCCTCCCTGAAACTCCTGCGAATTTTCCGAGCGCTGGAATCCGCCGAGAATGGCCACGCCGTTGACGGAGGAATGCGCGTCCTTCGCAGCATCCTGTACCGGCGATCCCATTCGCGGGCTTGCTTTCGTTCGTCCGGCTGATCCGAGGATCAAGCTGCCGCCGATGAGGACAAGGATCAGGGGCCAGATGTCGCTGAATCCGATCTCTCCCACACCGAGCGTGTGAAGGAGCATGATCGTGCCGACGAGAATGAGCGTTCCTCCGACGAACCAGCTACTCCTCCCCGTGCAAGGATACGCAAGCCGAGCCGCACCGAGAGCAATCAACACGACGGGCCAGAACCGGAGGTATTGATGCGCATCGACGAAGTCAAGGTTGTCGAGCAGGAGGATGACGCCAAAGAGGATCGCTGCGACCCCGAGGATGAACCGCCCGCTCAGGAAATATGATCGTCTATTGTACATGGCGAACCTCATCTGCAGAGGTCTCGTGATTGATTGCGGGGAGGGTCTTCCAGAGCATTGAAATCCCGATGGCGATGAAAAGGGCTGGCCACGTGTCCCTGAAGCCCAGATCCCAAATGTGGAGAATCGAGACTTCCAGCCACACCCCGATGAGAGTCAGCCAGATGGCCGAGCCCTGCTCTTCGCGAGTGTCGGCTCTGACCAGGTTTGCGATCCCGATACCGACGAGAATCAGGGGCCAGAAGCGCCAAATGGGTCCAATGGAAAGGATTCCCTGATTCTCCAGGAGAAGAATACCTCCCGCGAGAATCAGCAGCGTACCCAGCAGGATATGAGAGCCGGGACGATGGTGTCGAAGCATGATCGTTCTCCTTAAGTGTTGTGCATTCTGAAAGAAGATACGGAGTTGGGTTGGGGAAGTGTCGATCTTTTCGGCGAATGGAGGATCTGCGCCGGTGAACAATCGCCCCGTAAGGCGATTCTTCAGCGGGAGAAGGGTGCAACAAGGGAACGGAGGACGCTCATATTCTCAACATCCTCATGGAGGTCTTCACTCTTTTCCGTCTCGAGGATCTTCGGGACGTCGGCGAGCCGCGGATCATTCATCAACATCCTGAAACCGATCAGGCCGATCTTCCCTTTACCGATATGGTCATGCCGATCGACATGCGAACCGAGACCGCGCATGGAGTCGTTCACATGGATCGCCGCCAGGCGCGGGAGGCCGATGACGTGATCGAACTCTGCCATCGTCGATTCCCATCCCTCTTCAGTAGCGATATTATAGCCGGCGGCGAAGACATGACAGGTGTCGAAGCAGACTCGCATGCGGTCCCGGTCTTCCACAAGATCGATGATCCCGCGTATCTGCTCGAACCGGCAGCCGAGAGCCGTTCCTTGGCCCGCTGTGGTTTCGAGAATTGTAAACGTGCGGAATCCAGATGTTGCCTCATGGGTGAGGTTGATGGATTCCGCGATCCGGGAGATACCCGCAGCGTCACCTGCACCGACGTGCGATCCCGGATGGACGACGAGTCCAAGGATTCCGAGCATCTCGCATCTCGTCAATTCATCCCGAAGGGCGGCGCGCGATTTTTGAAGAGTCGTCGGGTTGACGGCGCAGAGGTTGATGAGGTAGGCGGCGTGGGCGATCACAGGGGCAACGCCGGCAGAGGCCGCCGCCGCCGCGTAACGCTGCACGTCTGCCTCGCTGTATGGTTTCCCTGCCCACCGGTTGTTGTTCTTTGTGAAGACCTGCATGGTGGCGCAACCAACGGATGCGGCACGTTCGAATGCCTTATACATTCCGCCGCTGATCGACATATGAGAACCGAGGAGGAGCCGTGGCATGGTACAACCATCCTGCATGCAAGAAAAACGGGGCAAAACATCGGGGGCGCCGATCGACGAGCCGTCAACAGACGAACCGACGCCCCTGCCATCACGGAACATCCCTTATCGTAGGAGCAGTTCCTTGAGGACATTCTCTGCACCGGAAAATTTGTCCAGCACAAAGAGGATATAGCGCGCATCGACGCTGATGGTTCTGTTGAGCTCTTCCTGGAAATAGAAGTCGCCCACGACCGCTTCCCAGTTGCCGTCAAAGGCACACCCGATCAGCTCTCCCCTGCCGTTGATGACCGGGCTGCCGGAGTTCCCGCCGGTAATGTCGAGGTCGGCGAGGAACGCGACGTGCATCTCGCCGTCTTTCCTGTCGGCATACCTGCCGTAGTCCCTGGCCCGCCAGAGTTCCTTCAGTCTTGCCGGGACGATGAAGGGATCGTCCGGCTGTTCCTTCTCCATGACTCCTGTCAGCGTCGTATAGCACCGATAGGAGACGCCGTCGCGCGGAATATACGGTTCGACCGTGCCATAGGTGAAGCGGAGAGAGCGGTTGGCGTCGGGATAGACCAGCTCCCCCTTCTTCCATCCCAGCCATGCCGCGATGTATTTTGCCCGCAGCGGTGTGATCCGTACGGTGAACTCATTGCTCTTTGCCATGAGCGGTCCCTGCTCGTCGCTGATCTTTGCAGCGAGCTTCACGAACGGATCGTCCGCAATCGCTTCGATTCCCTTCGCAAGGAGCTTCTCACAACCTGCGGGGGTGCAAATCCGCGAATCGTCGTAGAGGCCGTCCACGTACTCCCGCACGCGCTTCTCCAGTTTCTCTCCCGTGGCTGTTCCCGTGATATCGTGGAATACTCTCATCTGTTGATCCGGCGGCATGGCCGCGTTCTTGATGATGAGAGCGACGAAGGTCGCCTTGTCCACGTCCTGGTCCGAATCCTTGAACAGCGCGCCGATGAAGTCGCGTATATTTTCTCTCCCACGCATGAACGGATTGGGGAAACCAGCCGTGGTGTCGCCGCCGCGGTCAACCTCCATCTTCAGCCGGGTTCCGAGGCGGAGCATGTCGATCCCCATCATGACATTGCTCAACACAAGGTTCTTTCTGTTAAACGTCTTCAGATCAGCGTCGGCGTGCTCAAGGTCGGCGAGGAGTGTGCCGTATTTCGCCCTCAGTTCGGGCGTGCTCTGGAGATAGGCGTCGAACTCTGCCTCGTCGTGGCGTCTTTTCGTGATCAAATCAGCACGCTTCATTCCCTCGAGCGTGCCCAGGTAATTCTTGTAGGTATTCGCGATGGAGCGGACGCGGCTGGCATATTTGATCTCCACCGCTCTGTCCTTATTTCCGGCCGCATTGATGATATCCATGCGGGTTTTGTAGAGGTCGATCGTGACCGGTAACGTTTCATCGTAGGCAAGCTGAATTGATGCCGCTTCGCGGTAGCGGAACGTGCGTCCGGGATATCCCAGGATCATGGCAAAAGATCCCTCGGTGTAGCCCTGCGTCGAGATCGGGAGGAAGACCTTCGGCCTGTAGGGCGCATTGTCCTTCGAGTACTTTGCCGGGGTGCCGTCCGGGGCCGCATACACGCGCATGAACGAAAAATCCCCCGTGTGCCGCGGCCACATCCAGTTGTCCACCTCACCGCCGAAATTTCCGATGGAACTCGGCGGAGCGTACACCAGGCGTACGTCGGGGAACGACTGATAGGTGAAGAGGTAATACTTGAGGCCGCTGTACATCTCGACAACCCGGCAACTGAGCTCCGTCGTCCCCCTGGCGTCATGTTCGATTTTCGATGACGCACTCCGGATTGCCCCAGCGCGCGCGTCGGCCGATACGCTGTCGTTGACAGCGGCGAGGACCTCGGCAGTAACATCCTTCATTCCTACAAGAATTTGCGCCGTGTAATTCGTCTGGAGCTCCTCGGTCTTCGTTTTTGCCCAGAAGCCGTTCTTCAGATAATCATCCTGGACCGAGCTGAGGGCCTGGATGCCGCTGAAGGCGACGTGGTGGTTGGTCAACAGAAGACCTGAGGCGGAGACGAAAGAGGCGGTCCCGCCGCCCAGAAGGACGATGGCATCCTTGAGGGATGGACCGTTCGCACTGTAGATCTGTTCAGCCGTAAGTTCGAGGCCGTGTTTCTTCATATTGTCAAGAGGAAGCTTGCCGATGGAGTCGAGGAGCCACATTCCCTCGTCCACCCATCGGCCTGCCACAAAGAGCATCATTGCGGCAATCGTGATGGATGTGAGCAACAAATTTCGTTTCATGGAGGATTCCCGATAGGAATGAATACGATAAGCGAAGAGTTCTGGGGGCAGACTGCTCTGGCGAAGAGCATGATACTGGAAAGAGTCATAAAGTTCAACCAAAGAGAACTCCCCGCTCCTTGATTCTCGGGCCGGCGTGCACTATATTTAAACTCGAAGTGATCATGAATCTGCTATGGGCGCGCTCTCTGACATGACCGGAAGAAGACGGGGAACAGCGATTCTGCTGCTGGCTGCCTACATGGCAACGGGCATCGTCATGGGTGTCATCCACCATGATGTCTTTGCATTCCGGCTGACGAGCGATCCCGCTATCACTCCCCACACCTGCGGCGCTCACGAGAATCACATACCTCTTGACAGCGTGCAGGGTTGCGCCATCTGCTCACAGATATCGCAGCGGATTGCCACCCCCGCGACTGTCATCTCTCTTCCCTCTCTCACAACCGTTTTTGTCGGCCGCGTCCCTCTGGGACGGCCCGAAATCCCTTTCGTCTCTCCTCATTGCTCCGGCTCGCGCGGTCCACCTGTCGCCTAGTCCTTCCCTACGAGAAGAAAAACCTTTTCCTCCGCGTGGCAGGAAAAGGATAACTATTGTGATTCTCAGGAGGATACTATGCGCCAACTGCGGACCGGCGTTGCCGTTCTGATTATCGCCGCCTCGTTCATCCCCGCGCGCGTCTTTGCGCAGGCATCGGTGAACCCCGACATCAGCGTTATTCCCCGGTTTGTCGTTACATCCGACGACGGAGGGGATGTGAACCGGGGAAAACGCAAGTTCAGCCAGCCCGACTTTCAGTTTCAGGAACTTGAACTTGCGATCCAGTCGTATCTGAATCCGTTCTCCCGGGCAGACATCATCATGACGCTCCCGGGTCCCGATATCGAAGCCGGAAAACTCGGCATCGAGGAAGCATACGCCACGGTCTTCCGCGGTCTCCCGTTCGACCTTAATCTCCGGTTCGGGAAATACCGCGCGGAGTTCGGCAAGCTCAACACCATGCACCCGCATGCGTGGCCGTTCATCAGTGCCCCGCTCTCGGAGGAGAAATTCTTTGGGGAGTCGCTGAACGACCTCGGCATGAGCGCAAGCATACTGCTGCCGACGGGGGAAGTGTACACGAAACTGACGGTTGACCTGCTGCGCGGTGGATCCATAGGAGATGCCACAGGGATCGCGGACACCACAGGGCGCAAGCCGACCTATGCCAACTCCGCCCGGCTGATGAGTTTCTTCACGCTGAGCGACGAGAGCGATCTGGAGGTCGGCCTGAGCGGCTACACAGGAATCCATGATCCGTACAACCGGGAGAGATTCTGGTACGGCAATCTTGACTTCAAGTACAAATACCGATCGAGCGCCTATACGTCGCTTGTCGTGCAGGGGGAATATCTCGCAAACACCAGAAAGGCGATGCAGGATCGCACCCTTCATCAGTTCGTCAATGCAAGCGACGTGCCGGAAGAGCGTCGGATTTCGACTTCCGGCGCCTATATCTACGCCGACCTGCAATTCATGAAGATATACAGCATCGGTTCGCGATACGACTGGACGGAGTCGCCGTACAGCAAAGACGACGGGGGACATGGCGTGGCCATATTCGCCGGCTTTTATCCGGTCGAGGAAACGCTTGGCCTGCGCCTCGAATACGCGAATATGACGCACCTCACCGCCGGCATTTCACAGAACGTCAATAGCGTTGCGCTGCAGGTGCTGTTCTCTCTCGGCCCGCACAAGGCGCATCCATTCTAACGGTGCAATCATCACAAGGAAGAAAATCATATGAAACGTGCAGCAATGCTCATAGTTCTCCTCTGGTGCGCCATGGCGTCCGGAATGGTGCGCGTCGTGACGACGCTCCCCGAGCTGGCCGACTTCACGCGGCAGATCGGAGGAGACAAAGTCAAGGTCGACTTCATCGTGCGCGGCGATCAGAACCCGCACTTTGTGGAGGTGAAGCCGAGTTACATGATGAAGCTGAAATCCGCAGACGTGTTCCTCACGATCGGCATGGATCTGGAGATGTGGGCGCCGCAGATCGTCGACGGGTCGCGCAACTCGTCCCTCAGTGTGGTGGACCTGTCGCAGGCGATAAACAAACTGGAGGTGCCTGCCAGGGTCGATGCGAGCCTGGGTGACGTTCACCGCTTCGGGAACCCCCACTACTGGCTCGATCCGCGAAACGTGCGGCCCATGATGGAAGAGATCGTCGAGGCGCTGGCGAAAGTCTCCCCCGGCGACGAAGGTTTGTTCCGTGCCAATGCCAACGCCTATTTGAAGAACCTCGACACAAGAATCGCAGGGTGGGAGCAGACGATGAAGCCGTTTGCGGGGAAGAAGGTGGTGACCTTTCATAAGAGCTGGACATACTTTGCGTCATGGCTGAAGCTCGACGTCGCAGGGGAGGTCGAGCCGAAACCGGGGATTGCCCCGAGTCCAAGTCACACCGTTGAGATCATCGACCTCGTCCGATCGGCGGGCGTAAAGGCGATCATCGTCGAGCCGTTCTACGATCTTGCGGCGCCGGACCAGATCGGCCGGGCAACAGGGGCAAAGGTGCTGCAACTGCCGACCTCCATCGGAGGTGTGGATCAGGCGACGGATTATATCGCCTTGATCGATTATGACGTCAGGACTCTTGCGGAGGCATTGAGGTAGGACCTATGGCGACTATCATTGAATTTCAAGACGCGGTGCTCGGGTACGGGTCGAAAGCGATCCTGCGGGGGATCACGTTTTCCATCGACACGGGAGACTACTTCGGACTCGTCGGCCCCAATGGGGCCGGCAAGACGACAATCCTCCGCACAATTCTCGGCACGCTCCGCCCATTGTCCGGGACGGTCACGGCGCAGGGAGAAAACGGATTGCCCCTCCGCTTCGGTTACGTGCCGCAACGCGACACGATTGATTACGCGCTTCCCTACACTGTGGAGGAGGTGGTGATGATGGGGCGCTACCGGCAGCGGGGACTCTTCCGCCGGCCCGGCAAGGAAGACAGGGAAGCCGTTGGCCGATGTCTCGATCACGTGGCGATCGCAGATCTCGCCGGCCTTGCATTCAAGGAACTCTCCGGGGGACAAAAACAGCGGGTGCTCATTGCGCGCGCGCTGGCGTCCGAACCCGACGTGCTGGTACTTGACGAGCCGACGAACGGCATGGATCTCTCCTCCCGTCTCGCGATTTTGGAGCTCGTGCATCGACTCCACCGGGATGATGGACTGACGGTCCTGCTGGTCAGCCATCTCTTGGAGGATGTCGCCAATTACGTGAGCCGGCTGGCGATCGTGGAGAGGGACTTCTTCAAGGTCGGGAAGGTTGATGAGATCCTGACCGGGCAGAACCTCTCCACAATGTATGAACTCCCGGTGGATGTCCGGACGATCGACGGGAGGAAAGTCATCCTCTCGGGAGGTGGCAATGGGGGCCGCTGAGATTGTCAGGACGATCGTCCAGGAGTTTCCGCTTGCCCTCTACGGGAGCATGCTCGTCGGCGTGATCTGCGCGTTCCTCGGCGTGTACATTGTGGCGAGGCGGGTGGTATTTCTTGGCGCCGTGATGACGCAGGTGTCGGTCATGGGCATCGCGCTGACATTTCTGCCGTTCTTCCCTCTTCCGCACACCGTCGGATCGCTTGTGGTGACGCTGGCGACCGTGGTAATCATCTCCCGGTTGTTGACGGGGAAAAAGATTCCGCGGGATGCGGTACTCGGCGTGGTGTTCGTGACGTCAATCGCTGCGCGGATTCTCATCATGCAAAAATCACCGAAGGTTGAGGTGGCGGAGATCGAGAACCTGCTCCGGGGGGACATCCTTTTTGTGACGCCGGAGTTGTTCATCTTGATGATCGTTGCCTTCGTGGTGGCGATGGGGGCGCATCTGTTGCTGTTTAAAGAGTTCACGTATGTCTCCTTCGATCCCGAGACCGCGAGGACGCAGGGATACAACGCGGTCTGGTGGGACACCGCGTTTTATCTGCTCGCGGGTGTCGTGATCTCGTTTGCGACGCACATGGTGGGCGATATTTACGTCTTCGGCTTCCTCGTCGTGCCGCCGGTGGCGGCGATGTTGCTGGCGAGGAAGGTGACGCACATCTTCATCGTGTCGGTGCTGATCGGCCTGTTGTCGGCGCCGGTCGGACTCTTCCTTGCCTTCCTGTTCGATCTTCCCTCGTCTCCGGCGATCGTCGGTGTCGCGTCGGTGGTGCTGGGAATCGCGTGGATAGTAAACGTGGCGCGGCGAAGGTGAGGAGTGGGAGTGCAGGGGCGCGGGATCGAGGGTGGTCCCGCGCACTGTTCCCGCATGCGATTTTCCTCGGGACCCTCCGGAAAAACCATCTTTGTGTGTTGCGTAGAGGTAACCCATCCGGTGGCAGCATCCCGATCGGTTTGAAGAACTAACCCGCGAAGCCCTTCTCAATAATCCTTACCGTCGGACAGTTTCTTCCCCCAATCCCAACGTTGCAATAATTTCTGTCAATCCGGCGATCTTCTTAAGATCGCGGGGGTTCGTGCTCCGACCACTTGACAGTAGTTGAAGTGATCATGATATTGCGGATACTTGCCAATTGGTTTGCTCCCCCGGCAATTGTTGCGCCTGTTCTCCAATGATGCTTTCTCCCCCAAGACATTGCATACATTACCGATCAGCCGTTCTGTGATGGGCATGCAATCTCCCGTCCCTTTGTCTTCTCACAAGGAGGAGTATGAAGACATTTCCCAAGGTCGCTCTGGTCGTCGCTTTCACTATCAGCACAACAATTCCCGTGTGCGCAGGACCGAGCCGGACCGCCACTCGACAAGCCAAGCTCGCAACTTCGCCCGACTACAAGAATCTCGACATCAACGCGATCAACTGTGTGATGAATTCTGACGGCGTATTCGCCGATGAGCGGAAGACGGGGACGGCGGGCATGGAGTGGCCAAAGGGATCGGGGAAGACATGCGTGTATACCGGAGGCATGTGGCTGGCGGGGAAACATCAACCGGACGGGAATATCCGGACGGCGAACATGGACTACCAGAGTGAATACCAACCCGGGCCGCTGCTTGAAACATTTAACACGACAGCCAACGACGGCTCAGCGGCCAATAGCCGAACTCTCGATAACAAGTGGCGTCTTTACAAGATCGACAAGAGAGATGTTGGCAATCCTCAGGGAAATTCCGACTTCGTTCAGTGGCCGGGTGATTACGGCGCACCAACGCTGGGTCAAAACCCGGACGGCACGTGGCAGCCAAAATTCTACGGCGACCAGCAGCTGTGGACCGTCATCAATGATGTGAACACCGGCCGGCACGGATCTCTAGGGGCCACCCCGCCAATGGGCGTTGAAATTCAATGCCTCTATTACGGGTTCAACCACTCGGGCGCACTCGGCAACACGGCAGTCCTGAGGTGGAAGATCATCAACAAGAGCGATGCTGACTACGACAGTACGTATATTTCGGTTTGGTCGGATGTGGATCTCGGTGATGCAAACGACGACCTGCCGGGTTGCGACACGACCCTTAGTCTGGGTTATGTGTACAACGGCGACAACGATGACGGCACGTCGCACGGGTACGGCTCAAAGCCTCCTGCGGAGGGATTCGATTTCATCGAAGGGCCCAAAGTGCCTGCGGGCCCCGCGGACAGCGCGCTGGTGGATGGGCAATGGGTCAGAGGGTATGTGAACCTCCCGATGACATCGTATGTCGTCTACTCGAACGGATCCTTTTTCCAGCTCCTAGATCCGCCGACCGGTAATCCATATTATTCTCTTGATGCATACGATTATCAGCGAGGGCTCGCGGGATCAGTCCATCAGGCATTGATATCATCGACGTCGGGGCTGCCGATGTACAAGTGGTTCTCCGGCGACCCCGTTCTCGGGACGGGCGATCTCCCCGGCAATTTTCCTCTTGGGCTATTCACGCCGCAGGACATCCGCATCATGCTGAGCTCGGGGCCTTTTCATCTTGCGAAAGGGGATACGCAGGAAGTTGTTGCCGCCTTTGTTATTGCACAAGGGAATGACCGATTGAGCAGTGTGACCCGATTGAGGCAGGATGTTGCCTTCGTGAGAGCCGCACTGTACGGCGGGCAGCCAATTGCTTCCATTGCACCGGTCGGAACAATTGTCCCGACGCACAGTCCTCTGGATCTCAACGGTACCGCGAAGGTGTCGGCGGGTTCGATCACGGGGAGCCAATGGCTCATCACAGCAGAACCGATTGGGAGTAGCGCGGCAATTGCCAACCCTGCGGCACTCACAGTTTCGATCACGCCGGATCTCCCCGGCACGTACAGCCTCAGACTCGTTGTCCAATCCACCGAGGGTTTGATGGACACCGCGACAGTGAGTTTTCAGGCAATCGACAATCACCCGCCAAGCGTCGATTTTGCGGTCCCGTCGCAAATCGTCCTCGGCGATACAATCCATATCGACGGAAGCGCCATCCACGATGTCGACGGCGATTCTCTCGCGATCCATTGGACGGTGGATGGAGGAAGTTACGTCCCGTTGACCGGACTTTCGTATGCAGACTCCGCAATGGGCAAAATGGGGGATAGCGCCGGAGTTACTTCGACGTTCTTTCCCTTCCGCATATCACGGTTTACCGTCAAAGCCAGCGTCAGCGATCCACACTATTCAGTCGAATTGACAAAAGAAGTTGTCGTTCAGCCGCTTGCTACCACAAGCCTGCAGCTTCACAGCAGATACGA
>PMNE01000057.1:91598-92543 GCA_003162635.1 Ignavibacteriota bacterium
CCGTGAGCGACGTTTACTATAACGCGCCGGTGCTCATCTTCTCCAGAGGAACTTCGGGAGTGTACGCCTACAATGTTACAGATCCCGCGGCTTCCACAAAGATCTCGCAGTTCAGTGATGGGGACAGTTGGGGGAATTTTGTCGTCGATGGAAGTCTGTTGTACGGTTTGAATCCCGTTGCGGACAAGCTCAAGGTTCTCGATATCACAGATCCTTCAAGCATGTCGGTCAAGAATACGATCTCTCTGGGATCCGGATATACTCAGATAAGAAAGTCCGGCAACTTTCTCTATGTCATGAAACCGGACACGGTTGCAGTGTTTGATGTGACTGACGCCTCCAGCATTTCGCCGGTGGTGTTCATGCCGGTCCCGCTCACGTATCTGCCGAAAAGCCGGTTCTATGATGTCAGTCGCTACGGAAACTACCTTGCCGCCGGAACGCAGGAGGGACTTTACGTGTACGATGTCACGAACCCGGCGTCGCCATCGATCTACGGAAAGTATCTTACCGGGTATCCGAATGTGAGCACGTATCTGAATGCAACGAGGTTGGTTTCCGCCCAGTGGGACTCGCTTAATCCCGGGATCCCCGAACGGCTGGGAGGATTTCTGGAGTTCGAGCCCTCGATCACAGGCGTCGAAAAAGATCGCCCTGCGATCCCTGTCTCGTACAACCTTTATCAGAATTATCCCAATCCATTCAACCCGTCGAGTATCATCCGTTATGATCTCCCGCAGCGGTCGCACGTGATCATGTCGATTTACAACACACTTGGCCAACGGGTGGCGACGCTCGTCAATGGCGATCAGGAAGCGGGGTACCATGAGGTGAGGTTCGATGCGCACAGTCTTGCATCAGGTGCTTACTTCTATCGGATGCAGGCCGGGAGTTTCGTTCAAACGAAGAAACTCCTGGTGCTTCACTGAACACACGCTGAACCAG
>PMNE01000101.1 GCA_003162635.1 Ignavibacteriota bacterium
AGACGGGGATTGCGTATGCTCAGGTCGACGACCACGGTATCCCGCCGGTTGGCAAGAGCCAGGGAGACCGCGAGATTCGAGGCCACCAGCGTTTTCCCGTCGCCGGGGTTGGCGCTGGTAACCCCGACTGTCAGGTTGACCGCCATCGCCCCTTTCGCAAGGAGCGAATAGGTAAACCGGTTGTAGTATTCCGCCGAGACCACAAGTTCATCGATAGGCCCCGGGGGATCGTCGGCGATAACGACAGGCTTCAGCAGCCGAACGAGGTTCTTGTCCGCGGAGTCTTCCCTCGGCGACTCATCGCTACGCGCCTGCGGATTGTCGGATTCCGTCATGGGAGATTGGATTGTGAGATACGCAACACCCTTTCGTGGTCAAGAGCGACGCCGCGATTGCGGGAGAAGCGCGATGACCGGCTTCTTGTAAATTTCAATGTGCCGCGGCCCCCGCAGCGTCGTATCGAAGAGTTCGGCAGCGAGAGCGAGCAGGATGCCGAAGAGAAAGCCTGCACCGAATCCTCCTGCGACAATCATGGTCCTGTTTGGCTTTGTCGCATGCGTCGGAAGCTGGGCCGGATCAAGAACGATGAACTGGTTGGCACCGCGGCTCCCGACGTCCATCGCCAGCCGCGCCTGTTCTAACTTGAGCTTCATTTCATTATACAACTTCTGATTGACGTCGTAGGTAGTCTGTTTGTCCTGGTTGGTGCGGGTGACGACCGACGATTTCTTCAATTCTTCCACGGTCTGGCTGCGGTGTTTTTCCAGGCCGGCTTGTTTGTTCTGCAGCTTGTAGATCTCGCTGTCGACCCCCTTGTGCATCCGATCGAGAAGTTCGACCAACTGTACTTCAAGCTTGTCCACTTCAGGGAATTTTGCCGTGTACCGGCGGGTGGCCTCGTCGTACTTCGCCAGCAGGATTCGAAGCTCGCTCACATAGGGAAGATCTTCGCGTTGCAACTCCAGCAGGGGTTGCTTCCCGCTTTCTGTCCTGAGCACTTCGGGAGAGTTCTTCAACAAGTCGGCAAGTGTGCTGAGAACTGCCAGGGCATCCTGATATGTCTTCAGCCGCGCAGCGTTTGCAGCCATTTCATGTTCGCTGTCATTGACCTGGGAATACAGTGTTCTCGTTTCCGTCGGCAGGTCGTTCACATCCTGTTGCATCGAGGAGACGAGCGACCGGGTGCTCGCTTCGAACAACAGGCGGTACTCTTCCACCTTTCTTTCGAGAAAATCGACCGTCTGCTGATTCTGGCGGTTCTCCAATTCCGTTTTCGTCAGGATGAAGAGATTGGCAACCATGGACGCCCCTTTCTGGGCCACACGCGGATCGGAGTCGGTATACGAAATGCTGAACGAATCCGATCCCAGACGGCTGGTGCTGAGCGCGCTGCTGACCTTGGCCAAGACGACATCTCGTTGTCCCTGAGACATACCCGGCTGGCCGTATCCCATACTGTCCACCACCACTTCGAGGAAGCTCCGACTCATGAGAATTTCACTGATGTTGCGGAGTTGTTCCTCGAACGCCCCCATCAATTCATAGCCTGAGAGCGACCTGATGCTCTGGTCGGGGCGCACCAGCATCGTGGTTGTGGATTCGTATTTTCGGGGAAGCATATAGGCGCCTATGGTACAGACGACCGCGATGAGGATCGTCGGGAAAACGATCATCTTCCATCGGCGCCGGAGCATCCCAAGGACTTCATGGACACGCAACTGTGCAGCTCTCATGCTACCCTCTCTCTCTCAAAATGCACCGCCATGGTCATCTCCGCTTCTTCCCCGGGATGTGGCGGGCAGAGAACCTGACCCTGAGGTCAATTCAAGACTCGTGCCACGAGTTATTTTCAGGGCCCCGGGAAAAAAGCGTGATCAGGTTCAGATTCCGGATGTTTGGCATCGCACACGCTTTCCCTCCACCCGGGACCGACACTATTCTATACGATGGTCCCTGAAATCGTTCAGGATGGAGTCAGTCCCGCCGGTCGATTCCCTGCGGTCCCTTCGCCGTTTTCATCTCCGTCCCCTGAATACAGGCAAAAGGGCCGAAGAAGCCGCCACGCAAACGCGGGTGGCATGCTATTTGGAGCATTGCGGAGGAGAAATTTCCACTGACCCGCAGATCATGTCAAGGCCTGGTCTTATGAAAGCTTCGTTCATCATCGCCGCGGTGTTTGTTCTGCCGGTGCTTCTCAGTTCGTGCGCGAGTTACGACACAACATCGACAAACGCGCCGATCACCTACACAGGGGGAGCACAGACGTATTCCCCCCCCATTCTCTCCGACACGAGTCTCATTGCAGTCGGCGATTCCGTCGTGCTCTCCGTATGGGGTTACAGTGAATTCGCCACCCGCGCGATCGTGAAGGCGACCGGCGCCATGAGTGCGCCGCTGCTGGGGGAGGTACCGGCCGCCGGGCTGACGAAAATCGAATTCTCCAAGGAGTTGCGCGACCGGCTCGCGGAGTATATCCAGGGTGAGATAAAGCTCTCTCTGGATGTCTCCCACGCCTCCCCCCGCATCACGGTCCTCGGTCCTGTTTTCCACCAAGGGAGTTTCACTGCGACGGCCGATCTCCCCCTCCTTGAAGTGTTCTCCAATGCCGGAGGATGGACAGTCGACGCTGACCTAAGATATGTCAAAATCGCCCGCCAAGCAACAATCGAAGGAGGCCGGAGATTCATCGAAATTGACCTTAACGCCTTCCTCGAGTCGGGAAACGTCCGTGCGCTCCCCCTGGTCCATCCCGGAGACGTCGTTATCGTACCCTTCAAAGAGAATTTCATCAGAGACGTCGGCGATTTCTTCCGCGACGCGTTCCTCGTATTCGGCGTTTTCGGGATATTTAAATGAGGAATCAGACCATGGTTGCCCGAGCCACGCGCGGCCTTTTTCTTGCGGCTGCTCTCCTCGTGTGGGGAATGGACCCCCTTGCCGCGCAGATCTCCAGCGAAGGGAGCGATACCCATTCCATCATCAGCAGCAGGGCCGCGGCCCTTGGGGACCCTTACGTCTCCGAGGATCTCGAACCGACGGTCATGTATTGGAATCCGGCGGCGTTGGTGCGTCTCCGCCGCGAGTCCCTGTTCACCAATTTTGCTGTCGAGTTGGACGACGCCAACGATCAGCTTCTCACCGAGAATATCACCCTCCCTCTGCCTGCAGCGAAAGGGTGGGGATTCGGTGTCGGCCTCACGATCACGCACGTCGGGAAAACGACGATCGACGGCCCCCTCGACGGACTTGCCATGTCCATTTTCAAGGTCGATGCCGCCGCTGCGGCGGCATTGGGAAACGCTATGAGCATCGGGGGCGCTCTCACCCTCTCGTACGGCGAGGGAGGCGGCAAGAGGATCCCGGTGCTCTCCGGCTCTTTTGGCATCTTCTACGCACCCGACCGGGTATTCTCCTATGGTTTCGCGCTGCACGGCGTGGGAGACCGGATCGATTTCGGCGTTCAGGACGGCCAGACCGTTGTATCGAACGTGTCGATGCTGAAGTCCATAGAATCCGGACTTACCGTCCGGTCGACCGAGAAAGAGTACCAGCGTTATCAGCTATCGATCGCAGCCCAGAAAGTGTTCACGCACAGCGGACTGACCTATAAAGGTGGTGTGGAAGTCCTCCCCGTCCAGTTCCTCGCACTGAGGGGAGGGTATTGGGTCGGACCCCACTCACAGGCAGCGCGCTTCGGTGCCGGCCTGATCTTCGGCAGCTTCTTCATCGACTACGCTTTTGCGCCCAACCGGCTCGAGCCACGGTACCACCAGGTATCGCTTTCCTACGATCTCCAGCCGTCGCATGCGGCCCGATAAGAAGAAATCACATTCTGCGATGTTTGCAGGGGACAGATGAAGCGCGAGGGTGACAAGCACAATTTTCATGACGCTTCCCCCCGCAGAGACCGGCGGTTGATCCTGGCGGGAGCCGGCATTTCCCTGCCCCACAGCAAGGCGATGCAAGAGGTGCTGGCAGCCGTCGGACGTGTCGCTGCGAAGGACGTCAATGTGATGATCGTGGGAGAACCAGGAAGCGGCAAGGAGTGGACCGCGCACCGCATCCACAATCTCAGCAGCCGGGCTGCGGGACCTTTTGTCGTCGTGGATTGTGCGGCGTTCCCGGCGGAGGCCCTCGATCAGGAGATCTTCGGATGCGAATCGCTGACGTGGAACGGCATCAGCGTTGTCCCCGGTCCCTTTGAGGAGGCGGGTGGCGGAACGCTCCTCCTGAACGACCTTGAAGCCCTCCCCCACGTCGTCCAGATGAAACTGCTCAGGGCTATCGACTACCGGTGCGTCCGACGGGTGGGGAGCGAGGAGGATATCCCCTGCAATGTCCGGATCGTGACAACACTCAACAGCGACCCTGCGACGCTTGTGCGAAACGATATCCTCCGGAAGGAGCTTTGCTATTCCATCGGACCCATCACCATCGAACTCCCCCCGCTCCGGAAAAGGCCTGAGGATATTCCGGGCCTGAT
>PMNE01000077.1 GCA_003162635.1 Ignavibacteriota bacterium
AGGTATCCCGGGCGCAAGCCCCTCAAGACCCCTCGGAGATGACGAGGTTGATAGGCCACAGATGTACGTCCAGTAATGGACTCAGTCGAGTGGTACTAATAGGTCGTGCGGCTTAACCATAATTCTTTATTGACGCGGATATGTTCCCGTTCCGGCTTCGGCCGGGACAAGGTGCATCAATAAGAGCTATGGAAGCCATCATCATCGTGATGTCGGCAAGGCCTCACATCGTTCTCCGCTGCATGCTTTTGTGCGACGGACAACGACCGGGCCCTGCACTCTTCTTGAGTTTTTATTCTGGTGACCATAGCGGAGGTGTCACACCCGATCCCATTCCGAACTCGGCAGTTAAGCCCTCCCGCGCCGATGGTACTGCTCGGGTAACCGTGTGGGAGAGTAGGTCGTTGCCAGATTTATTGTGAAAAACCCCGGACATGACGTCCGGGGTTTTTTATTTCTCCTTGCAGGATTGATGACGGCGCCCGCCTGCCGATTTCCTCTCCGTTTCTCCCGCGGACTCTGCAGCGAAATATTGTCTCCGTCATTTCATCTTGCGGTGTCGGTGAGGCTTGGCTCACCCAACGTGTGAGATTCCTGACCGGATGGGCGGGTGAGCGGCGATTGCAGAGCTTTCGTGGACTTTCTGATCACAAACTCGGCGTCCAGGACGACGTTTTCGATGGGGAGGGGTTTGGAGGATTCGATATTATTTATCAGAATCTCGGCTGCCTTCCGACCTAACTCGAACATGGGCGCGTGGACCGTGGTCAATTGCACGGGGTGGTGCCGTGAAAATGGAATGTCGTCGTTGCCCACGACCGAAATCTCATCGGGAACGGCAATACCGAGCTCCCTCAAGGCTGTCATCACACCGATCGCAACGAGGTCGTTATAACAAACAATGGCTGTGGGAAAACTCGTTCGGCTTCTGTTTCGGAAATACTGCAGACATGTCCGATATCCATCCTCGAGATGGGCCCCCGCGGGCACGATCATGGATTCATCGAAGACATGATGACTTTCACTGTACGCCTTGCCGTACCCTTCAATTCTCTCGTACGTGTGGGAGGCGTGTTTCGGACCGGAGAAATGCACTATCCTCGAATGACCGTTGTCCATCAGATACTTGATCGCTTTCTTCATCGCCTTGATGTTGTCAATGCTCACCACGTTTGCCTGAATGCCCTTGACGTTCTCCAGAAGCACAAACGGGAAATTGACGAGCTTTAACCGGAAAAGATGCTCGATCTCGGAGGTTCCCTCAAGCACCGGCGCGATAATGGCGCCTTTTCTGTCTGTCCGCGAAAAACTCTGCGTAATCCTCTCTTCGCTCATGTGGTTGCCTTCAGAGCTTGCTATGTTCACCCAAAAACCTTTGCTGCTGGCATACTCCCGGACGCCGGAGGCAATTGCCATGTAAAATGGGTTGTCCAGCTCACGGATGAGCAGGCCGATGCTGCTGTATTCCGGGCTCGAATTTTTCAATGCCCGTGCACTTCCCCGCGGTCTGTAATGCATGTCCTTCATAACAACCAAAACGGCTTCCCGCGTCTCCATTTTGACCGTATTCTTTCCGTTGATGACGGCAGATACCGTCCCTATCGACACTCCCGCACGTTTCGCGACGTCGGTAATAGTTACTTCTTTCACCGTGGCTCCTTAAGGAAAAGACGGAGGTTGCAGAAAAATGACTTGACTTTTTGAAAGATTCGTCTATATTTGCTAAAGCGTTTCAATCCCCGAGCTGTTCCTTCAGTTTATAGAAATAATTCCCAAGAATCAAGAGGCCAGTGGAGCTGGGCACTCGTGTCCGGTAGAAATACCGTGCCGAATTTGATGCTGGCCCCCAAAATGCACTTCGCACTATCCGAACCCGCTATGGCGGCGTGGGCGATGAAAGCAGAATCCCGCTTGCTCCAGTAGCGGCTGTCCGGTTGTGCAGGGCAGACGTTGTCGCAATGAAGAGATCCGATTTCCATACCTGAACGCAATTGGAACCTTTTTCATAATTTGATGAAGAAAGGAGGCAATGGGAGTAAGTACCAAGGAGAGGTCTCGAATGTGGGATAGAATCCAGTTCACACAAAAACCAATAGCGGAGAAGTACATTATGGACTTGAGAAGATTTTTGACTCTGTCCGGTTGTGCGATGGTGTTCCTGGCAACCCAGCTGTTCGCGCAAACGAACCTCACCGTTCTCAACTTTAGCTTTGAAAAGCCCGACTCTGGCAAGATCAAGGGGTGGGATGGGAAGTGCTCCGACCCGACCTATACTGGTAAGAAGATCGATATTCCGTTCTGGAACACCGATGCATTGGATTCGGCGGATTTTGACTCGGGCATCGAGCAAGCCGGCGCCACCGACGGAACGTATAGAGGCTATCTGATGGGGGCCGATACTTCAGTATATCAGATTACCAACAGACGTATTGAAGATTCTGATACGCTGGAGTTGGCGGTGGATGCAATGAACACGTACCAAGCACCCAGCTTCAAGATGGAGCTGTTCTATATGCTGTACGACACCGTCAGAGTCCCAATCGTCTCCGAAGTCAAGACCCTTACCTCCAGCATGCAGAGGTATACGATCTCCTTTGCCACGGACCCGAACTCATCACCGTGGATCGGTTGGAAACTTGGGATCCTGTTTGACAATGTGACGAACCCTGTCGGGACCGATAACCTCCATGGCGGCTGGCTTGGGTTTGATAATGTGCGTGTGCGGAATCTCAATCATACTTCTATCCCTATCGTCAACTACAGTTTCGAAGAGCCTGATTCAGGCAAAATAAAGGGCTGGGACGGGGTGTGCACTGACCCGACGTGGAACGGCGCAAAAGCGGATATCCCGGGCTGGACGGGTGATAAAGATCCCCTCGATTCAGGAGTCGAATTGGGCTGGACACCCCGGGATGGACAATATACAGCGTTCATGAGGGCCACTCCCGACTCAAGTGTTTGGAACATGACCGACTACGTGATGCAAGTCGACGATGTGTTCCAGATGAAGGTCGATGGAAGGGCAACGTGGGCCGCAACATTGCTGAGGACCGCGCTCTTCTACGTGAACGGCTCCGGAGACAGAGTGATACTCGGAACCCAGGACAATCCGTTGAATGTGGATTTGAGCTATGCGACATACTCGCTTCTTGCGAGTGCAGATGCGTCTGCCGCCGGTCACACACTGGGAATCTTGCTCCAGAATGCTTCTACCCTCAGTGCCTCGTGGGCTGGTGCCGACAACGTTCGCGTGTATAACATGACCCGATCGGTCACCGCCGTGGGAAGCCGGCAGGTGGGGCCGTCCAAGTTTGCATTGGAACAGAACTATCCCAACCCCTTCAACCCGACAACCACTATTCAATACACCGTGAAGAGTACTGGCAACGTGTCTCTCAAAGTGTACGATGTCGTGGGNNATCTGGCGAGCGGCGTGTATTTCTACAGACTGGTAAGCCCCTCGGGGACAATGGTAAAGAAGATGATGCTCCTGAAGTAGACGGTTGCTGTTCTCTCCTGGCAGATCCAATACGCCTGCGGCTCTCCATCGGCAGCAGGCGTATTTTTTTCCGACTCTTCTCGTGAAGACGAAAGACTATTGAGGGGGGAAGAAACCTATGGCTCGACCGCGCCACTTCATGGTTATGGCGGCCGTGATAGCGGCTCTCGTAAGGTTCGTGGCCATTGCCCAATTGCAGACGCCCCCGAGTGCGCCCTACACATGGAAGAGCGTTCAAATTGTGGGGGGAGGATTTGTCGACGGCATTGCGTTCCACCCGACGGCCAAAGGTGTGTGCTACTGTCGTACCGACATGGGTGGAGCGTATCGGCGAAATGAGGAAACGATGGCGTGGGAGCCAATGCTCGACTGGATCCCGTACGAAGATCTGAATCTCATGGGTGTTGAAAGCATCGCGCTCGATCCCTCGGATCCCGACATCGTCTATCTTGCGTGCGGAACCTATACACTTCCATGGGTCCCGAATGGAGCAATACTTCGTTCGAGCGATCGCGGCAGATCATTCCGACGCACAAACCTCCCGTTCAAGATGGGCGCAAATGAAAATGGGCGCGGGAATGGTGAACGACTGGCCGTTGACCCGAACGATGGCAACGTTCTTTTTCTCGGTACGAGACATGCAGGGCTGTGGAAAAGTGTTGACCGTGCCTTGACGTGGAGCAGGGTTGAGACTTTCCCCGACGTCGCCGAAGCCCTCCCTGCAAATGTGCGGAGCTCCGACGAGATTCAACGCTGGCAACGACTCAGCATGGGAAGCGGGATCATCTTCGTCCTCTTTGATCATCAAAGCGGGTTTCCGGGCAGGGGAAGTTCCACGATCTACGTTGGTGCTTCTCTCATGAATCGCGAAAACCTGTTCCGCAGCACAGACGCCGGGAAAACGTGGCATGCCCTCCCCGGTCAACCCACCCGCTATCGCCCCACCCGTGCTGTTCTTGCCGCCGATGGGGTCATGTTCATTACGTACGGCACTTCCCCCGGTCCTTCGCGCATGACCGACGGTGCTGTATGGAAGTTCAATACGATGAATGGCGACTGGGTGGAGATCACTCCGGACAAACCCAAGCCCGAACAACACAAACCATTCGGCTACGCCGCAGTTTCCGTCGATTCCCACAATCCACAGACGCTTATCGTAAGTTCTTTTGGCCGCCCTAACAGTGCGGGCAAAGATGACATCTTCCGGAGCACCGATGGCGGGACGTCGTGGAAACCGATCTTCGGCGGGGGAGGCACGTACGATTTTTCTCCTGCACCGTACGTCGCACAAACGCCAATTCATTGGCTTTTCGACATCGAAATTGACCCTGCCGATCCCAATCACGCAATATTCACAACCGGCTATGGCGGGTACGAGACATTCAACCTTTCCGATGCAGATGCCGGCCTGCCGACACGATGGAGTGTCATGAGCAAAGGAATCGAGGAGACGGTAGCACTCGATCTGCTCAGTCCGCCTCAGGGTGCACACTTGATCTCTGCAGTCGGGGATTACGGCGGCTTCGTCCACTGGGACCTTGAGAGGCCCGCGCCCGAGGGAAACTTTTCCAATCCGAGGTTTGGAAACACGACCAGTGTGGCGTGTGCAGAAAATAACCCTGACGTCATCGTGCGTGTTGGCAGAGCAAAGAACGACAATCCGGGTCGCAATATCGGCTTTTCGCTGGATGGCGGCAAGACGTGGAAACCTACCGCCGCAATGCCCGGGACAGAGTCCGGGCTCGGCTCAATTGCCGTTTCCTCGGATGGAGCTATCTGGATATGGGCGCCGGATTCGATACAGGGAGATTCTCGCTCAGGCAGCCCGCCGAAGCCCGCGCCCGTGTATCTCACAGGGGATCATGGCACAACGTGGTCGCAGTGTCAGGGCATCCCCAACAATATCAGGGTCATTGCAGATCGTGTCTCCGCCCGGAAGTTCTTCGCGATGGATTTGTTTGGAGGAAAGCTCTTCGTCAGCAGTGATGGAGGGGCACACTTTACCGGGCAACCGTTGACCCTCCCGGGCGGTCCCGTTCACACCAGAGAAAACCGTGGCGACGGCCGTGGAGGGCAGGACCGGATCTATGCAGCACCCGGCAGGGAAGGGGACCTTTGGGTTGCTGCGTTTGATGGACTCTACCACTCCGTTGATGCCGGCGGGTCGTTCTCACGGATTGACGGTGTGCAGGAACTTCATGCCTTTGGGTTCGGGAAAGAGGCGCCAGGCAAGTCGTATGCTGCGCTGTATGCTGTTTGCACGATCAACGGGCTCCATGGGATCTTTCGTTCAGACGATGCGGGGCAAACCTGGATGCGCATCAATGACGACCAGCACCAATGGGGTTTGTTGCTTCAAATTACCGGCGATCCGAGGCTCTACGGCCGGGTGTATGTAGGGACGCACGGGCGGGGAATAGTGTACGGTGACCCCCAGAATTGATGAAAATCGCCGCAGAGGACCGTTTTTTGCACATTGATCACTAGGGAAGGACGATGGCCGTGAAAAAGTGTATTGCTTTGATTCTCCTCGCGCTCTGTTTCTCAGAGGCTCTGTATGCGCAGTCGCTCACCACTGTTGTCCTTCCGCGGTATATCGAAGGGATCAATGGGACGAACGCGAATCGAATTCCGTTCGCCTTTCGGGCGTCGATCACAGGATTGACCGCGAATGCCACCTACCATTACATCAATCAGTGCGTTCTTTCCTCGGATCTGGCAACCGCGAACGGTTCGGGGAACTGCATCTTTGCTTCTCCGTCGGGCAGTTTTGTCCGCACATCAAGCCCCGGCCTTGTCACCGCGGGGACGTATGGCGTGTTTACCGCGGATGCTTCGGGCAGCTACGAAGGATGGTTCATCACGGAACCAACGGGAAATGCCCGATTCGTTCCCGGCGGATACATATTTATGCGCATCGCGCTGAACGACGGCGGGACGGGAACTGTCGTTGCAACGAGGCTCACCACCGCGGATTCCGTTCGTGTGGAAAAACTGGATCCGGCTGCTGCGGACAGTGCGGGAACCGGCCTGCGTTGCACGAGTGCCATGAGTCCGAAGAATTTCGTTTTCGTGTACGACGACACCTCTGCGAGCGGCCGGCCGCTGTCTGGATCGTTCATTGAGGACGATGGATCAGCCAACACCACCGCGAACAACTATGCCGCTTTCTACGGCACCAGCGTCAATGGCGTCAATGGCGCATTCGGTCTCGTCCTGCCGAATGTGTTGCCGAATGGCGTGCGGCGGATCGATCAGCGATCGCTTGCCGACGGTACACTCGTCACGTCCGCGGCGGATAGCGATGGTATCTGGCCGAGCGGCGCGAACACGATAAATCCCTCCGGAGGCACGACAGAAATAGTGATGGCGGGGACCGATCTCGTTGCCTATACTCTCACGGTGAATGCAACACATGGATCGGTGACGCGACTACCCGATCGACCGAGCTATCAGCACGGGACGAATGTGCAACTCACGGTTACTCCCGACTCCGGCTACCACTTTGTGGCATGGACGGGGGATGTCCTCACGGGTCACGAGACGGACAACCCGTTGACAGTGACGATGGACACGAACCGGGTGCTCACAGCTTCCATTGCACTCGCTACGTCCGCGCCAACCCTCATCGCACCAACATCTGCGGGAGTCGCCTCCGGCACGGCTCTCCTGGGTGCAACGATAGCATCCGACGGGAATTCCCCGATTCTCGAACGCGGCGTGGTGTGGTCGCTCTCGGCAAGTCCGACGACGGCAGACAACAAAGTGGTCGCATCCGACACCACTGCGACATTTGTTGACACGGTCAACGGCCTTCCAGCGGGCACGCTCATCCATTTCCGCGGCTATGCGATCAATGGCACGGGAACGGGTTATTCGCCTGACGGAACATTCTTTACGCTCTCCAGTGAGCCCTCCACCCAGGCGGGATCATTCCATGCGACCGCGGTTTCAATGAGTCAAATCAATCTCTCCTGGAGTGTTGCGACGGGTGCGACCGGATACATTATTCTTGATCGCAGCGGTTCCGATCCGACAGGTCTGCCGCATGATGCGATCGCCTATGCTGTCGGTGACACGATCGTTGACGGAATCGTTGCCGCGAAGATTCCCCGGGGGGACAGCGCCTCCGTCAATATTGCCGGCCTCACCGCGTCGGTGTCGTATCACTTTGCGATCCTCCCGTTTGCGTGGGATGGATCGCATCCTGCCACGATCAACTACAATACCGGCGGCACGATTCCCAGGGATAGCGCAACAACATTTCCCGGTCCGCAGATTGCCGCAGTCGTTCTGCCACAGTACATCCAGGGGAATACCGGCACAAATGCCAACAGGATTCCCTTTGCCTACCGGGCCCGATTGACGTATCTCATGCCAAGGGCGACGTACCGTTTCGCCAATCAGATAGTGATCCCGACTGACACTGATTCCGCGGATGGCTCCGGGAACTGCATCTTCGTCCCGGCAACGGGTGACTTCATACGCACCTCGGGACCGGACCTTGCAACGTCTGGGAATTACGGCGAGTTTACGGCTGACTCGGTTGGAAGCTACGCTGGCTGGTTCGTCACTGAACCGACGGGGAACAAGCGTTTTGTCCCGGGCAGCTCCATCTTTATGCGCATATGGATGAATGATGGCGCATCCGGAACGGTCGCCGTGACGCATCTTACGATACGCGATTCTGTCCGAGTCCTCAAACTGGACCCGGCCGCCAGCGACAGCACGGGAACGGGAATCCGCGGCATGAGCGCGGCGTCCCAGATGGATTTTGCCTTCGCCTACGATAATACCTCCGGCAGCGGCCGCCCCCTTTCTGGCTCGTATGTCGAAAATGATGGGACCGATAATTCTCTCGCCAATCACTATGCCTCTTTCTATGCGGCGCGAGTCGATGGCGTCAGCGGGGCGTTCGGGGTTGTTGCGCCCAATGCACTGCCCAGCGGCATCAGGCGGGTCGAGTGGCGCTCCCGCGCGACGGGGGCCGTTGTCGGATTTGCGACCGATGCCGACGGAGTCTGGCCGAGCGGCGCGAACACGGTGAACCCGACCGGCGGGCCGACTGAAATTGTGCTTACGGGCTCTGATCTCCAGGAGATCGATGCTGTTGGTAATGGTCCGACAGTCGTGAAACAATTTGCCCTCTTGCAGAATTATCCGAATCCCTTCAATCCGGCGACGGAAATCAGATATCAGGTGCCGACAGCCGGTAGGGTGTATCTCAAGGTGTATGATATCCTCGGAAGAGAGGTGGCCACCCTCGTGGACCAGGTCAGAACGGCCGGTTCCTATACAGTGACTTTCAACGCATCGACGCTTGCCAGCGGTCTCTATTTTTACAGGATGACTGCCGGCAATTTCATCCAGACAAAGCGCATGCTTCTCCTGAAGTAGCAATCGGGGTTGTGCTTGGCGGTGATCTGAGGTGGGTGTGGCGGCCGCTGAAGGGCTGGATTCTCGAGGCGTGCGATGGAATACGGCTCCGTCGCAACCCCACTGCGCGGGGGTTGAACACGTGTGAAGAGAGAGTTCCGGTGAGACGGTGCAGGAGCCGGACTCACCGTGGCAGGGGAGGCAACGACAGTCCTCGCAGAGACTCGCTTAATGCTCCGGTCGGCGTAGGGTGTCGCGCGGCGCTTCCGGAGAGCTTCGAATCCTCCTGTTCGGCACATCCATGGCTTTGCCGAAATCCANNCCACATACGGGTCCAGGTACTTCGTCACCAGATCCACCTGGTCGCCCCCGGGGTTGCCGATCGATTTCATATAGGCGCGTTCCTGCCAGAGGCTGAGCATCGCATCTTCCCACATTTCGGTATTGTGAGTCACCATCCCGTATGAATCGTAGCCTCGCTTGTACGCTTCGTTCGAGAGATACCTATCGCGCACCATATCGACGATGGCCAGTTCCAACTGCTTGGCGATGTTGCTTTTGAGAAGAGTGTGCTCCCGGAAAACAAGAGGGTGCCTCTCCATTTCCTGAAAAACATCCTCCATCGTCCACACGTGTCCGTCAATGCTCAGGAGGGGTGGTCCCTTCAGCGCGGCAAGTTTCTGTTCTGCATCGCTGAGTGATGGATTCTGCGGGGCATCTTGATTATACATGTCGCTGAGAGCCGCCTCTTCCCGCGCATTCTGCGAATTGAGGTAATATGGCGCGACAGCTTCCACAAATTGTTTGAATGCGGGGGGTTCGAACTCCAGCGTCCTTCCTGCCATCATCCCGGTAACGAATTTCTCGTACCGTTCGTCCGCCTGCTCGCGGGACAAGTCTTCCGTCACGTCGTTCCACCGTTCGATTTTCTGCTTCTCGGAAACGGCGACGTGATCGGTCCACCCCTTCACGCGAACGAAGAGATAGTGCCCTTCACCCACACGCAGAGGTCCGATGATTTGATTTGCCGCCGGCCGGTTCGTGAAGAGGGCTTTGTGAACAGTTCTGCTCTCTCGCGAACTCCAATCGACGTCCCGTCGCGGGATTGTGTCCTGTCCGCTCAGTGCTTGGTAGACGGCGGCAAATGAGCTCGCGGATGTATCGATGATGCGTTGGACCGTCGTAGCGACGGAATCATTGGGAACATCGAAGTACTCGAGATGGTAGGTTCTTCCTGCAATCTCGTTCTCCTTCCTGATCTCCAGGGAATCGAGGCGCACCTTGGCCGTCCCTTCGGCAAAGTAGAGCACTTCACGCATGAGTTGCTCTTTGCGTCCTTGCATCATCCGTTGAAATGAGGAGTTCCTCGTCAGTTCATTGTCCTTGCCCGCCTCCAGCGCCAGCATTTTTTCGGCAAGAAGCGAGTTCAGGACAATTTTCTTCTCGAAGCCGCCGTTCCCTCTGCAGTATGCGGGGCGGACGGTGTATGTCGAGCGGCGGATGAATTCGTCGATGAGGATGGACTTCCCGCCGATCCTCGCAATGACCCTTCCCGTATCGGCAGGTGGAAGCCCGCGTTGGACATCCTTGACGCGTTGTTTCGGAGTCGGCCGGAATCCCAAGGGTTCTTTCCCCCTGGCGGATTCTTGAGGGCGCTGCATTTCTCCCTGATCTGAGAATTCGGCCGAGAGGATGCTGCTGAGTGCCCGCATTCCGAAGGGATATCCTGCAAAGAGCGCGAGTACCACTGCTCCTTTGAGCAGCGGTTTCACCATGTGTGGATTGGGGAATTGCATGGAAGGGTGGTTGTCCAATGTTCTCAATGCAAGCAACGGGGAGACGATGAACACGCGTATGCCGTGTTTACCGCCTCCCCGATTGCTGGATGGTACGGGAAGAAGGAGTACCCCTAGAACAACAAACTGACGCCAAGAGATTGGACGTTGCCAAGAATTCCCATAGCGCGGTAGGCGTAATCCACCTTCAAGTCATGATCCCCGAACAGGTCGGTCTGCACTCCGATCCCATAGGTCATGGAATACTGCGACTCCGGCATTCCGAGCGCTTTATAGCCGGTGCGGAGAGACACTTTGCCGAGGTCCTTGAGTGTCAACGAGTATTGTGCCCCGATGTTGACAGACTCGCTGTTGTTATTCGGATGCAAGGCATCGACGGAGACAATAATCTCGTGACCTTCGATGAGCAAAGGCGTAAACGAGGCGCCCATGCGAAAGATCAACGGCAGCTCCCAATCCTGCGTTGCGTATCTTCCCGGCGCATTGCTGTAGTTGCCGGCTTCGTTGGGGGCCGGATCGATGGGAACAAGGAGATCGAGGCCATCATACCGGAGAGGCGTTCCATAGTTCGATATGCTCATTCCGATATCAAGCCCGTGCTTGTTTCCGCCTTCGGGAGAGAAGAATCCCGTCTTGATGATGACGCCAAGGTCGAAGGCAATGGCAGTGGCAGACTCATGCCAGATCGTCGAGTTGATCATCTTGGCGGTCGCTCCGAAGGAGAACCAATCCACGAGATTTCTCGCGAAGGAGAGGCTGACGGCAATATCCTTCGGTGAGAAATGCTCCCCCGTTCCCTCCTGCATGGCCACGGTCGTGACCTCCATGTCTCCGTAGTTCATCAGGATGAGGCCGCCGCCAATCGTGCCAACATCCGGCACGACGATGCCGAACGACGCGAATGTTGCGGTCATGCCGACAATCCACGGTTGCGTGACGAACATGACCTCCGTTCTCTCCATCTGGGCGAGGCCCGCGGGGTTCCAATAGACGGCGGAGGCATCGTTAACAAGGCTCACGTAGGCATCGCCCATCGCGATGCCCGCCGCCCCATAGCCGATTTCCAGGAAATCGGCCGTCGTACTGCCGACGCGCGTCGGCTTCTGTGCATAAGCGGGGAGCGATAGGATCACACACGCCGCCAGCACGACCGCTGTTCTGCTGAATCTTTGCATTTTCATGGTAATTTCTCTCCCTGTGGCCCGATGATCACTTAATCACCGCAAACTTGCCGAGTCTTTCCTCTCCGGTGATATTGGATTTTACATCGTACACGTATATTCCAGCGGCGATCTCCAATCCTTCCTTTGTCAGCATGTCCCATTGCACATTGCCGTTGTCCGGCGGATTGTTGACATCGATCTGACGAAGGAAAACGCCGCTCGATGTAAAGATCTTGATGGTGCATCCCGCAGGGATGTGTGTGAAGAGCAACACCCTCCTCTGGTTCAGCCCCTGGTTGCTGATATACTGTTCCATGGTGTTTGTGACGAGGTACGGGTTCGGGACCACCTTGATGCGCTTCATGTCGCTGCTGAGCTGCGAAGCATTCACGGCAGTCTGCGTGTGCACGGTAAAGGAGATGGAATCATTCAACGCGCCCACGAATTTCAGTCTGTACACATCCCCCGGCTTCGGCTGTTCGCTCTGCAGGCGCATCCCAAACAGCGTCGCGGGGAAGACTCCCTGATTGGCGATCCGGGCCGGGTAGCCGACAAGAACAGTGTCAATGTCGGGATCGTAGACACCGTTGCCGTTCGCGTCTTCCACGATAGCATCGAGCTCTTCAAATCCCCGGAATCCTGCCGGGTCCCGGACATTCTTGTTGATGATATGAAACGGGAATGACTTCCCAAGCAATATTTTGCTGGCCTGAGGGATCTGGTGGCCATTGGCATCCAGGATCGAGGCCAGGTTTTTGCTGGTTGTTCTTGACTTGTACGCCGGGTCCACCGTCGTGTCGACAAAGACGATATTGTAGTCGTAGGCGTAATATGGCATGATGGTGGAATCGACTTGAATGCCGATGGGAGCGCTTCCCGTCTGCCACTTGCTGAGGACTGTGTCCAGAACCGGAAACGCTGCTTTCGGCTTTATGAAGAACTGCAAGCCGTCGATGACGCTCGTCGTGATACCGTTGCTCGCAATCCGGGTGTACTTCGTTGACGTGTTGAGATTGACCTTTTCCCAGTTGGACTGCGACCCGCTGGCCGGGGTTTCCGCAAAAAGCAGTGTGTTGCCGGCGGTAATGTCGGAGATCGAATATCCCTTCGTCGTGAGGAATCCTTCCCTCTTGGGACGTACGGCCGGGACGGTAATCCACGCGACAACGGTCGTATCGAACTTCAGCGAATAGACATGATTCGGCTTCACAATATCCGAATTAAACACTGTCGCCGTGATGGTTGCATCCGACTGGAGGTCCAGCGGGTCGGTGACCGTCATGTTCGGAGGCACATACCCCGCCGCATCCTGGTGAGGCGTCACGATTTGGACGTTCTGTGGGATGCCAATGACGTTTTCGTTTTCGTCCAGACTGATGGTCGTACCGCTCTCCGAGGGAGTCATGGAGAGACCCAACGCTCCGACGCCCTGGATGCCGTAATCATACGCGACGAGCGCGTAGTAATACGTGCGGCCGTTCTGCACGGTGTTATCCACAAAATAGTGTCGAAGGCCGGTGTCGTCACCAAGATAGTATTCGAGTCCGTTGACCGATGTGAAACTGACGAATCCCTTGATGGAATCAACGAGGTCGCACTGGAAAATTGGCAGCTTACCGGCGGGGTTGCCATACCCGTCGCGAAGAACCTCTGCATCCTGGAAGTGTTTGTCGGTTGACCTGTAGAGCTTGTAGCCCTCGAAATCGTTCGCGCCCCCAAGGAAGGGCTCGCGCGTGAGTTTGTCGGACCGGTCATCCCAGGAGAGGTACACCTTCCCATCGGCGGCCTTGGCCGTCAACGTGGGGGTGAGGGGCGCCTGGGCAAACCGGTAATCGGACTGATAGACAAGTTCCACCATTCTTAGCTTCTGGTAGAGAGAAGGTGCCGGGTGATGATCCGCGACGTCATTCAGGCCGAGCAAAGGCTCGTACGAATTGACATTGGACATCGAGAGCCGTTCGGTTCTGCCATGCGCCAATCGGAAAACGCCTGATCCGAACGATACGTAGAGGTTTGAAGGATTTGGGAACTCCTGAAGCAATCTCGGAGCCGTCAGTGTATCATAGACATTCTGGTCGTTCTTGAGTTGTGCAGCGCCTGTCTGTTGAGGATGCGGAAACATCGAAAATGATGTGAGCCCGAGCATGTCCGATTCATGCACGTCGGTAATCGCAAAATCCGGCTCTGCGCCGACACCCTCAAGGAAGTCCGGCCTGTGGTTGCACTCAGTGCCGTCTGCGTCGGGTCCGTTATAGTTAAGATCGCTTGGACCAACGCCGTCGAGTCCGACATCGTCGCCGGCATCTTCACCTGGATCGTACCTGCCGTTTCCGTTCGCGTCTTTGCCGTCTCTCCAATCGCCGTCCTCGTCACCCGGCCACCAAAGTCCTTGGGCGATCGCAGGGACCTGATCGAGGCTCTTGTAGCCGAAGTATTTGAGGAACTTGCTTGTGTCATGGGAAGCAATGAACGCTGCGGTGACGGCTGCCTTTCCTCTGATTGCTCCGGTGAATCCCCCCCACGGACCTTCTGCAGGGTTGTCGCGGCGCTCATCAATCATGCCATCGTGGTCATTGTCGATTCCATCGGTCGCAACCCCAGGGCTCTCCAGAAAAGCCCATCCGCTGACAGGCGGGGTTCCACCCCCAAAGCCGGCGCCGGAGAGCGACCATGTGTAGGTGAAGGCCTGGAGAGTGTCAAAATATCCGATTTGATCTTCCGCGGCGGAGGTGGGGGACTTGTTGCCGTTGGCGCAGTCGAGGTAGAAACCAAACACTCCTCGGGCCAGATCGTAATCGGAAATATTTGAAACATCGTATTCAAAAAAGACGGCATCGCGGGTTTGTTGGTTATTCCACTGATATGCCCTGACTTCAGCCCGCAAGCCCAAACCACCCCAAGCGTCACCTCGTTGAATGGTAACATCGTTCGGGCTGAGGTCGCCGATGTAATGGCCCGGGCGTGGATAAAAGCGTACCGTCAAAGGGGGTGCCGTCGGATCCTTCGGTATAAGGTTCTCCTGGTCCTGTGCGTCATTTGCAGCCCAATAGGCCTCCAGGTCGGCGTATTGTACTCCTCTGCCGAACCGGCCATTCCACTCGCCTGGCCACTTCTTCTCCAAACCGCGGGATGGCCATCCACCCGGAGGCCATGATTCGGGACGGTTGCTGATGGCCGCGTAGTCGGTCAACCTGTTGAAATACCCAAATACCGGGTAGAATCCCCATTCAATGGATGAGCCCAGCGGCTGATCCATGAAGCCGGGTTGAATGGAAGAACTTTGTGCACACCACAAGGTGTCCAGCAGCCCCTGATTTCCGAGAGACTGGATGTCCGCTTCATCGGTAACCGGAATGGAGTCGAAGGGACACGTTGGGCACTTCTGGATGAACACCATGTTCCCGACGATGAGGTTGAAGCTGTCGAACGTGTTCAGTCCGGTGGCGTCATTCGGCCACAGAGAGACAAGCGGACTTGGCCACCCGCCAAAAGAGACTTTATTGCTGATCTGGAGGGAGACCCTGTTGCCGTTCATCAATCCCAATCGGGAAGCGCTGGGATCGCCCGCTTCATCCGTTGGTCCTTCATATGGTCTGCTTTGAGCATTCAGGTCCGCCACCATGAGCGGAAGAGATGCTATCAGCAAAGCCCGTGTAATGAAGTTGCGAAAGAGCATGACACTCTCCTTTTCGACTATGGGTTCTAGAAAATGACCTCGAAGCCAACCTTGATTGAGCGAGGATTGGAGAAGTTATTCGGATCGTTCAGCCAGTCGTAAATCGTGCTGAAATTGCTTGTATACTTTGCTATGTCTGATGGAAGAAGGATCTGTTGGTTGGCTCTTCCCGTTGTGGTGTTGACCGCCCCCGTTTCGTTCAGCGCATCGAACAGGTTATAGACGAGCAACGTGAGCCGCGTCCTGGCCTCTCCGAACGACCAGAGGTTCACATAGGCACTGAGGTCAACGGAAAAGAGGGAGGGGCGTGTGGCATCGTTCGGCTGAGGAGTCACGAGTGCCTGTTGACTCTGCGTCAGCGGTGTCCACCCATACGGCGTGCCACTGTCGAAACGGCCTGTGATCGAACCGCCGTACGACTTGTGTGTGTACGTGAGCGATGCGTTCAACGTGTGCCGCTGATCCCAATCCATGGGGATGAGCACGTTGACGGGATCGAGTTTGTTTCCTTCGCGGGTGAAGCTGTAGGTCGGACTGTTCGCGTTGCCGCGTGTATATTGAAGCGTGTAATTCACAGAAGCGGAGAAGTTGCCCGCGACATAATCGTATTTAAGCTCCAATCCTCGCGCATTTCCATAATCCCTGTTGCTGTACAATCCATAGTGGATGGCATTAAATGTCTCCACACTGACGGCGCTCAGCAGATCATAGATATCCCTGTAAAAGACCGCGACCTCGCAACTGCTATGCAGATTCAGCTGTTGCCACAGGCCGGCCTCGTACTGAATTGTCTTCTGTGGTTTCACGAGAGGGTTGCCCATCACCGTCTGGTAGTCGCCCTGCACGGTGTGATAATAATCCGTGTACAATGCGTACAGCGGCGGCATCTGGAAAAAATGCCCATACGAGAACCTGAGCAGTGCCGCCTCGCCCAGTTTGTACGAGATGCCGAACCTGGGGCTGAGTTGCCGCTTCGCGGGTGCCCTGAGGAACACGCTCATCTTCTCCGGGTTGTCCGGATATGTGAGGGCATTTGACGGATTCCGGGGCTCAGAAGGATAGAATGCGTTCGGGACGAAGCAGTCGTAGCGTAAGCCGGCATTGATGACCATATAATCGAACTCCATCTTGTCCTGCACAAAGGCGGCATATTCGAGCGGCTTTACCACATAGATATCTGCTCCGGAGGTTGGCCCTGTGGGGAGGGAAGGCTTGTAATAGGGAAAGATTCTGATGCCGGATACCGGGTCAGTATAACTCTCGGTTCCCTGGTCGCCGTAGGAGTTCTGTATGGTCGTATTGAATCGGTGAATCGCATGCCTTGTGTAGTCAATCCCGGTCTTGATGGTATGTTGCTTGGTCGCCTGCCACGTTCCGTCAAACTTAAGGTTGTAATCCTCGATCCAATTCTGGCTCCATGTTTTGTCCTGGCCGCCGGTTGAAAAGCCCGGATTGTACGAAGTCTGGGAGGCATACTGATCGGACACATATTGATAGAATGGCAACCCCACCCGATTGAGGCTGTCGCCGCCGGCGGAATTCTTCACCGTCTCCAGCGGGTTTTCGAACAGGTAGTAGGCGGTCCAGTTCTTGATGTAACTTGCAGAGGCTTCGTAGAAAAGCGAGCTCGAAAGTGTGTGATTCAGTTTGGCCGAGAGAAACTGGGAGGTTGAATAGCTTGTAGGTACCCCTTCGGGGTTGAACTTGTAAAACTGATTGTAACTCTTTCCCTTGTAGTAGTTGTACGAATAGTCGAGTGAGGCGCGGATCTTCTCAAGGGGATTCAGCGAAAGTTTCCCGTATGCGGTGGCCGTGGTATTGTAATCCAACGGTACGATGGCATTGTCCCCTGTGTGATCCGAATACCATGTTGTGGGATCCGCGGAAGGCCAAGTGCTGTAGTTGTTGGGCATGAAGCGTCTGATCCCGTTGCGCGCGCCGACATTGTCTTGATATCGGCCGTTGACGAGAAATGAGAGGCCGTCCTGGATAATCGGCCCCTCGAGAAAGAGCTGATAATCCTTGCTCCGGGGCAGATCCCGGAGCTTCGAAACGGTAAGACCGGTGAAGTTGTACGAATGCGGCGTGGCAAAATTGCTCGCGCTGACGGATCCGGAGCCCCGGAACTCATTGCCCCCGTCTTTTGTCACGTTATTCACGACGCCGCTCATCGCGTTGCCATATTCGGCGTTGAATGTCCCGGTAATGACCTCGACCTCCGAGATGGCGTCGTTTTCCACGTTGACCGTTCGTCCAAGATCGTACACCCCCTGCACCTTGATGCCATTGAGGAGATACGCCACCTCGTCCGCGCGCCCGCCACGGAAATGACCGCGCACGACGCCCGCTTGCAGCGCCACCACCTGGTCGATGTTCTCGACGGGCAACGCCTGTATTTGTTCAGACGTGACATTTCGTATCGAGCTGGTTTGGTCCTTCTTTTGCTCGATGAGGGGTGCGGTGACGACGACCTCCTGCCCTTCGACGGCACGTTCCGACAACCTGAAATCCGCCACCGTCGTTCTGTTGACCGACACCACAAGAGATTGCATCACCACCGGTTCGTACCCGATGAGGGTGGCGCGCAACCTGTATGTTCCCGTGGGGATGTTGAGGATGTAGTACTCGCCGGCCATATCCGTCACGGCGCCGAGATTTGTCCCGACGATCACGACATTCACTGCGACCAGGGGCTCGCCGGATTTCCCGTCGACGATTTTGCCGGAAATTTTCCCTGTTGTCTGGGCAACACCCTCTGACGAGAGCGCGATAAGGAGAACCACCAGGATGCTCCACCTTCGTGCTTTCGATCCCCAGATGAATCTGTTTTCTGTTGGCATAGGTGCCTTCTCCTGATTCGAATTCTCAGAAGCTTCTGAGCGAGCGGACCTCAGTTTCCGCCGAACGCAGACCCAAAGGCCCTGGTGAGCTGATCCCCTCTGCCCATCGCACGGTTGGTTTTGCATGGTTGTTATCTCTCTGGTTCATGTGGTACTATTTCATCAACATGAGTTTTATTGTTTTCGCATACGCCTGCCTTCCAAACGCGCCGGAGACGATCAGCCGGGCAAAATATGTCCCGCTCGCGGCGTTCTGTGCGTTCCACGTGATACTGTGGCGTCCCGCCGCCATCACGCCGTTTGCCAGCACTGCCACCTTACGACCGAGAATATCGTAGATATCTAGAGATACCGTACTGTTTTCCGACAACTGATAACTGATCTCCGTGGTCGGGTTGAATGGGTTCGGGTAGTTCTGTGTCAGCGAGTACCCGAGAGGAGAAGTGTGTCTCGCGGCGACGGCGGTGAGCTTCTTGCTGTACAGCTTCACGTTATCCAGGCCGAGCCACGATTCGCCGTTTGGACTGATATTGTCAAACGAAATTCCGAGCGTGTGACCAACGCAGGCCGGAAAGTCGGTCGCGTGGAAGGAGACCGATTGATTTACCATCGTGCTTCCCACTGCATCCTGTCCCACAACAAGAGGGATTTTCGCGCCCGTATCGTCCAGATAAAACATCGTCAATTCGCAGAGCGTGGCTCCATACGTCGAGCAAAGGTCGGCTGTCATCGTGATATCATCACCTGCGAGAATCTTATAGCCCGTAATCTGGTACACTGACGTGTCGCTTCCCTTGAGAAATGCCGACCAGAGCCCGTCCGTGGCGACCCCAAACTGCTCGACCCCGCTATCGAACGCCGGCACATCGCTGCTCCACCCGGGGATATCGTAGACGAGTCCGGTCCAGGCGGGATCGGCGCACACCCCATCCCAACCCTTTATTTTTCCTATCCCTGGGAGCTCGAAACTCGGATTGACAATCTGAATGTTCGAGGTGTCTATGTGGCGTATGACGTTGTCTTGAAGCGTTGGTATGTTCACGTCAAGCCATGCAATCCTGCGGGCGATCCAGGCCTTGAGCCGGGCGAGCTCTTCGGCGTACGATTGCGACGGCGGCTCGACTTCAGGCGCTGCGTTGGGAGCAGAGATAGGCCAGAGCGCAAAATGGCGTTGCTGGGCATCGTTCACCGAAGCTGCAACGGAATCAATGTAATTGTTAAACGTATCGAGAGAGAGCAAGCCGGTGCGGAGAGATTGATACCGGGCGATCAGTTGAGTTGTGAACGCACTATCCTGCAACAGCCTTTTATGCCAGTCGGGAACGGCGTACCCGGGATTCAGGTCGTTGGTTTTGTATCCCCACCCGGAACCGTCAGTGTTGGCGAAGATGTACTCGGTGATATCCTTCCATGCCCAATCAAAGTCCCACACAGGGCCGGCACGCAGCAGGCTGTCCCTGTCATCCCTGTCCTTGTAGAAGAAACGGCTCTTCTTGTATCCGTCGACGTTGCGCGACACTTCGCTGATAATGAAGTAATCGATAAATGAGGGAACGTCGACATACCTGTGGTACCCTATGGTTGAGTCGGTGAAGTTCGGGCCGTACAACGATCCTTCGGCTTCCCGCACGAAATTCTGTATGTATGTCATTTGTCCGGGGACAATGTCTGCCGGCTTCGGAGAGACGTAATCATAGTGCACCTGCCTGTCGGGGTAACCGAGCGGGGGATACGAGGATATCCAGTTATCACCCGTGGTATAATAGTCGACGCTGATGATGTACCCTCCCGTGACCGGAACTCCGGTGCTGTCTCCTGTGGCCATCTTTGCGATGTTGACCCGATTCTTGTCGATCTTGATCTTCTCAGAGAACACATAGATGCCGCGGTAGTCCCCGTTGAGCAGTACCTCACATAATCGCGCCCGCGTTGCGTAGTGTCCCATGTCCCGGAACCATTCAAACGCGATCAGGTTTCTCACGAGCGACTTGTCATCGTAGTTCGATGTCAGAATCCAGTCGTTCTCCTTTGGCATGCCGAGGAGCGACACATTCAGATTATTGCCCAACGAGTCGCGCGTTTCCAGGCCGTAGGGTTGCTGAGGAAAAGTGGCGGAGAAATGACCACGCACCTCGATGCCGATATATCCGTCATACTCTGCATCCGGGTCCGTCGGATGATTAAGGAGGCCCGGCGCATGATCAATAATCCTCATATGGGCGGTGATCTTGGTCCCGTACGGGATCGTTTGCCCATCGGTGGTGATCATCACGAGCGGTAGATTCGTCGAATCCAGGGTAACCGCGAGCGAGCCGAGGGAACCTGTCGACGCGGAAGGATCCGCCGCCGGCGGGGATGAAACTCCCGATTGGCTTTCCCCGTAGATTTCCGTACCGGTGCACAGAACAATGGCGCCACACCATGCGATAGCACTCAGTCTCATCATGATACCCCCAAGGAGCGTCTCGTTTTGTGCATCACTTTTTGCTACACAGCCCGCACAATCGCCTTGAACGAGGTGAAGGAGGACTGGAGGCAACGTACAGTGCAACAGCGCACCACATCTTCGGCCCGGGTTGTTGCAACAAGGAGCAGTATCAAGGGCTATTT
>PMNE01000084.1:0-1270 GCA_003162635.1 Ignavibacteriota bacterium
TCGTGTTTCAAAGCTTCAATCTGATCGATGAGCTGACGGTCTTCGAAAACGTCGAGCTCCCGCTCCTGTACCAGAAGGTGTCCCCGTCCGCAAGAAAGAGGAAAGTGACTGAAGTGCTGGAGAGGATGCAGATCATGCACCGGAAGAGCCACTTTCCGCAACAGCTTTCGGGCGGCCANNCTCTCGGGGTTGAACGAAGCGGGGACGACAATCATCATGGTGACGCACTCGCCTGCCTATGCCGATTATGGGAACCGGGTCGTACACCTGTTCGATGGACATATCGTCACGGAGAACATGAAGGCGAAGTTCCATATTTGACCGGGGGAATGCCGGTGGGTGAGAGGATGCTCGGATACTATGTGAAAATCGCGTTTCGGAACCTTCTGAAACACAAGGGCTATTCGTCTCTCTGCATTGCGGGCCTTGCGATCGGCATGGCATGCGTTCTTGTCATCGTGTCGTGGGTGCAGGATGAACTGAGTTATGACGGATTTCACGCACACGCGGATCAGATCGAGCGGGTCACGGGACGCAATTGGGCGCAAACGCCCGCCCCTCTCGGCCCGGCACTTCAGCAATTCCTTCCGGACGTCGTCAGCATGGCTCGCCTGAAGAAGGCGGACCGGGTCTTTGTGAGCTGTGGAGGGCGGGGATTCTATGAAGAAGATGTGGTGTTTGCCGACCCGGCCTTTCTCGCAATGTTCACCTTCCCGCTCCTGAGCGGGGATCGCAGCACGGCGCTGAACGACCCCTCCTCGATGGTGATCACACAGGAGGTGGCGCGCAAGTATTTCGGCGATGACAACCCCATGGGGAAAACACTCACGTATGACGGCAAGCGGGATTTTCGGGTGACCGGTGTTCTGCAGGAGATGCCGCGCAATACCCACATGAGGTTCGACATCCTTTGTTCCCTGCAAAGTGCGAAAGCCCTCTTCGGCGAAGACTTCTTTGAGAATAAGATGAATACCGTGGTCTTCACCTACGTGCAGATAAGGGATGGGGCTGAGCCGGCCCGGGTGGCGGGGCAGATGGACGCGTTCACGAGGAGCTATCTGGGCGCAGAGTTGTACGCGATCAACACACAGGCCCCCGAGGAATGGCGGCAGGAGTTTCTCCTCCAGCCGATCAGATCCATCCACCTGCATTCCCATCTGGGGGGAGAATTCCAGCCGAATGGCGATGCAACCGAGGTCTGGATATTTTCCATTGTCGCTCTCCTGATCCTCCTGATTGCCTGCGCCAACTATATGAATCTCTCCATCGC
>PMNE01000084.1:1282-13347 GCA_003162635.1 Ignavibacteriota bacterium
GGCATTGCGCTTTGTGCCGGCGTGCTTTCCGGGATCTATCCTGCATTGTTCATTGCACGAGTTCGTCCGGTCAGGCTCTTCTCGACGTCGATTCTGTGGTCGCGCTCCCCGGTGAATGCCGCGCGCGCTTTGGTGCCATTTCAATTTGTCGTCTCTACGACCCTGATCATCGCCGTCCTGGTGATCAGCAGGCAACTCTCATTTCTGCAAAACACCAACCTTGGGTTCGAGAAGGACCGGGTCGTCGTCGTCCCGCTTCATGATGAAACCATCCGTCGGCAGTGTCAATCGTTCAAACGCGAGCTGTTGCGGCAGCAGGGCATCGTCGCCGTAACGGCATCGTCCGCAATCCCGGGCGATGTCAGGTGGGTCACCAGTTTCCGATGGGATGGCCAGGGGCCAAGAGATGATAACACCCTCCGCTACATCGGCGTGGACCAGGACTTCATCAGCGCGTTCGGCATCCCCCTTCTTGCCGGAAGAGATTTCTCGGTGACATTCCCCAGCGACACGGTACAGAGCTATATTGTGAATGAATCCGCGCTTGCAAAACTCGGCTGGCAATCCGGGGTGGGGAAAAGGCTGGAACTCTTCTGGAGACCGCAGGGATCGGTGATCGGTGTTGTCCGGAATTTCCATTTTACCTCGCTCAGGCAAAAGATTGAACCTCTCGCGTTCTACATCGATCCACACGCGAACCAATTCCTCTCGATCCGTCTCCGGGGCGGGGATATCTCCGGCGGACTCCGCACGATTGAGCGAACATACAGCCTGTTTTCGCCCAACAGGCCGTTTGAATATTTCTTCCTGGACGACTACTGGCACAANNAAAGTGCTGGGCGCTTCGGTGGTCAACCTGATGGTCATGCTCTCCGGCGATGTTGCGAAATGGGTCCTTGCGGCAAATGTCATTGCCTGGCCGATCGCCTATTTCGCGATGGAGAGGTGGCTGCAGAATTTCGCATATCGCGTGGATCTGGGTTGGTGGACGTTCTTCCTGGCCGGCGGATTGACGTTCTGCGTTGCCCTGCTGACGGTGAGCGCCCAGGCCATGAGGGCAGCAAGGGCGAACCCGGTGGAATCGTTGCGCTACGAATAACAGATGTATCGGTGATCCGTCACCGGACGTTTTGCATCCTTCACATTCTGAGCCGAGCATGATACGACTGAGGAACATTGAAAAGTTCTACGAGAACAAGGCCGTCAGGACATTCGTCCTGCGGAGCGTCAGCCTCGATATCCAGGAAGGGGAGTTTGTCTCCGTTATGGGGCCTTCCGGCTCAGGCAAGACGACTCTGCTGAACATCATCGGAATGCTGGATACGCCGAGCAATGGCGAATACTTCCTGCTGGGCGAGCCTGTCCATGCCATGAAAGAGAAACAGTTGACAGAACTGCACAAGCGGTATATCGGGTTCGTGTTTCAAAGCTACCACCTCATCGATGAGCTGACGGTGTACGAGAACATCGAGATGCCGTTGCTCTATCAGAAGGAGTCGGGAAGCACCAGGAAAGGAAGAGTCGCCGAGGCGCTCGACCGGTTCAATATTGTCGCTAAGAAAGATCTCTTCCCGAACCAGCTCTCGGGCGGACAACAGCAGTTGGTTGCCATTGCCAGGGCGATTATCGGGCACCCAAAACTTATCCTTGCAGACGAACCGACCGGAAGCCTTCACTCCGATCAAGGCAAAATCATCATGGAGGCGCTCAAGCAGCTCAACGGAGAGGGAACGACGATCGTCCAGGTCACACACAATGAACAAAATGCAGCGTACGCGGGAAGAACAATAAGGCTGAAGGACGGATGGATTCAAGGAGAAGGATCGCACTGAGTGCATCGTTCATTCCGGCAGAGCCATTGAATGAGGGAGCAAGGATATGCTGAGAAACTGGTTTCCCCTACAAGAACAACCGGCGTTCTACGGAGGCAGGCAATGAGAATCAATCCGAAGAACGGCGGTCGGGTCATTGTCATGGGTGATGGAATGGTATCACTGTACATGACAAGCTGGAAGGGAGTCGATGATTACCAATGCGCGGAATTCATGCATGATGTGTTCAGATGGCTGCTCCACGAGAGTGAATAGCGGGATTGCCCCGCATGAACAAGGAGAAACAATGTTCGCAAATTACCTCAAGACCGCATTCCGCAATCTCCTCCGTTACAAGGTATTTTCGGCGATCAACATNNAATGCCGCTGTTCTCTATAGGGTCATTGAACTGGATGCCGACGGCAGGAACTCGCGTTCGCCCGCCCTGCTTGGTCCGGCACTGGCCGCGGAAATTCCCGAAGTGGACGCCTTCACCCGTGTCTTTAAGTTGCCGAGACTTGTCTTCAAACACGACAAGAACATCTTCTATGAAGACAAAGGCATCATCGTGGATCCCCGGTTTCTTACCCTCTTCGATTTCCCTTTGGTCAGGGGAGATGCGGCCACGGCGCTTGACGCACCGTCGCATATGATCATCACGGAAACTCTGGCGAAGAAGTACTTCGGGGACGAAGACCCATTGAACAAAACGATTCAAATCGACGGAAAGAACGAAGTGATCATCGCCGGCGTGGTGAAGGATCTTCCGGGGCGTTCCCACCTCCAATTTGACTTCATCATGCCATTCTCATTGTTGGAGATTCTCAACCCGAGTGACATCAACAATTGGGGAGCGTTTAACTACACAACCTATCTGCAGCTCAAAAGCACAGCAGACGTGAAGGGGATCGCCGACAAGATCAATGTCATCGCCGCGGCAAGAATCCCGCCGCCGTTACTTCCCTTTTGGAAGAAGTTTGAGCTGCAATCTCTGTCTGAGTGCTATCTGAGCGCCGATGTTGACAATCATCAGTTTTTAGGCAGTTTTACCGTCGCAGAAGATCGCAACACGGTGTACATGTTTTCGATGATTGCCTTTGTTGTTCTCCTTCTCGCGTGCATCAATTCGATGAATCTTTCCACTGCACGATCCGCAACGCGAATGCGGGAAATCGGGATCAAGAAGGTGGTCGGCTCTTCCAGGGCTCAACTCGTCATGCAATTCGTCGGCGAATCCGCGCTGATCAGCAGCATTGCATTCGTCCTTTCCCTGGTCATGGTCGAGCTGATATTGCCATATTATAATCAGGTAAGCGGGAAGGAACTTCTCGTCAGCTATCTGCGCAATGGGATTCCGTATGTCCTGATCGTCCTGTTGATTGCCGTATTGGCCGGTTTGTATCCGGCGCTGTATCTCTCTTCGTTTCAACCCGCGGAAACGNNCAAATGAAGTTTATTCACGAGAAGAACTTGGGGTTCCAGAAGGAGAACATTGTTTATGTGCCCATCGGAGGGGCGGGCGGGACGCATTATGAAACGATGAAGAATGAGCTCCTGAAGAACCCGAATATTCTTGCGGTGAGTGCAAAGGACTGTTTGCCGACAACCTCTCTCAGGACGTTGGTCGATTTTTATTGGGATGAGAAGGTGCCGGGGCAAAGCGTCCTCATGGAGCTGACAGGTGTCGACTATGACTATTTTGAGGCGCTCAACATCAATGTCATAGAGGGTCGGGCTTTCTCTCGCATGTCGCCAACCGACGCAGCAAATGCGTTTGTCCTGAATCAGGAAGCAGTACGACAGACCGGTTTGAAAGACGCTGTGGGGAAGAAATTTGCCACGTATAACAAATCGGGAGTCATTATTGGGGTCATAAAGAACACCAATTTCAAATCGCTCCATGAGACAGTCCGTCCGCAAGTCTACCATGTCATGAACAATATTGCGGCCGAAGGCATGTTTACGGGTGTGATGCTCGTGAAGATCCAGGGAACGGGTCAATCGGACGCTCTCTCGTCGATCAAAAATGTCTGGAACCGGATCAACCCGGACGTTCCTTTTGAATTTCATTTCCTTGACCAGGCGTACGAGCAACTCTATTCGGCCGAACAGAGAACACAGGTCATCTTCAACTGGTTTTGTGTCGTGGCGCTCGTGATTGCCAGTTTGGGGCTCTATGGCCTTGCTTCATTCACGGCGGAGAATCGAAGGAGAGAAATAGGGATTAGGAAAACGCTGGGTGCAGATGTGAAGACCATCGTTGTCTCTTTGACTGTCGACTTTGTAAAACTTGTCCTGCTGGCGAACTTCATCGCCTGGCCATTGGCCTGGTTCTTCATGAACAAGTGGCTTCAGGATTTCGCGTATCGAACCGACATGCCCTGGTGGATATTCTCATGCGCAGGGATGGCTGCGCTTGCCATTGCGATGGCGGCAGTTGGTTTTCGGGCCTTGCGGGCGGCAATGACCAATCCTGTTGAGGCGCTGAGGCATGAGTGAGAAGAGGGCAGAGCGCGTGGCGCATTGCGTTGAGGAATCAGGTTGATTGAACAACGACTCGCGTCTCAGGCATTGTAAGAAGAGTGCAAATCCGTCATGCGACGCTGCGCCATGCGCCCCGCATCAACAAGGAGAAACCATGTTCGCAAATTATCTGAAAACCGCGCTGAGAAATCTCGTCCGCCACAAGATCTTCTCAGCGATTAACATCGTCGGACTGGCAGTCGGCATGGCGTGCACCATTCTCATTCTTCTGTGGGTGCAAGATGAACTGAGCTATGACAGATTCCACAAGAATGCGAGCTGCATCTATTTTGTGGTACGGAGTGACAACAATCAGCCGACTGCCGTCACATCGGCTCGGCTTGGGCCGGCATTGAAGCAGGAACTGCCCCAGGTGAAGAATGCCGGATCGTTCATGAGGGTTCCGGAAAGCTTCAGCGTTTTCATGCAACACGGCAAGAGGGGATTCCAGGAAAGCATCTGCCTCGCCGATTCGAGTTTCTTTACGCTCTTTTCTTTCAGATTCCTTAAGGGGAATCCGGCAACGGCACTCACGGATCCGCGGTCCGTTGTGATCACCGAAGAAACGGAGCGGAAATACTTTGGTACTGACGATGGTATGGGAAAAATTATTGCCGTGTCTGCATTTGGAACGCAAAGCAGCGTCACGGTGGCGGGCGTGCTGGAAGACCTTCCGCACAATTCACACATACAGGGCCGGATCTTCTTTTCGGACCGTTGGCTCCAGGCGGTGGGGCTCCCGGACTATGGATGGCAGAATCAATCCTGCCAGACATACATCCAATTGCAGAATCCGTTGAACACCGACGTCGAATTCCGGGAGCTGGCGTCACAGATCAGGGCGTGCGAAATCAGGCACGATCCGAACGAACCTCAAAGCCTGAGCTATGGGCTGCTTCCTCTCGCCGATATGCATCTGCACGGCGGCAACCTCAAATTCCTGGAAACGGGCGGAGACATCAAGTATGTACAGATGTTTTCGCTTATTGCCGTGATCATCCTTCTGATCGCGAGCATCAACTATATGAACCTTTCCACAGCGCTGTCGTTGAGGCGGACGAAGGAGATCGGGATCAAGAAGGCGCTTGGCGCTAACCGCAAATCGCTGATTCTCCAGTTCTTCGGCGAAAGCTTGCTTCACTCCTTCCTCGCACTGGGATTCGCGCTTCTCCTGGTGAAGCTCTTTCTGCCCGAATTCAACGCGCTCTCGGGGAAGGAATTGGCGATCAGGGAGGTTGAACCGCAGTTCATCGCTCTTTCGCTTGCTATCGCTCTTCTCACCGGGTTAATCTCAGGGTCGTATCCTGCGCTCTTCCTCTCGTCGTTCAGGCCGATTCAGGTATTGAAGGGGCAGCTGAGGCTGGGTGTCGGGAGTATTGCCACGCGGAAGGGGCTCGTCGTTCTGCAATTCGCGCTCTCCATCATTATTATCGTCTGCACGATCGTCGTTTTCCGGCAACTTTCCTTCATGAGGAGCAGCAACCTGGGACTGGAAAAAGAAAACCTCCTCTGTGTCAAGCTGGCCGGGGCCGCCAACGGCGGCTATGGGGTCTTAAGGAATGAACTCCTGAAGAATCCCGCAATCATCGATATCGCACGCTCCGAGCAAGTCAGCGCCAACAGCATGGGAGCAACGCTTGGCGTGGGCTGGCAGGGAAAACCACAGGGGGACGGAACCCATTTCCGGCTTCTCCAGTGTGATTTCGATCTTCTCTCCGTCTATAAGATCGAATTGACCCAGGGAAGATTTTTTTCTCCGCAGCATCCGACCGACAGCGCCGGCGCATACGTGTTGAATGAGGCAGCCGTCAAAGCAATGGGCTTCACATCCCCTCTCAATCAAGAGATTACCGTGTGGGGAAGGATCGGAAAGATTATTGGGGTCACCAAAGACTTCCACTTTGCCTCATTTCGTGCCGCCATTGAGCCTTTGATTTTCAGGATACCCAACAGAAGCGAGCAGGACCTGTATTACTCCACGATGACAGTACGGTTCGCATCGCAAAATCCTGATGACGTCATATCCTTCATGAAACGGACCTGGGAGAAACATGAAAGTGACATCCCCTTTCAGTTTTACTTTTTTGATGAGTATCTGAATGCACAATACAAATCGGAACACACGATGAGTTCTCTCTTCACATACTTCTCGTTCCTCTCCATCCTCATCGCGTGCCTCGGTCTCTTCGGTCTTGCTTCATTGTCGGCGCAACAGCGGACCAGGGAAATCGGTATTCGCAAGGTGTTAGGAGCTTCGACCTCGCACGCAGTAATGATTCTGTCGAGAGAATTCCTGGTGTGGGTGGTTATCTCCAACCTCATCGCTTTCCCCGTCGCTTGGTACGCAATGCACATATGGCTGGAGGGGTTTGCCTACCGCGTCGAGATCGGCTGGTGGGTCTTTGCGCTGGCAGGGGGGATATCGCTGATCATCGCCCTTCTGACCGTAAGCACGCAGGCGATCAAAGCCGCACTGGCGAACCCGATTGAGGCGCTGCGGTATGAGTGAGCAGAGGGTAATGCGCATCGCGCATTGATGCCAGGTGGAATGAACAACTATCTCGGTGTATCACTCGTTTTGAGAAGTGCTTAGAATCTCAATGCAATGCGCCGCTCCAAGCGCTATGCCTCGACAAGGAGAAACCATGTTCACAAGCTACCTCAAGACCGCATTCCGAAACCTCCTCCGCCAGAAGGGGTACTCGTTCATCACCATTGTCGGCCTTGTTCTAGGGCTGACAACAACAATACTCATCCTGTTGTGGGTGGAAGATGAACTGAGCTTCGACCGGTTTCACGCAAATGCAGATAGCATCTGCAGGGTTGTGACGAAACAGCCAGGCTTCAGCACGCCGGCGACTCCTCTTCCCCTGGCAGCGGCCTTGCGGCAGGAAGTTCCCGAAGTCGTTGCAACGGCGAGAGTTCTTCCTTTTCCTGGCGTGTATGTCCAATACAACCAGAACACCTTTTTTGAGCAGGGCATCATCCTCGCTGATTCCGCCTTCTTTTCGATGTTTTCATTTCCGCTGGTTGAGGGGGATCCTCGGACGCTCTTCTCGGATCCCGCGAGTATCGTTCTTACGGAACGGATGGCACGCAAATACTTCGGCACGGAGGACCCCATCAACAAATCCATCATCCTCAAGGGGCCGGGGCCGAGAAGAGTGACAGGGATACTGAAAAACATTCCGGGGAATTCCCATCTCCGCTTTGACGCCGTCATTTCGACGGATATCATGAAGTACTTCGGCCTGAACCTGGAATCATGGGACGATTTTTTCGCGTACACCTACGTTCAACTCCAGCCACACGCCGCGTTACCTGACGTGGCCGCGAAGGTGGAAAGCCTGTTCCGTCGCCATATGAACGGCCAGTCGAACATCTCCACCGGTATTCAGTCTTTGAAGGAAATCCACCTTGCGCCTGCCCTCCAGTATGATACCGCCATCATGGGGAACACGATGTACGTGTATGCTTTTGCCGTGGCGGCGTTGTTCGTCCTTTTCATTGCCTGCATGAATTTCATCAATCTGACGACCGCCCATTCGATCGTACGGTTCAAAGACGTGGGGGTCAGGAAGACTGTGGGAGCGGGCCGGCTCCAGCTCACGGTTCAGTTTCTCGTTGAATCCGGACTGGTGATTGGCATCGCAGTCGGGGTATCGCTTCTCGCGGCCGCGATCGCATTGCCTGCCTTCAACCAGTTTTTGGGAAAGACCCTGCAGATTGATTTCTCTGATATCAGGCTGGTGGCAGGAGTTATCGCCATCGCGTTGATGACGATGCTCTTGGCTGCCTTGTATCCGGCCTTCACGCTTTCGTCGTTGACTCCCCTGACAGGGTTCAAGCCGGATCAGCGCTCCAAAGGGAACAGAAGGCAGTTCATGCGGACGGCGCTCATCGTCACGCAATTTTCCCTCTCCATCGGCTTGATCGTCGGAACAGTCGTAATTTACCAGCAGGTGCAATTCATGAGAAACACCGCGCCGGGCTTTGTGAAAGAGGGGGTGGTCTATTTCCCACTGCGAGAGGGGATTGCGAGAAATTTCCTGGCGTTCAAAGAATCGGTGCTTCAGGATCCCAATATTGAATCCGTCACAGCAAAAGAATACATGCCGACGATCGACGGTCCCTCCGTCGTCGCGAGCGATGGCCCGGTGTCCGCGATTGATTGGGAAGGACGAACAACCAGGGAGCGGTTGACGATCGAGATATGCGGAGTGGAATACGATTACAGGCGCACCATGGGGATGGAGATGGTCGACGGGAGGGACTTTTCAAAAGAGAGGGACCGTGACGCCTTTGCCACATACATTCTCAATGAAGAGGCAGTGCAACAGATGGGGCTGAAATCCCCCGTGGGGAAGTGGGCCAGTCTCAATGGGCATAGGGGGATGATTGTGGGAGTCTTCAAGAATGCCCATTTCAAGTCACTCCAATACAAAATGCCGCCGCAGATCTTCACGCCGTTGTCCGACCTTCCTTCCCAGGCACGCAACAGTCAGGGGGTTGTTCTCGTGAAAACGCGGGGAGGAAATCTCCCCACTGTCCTGGCGACCCTGAGACAACAATGGGAGAAGCTGAATCCGGATTTTCCCTTCGAATTCCATTTTTTGGACAAGGGCATCGACGAATTATACAATTCGGAGGCGAAAATTGGAGCAATTTCCTTTGCCTGTACGGTCCTTGCCGTCGGTATTTCCTGCCTCGGGCTCTTCGGCATGTCGATTTTTCTGGTCCGACAGAAGACCAAGGAAATTGGTATCCGAAAGGTGTTGGGGGCGTCGGTGGCGGGTGTGGTCCTGATGCTCACGAAAGGTTTTGCAAAATGGGTTATCCTTGCCAATCTCATCGCGTGGCCGCTGGCGTATTACTTTATGCATCAATGGCTGCAGAATTACGCGTACCGGGTCGAGATCGGCTGGCCGGTGTTTCTGCTATCCGGAGCGCTGGCACTGGTGGTCGCCCTGCTCACGGTGAGCTATCAGACTGTGCGGGCGGCCACGGCAAATCCCGTCGAGGCGCTACGGCACGAATGAGCAGAGCGCCGAGGGCATGGCGCATAACGTAGAGCATCTTTCACAACGACCTTTGAGCTTTGGGAAAACTGTGCAATCATCATGAGGGGCTCTGCGCTCTGCTCCACGCGCCCTGCACCACGAAGGAGAAACCATGTTCGCAAACTATNNTGAAAACCGCGTTGAGAAATCTCGTCCGCCACAAGATCTTCTCGGCGATCAACACGGTCGGGCTGGCTGTCGGTATGGCGTGCAGCATACTCATTCTGCTGTGGGTCCGGGATGAATTGAGCATGGACCGGTATCACGAGAAGATCGACCATATCTATCAGGCGAATTTGAAATGGGCGCGAGACGGCCTGTCGGGCTATCAACCGACTGTCTCCCCGGCGATTGCAGGCATCATAAAGAATGAGTATCCCGAAATCGCCGAAGTGGTCCGCGTGAGCAACATCAGGGAAGTTGTGCTCAAAACAAACGATAAAATGATCCTGGAATCCGATGGGATCGCTGCCGATCCCTCGCTCTTTGGCGTTTTTACTTTTCCACTTCTGCAGGGTGCCCCCGGTGGGGTGCTCGGCGAGCCGCATTCCATTGTCATCACGGAATCGATGGCAAGGAAATATTTCGGCAGTCAGGAACCATTGGGAAAGGTCATCCGCATTGAGGGCAAAGTCGATCTGGTGGTGACGGGCGTCATGCGGGATCTGCCCCGAAACAGCTCCATGAGATTTGATTTCGTGGTACCGTTTGCCTTTTTGAAGGAGATAGGGTATGACATTGAGGGAACTCCGTTCTTTCCCTGCATATATTCGACCTTTGTGGTTCTCAAAGGCAATGTTTCCTACGAATCGTTAAGCGAGAAAATTGAAAAAAGGTTCTATGAGGGTGGAAACAAAATCTCGTTCTCCATCTGTCTGTTGCCGTTCAAAAATGCGTATCTGCGCATGACAGACGGACTCACGACAATTGCAGTATTGTCGCTGATAGCATTCTTCATCCTGACTATTGCGTGCATCAATTTTACGAACCTTGCAACGGCCCGGTCGAGTACCCGAAGAAAGGAAATCGGCATCCGCAAAGTGGCGGGCGCCAGCAGGGCCCAGCTTGCGAGTGAATTCCTGGTCGAAAGTACCCTGTTGGTAACCATCGCCGCGGTAATGTCATTAGCCCTGACTGAGTTCTTCCTGAGTGTGGTGAACAGGATTTCCGGCAAGTCATTGGCTCTTCCCTATACAGATCCGCTTTTCATCTCCGGCATAGTCGGGCTCATCATCATTACCGGTTTTTGTGCCGGCATATATCCTGCTTTGCGTTTGTCCGGATTCAGCCCCGCGGAGACGCTTCAGAAACAGTCCCTGGGATCAGGAAAATCCGTGCTGCGAAAAGTGCTTATCGTGTTTCAGTTTTCCCTCTCCATCGCGTTCATCATCTGCACCATCGTCATGAGTCGCCAAACCTCGTTCCTCCGCAACTTCAATCTGGGGGTCAACCAGTACAATGTTGTCTATGTCGCTCTGGATGGCGACATCCGGGAGAAGTATGAGCTGGTAAAGAGCGAGATGTTGAAGAATCCGAACATTTCAAGCGTCACGTCCGCGTCTGATCTACCCGTCGCCATTGTCAATGATATCTATACGACGTGGGGGAGAAACGATAATATCGGCCGTAAAATATACCCGACTGATGTTGGATATGATTACCTCGAAACGTTTGGTCTTCACCTGGCTGACGGCAGGTTCTATGCGAAAGACCACCCGGGCGATCTTCATGGGTCCATTGTTGTCAACGAATCTGCTGTTCGGGCAATCGGTGTGGAGTCGCCGATCGGCAAGCCATTCTTCTTCAATGGCACGTTCTATACGCTCATCGGCACGGTCAAAGATTTTCACAGCAATAAACTCCTTGTTGTTCCCCCTGAGCCGCTCGCCCTTCGCTTCGTCAGCGGAGGGAACAAGTACTTGTTTGCCAAGATTGCCGCGAACATCGCGGACATCGGCACGATTGCGGAGACCCGGAACTATGTTCAGCATGTCTGCGATCGCTTTAGTCCTGAACGGCCTCTTCACTGCCAATTCCTGAGCGACTTCTCATTCGATGAGGAGAGAAAAGTCGAGACGATGAAGGAGATCGTGTCGTATTCGACGATTCTGGCACTCTTTGTCTCGTGCCTGGGGTTATTTGGATTGTCGATGTTTGTCGGGCAGCAAAAAACGAAAGAAATTGGGATACGGAAGACACTTGGCGCTTCGGTTGCAAGCGTGGTGAGCATGCTCTCGAAAGAGTTTCTGAAGTGGGTGCTTGTTGCGAATGTCTTTGCGTGGCCCGCAGCATACTGGATTATGGATAAATGGCTGCAGGGATTTGCGTATCACGCCGAGTTCGGAGTGTGGGTGTTTGCGTCGTCCGGAGTTGCGGCCTTTGTGATTGCAATGATTACGGTCAGTTGGCAGGCAATACGAGCCGCGACGATAAATCCAGTCGACGCATTGCGCTGCGAGTAGCTGAAATGCCCGGACGCTTGGTCAATCGAAGTTTAAGGGAGACGATTGTCGATTGGTCCCTTCCCATGGTTGCCTTTCTTCGTGAAATCCGATAGATTATCGTAATAACGTTCCCTCCGTTCCTCAGCGAACCCGTTTCTGCCGTATGACTGCTCCTGATGCCGTTTTGCACCTCGTCGAACACGAGGATGTCATCGTCGTAGGCGGG
>PMNE01000034.1:0-6954 GCA_003162635.1 Ignavibacteriota bacterium
CCGATTTGACTTCTTGAGAAGAGCCCAGGTTCGTTGGGGCACAACCGATTGACAATAGTCGATAGTCGATTGACTATAGTCAACCGATTTGGTTTCTTGAGAAGAGCCCAGGTTCGTTGGGACACAACCGATTGACAATAGTCGATAGTCGATTGACTATAGTCAACCGATTTGACTTCTTGAGAAGAGACCCCGGCCGAATGGGGAACGGAGAATGGGGAACGGAGAATTCACGATCGAAACGACGAAGACCCCTCTCAATGCGATGGATGCGAGCGGCCGCGTCCCGGCGGCGATACCTCCGCACAGCGACGAACCACCGATTCATCCCCTGTCGGCGGCACTCCTCATTGCGATCGATAACCTCTGGTTGCTTGCCGATTGGGCGGTGTTGATGTGGATTGTCACAATCCCGCTTAGCTTCTTCGCCGTCTGCATCCCCGTGTATCTCGTCCAGAGACATATGCGGGGAGATCCGCCGGGCCGGGCGATGGCCATTGCAACGCTCCTGGGCGTTCTGGCCGCAATTCCGACATCGATCACCGGAACCACCGCCGGGATAATGGTCCTGGGATACTCCGGTCTGCGCCGCATTCTGCGGAGGAGGAAATAGCTCCATGCGAACAAAGGGATTCCTTATCGCCTTCATTGTCGCCGGCACTCTGCTGATCGCCGGAGCCTGGACGTTTTATGCGGTGTTCATCAAGCCACCCACCGAGCTCGCCCGCGCAACAGCGCAGGGCATCCAGGAACTTTTCAATTTCACCCCGCGTGTGAAGATCGATCAGACAATTGTGATCGAGCAGAACGCGCCGATCATGGAAGTCGCCACGGTGTCGCGTCAGCTCATGGTCGACTACACCTGGTCCCACACCTGGCTGGGGAGCACCAAGACGATCCACCTGATAGGAACGTTCACCGCCAAAGCCGGGTTCGATCTCAAGGATCCGTTCACGATTGAAATCGAGAGGAGCCCTCTTCGCGTCAAGGCGTCGCTTCCTGCTCCGAAAATCCTCTCGATCACCATGGATTCCTACAGAATTGTTGCGGACGAAAGCGGCTGGTGGAACACGATTTCCAACGCTGATCGGGAGGCGGGCGTGGAACAGTTGCAGTCGACGGCGAGAGCGCAAGCGGAATCCTCCGGCATGCTTGAAGAGGCCCGGACGAGCGCAGAGCAGCGCATCAAAGAGATCGTGCAAAGGAACGGATCGACGGTGGAATTCCCCCTCTCTTCCCAAGAAGTGCATTGACGCATTCCATGGCGCTCACACCTGACATTCGGGAAGCAATTTTCGACAGGCTCAAAGCGTCGCTCAAAAAGCAGTGCCCGCCGATGGTCTGCACGAAAGACACAGACGCCTGCTTTGAGATAATCGGGAATGCCCCGGTCCCCTACGGCAGCACAAAGAAGATCGTGCCGGGAATGTATTTTGCGAGTGCGGTGACGCACAATGACTTCGTGAGCTTTCACTTCATGCCCATCTACTACCGTCAGAAGGATTATGCCGGTGTTTGTCCGACCTTGCTGAAGAGTCTGAAAGGGAAAGCGTGTTTCAACTTCAAGAAAGTGGAACAGATCGATACGAAAGAGCTTGAGACGATGCTGGCGACGGGGGGAAAGGCGTGGAAGAAGCTAGGATACATGAAGAAATGATGTTGTCGCGGCGAATCTGACAGCCACACAAAAAAGCCCCGCTTCAGGCGGGGCTTTCTTGTCATCTGTGCGTCCTTCGCGCCTCCTCATAGCGTCGCGGCAAGAGGCGCCCAGGGAGCGGCGGTTCTCTCATGCTCCCGGCGGCCGATATCGGACGGATTTCTTACAGGCCGCGTCCATCTCCTCCGGCGTCATAAGAGGTATTGTTGTCACCTGTGCACCCCCTGCTGCATTGACCGTCAGACTGACTGCAGCCGCGCTCGCTGCGTCGGGAATATCAGCAACGATGAAGACGTCGGTATCGCCAAACGCGTAGTAGAACGATTCCAGCTTCCCGCCCAGGCCCGTCAACATCTGTTCAATGGCCGTCCGCCTGATTGACCCCCCTTTCTTCACGAGACCTTTGGTCCCCGTGAGGGTATAATTTGCCTTGATGAGGTACTTTGCCATTTCAGCTTCCTTTCTTGTTGTGAATGATCTGCATCAGATCTGTGAACCGGCTTCAGTCATCCATACGGGCGCGTGAAAAGCGGGGCAAAGACAGCGCGACAACAACGCCCGGGCGTTTGCTTTGCTCTTTGCATCATCGGAGGCCATTGTCGTGGTACACTTTCACCGTGGACAGGAGGTTTGCTTCGACGGTGAAAGGTCCGTTTTGACCCTGCGGCCGCGTGGTGTCTCTCACCAAGAGAAAGTACGTTCCCGGATGCAACTCAATTCTGAATGCTCCGAAAGCATTCGTGGCAAACTCTTCGACCGGAACCTGGCTGCTGTCTGATACGATGATTGTTCTGACTCCTCCCAAAGGCGGAGGTGTCCAACCCTCAGGAACGGCGGGACTCCCAACCTCGTAGATTTGTCCCTCTATTCCTGTTTCCGTTTGTGGTGAAGTTGCATGTTGGCATGAAAGAAGAAAAATGGCAAGGAAACAAAGCAGAGTCAGGGGTACGAATGAACCGGCGCGACTGACCCCGGGCGGTGCCTTCATGTTGTCCATAAAATTGCCTTCCGGAGTTTCATAAAGTGGACATACTGGAAGAAGGACTGACAATATCAGCGTCAAGAGATGAATCCCCAGGCGACAAACTCCAGGAGGAGGTTACGCCTATCGGGTCTCGACGACTTCAACCCTCTGGGGACTTCTGAGGATGCGCACATATTTGTATCGGAAGTCTTCCTGGAAGCTCCCGAAAATTTGCTGTGCCACCCATGGGGCTTCCAGCATCCCGGTCGTGTCCTTTTTCCCCTCCCTCCAGAACTGCGTGACCATCCCTGCGGGGGCCGCAACGAGCACCTTTCCGAGTTTCGGGTCGAGGGAGAGGGAATTCCCGAGCATCCCAAGCCCGGCTTTCACTGCGGTGTAGATCGGCTCATGGGGGCGCGGTGTCCACTGAGAGGTCGATGTCACCGCTATGAGGGCAGGGAGCTCATTCTGTTTTCTGAGAATCCTCTGGATGAGCATTGCAGGCGCAACGAGGCCGACAGATGTCATTGCGGCTATCTGCCCGTCGTCCAAACTCTCAAGTGCCCCCTGCTGGCTAAACCCGGCCGCGTACACGAGAAGATCGATGGAAGGAAGCGAGGCCAGAAGAGCATCAAGCTTCGAGGCGAGCTCGCCTCGCTCAACGCTCAGGTCCACGATGGTGCACGTCAGCCCGTTCCTGCCCGGATCGTGCCGCCCGGTGATGAAGACACGGTAGTTTCCTGCAAACAGCGTCCCGAGTTCCAGCCCGAGACCCGAGGTTCCGCCTATAATAAGGGCATTCATCCCCGCCTTGGCCCCCCTTGAGGAATATGCACGCGAAGTACTCCGGCGACATGTACCATCATGAGGTCATGCCGTTCGCTCGATTGCGATCTTCACTGAGTTGCGCCGGTGTCCGATCAGACGGCCAGGGGCGACGAGATCGCGAACTTGAACCCGTCCGGGTCACGCAATCGGAACATGCGCACACCCCAGGGCATGTCAGCGGGCTCCGAGTCCAGGGTGCCACCGAGCTCCTTGATCCGCTTCGCGATCTCGTCGACGCTCTGGTCCGTCGTGATCCGCAGCGAGAACCCCTCCCCCTTGACCCGGTCCCATCCCTTGGCTCCGTCATCCTGATTGATGGAAATCTGCACGTCTCCGGCTTTCAGCGCCACCGCTCGTAGTTTTCCTTCTCGCTCCATCTTGCGGTCGATGGTGAATCCCATCACATCGCAGTACCAAGCGAGGCTTTTCGGGAGATCCTTCACGGTCAGCGAGACCGAGAGGGCGCGGCCGCGGAGCAAAACGGGTTCGGCGTGTTTGGCGGCGCTGTCTGGGACGGATGAATTTGTGCTCATGAACCCTCCTTGATGAACTCGCTGAGATCTGGATTTGTCACGCCATCCCCGATGAATCGGAGATCGCCCGGGGTCTCCGACCAGGCGTCAATGACTGATAACATAGAGAAATGCCCCGACAACCGGTCCCCGCGCCCGACGTCCGGATTCTGGCTGCGGCGCATTGGCTGGGGGCGGGCCGTAGACCGGCTGGAACAGATATGCCACATGCTTCACGGTATCGACGGATATTGTCTTCGCCCCGGCTGCAGTCGTCACGCTGGCAACGATGCTGTACGTGTCAGGCGAATCCTCGTGAACGATCGTTACCGTGCTGTCCCGGCCGGCCGGGATGTAGATCAATTTCTCCGCCGGATCCCAGCCGAGGGCATCAACACCTTCGCCGTTTCGAATGGTTGCCACAATCTTGCCCGACTTTGCATCAACGACGGCAGAAGTCTTGCCGCAGCCGGAGAAGATCCGGTCGGAGGCCCGATCATACGCAATTCCGGTAGGCCCGTCGCAGGGATCGAGAGGCCACGACGCAAGCACGCTCATTGTCCCGGCGTCGAGCACTTGAATGGTGTTCTTCCTTTCATTGTTGACGAAGAGCTTTCCTTTCCCGTCGCTCGCAGCGCCTTCCGGCGAGTCATCCTCGAGCCGGGCTTCTCCGGTGATCACACCCGCGTTCGGGTCGATGGCGGTCGCCGTACCGGGTTTGCTGTGATTGGTCAGGATGATACGGTCGGAGAAGTCATCATACATGATGCCGTCCTGGCCGCCGGCGGGAATCTTGATCTTCCTGATCAGGGCCAGCGTCGTCAGATCGAACATGGAGACGGTGGAATCGCCGCGGTTCGTGGTGAACCCGTGATTATACCTCGCGACAAGTGCGATGCCGTGGGTGTTCGGCGTTTCGGGGATATCGCCGATCACCGTCCCTTTGTTCCCGTCTATCACCATCACGTGAGAACCCCGCGAGACAAATACCCGTCCGGTGCCGGGCTCGGCAGTCAGATAATCAGTGCCTCCTTCGCCGCCGATGCTGAATTTCTGCACTTTGAATGTCTGTGCCTGGAGGCTCGCAGTGATGCCTGCAGCGAGGAGCAGCGCAGCAACGATGCCGGGGAATTTTGCCATTATGTTCTCCTGATGAATTCCACTGAACGACCCGACCCAACAATCATTTCCTGAACTGGTGAAGCCAAGGTAGTGGAGAAACGGACCAAAATCAATCGACCTTTTCAGAGCACGGCGATCATTGCCGCGAACTCTGAGCCGCTCTCAGAACGCAAGAAGCCGGGGAGGCCGCAATTTGCTTTTAGAACTCCGTTTGCCTAACGTCATTGTATGCGACCGGTAGTGATCTTCCTCAGCGTTCTTGCCATGGCGGCGTTGGGATTGCCCGCTCAGGCAGACGATCATCCCACGCTTCCGCTTGGCGCACCTGCACCCGATTTCAGGCTGCCCGGCGTTGATGGGCGCACTTACTCGCTCAAGGACTTTTCCAACGCGAAAGTCCTTGCAGTGATCTTCACCTGTGATCACTGTCCCACAGCCCAGGCGTACGAGGGGCGCATCAAGCAACTGGTGTCCCGGTACCGGACGCGAGGCGTCGCGTTTGTCGCGATCAATCCGAACCATGCCGAGGCAGTCAGACTTGACGAACTCGGCTATACCGATCTTGACGACACATTCAAGTCCATGAAGATCCGCGCGGCGGATCGGCATTTCAATTTCCCCTATCTTGATGACGGTCCAACCGAGTCGGTGGCCCGGCACTACGGGCCGGCGGCCACGCCGCACGTCTTCATTTTCGATTCCACGCGACGGCTGCGCTTTCAGGGGCGGATCGACGATTCCGAGAGGGAGGAGCTGGTACAGCAGCATGACACCCGCGACGCCCTTGAGGCGCTCCTTGGCGGACGAGAGCCCGCAGTGACCGCGACGAAGGTCTTCGGATGTTCGATCAAATGGGCCGACAAGGTCGAATCCAACCGTGAGTGGCGCGAGAAAGTCCGCCAGGAGCCGGTGGCGATCGAATCCGCCGACACGGCAGCGCTTCAGGCGCTGCGAGCGAACGCGTCAGGCAGGATCCGCGTCGTCAACGTGTGGGCAACATGGTGCGGGCCATGCGTGGCCGAATTCGACGAGCTGATCGAGACGAACCTGCACTTTCGGCATCGCGACTTCGAGCTCGTCACCGTTGCGGCTCAATTCCCCGATGAGAAGGAGAAGGTCCTCAGATTCCTGCAGCAGCACCACGCTTCCACCCGTAACCTGATCTTTGGTCAGACCGACAAGTACAAGCTCATGGAGGCGCTCGATCCCGAGTGGAACGGCGCTCTGCCGCATACGCTGGTGATCGGCGCCGACGGCAAGATCTTGTACCGCCAAACCGGTGAGCTGGATTTCCTCAAACTTCGCCGCGTTATCGTTCCCGCGTTGAACAAGCTCGCACCCTGGCCGGGGTTAAGCCCCACCAAATAGCTCTGCAAAGGATTGATTGCCGTCGAAGCATGGCAATGAGGAGAGAGCCCGTGCGGGCGATCACTCAGCGGCGGGGAGCCTTGCCTGCAGGAGTTTCAGGTACCGGTGTGCAAGTGTTTTCCCCCCGGCCCCGAACACGCCGCAGATTGTCCGGCCGCGGAGGAGCATTGCGATGGAGCCGTTGTGCGGATCGGCGACGTCCGTGATTTTTCCTTCCGGCAATCCCTGCGGCAGGCTCGCGGCCTTTCCGTAGGCATCGGCCGCACCGCGGGCAAGGGAAGGCGATGCGAAGTCCATGATGAACAGCGTGCACCCCGCCTCGTATCGCGCGGTGAATGCCGAGTGAAAGAACCTGTAACCGAGAAAATTCTCCCCAATGTAGCTCTCCGTGTTGGAGACCCTCTTTTCCGCGGGAAGAAGCCCCAGTGCGGCGGGCCATCCGGATTCCTGCTTCAGATGTTCCGCAACCCGGCGGCCGATCATCACCATCGCATCGATCCCTG
>PMNE01000034.1:6984-27282 GCA_003162635.1 Ignavibacteriota bacterium
AAGAGCTCTGCCGCCCCGTCGATGATGTCCCAGAGATTGTCGGATGTGTAGACGCTGTCCCCCGGAGGCGGGGCGAGACTCCAGCCGGCCACATTCGGGAATGTCGATCCCTGCCCCGCCGATGCGAAGGGGCCTCCCCCGACCGCGATGAGGGAAAAGAGAACCGGAGCGAGCAGGAGTCTCATAGGCGCTCAGGAGAGAAATTCTGCAGGGACGGAGGTCAACCTTGCGATGTCCCGCACCCGACCGGGGACATTAAATCCCCGGGGGCAGCCCACGGTGCACGCCGTACACCCCCCGCACGGATCACCGGCGATCCGGAGGCCGTTGAGGAGCTCCTGCGCCATCCGTGCATCCCCGTACCCATACGTGTACATATACGCCCTCATGATGTCAGGAACCGGGAGGCCCTTTGTGCACCGGTCCGTGCAGCCGGAACAACCCGGGCAGTAGAGCCCTCCCTCGGACTTTCCGGGAACGAGCGATGACTTCTCNNGCCGCCTTGCAGTTGATGGGTTGCGTTCTTTCTTTGTCGTGGAATGCCCCGGCCATCGTCTTCATTGCAACGATGCCGACCCCGGCCGCGGCCGCCTCTGCGACGGCCTTTTTGACTTCAGAGTAATGGTCCTGCTTGAAATTGACCGAAGTAAGGACGACCTCGTAGACGCCGCTCCGTACGGCGGCGCGGATCACCTCCGGCTCATTCCGGTGCGTGGACACGCCGATGTGGCGCGCTCTCCCGCTCTGGCGGGCCGTTGTGAGTGCATCGAGCGTGGAGGGGGACAGGACATCATCCCCCGTCGANNTCTTTCGCATCGGGAGGGACCTTTGTGGATATCACGAATGAATCCCGGGGATAGTCCTTCAGCACCTCCCCGAGCATCGTCTCGTTGTTTCCCTGCTGGTAGCCGTGCGCGGTATCCAGGTGTTTCATTCCCGATTCGAGCGCAGCGCGCACGAGTGCGGGGTTGTCGGCCCTCATGACTCCCATGCTTACCACCGGGAGCTCGATGCCCGTCTTCCCAAGACGGCGCGTGATGATCTTCCCCTGAGCCCCGGGAGATGGTCCGGCCTGACGTGCAAGTGCTGTCAGCGGCGATGAGGAAAGGAGCGACAGGGATGCCCCCATGACGGAGCTGCCGATAAAATGCCGGCGGTTCATCGTGTCCATGCATCATCCTCCAGGAAAGAAAACCTCTCGAGCCGCTCCGGCATGGAGCAGGACAGAGGAAGTTCATCCAAACGAACTTGATAATTTAATTTACAGGAGAACCGACAGAAAATCAACCACCGCAAGAAGATTGGTCCGGCAAGAATGCTTTCATTTGGAATAAACGCAGAGGCCCGATGGGAAATCCACCGGGCCTCTCTTGCTTCACGTCATCGATGGCTCAGCGGAGAAGTAAAAGCTTCTTCGTCTCCACAGAGGTCCCTGCTTGCAATCGGTAGAAATAAACACCGCTCGCCAGATTGCTCCCGTCGAAGCGAACTTCGTGATACCCTGATTCCTGCTCTCCCTGCACGAGAATCGATACTTGCTGTCCAAGCACGTTATACACTGAGAGCGTCACGTGGGATTTCTGAGGCAGATCATAGCGAATGGTCGTACTTGGATTGAACGGATTCGGATAATTCTGACTTAGCTGGGCCGTCAACGGAACGCTCTGCTGCTTCTCCCCGATCCCGGTCAGGATATTTGTCGATGCGTAAACTCCCTCTCCGTTCCACCCGGCCCAGATCGCAAAACTGTTGTCTCCACCACCGATCGTGTATCCGGCGCGCGTGGTGCCAAAAACTGAATCCGCCGGCACAGTGCTTACCACAGTCGGGGGGGGGGCACTCCAGGAAAAACCATCATAGCCCGCATATATCGCCATGCTGTCGAGAATATACGCGACCTTGAAGAGATTCGCACCGCCGCGGACCGCAACGACATCGCACGATTTTGACGCCCCCGCGCTCAAGTCGAGATATCTCCGAGTCCAGGATCCCACCTGGGTTCCGCCGGTCGAGGTGGTGAAATATTCTGTATCCCAATCACTGCCGGAAAACTGCCGCAGACAGACAATCATCCCATACAAGTTATCGCCCCCCCCATTGAACGCCAGCCGGGCATACTTGAGGGGCTGCGTATCGGCCAAAACAAGGTCGCCCGCATTTGTCGACCCGTAGTCATCACTCCAGGCGAGATACAGTTGGGGATAGGAGATATAGTTGTACACCGTCATGATCCAGCTTGTGTCGGCATGATGGTAGTAGCCGATGTCACCGTAGAGGTACGTGGCCGTGGGGACGCTTGATGTGTACCAATAGAAACCCAGACCGGTCGGGCTGGGAGCGCGGTATGTGATGGTCGGCGATGCATCGAAGGGCGACTCCATCACGGCGTATTTCTGGGTCATCATCTTCGTCGAATCAGTGAGTGTGGAATCAAACGAAGCGATGATGTAGATATAGGTAGCAAAGAAGTAGACTGAATTGTCGCTTGTGATCCGTGGGTTGTAGACGGAATTCCCCGTCAGGGAGACTCCGGGCCAATCGAGATTTGCAGTGAAAAAGGATCCCACCGTTGTATTGAACCTCATCAACTGGCAGAAAGGCGTGTTGTTGACTGCAACGTCGGTCGCCCCGACAACTACGAAGAGCCAGATGTCTGTACCATCGTCAACGACCTCAATATCAAGCTCTCCCTTCCGGAAATGGACGGGTCCGCCAAAGTAACAGCCTTCATAATATGTCCATTTCAGCCCTCCATTGTCTGAGTAGTAGATCATCAAGGTGTCTGTCACTGAACCGTACTGAGTGGTCGCTACCCAGAGTCTTCCCGTCGATGGGGTCGTTGCAGTGGCAATCGACCAATTCGGGAGGTTGTTGATCAGCGCAGTCCCTGTTGTCTTGGAGAGAGAGGACCCTTTCGACGGGGCCGATGCCCTGACGACATGGAGGCCGTCTGCTTCCCGCAGCGGCACCGTCACGGTTCCGTTGATGCTGCTGAGTTCAGCTTCCAGTTTCGTCTTGAGTGTGAGATCGTTCGAGCGCCGTGCGCGGTCCAACTGCTGCAACAATTGCCGCTTCATGGGACTCGCCTCAGGGCGTGCCGGCCTGGCCTTCACCAGCATCGGGACCCGCGTATCCGCATTCAGCGAGTAAAACGTCCCAATTGGTCCAATCGCGGCCTTCGCGCTCTCGGCTGTCTGTGAAAACACTACCGATGCACTTCCCCACAACAAACCCGCCGACAGCACAAGAGCGAAGTGTTTGTAGAAAGATACTTTCATGGTGCGGACTCCCTGATATGGAATGTTGGGGTAAGAGTTGTTCGAGCGCCCGATGGTGTTCCGTTCACCTCCTTCATAGGTATTCCTTTCAACACAAACGCTGTTTGAATGTTTGGGGCTCGGGAGGGGACATGGTGGGTCGTCGGGTGGGGCGGTCTTGCAGGAACACTCAGCAGCACATTGACCCTTCGGCGAAACCTGCATCGAGCCAAGGGGGTGGTTTCAAAGAACAGTCTGCGCAACGCAAGGTTTTTCAGCCAGGGAGGGTCGTCGGGGTGGGCTCTGCGGCAAGAAGCATCAACAGGGGTCCAGAGCGGCGGCTCGATGGCTGAAGGAGCCATTCGGCGTCAATGTGTGCGTCGGTAACCTACCTTAAAGGAGGTTAAGAAGCAAGACGCTGAGCATGGAAGCGCACAATGAACGGATGATCACTCCCAGCCCTCCTTCGCAAGCGCATCGTGGAGCTCGTTCGGATGGTGACGACAATGATACTCCAGCTTGCTTGAGTCTTCGTGCGCACGATCGTAATCCCATCCCTTTGCCATCAGATTTCGTTCATGCAACTCATGAAGCAGCACGTAGGGGCGCTCCGCCTCTTCCAGGTCATTGTCGATCCAGACTTCGTTCTCCGGAACGAATTCATAGACGTGGTCATGGCCTCCCTCGGTGAAGTCGTCATCGAACACGCTGCGCACAAGACGGCCGTCAACAATCCAGACGCTGACGCTGTCTTCCAGCTTCTTCCAGAGGTGGAGATGGACTTTTGTCGGGTCGGGGAGGCCGCCCCCCTTTGTGAGTTTCTTCACGTCGCCCGACCGGACTCTCTCCGCCATTTCGGCCTTGTCTGCCACCTCCAGAGCCGAGTCGTACTGCACGCCTTGTTCCATCAGGCGATGTTCGACCAGAAGGTGATCAACAAAGAACTTCAGCTCATCCGGCTTTCCTTCCTTATCGATCCAGAACTCGTCCTTCGGAATGTACCTGAAGTTATAGTGCTGGCCGTAATTTGTGAATTCTTCATCAATGTGCGACCGGACATAGGAGCCGTCGACAATCCAGATTGTGATGCGGCCGCGGGTGCCCGCTTTCTGAAGGTACGGCGGCTTGAGAGTCTGCGCCACTGCGGTAACTCCTTGGTGTGACAATGGGAGGTTCATCGTTGCAGCGATGAGAATCGAGAGCAGAATTTCCATCCTTTGCGCTCCTACGCGTTAATGACTCCAGGATCACAAACACGACGAGGTGCCTTCTCACCCCCCTGCTGAAGCCCCTCAATCCGGGGAGGAGGAATACAAGCATAAGGTATTGCCTTATGCCTCAACAGTCAATGGCTGCAGGTTTGCCTCTCTTGCATTTGAGCGTCAAATAGTGTTATGATAACGACAATCCGGTATTTGAACTCCATGGAGGTCGATTGTGAAAATTCTCGTTCTCGGATCCGGTCTGGTTGGGGGCCCGATGGCCGTCGATCTGGCAGCCGAACCATCATTTGCCGTCACCGTCGCCGACATCAATGATGAAGCTCTCGACAAAATCAGCAAGCGAGGCAAAATCACAACATTCCGGTGCGACGTGAGGGATCAGCACGCGCTCGGCGATCTGATCGCGCGGCACGACATGGTGCTGAGCGCCGTTCCGGGGTTCCTCGGTTTTGAAACCCTGCGGAGCATCATCGAGGCGGGGAAGAACGCCGTGGATATCGCCTTTTTTCCCGAAGATCCATACCTGTTGGATGACCTTGCAAAAAGAAAAGGGGTAACCGCGATCGTGGACTGTGGTGTCTGTCCGGGCATGAGCGGTCTCCTGGTCGGTCATGCTCAGATGATGCTCGATGAGACCGACGACGTACTGATCTGCGTCGGCGGGTTGCCCCAGGTCCGCGAATGGCCCTACGAATACAAAGCCGTCTTCTCGCCCGTTGATGTCATCGAAGAGTACACGCGTCCGGCACGCTACATCGAGAACGGAAAGCCCGTGATACGCCCGGCCCTCACGGATCCCGAATACATGACATTCCCGGGGATCGGGACGCTCGAAGCGTTCAATACCGACGGCCTGCGGACGCTGCTGCGAAACGTACGGGCAGCCACGATGAAGGAGAAAACTCTCAGGTATCCCGGTCACATCGAATACATGACCGTCCTCCGGGAGACCGGTTTCTTCAGCAAAGAGCCGATCGAGGTCAATGGGATCCTGATGAGACCTCTTGATCTCACCGCTGCACTGCTCTTTCCGAAATGGAAAATGGGGGAAGATGAAGGGGATATCACCGTCATGCGCGTGACGGTCAAAGGGAAGAAAGACGGCCGTCACAGCGGTTTTCAGTACGACCTCGTTGACCGCTACAACCCGGCCACCCGGACGATGTCGATGGCCCGGACAACGGGCTACACGGCCACGTCGGCCGTTCGAATGATGAATGCCGGATTGTATTCCCGCAAGGGCATCATCGCGCCGGAAATAGTTGGTGGGCAGCCGGAGTGTGTCCGCTTTCTGCTTGATGAGCTTGCCGGCCGGGGCGTGATCTACAAGGAAACGAGACTGCCGGAGGCCGGGTAGCCACCGGGAAACGATCTGCTCCAGGGCTGTTGCCGGCAGTGCCCGGCACCCCGCAGGTTTGGCCTTCATCAACCCCGTTCATTGCTTCTTGCCCCTCCCTTCCCCTCCTTGCATCCGATTTGTAAGGTCAAATTGGAACGATCTCATGAAGTGCGTTGTATAGGTAAAAGGAGAGGTCGGCTCCTCTATTATATTGATTGTCGGTTCCCCTTTCTGTACCATAAACGGCGATATTGCCTCTTTCCCTCCACCAAATGCATCCACATCATCTCTCACACGAGGGCAGCGCATGATGGCCGAGCAGCCAGTCGAAACCATCAACGCCCAGGTTCTCCTGGACGAGAATCGGCGTCTGAAGCATGCAGTCCAGGAACTTTCCATCCTGAATGACCTCGCGCGCGCCATCGGGGGCTCGTTGGATCCGCAAGAGATCATCAACACTATTATTCGCCGGTCACTGCGTGCCATCAACGCGGAGCAAGGTGTGATCACCCTTGTCGATCAGGAGGCAAATGACCCCATGAAGACGTTCGTGCGGGCGATGGACAGTTCTGTCGAGCACGAAGAGTTCCATCTGACGCAGTCGCTGTTGGGTTGGATGCATCTCAACAAGAAGCCCCTTCTCGTCAATTCTCCCCGCACTGATGATCGGTTCCGCGGCGTCACATGGGATGATTCGATATCGACGCTCGTGTGTGTACCCATGATGATCAAGTCGGAGCTCAAGGGCGTGATCACCGCCTACAATAAAAAGGGAGGAGCCGGTTTTACGGAAGATGAGCAGCGACTGCTGTCGATCATCGCAGCACAATCAGCGCAGGTGGTGGAAAACGCGCGTCTGAATGAGCGGGAACGCCAATTACTTAAAATGCAGGAGGAGATACGGCTTGCATCGAAGATTCAAAACGATCTGTTGCCGAAAGCTGCCCCAGACATTCCCGGCTATGAAATTGCCGGGAGGAGCATCCCGGCCCAGGTCGTTGGCGGCGACTACTTCGATTTCATTCCGGTCAATGACCACCGGCTTGCCATTTGCGTCGGGGATGTCTCGGGGAAAGGCCTTCCCGCCTCCCTGCTCATGGCCAACACACAAGCAACATTGCGCGGCCAGACTTTCATCAATCCTTCCGCCCACGAGTGCATGGAGCGCTCCAACAAGCTTCTCTTTGACAGCACGAGCCCGGACAAGTTTGTCACGATGTTTTATAGCGTTCTTGATGTCTCTTCTCACCAGCTCTCCTACTCCAACGCCGGCCATGATATTCCCTACCTCTTGTCACCCGCCGGTCCGCTCAAACGATTGAACGTCGGCGGCGTCCCCCTGAGCATGCTGGAACAATTTCCGTTTCAGGAGGAAACGATTGCCATGCAGCCCGGCGATCTGCTTGTGATTTGTTCCGATGGCATTCCCGAGGCCATGGACGTGAACCAGGTGCAGTTTACCGACGAGAAGCTTTCACTCCTCCTGGACACACTCCGCGCCGCTTCCGCTGTTGACGTCATCGATGGCATCGTTGCAGCCGTACGGAAACATGCCGGCACGGCCCCTCAGGCCGACGATATGACCGTTGTTGTTGTGAAACGAAAATCGGAGTGACGAATGCGCCGCCGGTACGCTCTTGCGGTTCTCTCACGATTGACAAGGAGGCCCTTTCATGTACATGCGCCTGGTTCAATTTGACGTCGCAAAGGGAGCGCTGTCTCCTCTTCGTGAGCATTATGCGAATCGCATTATCCCCGCATTGCAGGACATGACCGGTTGCCGGTACGCCGGACTCATGCAAAGCATCCAGCATCCCGGTCAGTGCATTTCATTGACGCTCTGGGACTCCCAGGAGGGTGCGCAGGCCTATGAGAAGAAGGGGGTGTTTCAACAATTGATGGGGGAAGCGCGTCCGTATTTTTCCTCGTCATCGGAATTTACGGTGCAACTCTCCGAGAATCTCACACTTGAATATGTCCCCGTGCCGATCGAACCGGTGGTACGGGCTTTTCCGATAGCCGAACACAGTGATGATCCGGGACCGGCACAAGGACAAAGCGATGCGATGTGGCTGAGAATCGTTTCGATGAAAGTCCTCCCCGGCAAACTCGAGGAATTCCGGCGGCTGTATGCAGAGCAAGCCATTCCTGCATTGCGAAAGGTGAAAGGGTGCCGGCATGTGTACCTGCTGGAAAGCGACGCACGGAGCCACGAAGTCCTTTCGGTCACACGCTGGGACAGCAAACAGGACGCGGAGGCCTACGAAAAGGACGGCCTCTTTGAACAATTATTGGAAACTCAGAAGCACCTGCTCTCGGGTTTGTATCAGTGGAAGCGGGGGCTTGGCAAGGAACAGGCCGACCATTCGGCGACCAGCGAGGATGTGATGGTTGAGCATTATACAGTCCTGGCGGGAAGGAATTTCAAATGAATCGTGCCACAAACCATGGTTCCACGATCTCCACACTGTCGTTGGGAAACTGAATGATCGGTCAAACAATCTCCCATTATAAGATTCTCGCCTTGCTCGGCGAAGGCGGGATGGGGGTCGTCTACAAGGCCCAGGATACCACGCTCGACCGTTTCGTTGCGTTGAAGTTTCTCCCACCGCACCTTTCCGCGTCAGAACAGGATAAGGCCCGGTTCCTTCAGGAGGCCAGGGCCGCGGCGACGCTCGACCACCCGAACATCTGCACGATCTATTCCATCGAGGAACACGACGGACAGATGTTCATTGTCATGCAGTTTGTCGATGGGGAGCTTCTCCGCACCCGGATGAACGGTCTTTCGATGAAGCAGGCGATCGAGATCGGAATGCAGGTGGGGGAAGGATTGGCGGCAGCGCATGAGAAGGGAATTGTCCACCGCGACATCAAGCCTGAAAACATCATGGTCCGCAAGGATGGAATTGCGCAGATCATGGATTTCGGACTGGCAAAGCTGAAAGGCGTGTCCCGGCTGACAAAGGAAGGGAGCACGGTGGGAACGGCAGGATACATGTCGCCGGAACAGGTGCAGGGTCAGGATGCCGATCACCGATCGGACATCTTTTCCCTCGGTGTCCTTCTGTACGAGATGTTCACCGGGCGACTCCCGTTCAAAGGCGTGCACGAAACAGCCATCGCGTATGAGATTGTCAACGTCGATGCGATTCCTATGTCGGTCGCCAAACCGGACATTGATCCCGCCCTCGATGCCATTGTCCTTGAGTGCCTTGAAAAGGACCCCAAAGAACGCACTCAATCAGCCGGCCAGGTTGCCGTCGATCTCAAGCGTTACAGGAGAGAATCAAGCCGGCAACGGGCCAGCAGGATAACCGCTGCGAGACCGGTTGTGTCCGCCTCTTCACCGGGCTACTCCACCATGCCGGCCAAGGAGATCGGCCGAGAGGAAACATCTGAGAAGCGGACAGTTTCCTGGATCATCACGGCTGCGATTGCGGTGATCATGCTGGTGATAGGATATGGAGTTTCCTCCCTGAGCAGTTCTCCTGCAAACGGGACGCCCGTCATCCGGGCCTCGATTACCATGCCCGCGGGGATTCGGTACAACGGCTTGAATGGGGGCAATTCATCAGTTTCTCCCGACGGTTCGATGATTGTCTTTGCCGGGTCGGATTCCCTCGATCGTTCGAGTTTATGGATTTGCCAATTGAGTTCAGGTGAATCCAGGATGCTTTCAGGCACCGAACGCGCCCAGTACCCCTTCTGGTCCAGTGACAGCAGGTCGATCGGATTTTTTGCCGACGGGAAAGTGAAGACGATCGACGCGAACGGAGGTCCGGTCCTGGATCTCGCCGATGCACCGTTCGGCCGGGGAGGAGCGTGGAGCAAGAGCGGTGAGATTATCTATNNACTTCACATCCGATAACAGCATTCGACTCAACGACCACGGCAGCTCCACGTTTTCCATCCTTTCTCCCGGATGGCAGGCACTTCATTTTCACCATGCTCGATCTCTCGGGAAGTGCAACACACGCCGATATCTTTGTCGGCTCAACGGACAATCACGAAGCAAAGAAACTTCTGAATGGGTGTTCGTACGGCATGTTTGCATCCGGTTACCTTTTTTACCTGCGTCAGGGAATGCTCATCGCTCAACCGTTCGACCCCGGAACCTTTGCCGTGAGCGGCACGCCGACCTCTCTGCAGGGAAATGTCAATCTCTGGGCTCCTCGCGCAAAGGCGGATTTTTCCGTGACGGCGAACGGAGTTCTTCTCTATGCCGTCAGCGCTTCCGCCCGGACAAGTGAACTCTTCTGGATGAACGGCGACGGCACCGAATCGCCCATCGGGCAATTTGAATTCGAATCGACGGTTGCACTGTCTCCCGACGGGACATCGATCGCCTTCGATAGGTTCGAGCCGAAGGACGGAAAAGCCAACGTTTGGATCTATGGTCTCATCAATAGAGTGAAAACACATCTTACGTTTGATCAGAACGGAGATCATCCGTGCTGGTCCCGAGACGGGAAAAGGATCTATTATAATGCAGAGACGGGAGGAAGCAAGGCAAATATCTTCGTCAAACAGTCCAACGGAGCAGGAGAAGAGACATTGCTCACACAGAACAAGGCGGCCCAATCGGTGGGATACTACCCTGAAGAAGTCTCACCCGACGGCCGGTTTCTCCTTCTGAGGGTGGAGAACGAGTCGAGAAGTGAACTGGCGACCATTGATGTAGGCGATCCCCGGCAGTCGAATGCTGTTGTGAAGCTTGGGATCAGTGGAAGCCGGGGGCGCTTCTCTCCGGATGGGAAATGGATTGTCTATCAATCGAATGAATCCGGAACCTTAAGACTGTACGTCTCTTCGTTCAGGGGCAATGCGGGGAAATGGCAATTGCCGTCTGAAGCGGGGAGCAATCCCAACTGGGGAGCGGGAAGGATCGAGTACTATTCGGCGGCCCGGAATCGCTTTGAAAGTTGCACCATCGCCTTTTCTTCCGGAAGTCCCGTCTTCGGACAACCGCAACCGCTTTTTCCGGGTGGACGATCCCAGGGTTCTTCCATCTTTGGTGTCACGAAAGACGGGAAGAGATTTCTTGGGGCGCGCCCTGTTGATTCCGGAACGGGCAGCGGCCTTTCCATTGTCACCAATTGGAAGGGATTGGTGGCATCGAAATGATGTGACAATCGTAAACCTTTCACCGCCCATTGTCGCTCAAGAAGGGTTTCCACGCAGACTTGCGTCATCTCTCCTGCATCGCTCCGCTGATCCCCGACTCTTCTTCCCTCTGTCTTCACAACGCTCTATTCCGTACTTTAAATGATTCTCTTTTGAAGTGACTCACAGAACGGAATCATGTCCAAACCCGCCAGTCCGGTTCTTATCGTAGCCAAAGAGGTTTCCGTCCGATTCGGAGAACAGGTTGTGCTGCGTGGCGCCACTTTGGCCGTCCACCAGGGCGATCGGGTCGGATTGATCGGGAACAATGGGTCAGGCAAATCGACGCTCCTGAAGATCATCGCCGGCATCATGCAGCCCGATGCAGGAACCGTGTCCCGACGCCGGAACATCGTGACGGGTTACCTTTCGCAGGACTTTCAGCTCGACCCCGCGCTGTCGGTGTATGAGAACATCGTGGAAGGCGCACACGATGTCATGGATATCCTTCGCGAGTACGAGTCTCTTCCCTTCACATCGCAGCGTCGTCATCAACTTGAATCGCTCATTCGCCACCGGGACGGTTGGAACCTGAACAACAGGATTGAAGCGGCGATGCATTCCCTCAATGTGCCCGCGAAGGATCGTGATATTTCGACCCTCTCCGGCGGGGAGAAGCGGCGTGTGGCGTTGTGCAAGGCGATCATCTCGCGTCCCGATCTCCTCATCCTCGATGAACCGACCAACCATCTTGACACACAATCGATCGAGTGGACTGAAGAATTCCTGGCGAACTACTCCGGGGCGTGCCTTTTTGTCACGCATGACAGGTATTCTCTCGATTCGATAGCGACCCGGATCGTGGAACTTGCAAACGGGACGTGTTACTCGCACGATGGCAACTACACGGATTTCCTTCTTGACAAAGCGGAACGGGAATCGCAGATGGAGACGGAGGAACGGAAGAGGAACCGCTTCCTGCAGCGCGAGCTCGAATGGGTGCGCAAGGGACCCCGGGCGCGGAGAACCAAGTCGAAAAGCCGGCTCCAGAAATATTTTGAAGAGGCGGACAAAAAAGGTCACGAGCCGGAGGGGGAAGTGGAGCTCATCATCCCTGCGGCGGCGGAGCTAGGTTCGAAGATTCTGAACCTGAAGGATGTCGGGATTGCCCTTGGCGGGGTGAAACTGTTCGGCGGGGTCAGCCTTGATTTCGACAGGAAGAGGAAGCTGGGCGTCATAGGCCGTAACGGATTGGGCAAAACGACGCTGCTGAAGATCATTCTCGGCGAACTGTCAGCCACGGAAGGGCAGGTCGAGATCGGCGAGAAGACACTGATCAATTATGTGGACCAATCGCGTGTGGCGCTGAACGACGAGAAGACTGTTGTGCAGGAAATCGGCGACGGGCGGGACTGGCTTCTTTTCGACGGAGAACGCCTGACGGTGTGGAAATACCTGCGGCGGTTCCTCTTTGACGACGACAGGATGAACACGTTCGTCGGGAAGCTCTCCGGCGGCGAGCGAAGCCGCCTCCTGCTTGCGAAGGTATTGAAAAACGGCGGGAACTTCCTGATCCTGGACGAGCCGACGAACGATCTGGACCTGTCGACGCTGCGCATTCTGGAAGAAGCGCTGGCGGCATTCGACGGCTGTGTCATTGCAGTGAGCCACGACAGATATTTCCTGAACCGCGTCTGCAACGGCATCCTCGCGTTCGAGGGGAACGGGTATGTGCATTTCAGCGAGGGCGACTACGACTACTACCTCGAAAAGCGCAATGCCCGGCTTGCGGCAGCGGCGCCGCAGTCCGTCGTGCCGGCAAAACGAGAAGGTTCCGCAAAGCCAAAGTCAACAAAATTGAAATGGAAGGAAGCAAAAGAGCTGGAGACCATCGAGCAGGACATTTCGCGCGCGGAAGCAGAGGTGCGGCGGATCGAGGGCATTTTCTCGTCGCAGGATTTCTACGAAACGCACGGGGATCGTACCGCACAATTGGCAAAGGATCTCACCGCTGCCAGGGGGACCGTTGACCGCCTGTACGAGCGATGGCACGAGCTTGAAGAACTGCGTTCGGGCACAAAATCGGGCTGAAGGAGAGGTGCAGTGATTCACAAGGCGCCGATTGATGGCTCGCATTCATCAATTGGAAACAAAAAAGGCCTGGCAAGCAGCCGAACTCACCAGGCCTTCATATAGCCAAATCGCTCGGCCTATTTCAACAAAAGGAGCTTGCGGGTCTCCACATACGTACCTGCCTGTAGCCGGTAGAAATACACGCCACTCGCAAGGCCGGAACCGGAAAACTGCACAGTATATGTCCCGGGCTCTTTCACTTCGTTCACCAGCGTTGCCACTTCCCGGCCCAGGACGTCGTACACATTGACAATAGTCAATAGTCTATTTCCGCCGGAGGCGGATCCGCTTTGGGCGGAGACTATCGTAAATTGAATTTTTGTCGTAGGGTTGAAGGGATTGGGATAGTTCTGTTCGAGAACGTACCGTCCGGGTACAGAAGGCTGCGGGAGCGGCTTCACTCCCGTCGTGCCCGAGGGATGGTAACCGAGGACCTCGCCCTGGGAAGTGACAATCCAACCGTTGCCGGTGTCCGCGAGCGAAATATGCGAGAGAGTGCCCAGGACAGGATATGCCGACTGCGGCACCCAGCTCGATCCGTTATCGTTGCTCCGGTATGGGAACAGATCGACTCCGTCAGTGAGCCAGGCAATTCCGCTCCCCGGGACGTAGCAGATGCCGCTGACGCCTGCGCTTGTCGGACTGGCGACGCTTGCCCAGGTCTGACCGCCGTCGGTCGTCCGTCCAACAACTCCGTTATCATGCGCCACCAGACCCGTGGAGTTGTCGTTGAACGACACTCCCACACTGTTCACTCCCGGACTAGCCGCGGCCGACCAGGAACCACCCCCGTCGGTCGTACGCCAGACGCGGGTATTGTTGGTCCCGAACCATCCATGACCGGGATCGTTCCACCAGAACGAGTTGTTCCAGCCTGCCTCGCTGCTTGAACCGAGGGGCTCATTGGCCAGATGGGCCCATGTCGTGCCGCCGTCAGTCGTCTTCAGGACGACGAATCGTCCCGTCCCGGCGGCGGGGTCGCCGAGAGCGTAGCCGTTGTTGGCGTCGAAGAACCACAATCCATCGATAAACGCGCTCTGGGTTCCGGGATACGCCTGCTGTGACCAGCTCACGCCGCCGTTCGAGGTCGCGAAGATTGCACCGCCTGAAGTCCCGGCCCACGCGTGATTCCCGTCGACGGCAGCAACGCAATAGAGTCCCGGGCCGGTGAGGCCTGCGGTGACATCGGTCCACGTCTGGCCTCCATCGGTGGTGCGGACGACGACGGGCCCCGTTGCGGCAGTGGCGTTGGCCGCCCCCACCGCCCAGACAACCGTGCTGTTGACGGCTTTTACGCTGGACAAGAGGTCGGACGTGGCGCTTGCCTGGGTCAGCCAGAGCGGGGCCGAGGCGAACAGATAGGCACGGAAGGAGGCGGCGTCCCTGTCGGTGGAGTTCGAAACCCAATTGACGCGGATTGGTACGATCTTCGAGCTGGTCAGACTTCCAACCTTGAACGTAAGATCGGAGAGCGTGACTTGCTGGCCGGAGGCGAGCATACTGACGGATGCGCTGCCGTTGAGAATCTGCAGCGAAGGATCGGCGACACTCGCGGTGAACGTGAGACCACTCGCATCTGCGTTCAGTATATTTGCGACTGTGAGACGGAGCACGAGCGTATCGCCTTGGAGGACCGCCGTTTGGCCGGACGACGCAAAAATGCTCGAGCTGATGATGTCGATCCCCGGATGTGATTCCGACAGTGCGCGTCCGAAATTCACCCTTCCACGCGCCATCAAGCCCGCCTGGGCCGGATTGCTCCCGTCCACCGAATCAGCCGTCACCCGGATTTGCACCCGGATCTGGTCGGGGGTCCATGTCGGATGGGCCGACTTGAGAATACCCGCGAGTCCGGCGACAAGCGGGCTGGAAAACGATGTGCCGCTCCCTGCCGCGTACCCGCCGTTGTCCTGCGCCAACCAGATATTGGTCCCCGGCGCAAAGACCGTGACGTTTGCACCGTAATTGGAGAAACTCGCCTTCACATCGTTCACGTCCTGCGTTGCGCCGACCGAAAGCACGTGCCGGTATGTCGCCGGAAAGACCGGAATATTGTCGTTGTTTGCGACGTCGTTGCCGGCCGCCGCGACAATCAGGCTGCCCGCCTGGGTGGCAGCGGTGATCACATCCTGCTCGAACTGTGAGTACGGGCCGCCGCGTTCCCAACTGCAATTAATGATCTTTGCCCCGTTCATGAAGGCGTACTGGATCCCTTCATAGGGGAAATCGACGGAATTGGTCGACGAGGGGAGTGAAACGCAGATCGGCATCACACGACAATTCCAGCTTGAACCAGCCATACCTGTGCCGTTGTTCGTCACTGCACCAAAGACGCTCGCCGTCCCCGTCCCATGGTTTGCAAGAGCCAGGACTACTCCACGAGGATTGTTGGAATTGGCCCCAAAATTCCATCCGATGACGTCGTCGATATACCCGTTCCCGTCCTCATCAACGCCGTCGTCGTCGCCGGCGGGGGGTGAAGCCGGCTCGAAGATACCGTCATGGTTGATGTCCTCCGGTGCATTGATCCAGAGGTTTTGCTCAAGATCGGGGTGCTGCCAGTTCGTGCCGCCGTCCACCGTCGCAATGACGACCGACGGGCTCCCTTTTGCAGCCGACCAGCCGGCCGCGGCATTCATCCGGTCGAAGTAGAGTTGCTGGTTTGCAGCGTAGTTCGCATCGTTTGGTACGTCGCAGATGTGGTGGACATATTTTGGCTCGGCGTATTCCACCTGCGGCAGCGAGCCAAGCTGCCGGGCGACGGCGCGCGGATCGAGATTCCGGTCGATTGCCGCAACGTGAATCTGCGACAGGTCAATTTTGCCGGCGGCGGCGTCCGCGTCGGATTCGTGCCGCACGACCCTGAACGCCGGCGCTGTCGCCACTACTCCCTGCAGACGCATTGCCTCAAGAACCGCGTTCGATCCCTTCTGCAGCGCCCCTGAAGGCGCTGTGAAACCCCGTTTGAATTTGACGATGACAACCCCCGGCACGACCTCACCAGGCGCTCCAGCCTGCGGGACCTGCGAAGACCGCGGCGAAGTGCGGGTGCCGCCGGAAAGACTGCCGAAAAAAACGCCGATGCACAATAGAGAGCACAGGACTCCGCGAGTGAACTTGTTCATGATTCTACTCTCGAATTATTCTCATCAATGAATGGATTCTATAAGATAGTCAATTCCGGTACGATGCTTCGTTCCAGCGAAGCTCCTTCTTGAACTCTGAAATCTGCGTTCGATCGTTGATGAGCAGATATTCAATGTCCGCCATCTCCGCAAAGTCTTCCAGATACTCCGCTGTTATTGCCTGGCTGAACCCTGTGTGGTGCGCGCCGCCGGCCAGGATCCACGCAGCAGCACCGACCGGAAGATTGGGCTTGGGTACCCACATCGCGCGGGCCACAGGCAGCCTGGGCAACGGCTTATCCGGCGGAACAACCGTTACCTCATTGACGATCAGACGAAACCGGTTTCCCATGTCGATAAGAGAGGCATTCAATGCCGGGCCATCGGGCACACGAAACACCAGCCGCGGCGGATCTTCTTTTCCGCCGATGCCAAGTTGATGCACCTCCAATGAAGGTCTGCCTGCTGCGACGGATTCGCATACTTCCAGCATATGTGCGCCCAACACTTTCATGCCCGCAGGATCCAGATGGTAGGTATAATCTTCCATGAACGAAGTCCCGCCTTTGAGTCCCGAAGCCATGACTTTCATCGCCCGGATCAAACCGGCAGTTTTCCAATCCCCCTCGGCGCCAAACCCGTATCCCTCCGCCATCAGACGCTGAACGGCCAGACCCGGAAGCTGCTTGAGCCCGTGCAAATCCTCAAATGTTGTGGTAAATGCTTTGAACGCGCCTTCCGTAAGGAAATCGCGCATTCCCAGTTCGATGCGGGCCGCTTCGCGGAGGTTGGAATGGCGCTCTCCCCCTTTTTGGGCGGCGGCGGCCACCGTGTACTTGCCTTCGTAATCGGCGATCAACCTGTTGATGTCGGCATCCCCCACTTGATCAATGCGTTGTACAAGATCGCCGACGCCGTAACCGTTCACGGAATACCCGAAGCGAAGCTGAGCTTCCACCTTGTCGCCTTCTGTCACCGCCACATCACGCATATTGTCACCGAAGCGGGCAATCTTCCCTCCCTGTGCATCGGCCCAGGCCGATGCGACACGCGTCCATACATTCAGTTGCTGCTGAACCGACGGGTCCTGCCAGTAACCGACAATAACTTTCCGCTTCTTGCCCATGCGGGTACAGATGAACCCGAATTCCCGATCGCCATGCGCCGCCTGGTTCAGATTCATGAAATCCATATCGATGGTATCCCATGGAATATCGCGATTCGATTGCGTGTGCAGGTGGACGAAGGGTTTTGCCAGCGTTTTCAATCCGCCGATCCACATCTTCGCCGGGGAAAAAGTGTGCATCCACATGATCATTCCGATGCAGCGCGGCTGGGAATTTGCTTCGAGGCAGAGAGTATGAATGGCTTCCGGAGTTGTCAATATCGGTTTGGAAATTATCTTTACGGGAATGAGCCCGGAAGCATTCAAGCCGTCGACAATGGATTGCGAGTCCTGAGCAACTTGCCGGAGCGTATCGGGTCCGTACAGATGCTGGCTGCCGGTTGCAAACCAGACTTCGCCCTGCGTAAGATCGATCATCGATGGTCCCTTTGAGATGAGCGGTGGAACGACTATTTCTGACCGTAGTATGCCTGGGGTCCGTGCTTTCGTTCGAAATGCTTTTCGCGGATGTATGACGGAAGTTCGCCGATGTACGGATTCAACTGCAAGGCGCCCAACGCCATCTGTGCAACACGCTCCAGCGCGAGAGCGTTCTTCACAGAGTCACCGGCATTCTCCCCCCAGGTGAATGGCGCATGCCCTGCCACAAGCACTGCGGGCAATGCCATGGCATCCAATTGAGCGAACCGCTCGATGATCATGGTCCCTGTATTCGCTTCATACCCGGCTTTGACTTCCTCTTCCGTCAGGAATCTCGTCACCGGAATCGCTCCGTAAAAATGATCGGCGTGGGTCGTGCCAAGGCAGGGGATTTCCCTGCAGGCCTGTGCGAACATCGTCGCATACGTGCTGTGCGTGTGAGTAATGCCGCCAATCGTGGGGAATGCGTTATACAGCTTCAGATGTGTCGGTGTATCCGACGAGGGCTTCCGGTTTCCCTCCACGACCTTTCCGCTGAGGTCCACCACCACCATGTCATCTGCGCGAAGTGCATCGTACGCAATGCCGCTCGGCTTGATAACGATCAATCCGTCGGGACGCGAGATGGCGCTCACGTTTCCCCAGGTGAGCGTCACAAGTCCGGTCTCTGCCAACTCACGATTTGCGGCGCAGACTTCTTTCTTCAGTTGCTTGAGCATTTCATCCCCGCAGCGGCCATGGATTCATCGTCCCTGCACCGGGATTCGACCGGCAAAAGAAAGAACAGCCGTCAATGTCCGGACTGCCTGAACGTCTTTCGTTGGGATATCAGCGACAGCAAAGTATCTCTTTGTCCATCGTAAATCAAACACAGCGAGGAAATCCCGGAAATCGCACGATCCTCCAGAGACGTTGGATCGATGACCTACGCAGTCTTCCTCACGCGATCGCGCAATTCCAGCAGATCCTTCATCACGTTAAACATTGTGCCTGACCATTGTCTCGTTCCAAATCCGTCATGGAGTTGGCGATAGAGTCTGTACAGCGTGGCGTACGCCTCATGATTTTCTTCCTGAGGCAGATACACTTTTCCGATCCCCGTCATGGCCCTTCGGGCATCGTCAAGCGAATCCTCGCCGCCGGACTTCTTCCCTGCCGCAACGGATGCGAAGATGGCTGCGCCAAGAGCGGGGGTTTGCCCGCTGCGGGAAATCTTCATCGGGCGGCCGGTAATATCCGCATAGATCTGCATCATCAACGAATTCTTCACCGCAAGGCCGCCGCAGTTCACCACCTCCCGCACCTTGACGCCATATTCTTCGATGCGGTCGATAATGACAAGGGCTCCAAATCCTGTTGCTTCGATCAGCGCCCGATAGATTTCTTCCGGAGTCGTGTGGAGCGTCTGGCCGAGCAGCATGCCCGACAGCCGCACGTCAACCAGGATCGTTCGATTGCCGTTGTTCCAATCCAGCGCGAGCAAACCGCTTTCGCCCGCCTTCAGTTTCTTTGCTGCTCGCTCTAATTTTGCGAACTTCGCTTCCTGCGTCTTCCCGTACGAATCAGGCACAAGGTGGTCGACAAACCAGAGGAAGATATCGCCGACACCCGACTGGCCTGCCTCAATGCCATAGTACCCATCCATGACCGAACCATCCACAATGCCGCATACCCCCGGGATGTCATTTAACTTTTCCTGATGGGGGTGAATCATGATGTCGCACGTGCTCGTTCCGACAATCTTCACCAGCGAACCGATGGAGATCCCTGCGCCGACCGCCCCCATATGCGCATCGAATGCACCCACGGCAACGGCGACGTTTTTGGAGAGGCCGAGTTTCTTCGCCCAGGCGGCAGAAAGGCAACCGGCACGCGTGTCGGCAGTGTACGCCGTATCATACAAACGCGGGCGAAGTGAACCGAGACCGGGGGACAGCGCTTCGAGAAATTCCTCATCCGGCAGTCCCTGCCAGGAGTCATTGAACATCGCCTTATGGCCGGCTGCACAAATGCTCCGTTTGACCTGATCGGGTACCGTCGTGCCCACCAGGACGGCGGGAATCCAATCACAGATCTCCATCCAGCTCCGCGCTGCTTCGAACACATCGGGAGCCGTCTTTTTACAGTGAAGGATTTTGCTCCACCACCATTCTGAAGAATACACGCCGCCGATCTTGGAGAGATAGTGAGGGCGAATCCGCGATGCCAATTCGGTAATCTGCGTTGCTTCGGCATAACCGGTATGGTCCTTCCACAGCCAGACCATCGCCGCCGGATTCTTCCTGAATCGCTTGTCAAAACAAAGCGCTTGACCCAGGGCATCAACCGGCATCGGGCTGCTCCCCGTGGTATCGACTCCTATTCCGATGACATCGGCAGCGGAGAAGCTGTGCCGTGCAGATCGTGCTTTCTTCAGCGCGCCTTTGATTGTCGCTTCGATGCCTTTCAGGTAATCCGCCGGATTCTGCCGTGCCAGATTCGGATCGGCGGGATCCACAATCACCCCCTGCTTTCCGGAAGGATAGGAAAAAACCTGGCTTGCCAGCTCCTTACCGTTGGCCGTATCGAC
>PMNE01000050.1 GCA_003162635.1 Ignavibacteriota bacterium
AATATACCCTTTTGAGAAGGCCGCCTGTTTGACATTGTATACATAACGTGATATATTGTCATCGTGAACATCATCTGGGACGACGAAAAGAGCGCTCGGCTTAAGAAAGAGCGAGGAATCTCGTTTGACGAGGTTGCTGTGCTGATTTTACAGAAGAAATATGTCGATATCGTCAAACACCCAAAGCGTCCCGGACAACGGATGTTCCTGATCCCGATCAACGGATATATTCATGTCGTGCCATTCGTCATGGACCGCGAGAACAACCTTGTTCTGAAGACTGTGTTTCCAAGCCGCAAATTCCACAAGAGACATGGAGGGGAGAAGCGATGAAGACAAAGTTGGATAAAGAGGAGCGAGAAATTGAGAGATCGGCTGATTCGTACCGATCGGTCTCGAAGAAGGAACACGTGAAAATCGAGAATATGCTTGACAAGATACGAAAGACACGAAACGTCAATATTCGCATCTCGGAAGCGGTGTTGGAACAGTTGAAGCGGCGATCACAGGAAGAGGGTATTCCCTATCAGACATTGATTTCGAGTATCCTGCACAAATTTGTCACAGACCGGCTGGTGGATGAGAAAACAATCCGTCGTTCAATGCAGCTCCTCTCCTCTGCGCGATAACCCCGATCGATTCCTGCCCTGCTCTTCTTGAGGAGCTGCTGCTTGACTGTTTCGGAAAGGGACATGCTGACTCCACGATGTTGACACTCAGTAATACATTTGTTATAATATCGACAGAACAAGAGGAGCTTCCGTGCTAAAAACCGCAGTGCGTCGAGTCGGCAACAGCCTTGGAATCACCTTGCCGAAAACAATCGTGGACAACTATCATCTCAGCGAAGGCGACGAGCTGCATCTCGTTGAGACAGATGAAGGCGTTGTCCTGACACCGTTCAATCCCAAGTTTGCAGAGTGGGCGAAGGCGTATGAGAGAACGAACAAGAGATTTCGAAACGCGCTCAAAACTCTCGCAAAATAATGGCTGCAAGATTCATCCCCGCCGGGATGGTGCTGACCATCCACGCCGACTTGCTCCAGCGATACGGCGGGGAGCCAGGTCTTCGGGATCTCGGGTTACTCGAATCTGCTCTTGCCCAGCCGAGAATGACTGCCGGTGGGAGAGAGATCCACAAGACGCTGTTCGATAAAGCAGCCGCCTATGGTTTTCACGTCTGCAACAACCACCCTTTCATCGATGGCAACAAGCGAGTCGCCTTCGTCCTCATGGATGTCTTCCTGCAGAGAAACGGTTGGGAGATCATCTCATCCGAAGCAGAGGCGTACACGATGATGATTTCACTCGCCTCAGGAAAACTCTCCAAAGCACAACTCAGCATCTGGTTGAAAGGACACACGGCCCGACGAAGCTGACAGTCAACTGCCGTCGCTGCTATCGTGTATGCAAAACGCCGTTGCGCCGTTTCTCTTGCGAAGCCCGCATGTCCTCACTGGATGCCTGGTTATCCCGTCGCAATACTGTGCAAGATCTATAAGAGGTCCATTCTCCATTATCAATTGTTTGTGCCCTCGCTCTCGCGATAGCTAAGCTCTCTTCTCAGCTTAATGTACAGAAATATACCCTTTCGGGTATATACATGACATTCATGCCTTCTATTATACCCGATATGATATAATATTCATTTTTTTGTTGTATTTATACCCCAAAAGGTATAAATTCCTTTTGTAATGGGAGTCAGATATGCCTACCAAGCTCATATTATTCGTAAAATCGCGACGCAAGTCGCTCGGCCTGACTCAAAAGGAACTCGCGAAACGTGCCGGCGTCGGCTTGCGCCTCGTACGCGATCTTGAACAAGGCAAGAAAAGTCTCCGCATGGATAAGGTGAATCAAATCCTTGCTCTCTTTGGCCACGAGCTGGGTCCCCTGAAATCAAGACCGGAGCCCGACAATGAGTAGGGCGGGAATTGTCTTGTTCAACAACACGCCGGCCGGCCGCATCACGGAAGACGAGCGGGGATACCACTTCGCGTACGACGACGGCTATCTCGCCAGGCCTGATGCGGTGCCTGTGAGTCTGACGCTGCCCTTGGCCAAAGAAACGTACTCGGGCAAAACCATGATACCATTCTTTGACGGGCTGATACCCGAAGGATGGCTTCTGGACATCGCACAAAAGAACTGGAAACTCGATCCGCGCGACCGCATGGGCCTGCTTCTCACTTGCTGCAAAGATTGCATCGGCGCTGTCAGCATCGTTCCTGAACAGGAATCGTGATCCCCCATGGCCGTGAGACAATGCCTCTACTGCTACAAACCACTGACCGGCGCAGAACGGGACTTTCACGCCGCGTGCAGCAGAAGATTCTTCGGCACGAGCGAACCACCCGAACTTCCGTATGCCCTTGACGAAATGCATGAGCTTGCAAACCAGGTTGTCCGGAGCAGCGTGAGCGTCACGGGTGTACAGGCAAAGCTGTCAATGGATCTCCAAACCTACAAGGAGACCCGGAAGAAGAGTCGGTTCACCATCGTCGCCATGTGGGGTAATTTCGTGTTGAAACCCCCGGCGGAGGATTACGCGTCCCTCCCGGAAAATGAAGACCTCACAATGCACCTGGCAGAACTCTTCAGAATCCGGACGGTGCCTCATAGCCTGATACGACTCAAATCAGGGGAGCTGGCATACATCACAAGACGCGTGGACCGTCCGAACGGGAAGAAATTGGCCATGGAAGACATGTGCCAGTTGACGGAGCGTCTTACGGAGGACAAGTACAAAGGCTCCATGGAACAGATTGGGAAGGTGATTAAACGATTCTCCGAAAACCGGGGGTTTGATCGGCTGGAATTCTTCCAGGTCGCCCTCTTTTCCTTCCTGGTGGGAAACGCGGACATGCACCTCAAGAACTTCTCACTCCTTCGGACGGCCGAAGGGCTGATTTCCCTTGCCCCTGCCTACGATCTTGTCGCCACAAGAATTGTCCTGCCCAAGGACCAGGAAGAAACAGCCCTCACCATCAACGGAAAGAAACGCAATCTTCAACCAAACGATTTTCACTCCCTCTCGAACGCTCTGGAAGTCAGCGAGAGGGTCCTGGACAATACGCTCGATTCGTTTTCTCGCGCCATCCCGTCAGCCGTCGCGTTTGTGCAGGAGAGCTTTCTCTCCACACAGCAGCGCGAAGCATTCACCGTTCTTCTGGAAGAGCGGAGCAAAAGGCTCGGCCTGGATGTAAAGGCAGTCTCGTGACACAAATGCCCGACGACCGGCCGTAGCGCGTCCGGTGCCTACGGAGCCGCACATTCCACAAGAGACTTTGGACGGGTCCATTCTCCATTCTCAATTGTCTGTGCTCTCGCTCTCGCGGAGGATAAGTTCTGCAGTGTGTCCCCGCAAATACTCTATGCCCCTTACCTGAGCAACAGCAATTTCCTGGTTTCAATATAATTGCCGGCCTGCAAGCGATAGTAATACACGCCGCTTGCAAGATTGTTTGCATTGAAATTCACCGACTTGTACCCCGGCTGCTCAACGCCATTTACCAGCGTTGCGATTTCTCTGCCAAGGACATCAAAGACCTTGAGCGTGACGTGAACCTGCGTTGGCAGTTGATAGCCGATTGTTGTGCTTGGGTTAAATGGATTTGGATAATTCTGAGATAGCGAATAACCTTTGACCATGCTCTTCCCATCCGTTGGGACATCTGCTGTATTTACAGGAATCCATGAAACAATGATCCTGTAGCCGGTAAAATCATACGTACTCCCGTTTACAGCAAGAACAAAGTTGTCATCTGTCGGCATCCATACAGAACCGGACCACGAGGTGTTATTTCCCGTAAGCTCATTCCCATGTGCATCGTAGGTGAATGCAAATTGATTGAAATTTGTCCATAGCCCATTGAGCCAGTATTGGACCAATTCATTAAGCAAATTTCCATTTGTATCGTACGTGTATGTGTAGAGCGATCCATTCATCCACGCTGCATTTGTCCATCCCTTTAACCAATCTGTAAGCATTCTTCCATTCGTATCGTAGGTGTACGTGTGGATCGTGGAATTTGTCCATTGCCCGCTCGCCCAGGTCTGTGCGAGATGACTAAGCATGTTCCCGGTCGCATCGTAGGTGTAGATGGAGAGTGTTGCATTGTCCCATTGCCCATTATAAACCTGCATCAACTCGGTAAGCATGTGCCCATGGACATCGTACGTGTAAGTCCACATGTCCATATTCACCCACTGGGTACCTGACCATGTCTGAACCAGAAAGGTAAGTTCGTCTCCGCTTGCATCGTAGGTGTAGGTGCCAAGCCACGAATTCGTCCATTGGCTATTTGTCAGGACCCAACCTATGTTCGTGAGCATGTTCCCATTTGCATCGTAGGTACGACTGCTCAGGAGCGAATCCTTCCATGCTCCTTGGGACCAGTACTTGGTCAAATGGACAAGCATATTGTCGCGCGCATCATACGTTGAGCTGTCCAGCTCTACATTCGTCCATTGCCCATGCAACCACGTCTGCTGCAGAGTAAGATTGTTTTCATTCGAACCCAGGTATGTCCAGGTTTGTCGCGAATAATTTACCCAACGCCCGCTCGACAATATCTGTACTACTATTTGATCGTTCCAACCCCCCACGTTATAAGCAGCACTCATGCGTATCGTATCACCTATGGAATAAAGAGTCAATGAATCGGGAAGATAGATCTGACTAGTAGGAGCATCTGGTTTGTTCAGTCTCGACTGACGCGGCGCTTGTCTATTCAAGAATGCTCCGGGTACATTCTTTTGTTGAGCCGCCATGTTCAAACTATGAGCCCCTTGTGCATTGAGATTATGTGCAGGCAGAATGAAGAACACACCTGCGAGAATTGCGAAATNNCGGTATCCAATTGTTCACCTCTTTGATCGCCTTTATTCAGGTGCGGGGCAATTGCACATAACGACTGGAATGACGCACAATTGTGTTTTTTGCACCATCTATCCCTTCACTGGGCACGGAGCAATGCCTCGGATTTCCAGTGGAGTACCCTTACGCTATCAATGAACTGCCGCGCCTTTAGGCGCGGTACGTGCAGCAAGAGGAGGACGCTTTACAGCAGAAGAGGGCAGGGACCGGATCAACGCACCTGCGGACACTCCCTCAATATTGTGCAGGAATGTCGGATTGTCAAGCGCGGGATAGTGGGGGTGGAAAGGTAGGGGGATACGGAGGGTGCTTCGGTCGAACCGCGCCAAAGGGGGGGAATTGACAGATATTTAAGAAGTCCATTCCCCATTCTCAATTTTCCATTCTCCATTTTCCATTCTCCATTGTCTCCTTCTCGCCCTCTCGCTCTTTCCACCGCTCCATAAGCGCCCTCGCGCCGACGTACACCATCGTCGCTCCTCCCGCGAGCGTTGCCGCCATAACATCTACCATCGCAAAGTCCATTCCTCCCCACACCGCGATATCAATTGCAGACGAGAACCCGATCCCAAAGAGATAGACCCCCAGGAGCGTCGTCAGGAGCCCCTCGAGAAGAGGCAGGCGGGAAGTGATTGTGGGCGTCTCAATATTCTTGAGTCTGCATTCCACTCCCAACTCGAATACGTGCCGTCGCCGTTGGCGGGAAAATATGACCCAGAGAATGATGCTCGTAAGATAAATGAGAAGTGTCATGACTGTCCTCGCGTGTGTGAGGATTGGAGGTATCGACGAATGTCCCGGACGATCATCATTATGAGGATCACAGCTATTGGGACGAATGGGACGGCTACCAGGAAATACCTATTGTCCACCACGTGCTGCCGGAAAAGCCCCATCCACGCCATCCTAACGATCACGCCCGTCACAAACCCCAGCACAATCACTGTCGTGCCGATTTGCCACGGCTTCTGCTTCTCGATTTCCGCCGGCATCGCTCCTGTTCGCCTCAGGATCATGATCCGCTCGCGGTGTGACCGATCCCGCTTTCTATACTCGATCACCCCCCAGAGAATCATGCCGGCGAACATTAGCCCATTTACCAGGCCATCCATGATGAAGTCCTCCTTAAATTGGTGTCAATCATTAGATACGCGGAATCTCGTTTTGTTTCAGTTTCCAACGCTTTTGTTGCTCCGGCCGGTTGATCGAATAT
>PMNE01000047.1:0-2115 GCA_003162635.1 Ignavibacteriota bacterium
AGGGGACGGGGGATGGAGTTCGGGCCGACCACCAGTTGTGTCGATCTCGCGGACCATGTTTCATCGACCAGCCGTTGGCCGGAGATCGAAAGACCGGCAGAGGATTATATCAGAAGGACCAGCGAATCGTCACCTGCGTTCCCGGCGGACGATGTACGGCCTGAGGCACAGGCGCAACACTCGAGAGATCGCCCCCCACAGTGAATCCCGAAAGACTGGCGTCAACGTAGGCATCGGCAATACTGATCAAATAGAGGACCGCAAAATACCATGCGAACGCGTCGCGCTGGTTCTTGTAGAACTCCCGGATCGATCTGAGGGTTTCGTCGGGCGCGTTTGCCAGAACGCTTGCGTCGTACTGCTTGCGGTAGTCATCCGCCCTCCTGTTGTTATCCAGCCAGGATGAGACAAAATAGAGACCCAGGCCGAACACGATGGGGACCTTCCAATACGACCCGTTATAGAATTGGCCCGCGCCCGGAACCGCGGCAGAAAGGAGCATGGCGAGACCAGGGGATTTGAGGTTCGTTGCGTGGAGAGATGCAGTGTCAATCCGCGCTGCCGTGATCCTTCCGGCATTTCCTGCCCGGATCGTGACGGTCGAATCGGCAAGGGAGTCCGTCGGCACGACTACCTGTGCGTGGAGCGGGAGGAGGCCGAGCACCATCCCCCACATCACGAGCGAGCACCGTCGGATGGATTGCATAGAGGCGGATCAGCGGGATGTCACAATGCCCACCGCCTCGATTTCCACACGTACGTCGCGCGGAAGGCGGCTGACTTCAACAGTCGAGCGGGCGGGAGGAGACTCCCGGAAATATGTCGCGTACACTTCGTTCATCGCGGCAAACTCCCCCAAGTCCTTCATGAACACCGTCGTCTTGATGACCGAATCCAGGCCGGACCCCCCCGCCTCAAGGACCGCCTTGACATTTTCCAGAACTTGCCGGGTTTGGGTCGCAATGTCGCTCCCCGGGATCTCACCCGTCGCGGGATCGATCGGGATCTGTCCTGCCGTGAAGACAAGTCCCTGGGGTGTCGCCATACCCTGGCTGTAGGGGCCTATCGCTTTAGGTGCGTGGTCGGTTGTCACCGGCTTCTTCTCCATCAAGGCCTCCTTGTTCCGGGGAAACGCCATCGGGAGTCAGGAACGCGACGAATGTTCCATCTCGGCGAAGATCTCCAACAGCCGGTCGAGGTCATCCGCCGAGTAGTATTCGATCACGATCTCTCCCTTGCCATCCTGCAGCATGCGGATCTGGACCTTCGTACCGAGGAACTGCCGCAGCCTATCCTCGAAGCTTGACAGCGAGCCGGGAGCGCGATGGGGAGAGTGGGCGGGCGTCCCCTTCTTCTCCTTCTTTGTTCCCTTCGCGCGGACGAGGGATTCCACTTCGCGCACCGACAAGCCTCGCCCCGTCACCTTCCGAAAGATCTCCATTTGCAGGGCCGCGTCATCGATCGCAACAAGAGCCCGCGCGTGACCGCCGCTGATCTCTCCCCTTCGGACAGCCGCCTGGATGGGCTCGGGAAGCTTGAGGAGCCGGAGAAAATTCGTTACCGTGGTCCGGTCTTTCGCGATCTTTCCCGAAACCTCTTCCTGGGTATATCCACATTCATCGATGAGACGCTTGTACGAGATCGCGATCTCGATCGGGTTCAGATGCTCGCGCTGCAGGTTCTCGATCAGTGCGAGCTCGAGCATCTCCTCCCTTGCTTTCACGCGGATGATGTAGGCAGGCACCTGAGCCAGGCCCGCCGCACGCGCCGCCCGGACGCGTCTCTCCCCGGAAATCAGCAGGTACCGCTCGCCGGCACGGCAGACCGTGATGGGCTGGATGATTCCCTTTTCCTGGATGGACCTCTTCAGTTCGTCGAGGGCGACGGGATCGAACTCGAGCCGCGGCTGATACGGGTTGCGGTCGATACCGTCGATAGAAATCATGGCAATGGATCCCTCACCCGCTCCGTCGTCCTGACGGCCGCCGGCAGATACCGGGACGGGCGCAGGGCGCGGAATCAGCGAGGCAAGGCCTCTCCCAAGCACAGGTTTCAGCTTCGCCATACGTGAACCTTCCATGCTTAGGTTGTGATGATGTTGTGGTTGTTCCTCAC
>PMNE01000047.1:2259-14200 GCA_003162635.1 Ignavibacteriota bacterium
AGGGACGGAGGGCAATCGATGAAGATGAAGTCGTACAGGTCCCGCACGCTCTCGAGGGCCGTCTTCAGTCGTTTCTCCCTGTCCTCGAGATCCACGAGCTCGACTTCCGCACCCACGAGGTTGATGTGGGATGGCATGACGGAAAGGAACGGCATCTGCGAGGACTGGATCGCCTCGGCTGCTGTCAGACCACCCACAAGCACTTCGTACGTGCTCTTGCCGTCGACGAAGGGGTCAAGTCCAATGCCGCTCGTGGCATTCGCCTGCGGATCGATGTCGACGAGAAGCGTCTTCTTTTCCGCTGCCGCGATGCAGGCAGACAGGTTCACGGCGGTGGTGGTCTTCCCCACTCCCCCCTTCTGATTCGCTATGGCGATGATCTTTCCCACTTTTCGCATCCTTCTTTCAGACTGCGGATATCCTTCGGTCGGCTGGTTGTCTCTTCGTGAAACATCGTGGAACATCATACATCAGGGAAAGATAGACATTTCGGGGGTTCGAAGCAATGTGAATATGCGGAATCGGGGGGGGAATCGCCGTCCGGTTCAGTGCCCGGGAACGGTTTTCTCCACATTGTGCTTCACGTTTTGGGCCTCGGCGATGAAGATGACCTCCTCCGCGATGTTTGTCGCAAGGTCCGCGACCCGCTCGAGGTTTCTGCTGACGCGGATCAACTCCAGGGCCTGGTCGATGCATGCGGGGTCGCGGCGCATCGCGGCGGAAAGATCGCCGACGATCTTCCGGTTGAGGTCGTCGATGACGTCGTCGTTGACAAGAACGGAGCGGCTCTTCAGGGGATCGCTGTGGATGAACGAATCGATGGAATTACGCAGCATGTCCATGGTCACGGAGGACATGCGCGGAAGATCGACGAAAAGAGAAAGGGGTTCGCGCTCGGCGTATTGGAGGGCGGATTCCGCGATGTTGACGGCGTGATCGCCGATCCGTTCGAGGTCGTTGTTGATTTTCAGGGCCGCGAGGATAAAGCGGAGGTCCGTTGCCACCGGCTGCTGCAGGGCCAGGAGATCTACGACGGCCCGGTCGTTCCGGGTTTCAAGCGCATTGATCTCCACGTCACGATCGATCACCGATCGGGCGAGAGCGGTATCGCGGCTCTGGAGGGACCGGATAGCGCTCGCGATCCCTTCTTCCGCGAGCGATCCCATCTTGATGATGTCCGCTTTCAATGACTCGAGTGCGAGCTCGAAATGCCGTTGCATCTCTGTCCTTCGTCGTGGCGGGGGATGGCCTTGTCTGGAACATACAGAAAACAGAACGCAGCCGCAACTCCCCGGCGGGTCGCGGCTGCGCTCCACGGTCTTCCCTCTTTCAGGAGACTCCCCCGTCTGCGGCGTTGTGTTTCACCAGTCGCGCCTCCACGAGGAAGATAACATCCTCTGCGATGTTGGTGGCATGGTCGGCCAGCCGCTCCAGATGCCGTGACAGGATCATAATGTGGGCTGCCGGATGAATCAGGCGGTTATCGTGCTCCATTTTTTCCAGCATGGCGCGGAAGATCCCCCTGTCCAACGTATCCACCACATCGTCGCTGACCAGCACCCTGGTCGCCATGGAGGGGTCGCTACGAATGAACGAATCCAGACTATCCCGGACCATGATGCGGGAAACGCTCGCCATTTCCGACAGGCGGGTTTCCAGCAGGAACGCCCGGTGTGGGGCAAGGGCCGCCACCCGTTCCGCGATATTGACGGCGATGTCGCCGATCCGTTCGAGCTGGGAATTGATCTTGAGGGACGACATCAGGAGCCGGAGATCGATGGCCACCGGCTGCGTCAGGGCAAAGATATCCATGCACTGGCGGTCGATCAGCGTGTCGAATTGATCCACCTCCCTGTCCCCGCGGATGACCTTTTCCGCCCTTTCGACATCCCCTTCGAAGAGCGCGCGACAGGCGGAACCAAGCTGGAGGTCCACCTGGCTCCCCATCTTGATGAGGTTCGTCTTGAGCGTCTCCAGTTCTTTCTCGAAGTGTCTCTCCATATCAGCCGAACCTTCCGGTGATGTAGTCTTCTGTCTGTTTCTTTTCAGGGGTCGTGAAGAGCCGCTTGGTCTCGCCCACTTCGATCACTTCGCCAAGATAGAAAAATGCCGTCCTGTCGCTCACCCGGGCTGCCTGCTGCATATTGTGCGTGACGATGACGATCGTGTAATTCGTTTTTAGCTGGTAGATCAGCTCTTCGATCTTCGCCGTCGAGATCGGATCAAGCGCGCTGGCGGGCTCGTCCATCAGCACAACCTCAGGATCGACCGCCAGCGTCCGGGCGATGCACAACCGCTGTTGCTGTCCGCCCGAGATGCTCGCTCCCGACTTGTTCAGGGAGTCTTTGACCTCATCCCACAGCGCCGCCCGGCGGAGGCAGCGCTCCACCACTTCCGCAAGGATCTTATGGTTGCGCATGCCGTTCAGGCGGAGACCGGCGGCGACATTGTCGAAAATCGACATGGTCGGGAACGGGTTGGGCTTCTGGAACACCATGCCGATTCTGCGGCGGACATTCACGGCATCGAGGTCGAAAATGTTCTCGCCGTCCAGCGTGATCGTTCCCTTCGCCGTTCCTCCCGCCACCTCGTGCATCCTGTTGAGGCAGCGGAGGAAAGTCGACTTCCCGCATCCCGACGGCCCGATAATTGCCAGCACATTGTTTTCCAGAACATCCAGATTCACATCGCGCAACGCATGCGTCTTGCCGAAAAACGCGTTGACATCCCGCGCAAGCATCTTCGCCGCCGGCTGCGGACGCACAGCAGCGTGTTGATCAGGGAGAGCAACCTCCATGGCAGTCCTCTGCGTGATAGGAAAGGTCTCAATGCTCATCATATGAGCTCCAGGTGACAAGGCGGAAGATCACGCTGATGATAAAAATGAGCGCGATCAGGACAAACCCAGCAGCCCATGCCTGCTGGTTCCAATCTTCGAAGGGAGCCTTCGCGTAGTCAAAAATGAACACCGTCAACGATCCGATCGGCTGGTCGATCGCCGTGGACCAGAACCGATTTCCGAGAGCCGTAAAAAGAAGCGGTGCCGTTTCACCCGCCGAACGGGCAAGGGCGAGAAGAATCCCCGTCGTGATCCCCTTGAGGGCGGTGGGGAGAATGATGCGAAGTGTTGTGCGCCAGCGCGGAATGCCGAGTGCCAACCCGGCTTCACGATAGGAATGGGGGACCAGCTTGACCATTTCTTCCGTTGTCCGTGTCACGGTCGGGATCATGAGGATTGCCAGCGCCACGCCTCCCGCGAGAGCGGAGAAGTGCTTCATCGGCAGGACGACGATGATATAGGCGACGACGCCGACGACGATGGAAGGAACGCCGCTCAGAACATCGGCAAAGAACCGAACCGTTTTGCCGAGTGCATTATCCCCGTATTCCGCGAGATAGATCCCCGCCATAATCCCCACCGGGAGTCCGAAGAGAGCTCCCAAGCCGATCAGAATCCCTGTACCGGCGAGAGCGTTCGCCATCCCGCCGCCGGTCTCCCCGACGGGCTTCGGCATCTGGAGGAAGAAGTCCAGATTCAGCGCCGCAAGCCCCTGGATGAGGGTGTAAGAAAATATCAGGATCAGGGGTGTGACGGCAAGGAGCAGGCAGAGCAACGCAAAGGAATTCATCATGCGATCCTTTGCTTTCCGCCAGAGAAAGTATCCGTGTCCTGAATTCCTCATGTTGATGCGTACCTCCGGGTGACGCTCCAGACGATAAGCCGCGCAAGGGCATTCAGGAGAATGGTGACGACAAACAGGACCAAAGCCACCTCGATCAGCGCACTGGTGTACATACTCGTCGTNNGCGGAGATATCCGCCCGGTTGCCGATCACCATGGTCACCGCCATGGTTTCCCCGACGGCACGTCCGAGGCCAAGGAGCGTCGCTCCCAGGATCCCCGACTTCGATGCGGCGAGAACGACCTTCGTGGTCTCCCAGCGGGTAGCCCCCAGCCCCAGCGCGGCCTCCCGCAGCAGATCAGGGATGGATCGCATGACGTCGCGGGAGATGGAGGCAATGATCGGAAGAACCATGACGGAGAGAATGAGACCCGCCGCGAGCATCCCGAATCCGTAGGGAGCCCCTTTGAAGAAGGGAAGAAACCCGAGATGGCTGCCGAGCCACGGTTCTGCGTGAAGCCGCAGCCACGGGACCAGCACGAAGATCCCCCACAGTCCGTACACAATACTGGGAATGGCCGCAAGAAGCTCCACGAGGAACGACAGGGGCCGCTCCAGCCATCGGGGTGCAAGCTCCGACAGGAACACCGCAACCCCCAGACCGAGCGGAAGAGCGATCACAAGAGCGAGAAACGATGAAAGCACCGTGCCAAAAATGAGCGGGAGCGCGCCGTATTCGTCGCGGACGGGATCCCACACGCTCGTCGCAAGGAATCTCCAGCCGAACTGCGCAATCGAGAGGGAGGAACCCTTGTACATCTCGTACCCCATCAGGAAGACGAGAGAGAGCACCCCCACGGCGAACAGCATCGTCAGGTGTTTGAAGACAAAGTCGCCAACATTCCACTGGCGGTGTTTCGCCGTGGAACGGACCGACGAAGTGACGGGGGGATTGCTCCCCCCGTCGCCTGCCGGCGCTCCGTACGTTTGTGCAACCACGTTCTGCGCCACCGGTTACTTCACCTCAATGGAGTCGATTCTCTTCTCGCACAATTTCACCACATCCTTCGGGAGAGGGGCGTAGTAGAGATCCTTCGCATAGGACTGGCCTTCGGTCATCGCCCAGCGGAGGAACTTCACCATCGCTCCGGCCTTCTCCTTGTCCTTCATGGTCTTGTAGACGAGGAGCCACGTAAATCCCGAGATCGGATATGCCTCTTTGCCGTCCGCGTCGGTAATGGAAACACGCAGGTCCGCAGGGAGTGATTTCGCGGATGCCGCAGCGGCGGCAGAGACAGATTCGAAGTTCGCGGCAACAAACTGACCGGCCTTGTTCTTCAGTTCGGCGTACGGCAGACCGTTCTTCACCGCATACGCCAATTCCACGTAGCCGATTGCGCCTTCAGACTGCTTCACGAGTCCTGCGACACCTTCGCTCCCCTTCCCGCCGAGGCCCACCGGCCAGTTGACAGAGGGTCCCTTCCCCACCTTCTCGCTCCAGGTCTTGCTGACTTTCGTGAGGTAGTCGGTGAAGATCGCCGTAGTGCCGCTTCCATCGGACCGGTGTGCGACGATGATGGAAAGATCCGGAAGCTGTTTCCCCGGGTTGATCTCCGCGATCTTCGCGTCGTTCCACTTGGTGATATCGCCGAGGAACACGCCCGCGAGGACGTCCGGCGTGAGACGCAGACCGGATCCCAACGAGGGGAGATTGTACGTCACCACGACCGCTCCCATCACCGTCGGGATGTGAAGGACTTCCGTCCCCTGCTTCTCCGCTGCATCCTTCAGTTGATCGTCGGACATGAACCCGTCGGTTGCGCCAAAATCGACCGTCCCTTCCGTCACCTGCTTGATCCCCCCGCCGCTGCCGATCGACTGGTAGTTGAACTCGATGCCGGTCTTCGTGTGGTACACATCAAACCACTTCGAATAGATCACGTAAGGGAATGTCGCACCCGCGCCGTTCAATTTCAACTGCGCGATCCCCGGCATTGCGGCCCCGACGAGCAGGAGGGCCGCAACGAACAGAGTCTTCTTCATAGAATGTTCCTTCCGATTGATGTATCGTGTGATGACGGATTACAGAAACGTATAATAGAACGTCACGCGACCGGTGACCGAGGGGTCATACGTCCTGCCGCTGGCGAGCTTCTCATACGTTTCCACCTGGACGTTCGGAATGATCTGGACGTTCTTGTTGGGCTTGTACGCAAGTCCTGCGATGATATAGTTCACTCCATCCCCCTTTGCGCGACTGTCGCTGTTGGGGTCGTAGTAGTCGTACCGCGCGATTATGACGAGTTCAGGGGACACATTGACTTCCCCGAAGGCCGTCAGGCCGATGGTACTGACAGAGGTGAGGCCGGTCGTGTCGGAATTCCTCTGGCCGTTCGCGAGGGACCGGAGGAACCCTTCAACGCCGACGTTGAATTCATCTTTTACGTTATATCCCGCGAAAAGCGCGGCCGTGAGAACCCCATTGCCAACCGTCGAGGGGGGAGCGCCCGACACCGGGAACGCATTGACAGAAGGCCGGGCGAGGTAGTCGCCCAGGAGGGTAACCTGGAATTCCTTCGTCGGCATGATTTGCAGATTCAGCGAATACCTCTTGTATTTGTCGGTATTTGCCACGGTCCCGTTCGGCGCCGCGGTACCGGAATTATTCGCAAAGGTGAGCCAATAGTTGACCATGCCGGACTCGACGATCTTCCCCTTCAGCGAAATTCCGAGGACGCGGGAAGGGATGATGCCCCTGAGATCCATGATAGTCTTTTCGAGCGACCGGTAACTCCACGCAGTCTCCGAAATATCAAANNAATACCGTGACTTTGCCGTTTGCGTCCGTCTCTTTGGACCCTGCCGTGGCGTCAGACTCGAGGCGAAACCGTGTCGTGAAAGATTCCGATATGTCGTTGTCGTAGGTAAAATAGATCCTGCGGAGCTGGAAGGCCTGAAGGTCCTTCTGCCCTCCAACGGCGGCATTCTTCGGAGCATTGGCTCCCTTGAATGTTGTGTCGCGTGCAACATTGTAAAAATAGTCGCCGAACATATAACCCGAGAATTTGCCCTGCGCAAACGCCCCGGCAATATCAAACATTGCTACGCAGAGCGCAAGAAGTGCGATTTTCCTCATGGTGTTGCCTTTCTGTAGTTGGATGACAGGTTGGGAACGCAAACGATTGCCGCAGTAACGAGAGTTTTCCTGGTAGGCATTCTCTGACCCCTGCCGCCGCAAATATACGTTCCCATCGTTACGTGAATGTTACCGGCATGTTAACAAACTGTTAATCCAACAGGGCGGGAAATGGTCTGCCGCCGGGAGAGACACAACGAAGCCGCAAGNNCCTCCGGAGGCCCCAAGAGCGCTCCTCCGCTGTTCAGGAATCGGATTCCCTTTCTTTCGTATTCCACCGTCGTATGGACGTGCCCATGGAGAACGAGTTCGACCCCTTGTTCCCTGAACAATTCGAGGAGCGCTTTCTTTCCTCTCAATTTCATGGTCTGGCGTTCGATGACTCCCCATGTGCTGTTCAGCAGGCCCGCCCCGGCCGGATGCGACTTATTGAAGTGATGATGAATGAGAACCAGTTTCCGTTTCCTTTTGATCTCGGGAATCTCGCAGAGCTGCCGGAAGCGCTTCAACTGTCCGTCGCCGACTTCCCCGTTCGATCCGACGGGGTTCTTCACCTTCGAGTAGCGCGCCACAGAGTTCATCCCAATCAGGACGATGTTCCCGAGTATCTTGGCAAAGGGAAAGGGGTTCCTGTCCGACGCAAAGAGGCAGCGCTCGAAGGATTCATGGAACTGCACGCGGAATTCCTCCACCCTGCGGGCATAGTCGACCTCCCTGCACCGGCGGGGAAAGGACAGGATGTCTTCTGCGGCATGCACGCCGCCGAAGATATCGTGGTTACCGATAACAACGCTGAGCCGGCCCGATTCTGTCAGACCGGCAGATCGAAAGAGACGGTGCGCGATCTCAAAATCCCGTCTGTTCGCATCGGCGGCAATATCCCCGGTCACGACGACGTGGTCCACGTTCTGTCCCGCAACCGCGTCCAGAAGGCGTCGCGCCCGGCGGAGGTTGAACCGTTTGTGTTCCGCGCTGAGATGGAGATCGGCGATGTGGGCGATGGTATACGATGACGTCACGCCGCCTCCTTCCTCACCCTGCAACCACCTGCCGCAACGGCGGAATAGCTGGTGAACAGCCGTTGGAAAACGGCGTCCCACGACTGGCTCCTCGCAAATGCGAGCGCCGCCTCCCCCATCTGCCGACGGCGNNGCTCCTCCCTCTCTCGCGCAGACCGGGGGGATTCCGGACGCCATGGCTTCCAACGTGACATTCCCAAACGTTTCGGTCGTTGAGGGGAAAACAAAGACGTCCGACGACGCATAGGCCGTCGAAAGGGCGCGACCAGATTGATACCCGAGGAAGACCGCTCGCGGCATCATCGCTTCCAGTTCCCCCCGGATCGGTCCGTCCCCGACCAGGACGAACCGGACATCATCCCGCTTTTCCGCAAGTTGTCTATACGCCCCCGCCAGAGTGCGAAGATCCTTCTCCCACACCAGGCGGCCGGAGAATAAGAGAACCGTCTTCCCTTCGCACCCCAGCGAGCGGCGCCATTCATCACTGCGGAACGACGGGTTGAAGGTTCCCGCATCGACACCATGGGGAAGAAATTCCGTCGTCGTAAACCCATGCCCCCGGAGCTCTTTTCGTATCGGCTCTGAAGGGACGTAGACCCTCTCGCAGCCGTTGTACAGCCGCCTGAGATAGGTCCAGCTAAAGGCCTCCAACGCTTTGATCTTGTAGTACTTCGCATAACTTGGAAAATGCGTATGGTATGTGGCAACGACAGGAATGCCGCGCCGCTCTCCATAGTGAATTGCAGCAAACCCGAGCGAGCAGGGGGAGTGGATGTGAATCAGGTCGGGGGCAAAATCGTCCAACGGGCCTTCGATATGCTTTTGCCCCGGCACGGCCAACCGATAGTCGGGATAGAGGGGGAAAGCAACCGACGGCACCTTGATCATCGATACCGACCGGGCATCGGCCGGAGGAACGATCGGCGAGAAGAAGAGGGATTCAATCCCCCTTTCGCGCATGGCGTCGATGGTGCGGTAGAGAACCCGCGTCACGCCGTCGTGCCCGGGACGCATCGTCCCCGCGAAGAACGCAACACGAAAACCCCGGCCGCCTGTCTGCAGGAACATATTCCCCCCTTGTCATTGCATGTGGATGGCGCCACACTTCGCTTTACACATGGCGGATACGCCGCACGGTGCATTCCAGAACGAAGAACGTGAAGCACATCACGAAGCAGATCGCTGCTTTCATGCTCCCTCCACTTCTCTTGACGGTCTCAATGTACCTTCCACCCTTTACCTTAGTGTTACGGGAGTGTTATGTCTGTATGAAATGCATCGCCGCGTATTGAGAATAGACCGCGAAATCCCCATATTGCGCCCCATCTCCGTCGAAGCGCGCCCCGCGAGGGTGATGGCCACCCCATGAGGCGACGCCGTTTCCCGCAGCGTATCCCTTCTTTGCAATAACGGAAGCATCAGGGCGTCGGGAAACACACGCGGGGGCAATTCACACTCCATCGGACTATGCGCATCCTTGAACGGCTTCTTGCACCGATCGCCTCTCTGCTGAAGATCCCTCCCCTCGCCGTGCGGATGTTTCGCGCTGCCCACGAGTTCAGCGGTCTCGACCGGTCGACGATTCCCTCCGAGCTCATACCCATGAACACCATTCAGCTCGCACGAGGGCTCCTCAATTTCACCGTTCTTCAGAATCTGGATGATTGGGTCCTCCCTTTCTGGGCGGTCCGCCAGTATGATCCGCGGGACCCCGGGTTCATCCCCCGGTCGCACCTGGGCCTTTCCATGAATCTCACTCACCGCAATTGGACGGCCGTCGGTTCCGTCGATTGCAGCACGGAACCAGTGGTTGATCCGCACGGGCTGGTGACGCCATTCCGGAACGGCTGGTCGATCGACGTGTGGCTGAACCTCAACGGCCGGACCGTCTTCCCATCGCGCGAGGCGGATATCCGGCAGGAACTCTTCGATGCCATGCCAGTCGTTGTGACGTCGTGGAAGGATGAGGCGATCGCTTTTCGTTGGACGGCATATGTCCGCAGATCAACGCTGGTGCTCGAAGCAGCGCTGGTGAACACGTCATCACAGGAGATCGCGTGCGAGCCGGCCTTCGCCATACGCCCTTTCAATCCGGAAGGCGTGAGTCTCGTGGATGATATCGGCTTCAGCCGGGAGGAGAATGCATTTATCATCAATGGCCGCGAGAAGGTCCTTTTTTCCCAAACCCCGGCGCGCGTGTGTTGTTCCTCCTACCGGAGCGGCGACAGTGCCGCTGTCTTTGCGGGAACGAGGCCCGGAACTTCATCGGAACACGTCTCCTGCCCGGGAGGACTGGCAAACGGGTTCGCTTCCTTCCCTCTCCTCCTCCGTCCTGCCGAGGAAAAGCGGCTGACCGTTCGCGTCCCCCTCGCCGGGAATGCCGACGACTTCGCCGAAGCCGCTGTCGTTGCCGCGGGATGGAAGGAAAAGCTGAGGGAGGGGAGCACCATCGTCACTCCCGACGCGCAGTTCAATGCCATGCTGCAGGCATCGCTTGGCACGCTCGTCATGCTTGTGGATGGGGATGTGATAACCCCGGGACCGTGGACATACCACCAGTTCTGGTTTCGCGACGCCGCAATCATGCTTCACGCGCTGGACTCGTTCGGGTTTCACGGTCTTACGCGTCCGGTGGTCCGACGGTACCCGGCCATGCAGGATGCGAGCGGATGCTTCCGTTCCCAGCAGGGGGAATGGGATTCGACAGGACAGGCCCTCTGGACGGTCTGGCGGCATGTGGTAACAACTCACGATGCGGGACCAGCCATGGAGATGTTGGGCGGGCTGCGGGCGGGGGTTGATTGGATCCGCGCGAAGCGGCTGGGACGGACGAAGGAGGGCCCTCATGCCTGGGATGGCCTTCTTCCGGCAGGGTTAAGCGCAGAGCACCTCGGACTGGCCGATTTCTATTTCTGGGACAACTGGTGGTCGGTCGCCGGCATCCAGGGGTTCGTCCGCCTTTGCCGCATGACGGGACATCGAAAGGAAGAGAGCGCGGCGCAGGAACTTCTTGATGAATACCGCGCGGTCCTCGCACGGGCCATCACAGCGTCATGGGAAGAAAATGGCCGGAAGGGGATACCTGCGGGTCCGCGACGGGGGATCGATTGCGGCATGATCGGGAGCTGCGCTTCCTGGTATCCCCTGCAGGAATTGCCGGGATCCGACGAAAAGATGCGTTCCACGCTCACGACATTAGGCGACCGTTGGATGGTGGATGGGCTCTTCTTTCAGAACTTCATCCACTCAGGTTTGAACCCGTACCTCACGCTCCAGATGGCGCACGCGTGGTTGTATGCGGGCGAGAGAGACCGGTTCCATCGCATGGTATGCGACGTTCTCCGCCATGCCACCCCCACGTGGAATTTCCCTGAAGCCATCCATCCGCACACCAAGGGAGGAGTCATGGGGGATGGACATCATGGCTGGGCCGCGGCCGAATTCGCACTTGCGGCACACGACGCCTTCGTCCAGGAAATCTGGACACCGGGGGAGGAAGCACCCACGCTCCGCCTCCTGGGAGGCGCGCCATCTTCCTGGTTTCAGCCCGGGGCACAGTGCTTGCTGGAGCGGCTTCCTGTTTCCGGGGGGACGGTATCGCTGGAGACCGAAGCGCGGGACTCGTCCGTCATGTTGACGGTCAGATTCGTCCCCGCCGGCGGTGTGAAGCCGCGGCACATGGTCATACTTCTTCCTTTCATGTCGCGATCCCTCCGCGCAGAGAACAGGGAGGATGTTCAATGGAGATCGGATGGCCGGGAAACGATTGTCGAGTGCGACGTAAGGGAAGGAACTTTGATTTGCGATTGCGGCAGAATGTGAGCGGGGAGCAGCCCCACGCGGAGGAGGAGCGAAGCTATTGCCGGCACTGCCGCAGCGAGGGGGAGGAAAAAAGGCGGAGACACAGTCGGGCTTCGCACAAGCAGGGGTCAGGGTCCGCGTGCTCGGCCCGAACTGGTCCCCGTGGAACAACGTGATGCAGGAACCCGGGCAATATACGCGGGGATCGTTACCCCAATGTGAACGAAGTGTTAAGGAATCGTTATCCTTCCCTCCGGGGGTTACTTTGCCCGCTTCTGGATCCCGCTCCGAGAGCGGGATCCCGGGGAGGGGGCTTCATGGCCAAAGACACTGTTTATTCTCTGTTCCTCCGGGGGTTACTT
>PMNE01000088.1 GCA_003162635.1 Ignavibacteriota bacterium
TCGAGGAATTGCTGGTTGACAAGGCACAATTACTGACCCTGACCGCACCCGAAATGACTGTGCTCGTGGGCGGTATGCGCGTTCTGAAGACCAACTTCGACGGGTCCCAGCATGGCCTCTTCACCAAGCGGCCTGAGGAACTCACCAATGACTTCTTCGTGAATCTGCTCGACATGAGCACGACGTGGAAGGCAACCGCGGAAAACGCAGATCTCTTCGAGGGTCGGGATCGCGGGACGGGCGCACTCAAGTGGACCGCCACCCGAGTCGATCTCATCTTCGGCTCGAACTCCCAGCTCAGGGCCCTGGCGGAAGTCTACGGATGTGAGGACTCCCAGGAGAAGTTCCTCCACGACTTTGTTGCAGTATGGAACAAAGTGATGAACCTTGGCCGTTTCGACCTCTCCGGATCGTAAGAGAAACGTCTTCGGAAACCGCAGGTTGCCAGTGAGCCGGTAGAGCGGCAACCATCGTTCTTGATTTCAGCGGGCTCAAGCTCGTCGGGCAGAGTTTCGCTGATGAGATTTTCAGCGTGTGGCAGGCCGCCCACCCGGACATCACGATTGAAGTTCTCGGCTCGTCGGAGGATGTGAATCTGATGATCGACAGGGCGAGACACCGGCGTGATCACCGTGGTTGACAACTCGTGGCGTCACTTACCCTCCACAGTTGTCAACAATGGATCGAGAGGAGAATGTCCACCCCCACAAATGTCCCGCCCCCAAAGACACGTCCTTGGGGGCGGAGCGTTCATCGCAGGAAGCGACAACGGTAAAACCCTGGTTCTTGAACGGGGTCCGGAGAGAGATCCGGGCCTTGAGGGCTTACTTCTTTGCTTTCTCGGCGGCCATCTGTGCGGCCGTCCAAGGTGGCACGACACCTTCCATGCGCGCATAGGCAATGGACTGTCCGAGATGCTCGTGCATGTGCGACAGGAGGACTAACAAGAGACTCCGCACAGTCATCTTCTGCCCGAAAAACTCCACCATGTTTTCCATGCTGGCGTCAGACATGTTGCCGATTGAACTCTTGACGAAATCGAACGACTTCACAAGCTGTTCGCGTATGACCTTCTTGTCCGTCGAAGCTTTTTCCCACTTCGTCGCATCCTCCGGTGAGGCAATGGTGACACCTTCCGGTAATGGGACGCCGGCAAACTTGAGGAGAAAATAGTTGGCAAAGGCAATATGTGAATACACTTCACTGATCGAGCGGACCTCTTGGTTCGGCCGCCACGTCATCTTCCCGTCAGGGATGGCGTTCTCGAGATCCAGGATCTGTTTCTGTACGTATTCGACCTGACCGATCACATCCGCACGAAAACCCTTTCCATTTTCCGCTCGAACTGCCGTGCCTGCCGCCACGAGCGTGACACAAATAGCAAAAGCACGAAGAAGATTCTTCATGAAGCACTCCGTTGGTTGTAAGTGAGTGATTGGTTTGTTGTAACGGTAAACAGGGAAATGCGGTCGGGGGGAAAGACGGGGCCAACGGTACCGGCGAATATGCGACAGTTGATGGTGTTCAACCGTTGGGCCTGCAGTAATTGAATAGGATGTGGAAGAACAGTGTGAGAGCTCCTGCTGCGTCTCTCGCGCATGAGTATAGATAATTTGGCGGCAAATGTCAACGTCCGGAAAGTCCTCCCTACTCCACAACGATTGTGGATAGCGCAAGGAAGTGACGGGCTTCCAATACACTGTGAAGAAACTACTTCACGACGAGCATCTTCTTCGTCTGGACGAAGCTTCCCGCCGTCAGACGATAGAGATAGACACCGCTCGCCAATTCAGATGCATCCAACTTCACCTCGTGAACTCCCGCCTCCCTCCTCTCGTTCACCAGGACAGACACTTCGCGACCCAGGATGTCGAACACCGTCAGAGTTACCTGGAATGCTCTCGGCAACTCGTACGTGATCGTCGTGCTCGGGTTGAACGGGTTGGGATAGTTTTGCTCAAGCTTCCAGCCGACAGGATTCCCGTTTCCGCCCCCGACCGACGACACCGAGGATGTCCCCTGGTACAGCCCGTCATGCGTCGCACAGTACATCAAACCCCCCGGTTGGTGAAAAAGGGTTGGAGTGCCGAATGTCGGCAGTAGTCCGGCGGTGACATTCGTCCACGTGCTCCCGCTGTCGGTCGACCGATAGATCCCGTCCGCGTTCGTCCTGATAACTACGCCCAAGAGATTGTCATGCTCATCGGTTGTCAGCTGCGTGAAATCTGTGAACGGCGGCAGGCCGGTCGTGGCGACTTTCGACCAGGAATCTCCGTTATCTGTGGAGCGGTACAGATATCCGACCTTCCCGACGAAATCTCCCTGGACGAAGAGATCCCCTTTGGAATTGATGCAAAGAGTCTTCACCTCCGTTCCGGCGAGCCCATTCACCGTTTTCTCCCATGTCGCGCTGTGGTCGGCCGAGCGGTGAATCCCGTCCGTTCCAATCACAAAGACATCTCCTGAAGGGTTGAAAGCAAATAAGGACTGGCTTGAGAGGTTGAACAAGAGGGCAACGCCGAATCCGACGCTGTCCTTCATCCAGCCGTCACCGTGGGTCAATGAATGATAGATGTAGTTTGTCCCGGGAGGGAGGAGCTCGGCAAACGTGGCGAAGACTTCTCCCGACGGGCGTACGCCCAGTGAATAGCAACCGATCATCGTGGAGTCGCTGAGCGTGGTCCACGACGTGCCGCGATCTTTGGTGCGCTGGAGGCCGTTCCCAAACGCATCAGGATCGGCTGCATAGACGATTCCCGAATCATCAAGAGCCGTCAGGGACGGAATGATTCCACGAATGGCGAACGTTGTCCATGTGCTCCCTCCGTCTGGCGAGAAGTGGAGAAGATTCGAGGGGCTCGACGCAGTAAGTATATCCCCTTTTGAGTTGATGGAAAGTGTCGTCAGACTGGTATCGGCGAGACCCGCAGGCTCCCAGAAAGTCTGGGCGCGCACGGAGAAAGCGGGGATGATGGCGCACAGGCAAATGGTGATTCCCGGGACAAGCCTTGCAAAGAAGGCTACCCTTCCCGGACGGGCAATGTGAAGCGCCGAGCGCATCATGGGATTTATTGCTGCGGCCTGGATGTGATGAAAATCTCGCTGTTATTCGACCGGAATCCGGCTGGCGTTCTTTGCGAGCCATTGATCAAACGTCTGGAGCGCCGGATTGAGTGCGCGGGTTGCATTCAGGTCGCGCACACCGCAGAATTCCTTCTCGAAATCACGGTAGAACTGGAACATGTTCCCCATGTCGTCCGCCCCGGGGAACCCGAAGCTCCGGTAGACTTCCGGCGGGACGTCATTGTAACGGATCTCCCGCCCCATCGCCTTCGAGAGTTTGGCCGCCATCTGTGCGCAGGTCACAAAATCGCCGGCGATGCTGACGGTCTTACCGATGAACTCCCGCCCCCGTTTGAATATGCCGTATGCGCATTTGCCGATGTCCTCAGCGGCGATGCCAGCGAGTCTCTTGTCCCCCATGGGGAACGTGATAGCCAGCTTCCCGTCGGGTCCTTTCTTCGGCCCCAGGCCGAAAAATATCAGGTTGTCCCAATAGAACGTCGTCTGCAGGAACGTGACAGGCACGCCAAGGTCGGTGAAGAAGTGGTTCGATTCCCCTTTGGCGTCGAAATGCGGGCACTTGTACTTCCTTTGAATTGTCGGCATCCGGTTATCGCTGAGCGGGACAAATTTCCGTACGTCTTCAAGCGTGGACCATATGGCATGCTGAACGCCTGCGGCTTTCGCCGCTGTTGCCAGCGCCTTCGCGTTGGCGACCTCCCGTTCAGCGGACATGTGTGCCCAGTAAAAGGTGACGCAATAGGCGCCGTAGGCGCCTTTGAATGCCTTCTTCAGGCTCTCCACATCATCCACGTCGCCTGCAACGACTTCAGCGCCCAGCTTCGCCAGCTCTTTCGCTTTGGGGGAGTTAACATCTCTGGTAATCGCACGGGCACTGAAACCACCGGTCGGGTCATTCAATATCGCACGAACCAGGCCGCTCCCCTGCGAGCCTGTAGATCCTGCCACTGCGATGATTTTCTTTTCTGCCACGACGAACTCCTTTTCATGGATGGGGTGAAGTTTACAGCTCGCCCCTGTGATAACAGCACTATCGAGCCATCCGTTCCGTCCGCGAGTGACACGAGCGTGTGGTATTGGGCTTGTCCGACCAAAAAACAGAGTTTCCCGGTCAGAGCACAAATATGGGGCGGCGCGTTACTTCGACGGTCCTGGGGGAAGGGGTCGCTCGGGTCACGGGGCACAAGGTATGGAGGAGCAAAGATGAAATGTGGCGACCCCCAAGCGATCGAAAAAACTATTTGCAAACTGTCAGGAGCTGCTAACGCTTGGGGTCAAAAGTGCGGAATTTCGAGCTGAAGGTGGGATTTTCCGCCGTTGGCGGATCCGCCGTCCGCCGGAGGCTGACAATCAAGCGGAGAACCCATACCGTTACGGGGGACGGTTGAGGAATTTCGAGCTGAAGGTGGGATTTGAACCCACGACCTGCGGTTTACGAAACCGCTGCTCTACCGCTGAGCTACTTCAGC
>PMNE01000045.1:0-2476 GCA_003162635.1 Ignavibacteriota bacterium
GGAACCGTTCTTCGGGGAAAGTGTCGGCGCGAAAGCAGATCTTGTTTCCCCTCTCCGGCTTCAGATGGAAAAAGAGTCACGTCTCCAAACCCTGCAAACGGTCCTCGGATCGGTCCAATTGGCAGGAGTCTCCTACCTCGCCTACAAACAGTTAAAGAGAGCCGGGCTGTTCAAGTAGCGCCCCCTCCTTCATATAAAAGCTCCCGACATCGCTGCCGGGAGCCGGTTTCCTCGCGCTCTTCTCCGATCGCTCTGGTCAACTGAGGATCGTCATTTCTTCCGTCTCCACCGGGGTTTCCGCCTGCCGCCGATGGAAAGAGAACCCACGGGCCGCCGTCCTGTCCGCCGTCTCATTGGCGGAAGGCGGCCCGAATTCTGAACTCAGAGTTCAGAGCTCCAGAGCTCAGAATTGATCCCAAAAGGTGATGCCTTGCCGATCACCGCATCAGTATCATCTTATGTGTCGCCAGATAGCTTCCTGCAGTCAACCTGTAGAAATACAGGCCGCTCGCGAGATTCGAACCATCGAACTGTACAGTATAGGTTCCGGGTTCCTTCACCTCGTTCACCAGCGTTGCCACTTCCCGGCCCAGCATGTCGTACACATTGACAATAGTCAATTGACGATGAACAATCGTGAATTGGATGTTTGTGACGGGGTTGAAAGGGTTCGGATAGTTCTGCTCGAGGGCATAGGCAACGGGCTGAGACCCGGCCGCCGCGACGCCGTCTGTCCCGACGAACGCGAGATCATCCACCTGGAAATACGAACCGATGTGATAATCGTTGCCCGTGATAGGTCCCACAATCGAGATCTGCAGAATGCACGTATCCGGAATCGCAGGAGAAGAATAGTTAAACGTAACAGCGAACTGCGTCCAGGAGGAGGTTACAGCCGTTATCGCCTGTGCGCCGATGGCGATAAAATTGCCGCCGCTCTTCATCCCGAAATTAAGGCCCAGTCTGTCCCCGCCGGTCGGAAAGAATTTGTAGTACCCGGTGACCATCGCATGACGAACGGAGACCGCGAAGCCTCTTGCGCCCGGACCTGTCTGGATTATCGGACTATACGGCGTTGCAGTGAACGGGAAGGGGATCACATCACCGCGGAGCGCGTACGAACCCGAATACGCGTCCGCTGTCCGCGTGACAGGGAACACCGAAACAAGCGAAACGTTCGACGTCACCCAACCGTCGGGCTCCGTCCCCGTCCAGTTTTCAAAACCCTGATTCGGAATCTGCGCATTCCCCACCTGCATGAATATCAGCGCACAGAAGACCAGAAGTAGTGAGTGTCTCATCATGGAAACCTCCTCTTGCTGTAAAGGGTCGTTCAAGGAATGAGAGCGGCCTTCGCCCATTCTGCAGGACCGTCAGTGGTCTGAAGCACTCCCCTTGCGTTGTGTGTGCACGAGAGAAAGCGAAGCAACATCGGCGTCGTTCACCGATGACCGGGGGACACCCCCTTCCCGCGACAGAAGGTGAACGCGGATATGGCTCCGATCAACACGAAAGACAGAAATGGAGGGGCTTGTCAGGCCGCAGGGAGATTGCTGCGATGGAACCTCTTGATCTCGCCTGTCGTGCGCATCGTTGCTCGTGGAGGGAAAGAACAGGGGAAGCAACTACATCATGAGACAATGTAATGAAAAAAAAATAAATCCTCATACATGCTTCTTGATGCCTGATTCTCTTTCCCAGGCAGCAGGAACGCACTTCGACTTTCCCGCAAGCGTGATTGTTGAAAAGGGAAGCAGCCGGGCGAATGGTGCTCCTTCCAATAAATGTGCATACGCCTCGCTTCCGATGCCGTGAATCCCTCGGGTTGGTCGCGAGCCGCCGCAGAGACGGCGAGACACCCCGTCTCCTTCACTGCCGTCTGCGGGGTCCAGGAGATACATCCCGGGAGTCCAACCAGTGCTTCTCCGTCAGTGCTGCCATTTCCCCCCACCCGGAACCCTCGCGCACATTCCTTCCTTCCTTCCCATCTCCGGAACGGCTCCGGAACAAAATGGGTCAAAACGGACCGACTTGCGGCAGTTTTGCCGGATATTCCTCACTCCCTGTCTGCCGGAAACTCCTGGAGACGGAGCATTGTTCCTCATTCGTGCTGTGCCGCCTGTCAGTTCCGGGGCGGGCATGCACTCAGACCGGAGGAAAAACCTATGCTGCTTCTCTCGATCTTGCTCCTTGTCGGCATCCTTCCGGCGTCGCAGACAAACGTCTCGATCGAACGGGAGGCGCTCTGGGTCGCCGCGGATGATAGCGGGTGCGAATACGTCCGCCTCAGCGTCACGTCCGATGGCATCACCGCCGATGGAGTGATCGTCCATCTCGACCCGACCGCTCCGTACTCTCTCCACTATCGCATCCTCTGCGATCCCGGGTGGCACGTACGGGAGCTCGCCGTCCGGCGGGAAGGCGCCAACACCGTTCTTCTCCGGTGCGACAACGACAGACATTGGACTGATGCGAA
>PMNE01000045.1:2508-8612 GCA_003162635.1 Ignavibacteriota bacterium
ATCATGACGGAGCTTCCGGTCGACCCGGACGGTCTGGTGATCGAATACCCCAATTCCTTCCGCCGTCTCTGGAGCAGATGACCACGGGGGTTCCGACAGTTTCCTGCACCTTATTCGCCAAGCAGATCTTTACGTCCTCATCGTCCTCAGCATCCCTACGACCAATCGCGCCGTTTTCATCCCGGCTTCTCCCTCAACCAGCAGGCGAAGAGGATACCCCTCGGGATACCGCTTCGCCGCACGCAATTCCTCCTTGACCTTCGCCGGAAGCTTCCCTGCGAGCAGGGCTTCCTTCTCCTTCTCTCTCACCGCGCATGATATCAGGAAGGCTCCCTCCCGGGGAATAAGGTATAGGAGCGCCTTCCCCTTCCTCGCGAATTTGAGCATCCACCCATACCTTGCACCGTAGAATTTCCATTCACAAGGGAAGTCGCCGGCCAATATCAGCAGCTCCTCGTAGAATCGATGCGCGGTCCCCAATCCCCTCTTCCGCATCAGAGAATCGGGGAGAACGTCTTTCCGATGAAACACATCTCCGTTTGTTGTCATTGTCGCGGTGCTCCTTCTACGTACGGCGTTCGCTGTCCAGCGTCGCCATCTGTGCGGGCGCATACCGGTCGCCCGCAACAACACCGAAGGGGACTGTCCGCTCGATCTGTGCGAGGTCGTTCGAGGTCAATGTGACGTCAAGCGCGCCGAGCGCTTCTGCGAGCCGATCGCGCCGCCTGGCCCCTACCAGCGGGACGATGTCGCTTCCGCGCGAAAGAACCCATGCGATCGCAAGTTGGGCCGTCGAGATTTCCCTGGATTGTGCGAGAGCGCCAAGAGCATCCACAAGGGCGAGATTCCGGTCGACGTTCTCCCCGGTGAACCGCGGGTGGAAAGTCCGGATGTCGTTCTTCACGACCGGACGGTCCTTCGACCAATGTCCGCTGAGAAGTCCGCGGGCCAGCACCCCATAGGCCGTAATGCCGATGCCCAGCTCACGGCAGACAGGCAGGATTTCCGATTCTATCCCCCGTGAAAAGATCGAATACTCGATCTGCAGGTCGGTGATGGGATGGATCGCCTGCGCACGGCGCAGAGTCGCCGCCCCCGCTTCCGAGAGTCCGATATGGCGGACGTAGCCGGCCTTCACCATATCGGCGATGCCGCCGACAGTTTCCTCAATCGGGACGGCCGGATCGACTCGTCCGAGACGATAGATATCGACATGGTCCGTCCCCAATCGCCGGAGCGTGTACGCGAGAAAGTTCTTCGTGGCGGCGGGGCGACCATCATTGCCCAGCCAGTTCCCGGCCGGATCGCGCAGCGCGCCATACTTCACACTCAGGAGCACCTTTTCCCGCCTCCCCTCTTGCAGCGCCGTCCGAAGGAGCATTTCGTTTTGCCCCATGCCATAGTAGTCCCCCGTATCGAAGAGGGTGACGCCCGCTTCGATCGCAGCGTGGATGGTGGCAATGCTCTCCTTCTCATCCGCCGGACCGTAGAGATCGGACATCCCCATGCAGCCGAGCCCGAGATCCGATACCGGCGGTCCATTCTTTCCGAGAACCCTCACGAGGCACCTCCTGACATTATGACGTGAACGATGATCTGCGATCCCAACGGGGCGCGGTCAAAGAAAGTTTCCTTCCCGGGCTTCGACATTCCTGCAATGCGCCAATTCGGGAAGATTAATCACTCTCTCAACATCCCAGAGTTATTTGTTCTGCTTCGACATGTCTGTTCCATGGTAGGTTAATTCACAAATGTTCCCAAGCCCATGTCCGCGCTATTCTCAAATCTTTCCAGGGGCGCAATGCACCCGAACCCACATTCTTCAATGAGCATGCGAAAGGGCACAACGTACTAGGCAAAGGCAACTCAAGGGAGGAATCCTCATTGCTTGCTGGGCCTGGTTTGGTCGATCCAATAGTGCCACCCCCTCTTAACTGGGATACCAAGCGCTCGTAGGCTCTTCCATCGGCCTCCGACAATTAGCACTGGCCTCAAATATTCATCGGCATTGGGTTTATAATAGCTTGCCGGAAGTGATTGTTCTGTTACCATTGGTCCAGCAACCCAGAGACCAACGAAAAAATATGGGGGTCTTGCAGTCTTCAGGTATGCGTGGTGTACAACTGAATCATTCTTCGTCACTAAGGCCACATCAACACTATCTGTGAAATCACAATAGAATGTGAAATCACCGTACACCAGACCTTTTCCCGTATCCTTCAGTGTTGGTGGAGAAAACGGATTCGGGTACCAGGTCCAGAATATGTGGGTAGAATCCTCAAAGTATACTTGATTAGGATAACGATTCTTTTGCATATCTTGACTTTGAGCAGTAACGATGAACGTGAAGATCACGATCAAAACAAGCGGGACAAGCTTCTTCATGGAAATATCCTTTCGGACCTATTGAGGTCGAACAATTAGTTTCGTAACAGGTTCCCAATCTGAGCTCCAGGACGTGAAGTCACCACCTGTTGCTGCACTGCCGAAAATTCCAAGCCTCTTCTCCGCTCCTCCATAGGAAAAATGCTCAACGATGCCTATGGAACTGATCACCAAGAAATGATCTTGGTCCGCGGCGGATCCGTGATACGCATCGCAAAGCCCTCCTCCAGCTGGCTTTTGACAGCGGAGGAGCCAAGAAGATGGAATGTTATCGCTGGTGTTCGTAGTCTCATCAGATGAAGTTCTTCGCCTTCAGCCACATTGGGCCGAGCGGTTGGAGGGGCTTCCGGACGACAAAGATCGGAATATTGTTGTGCATCGGCTGGACGTACTCGTCCGTGAATCGGGCACGTTCATTGACTTCCGCAAACAGCTCCTTCCACCCCGCGACATTCCCTCCGAGGACGATCAAAACCTCTCCCGTGCACCCATGCGTCCCCCAGTACCAGTAGCTATTGTGCCCGCAGATCGCCTGAGGGAGACCCTTGGGCCGGCCATAGAAGTCAACGGAACCGGCCTGCATGTAATTTTGGCAGAAAATGCCGCACCGGGCCCGGTCCTCCGGGGGAAGCGTCCGGTAGACGGAATCCACGACTGTCGCAAGTCTCTCCCAACCGAACATGGTGGCGTAGAAATCCGGCAGTCGTCCTTCCGCATGCAGCTCACCGCTTGAATGACGGATCCCGATGGCAGAGGAATAGCTGATAAATGTTTCCACGGGGAGCAAGGGCATCCCCAACGGAGCAAGAAGCACACCGCCTGCGATAAGGAACGAAGCGAGGAGAATCCGCCCCCACCTGACCGTGATCCATCGCCCGGCTGCAAACGCACCGGCTGCAAAGAATACGGGGTAGATCGGCGCCAAATAATACGGTTTCCCCCCTTGGTAGACTATAACGCCACACACGACGAGATAGCACCATGCGAGCGCACGGAATCGCCGCAGCGCCGGAAGGAAAAAAAGCGATGCAAGCCCACCCAGCCACACCGGCGCCGAAAACGGATTCATGAGCACGAGCTGTTGCCGGAGAAATTCCGGGAGAGCGAAATGGACCATCTTCTTCGTCAGTGCATTCCGGATGAATTCCAGGGTCGGCCAATCGTTCTGGACCTGCCAGAGGATGTTTGGGAGGATCAGAAGCACCGCAAGACCCGCCCCCACCCACGGATAGGGACCCATCAGCAGAGCGCGTTTCTTCGTGAGGAGGATTCCCACAGCCAACCCAAGGGCGAGGAAGAGGATGCTGATTTTGTTTTCAAAGGCAATCCCGATAATCAGTCCGAGCCAGACCCAGGACCGGGGGTGCTCGCCATCCAGAATCCGGACAAAAACGAGAAGCGCAGCCGACCAGAAGAGCACGTCGAAAGCATTCATCGAGAACATATGGTCGAGGGCCAGATACACAGGTGCCGCGAGGACACAGATCATGGCAAGCAACTGGCCGTAGAGTCCGGCGCCCAACCGGCGGGCCAGGAGCCCGGTGCAGACGACGGTAAGCGCGCCGGCCACCGCGGGGAGAAACCTGATCGCAACAACCGAATCGCCGAGGAGCATCCTATCGAAATGCAACAGGAGAATAGAAAGTGGCGGATGGTCGACGTACCCCCAGTCGAGGTGATCGCTGCACGCCAGGTAATACAATTCATCTCCGTTCAGGCCGTACCCCCTGGCGCCTGCAAGATGCAGGAGAAGCTTCAGCAGGGCCGGGAGGAGAAGAACGAGAGTCTCGGGCCGGGACAAACGTGCCAGGAGAGCCGAAGGACGGCGGGAATGCGGTTCTGCTGGATGGGGCATCGTCATGAGCGCTTTCAACGAGTTTCAGAATCGCCGATCTGTCTCTCCCGACGCCGCGCCGCCAGCCGTGCAATATCTTCACATTCCACTATAGGCGCCGGAGAGCCCTCACGAGCCACCTGCACCATTGCAAGCCCAAGGTCTTCCAGCGTGCAAACATACCTGGGGAAAAGGGTCTTCCAAGCTGGATACGCGGCGCCAAGTATTCTTGCAAATGTGAACGCATGACGCAGCCCTTTGATCGGCTTGATGAACCCGGGCCGGAACGCATACGATGCCTTAAAGGGAAGCTTCGCCAGGTCGTTTTCCGTTTTCCCCTTCACCCGCGCCCACATGCTCCTCCCCTTCTCCGTTCCGTCAGTCCCCGCCCCCGAAACATAGCAAAACGTCATGCCGGGGTTAAGCCGCGACAGCACGCGAGCAGCAGCCATTGTCAGATCGTACGTCACGCGCGTATAGTCCTTCTCGTTCATGCCGATCGATGAAACACCGAGGCAGAAGAAGCAGGCGTCATACCCTCTGAGCCGGTCCTCGACGTCTGCATAATCGAAGAAGTCGTCGCGAACCAGTTCTGTCAGTTTCAGATGATGCACATCGCACGACCTTCGACCGATCACGAGGACCGATCCCACGGCAGGTTCCCCAAGCGCAACATGGAGCACTCCTTCCCCCACCATTCCCGTCGCACCGAANNTTCGGGTCAATCCCCCGTCGGCCGTATGCCGCTGTTTTCCACCATGAGCATGACGGTCTTCTGCGGGGCACGCGTCCGATGCACAATTCCCTTCGAGACAGTTACTCCCTGTTCCGGGCCCAGCTCGATCGTCCTGTCCTCAAGGTCGACGAAGAGACTTCATTCACTTTCGTCAGCGTCTGGTTGAACCACTTCTCCGTGCACTCTTTGACGATCGCCGGGACGTCGATTCGTTCCAGATGACTGAATTTGATGTCCAGGCGGGTCACATAAGGATACTCGTTCGGCATCGCACCACCCCTGCATGAGTAGTTTTTTCTCTCCTGAGGAATTAAAGTACGACCCGCGGACAAGAAGCGCAAGAAGCTCGCTGGTCTCTTGTGTCATGTGGCGAATCGACGGCTGCCTGTGCGCACGATCCTCCCGGCATCGCCTCGCGCCAGACATCTCACCGGTGCGCTCATGGCGTTCATGCAGCAGTCGAATGAGGACTTTGCCTGGAGAGACAGCGTACATGCGGCCAACGGCGGGAAGCACGCCTCCCCGCACATTCGTGCTGCACTTCGTTCACTGTCCCGGCGGAAGAATGGTACGATAACCGTCCGACCAGCGAGGAGAAAATGCCTCTTTCTGGCTGTTTGAGCGATATCCATCTCCCTCGCCTTCAGCAGTGGCAAAGAGAACCCCCACTGCATCGCCGGACGTGGCCCCGCAATCGGAGAACAGGAGGATGGAAAATCACCCCTTCGCGGCTCCGGCGTGAACTCGTATGGAAGAGCGGGTGTTCAGCTAATAGTGAAACTTTGCACAAGGAGAGTGGGCATGATGTCAAGGATTGAAGTGATCAAAGGCATCGAGGGATATGTCGGGGAAAACATCGACACTCTCCTCAAGCCCGTCGAGAGCAGCTGGCAGCCCGCAGAACTTCTCCCGGACCTGACACAACCGGGATGGGTGGAGCACGTTGAAGCGTTGCGGAAGGAAGCCGAAGGGCTCTCGGACGAAGTCCTTGTCGTGCTTGTGGGTGACATGGTGACGGAGGAGGCGCTCCCGACCTATCTGACCTGGCTGAATCGTCTCCATGGCATCACCGACATGACCGGCGCCAGCGAGTCTCCCTGGGCACGATGGAGCCGGGGATGGACAGCGGAAGAAAACCGCCATGGCGAC
>PMNE01000038.1 GCA_003162635.1 Ignavibacteriota bacterium
CCCGTCATCATGGGGTGATGCGAACAATGGTACGTATACGTCCCGGGGGTTCCGAATGTGACCGCTTTGCTCGTCCCCGGAGTGATATCCCCCGTGGCCCACACTCCCGTGTCGCTCGTCGATGTGTGTGTGAGCGGATCGCTGTTCTTCCAGGTCAGGAGTGTTCCCTTGGAAATCGTGATGCTCGACGGATTGAAAGCCATCCCGCTGATGCTGATGGTGTTCGGCGTGGTGACAGGCATGGGGGCTGACGAAGTCGGCCCATACGAGGACATCGGACTGTTGCATCCTCCCACCCCCGCAATGATCACACAGCACATCGCGAGCAGAATTCGTTTCGTTGCCATAGCGCATTCCTCCATGATCGGTGATTGCATTGGACACATCCGCAATGCGTTGTCTCCCNNGAAGCGTGGCACGAACGGGGCATGAATGGGCGACTACACGCGGTACGACGAAGGATCGATGAAGTGTTCGGCCATCTTGCGGTACACCGTCTTCCGGTCGATATCCATCAACTTGGCGATCTGGTTGACGTTCCCCTTGCAGAGTTCCAGCATCTGCACGAGGTACGTTTTCTCGGCATGCCGGGTGATCGTGGAGAGATACTCCTTGTACGGTGTGTTCATGTCCACGTTCATTCCCGGTGCAGGATCTTCCACCATGGCTCCCTCCGCAGTCGAGAGCTCGAGTGAAGTAATCGTCTCCCCCTCCGTCTTGATAATTGCCCGCTTGATGAGGTTTTCGAGTTCACGAATGTTCCCCCGCCACTCGTAACGCATCATGGACGGAAGAAGTGAGGCGGAGAGCTGCTTGACCCGGTTCTGCCCCAATTCCGAGTGTTTTTTCAGGAAATGTTCCACGAGAATCGGGAGGTCGTCCAGCCGGTCGCGCAACGGAGGGATGCCGACGGGATAAACGTTCAGCCTGTAGTAAAGATCCTCGCGGAATTGTCCTGCGGCGATCATCTCCCGGAGGTCCCGATTTGTCGCCGCAACCACGCGATTATCCACGGTCAGCGTTTCACTTCCGCCCACACGCTGGATTTCCTTCTCCTGGAGGACGCGCAGCAGCTTCGTNNGCCCCCGTGAACGCCCCCTTCTCGTGCCCAAAAAGCTCGCTCTCAAGAAGCGTCTCCGACAGCGCCGAACAATTGATCACCACAAACGGTTTGCCGCGGCGGGAGCTGTTGTAATGGATTGCGCGTGCGACAAGCTCCTTTCCCGTCCCGGTCTCTCCCAGGATGAGGGCAGGCACGTCGGTTCCCGCCACCTGCCGGACCATCCTGTAGACATCCTTCATCCGGCTGTTACCGCCGATGATGTTGTCGAACGTGTTGATCTCCAGAACTTCGTCCCGAAGGATCTTCAACTCCCGGTCCTTTTGCAGATCGTCCAGCGCCTTTCCGATCTTGACGAGCAGTTCTTCATTGTCACAGGGTTTCGTGACGTAATCGCGGGCACCAAGGCGCATGGCTTCCACCGCCGTGCCGATCGAGGCGAAGCTGGTGATCATGATCACCGCGACATCCGGATGGCTGGACCGGACATGGCGGAGAAGCTCGATACCGTTGATGCCCGGCATGACCATGTCCGATAACACGCAATCGTACTGCTGCTCGGTCAGCTTCTCCTTGGCCTCCTCGCCGCCGCCGGCCACGGCAACGTCATACCCGTGATCCTCCAAGAGGGCCAGTGTGGCGACCCGGAAGGCAAAATCGTCATCGACGACCAGCAGTCGTCCCCTGGTTTGTTTCGTCATGGTTCAGGCCTCGCAGGGCAGGACAACAGTAAATGCGGACCCGCGGCCGACAGCGCTCTCCACCTCGATGCTGCCGCGGTGTTGATTCACGATACCATAACTGACGGAGAGCCCCAACCCCACACCGCTCACTTTTCCCTTCGTGGTGAAGAACGCATCGAAAATCCGGTCGAGATGCTCCTTCGGGATGCCCATGCCGTCGTCACCCACGGTGATTCTCACCTTCCCATCGAGGTGCCGCGCGTCGATGGTCAGATGTCCGCCGCCCGGCATCGCATCGAGTGCGTTCGCGACAAGGTTGAGCAGCACCTGTTTCATCTTGTCCCCCGACGCACGCACAAGGGGAAGGCCATCGTCCACATGGACCATCATCGTCACCCCATGTCTTTTCAATTCGGTCTCCGTGATCACCGCAATCTCTTTCACGACGTCTCCCATGTTCGTCGGCTTCATCTCATCCTCCACCATGGACGTGCGGTAGAAGTCGAGCATCTGGACGGTCAACCGTGACAGCCGGTTTACCTCATCATGGGCAACGGCGATCAGATCCCTCCCTTTGGTCTCCGGCGGAAGACGGTTGAGCACGGTCTGCAGGCAGCTTTGAATATTATGGATCGGGTTATTGATCTCGTGCGCAAGCTGGGCCGTCAGTTTCCCGGTTGCCGCCAGCCGTTCGCTCCGCAGAAGCTGCTGCTGCGCTGATCGGAGCTTCTGCAGGGTTTCGTCAAGGTCCTTGTTCCGTTCGAGCAGATCCCGGTTCAGTTGTCCCAGTTGGGTGATCTTTTCCTTCAGCGACGCGCTCATCTCCATGAACCTCTGCGCGAGGAAGCTCAATTCGTCCCGCCCCCTCACAGGAATTGCGTAGTCGTAGTTCCCCTGGCTGATCGCCGCGGTTCCCTGCACCAGCTCACGAATAGGACGGGTGATGCTTCGCGAAATGATGAGGCCGATGACCGTCGTGAACGCGAGGAAGAGGAGCGAGATGACTCCAAAGGTCCCCAGGATTGAGGCCATCGATTGCCTCACCTCACGACTCAGCGATTTGACAATCAAATAGAAGGTGTCGCTCGAATCCGGCCCGGCGGGGCGGGTGAGGAGAAATGCCGTCGCGAGGTAGGAGTCATCCCGGGTTGCGAGACGGAAGGTCGTTCCCGCGGTATCTCCCCCCGTCTCATACAGACCGCCCCGGAAGGGGACGCTGATCGGAAGCAGGGATCCCGACTCCGCAGAGTCGAGCGTCGAGAGGAGCGTGGCACCAGCGTGTACGAGCAGGAGATTGCTGTTCGTGGCCCTTCTCAGCGTCGCGATGTCCGCACCCGTAATCTCAAATCCGATTGTCAGCGTTCCCACGAGCTCCGTCTCAATAACCACAGGCACCGAGACGACCCGGTACGCGGCTCCATGGATCACCCACACGTCTGTGGATGCCCCACCGCGGAGGGCGTCCTGGATCGTCGGGTATCCCGACACCTCTGCATCGTCCCTGTTGCCGCGCAGGAGTTCGACAAGAGCGTGCCCCTTCCTGTCTGTGAGGACGAACACCTGGCTCGCCGTTGTCTTCGACAGCTCCCGTACGAGCTCGTACGCGGTGCGGGAATCCCCAAGTTCAGCGACGGCCCGCAGTCGCGGAGAGCCGGCGAGGACGATGCAGGCACGAATCAACTGTTCCGACTGCAGTTTCTCGTGAACCAGGACCGTGGCATATTCCGTCCGCAACTCCCGCGAGAACATCGCCTCAATCCGGTTGCGCGTCCAGTAATTGATGATAAAAAAGGTGATCACCAACAGGCTGAGCACCACGCCCCAGATGGAAAACAATATCTTGTTCCGGAATGTCATGGCGGTCAGTATGCGACGACCAGTTGGAAGACCGTGAGAAAATCCTTCGGGAACGTCCCCCCCCGGATCCTCGTTTCACGCCGCACAAATTTCAGCAGCACATCTTTGTCAAGGAAATATCCCAGCCCCCCTTCCCACTCGGTGACGTCGTAATCCCATGGCTGCACTGCATTTCCCAATTCGACCTTTTCAAAATGCAACCCGTTCGCCCGGAGGGCGACATAGAGACGAGGGAGAACCGTGTACTTTCCTTCGACATAGTATCCAAGCACACCGAGATTGATATCGCGGTCTGCCATCGGGACCTTCCACGTGCTGGAGACGCCCTCCGCAGACACGACGGCATGGCCGCGGCTGAACTCAAGGTCGACTTCCACCGCCTGTTGTTTATAGCCATCGACATCGATGGGGCGCCGCGTTGGCAAGGATGACTGTGCGAGGTACTCCCCTCCTGCATATGCTCCTCCCAGGGTCAGCCCGGTTATGGGTGTCACGGCAATCCTGGCCGTGGTGCCAAAGCCGTTGTTGGTATTCCCGCTTCCGTCATAGGCGGTCGAGCTGATCGTGCCGTTCGTAAGAGCAACGGCATAGTCCAGAACATCGACCGATCCGTACAGCATCCCCCCCACGTCGTACATCCCCTGGTCGAGGAGACGCATCCCGGTCCCCTTGCCGCGGGAGGCAAGCAAACCGGCATCCGTCATCACACCGTACGCGATATAGTCCGGAAGGGAAGTGTTGTACTCGTAGATCAGGGGAAGCCCGTACAGCGGATTGCGCCGCGGGAACCGCCGCTCCCCGAGATTGCCGAAGGGAAGATCAAACTTGCCCGCCTGGATGTTCAATGCGAGCGGGGTCAGGTTCGTCATGCGGATGGCAAGATAATCGAAGAGATTGCCGAGGTTGATGTTGCCATCATCCGTCACGCGAATGTTCGCCAGCGCGGCAACATTGTCGGTGACCGCTCCGTCGAGGAAGAGATCGCTGCGCCAGCCGAATGTCGGTCTCCCGTAGGAAACGTCGCGCGGCGATTCCGTGGGGGCGCTCCGCAAAAGGTGGACCGCCGTTTGACCGCTCAGGGTCACCTGAGCAATTCCCCGCGACGCCGTAACGGAGAACGCAAGCGACAGGATCACAACCATCATTGTCTTCATGCGTGTCCGCTAGTGCGAAAAGTTCACTTCCATCGACTCCCCCGCCTTGATGGTCACCGCCCGCCTCTCGAGAACGTCGCGGCCATACCACAGGACGATCTTGTATCTTCCCTCGGGCACATCGGGAATCACGTACGCCCCATCATCGTCCGGTGTTGCGAAATAGGGGTGCGGAAGGACGAGGATCGTCGCGTTCATCTGCGAGTGAATATCACAATAGACGCGCACCGTTCCGACTCTGTCGAATGTCACCGACCGTGAATCGTTCTGGGGGTAACGTCCCAGGTCGAATTCTTTTGTCTGGGAATATGAGAACACGTTATGGAAGAGGTTGTCGCGGTTCGGAAAGTCCACGGTCGTCCCGACGAGCACGGGGAGAACCTGCGGATGGAACTGAAGACCTTTCTGATCGAGCA
>PMNE01000018.1 GCA_003162635.1 Ignavibacteriota bacterium
TCCAGATGCCGGTTCTCGTACCGGCTCTTCTTTTGCTGGGCTACCTCGCTCTTCTCAGTATCCTGGCGCTCGTGGGACGCCATCTTCCTCCCCCTGCAGCAAAGGAAATTCGCCGTCTCGCTATCGTCGTCCCTGCTCATAACGAGGAGCTGACGATCGAGCGGACCGTCGGGAGCTTGAAGAAGCTGGAGTACCCGGCCGGCAAGTTTAGCGTCACCGTCATTGCGGACAATTGTACCGACACGACGGCAGCGCTCGCCAGGCAGGCCGGTGTCGATGTGCTGGAGAGACGGAATGAAACGGAACGGGGGAAGGGATATGCCCTCCGCTGGGCGATCGATCGCCTGCTGAAGACCGTTCCGGAGATTGATGCGTTCATTGTCATAGATGCGGACACCGAAGCCGCTCCTGATTTCCTCCGGGTGGTCAATGAGTATCTTGATGCCGGGGCCAAGGTCGTCCAAAGCAGCGACATGGTTCGTCCGCAGCCGGAGGCGTGGAGCGCGGAGATGACACGGATCGGGTTCACGCTCTATAATCATGCGCGTCCTCTCGGCAGGAGCATGCTGGGGGGATCCGCGGGGCTCCGCGGAAACGGGATGTGCTTCCGTGCGAGCGTCATGCGGGCGCACCCGTGGGATGCCTTCTCCCGTGCGGAAGACCTTGAGTTCGGTTTGATGCTGTTGCTGGAAGGTATCAGTGTCACGTTCGCGCCCGAAGCGAGAGTCATTGCCACCATGCCTCTGCAGGCGCACAATGCGGTCTCCCAGCGAACGCGCTGGGAAGGGGGACGGCTCCCTCTTATCCGCCGTTACGCGGGCCGACTCTTAAAGAATTCGATTCTCCGCGGATCGTACAGTTGCTTTGATGCATTGATGGATCTTGTCACCCCCCCCGTGGTGACGACGTTGGTGGCAGCGTTGGGGTTTACCGTGGTCAACCTTGGGCTGGCCGCGGCAGGCGTACCGGGGACCGCATGGTGTGCGGTGCTTTGGTCCTGCGTCGTTGTGCTCGGTCTGACGCATCTGTTTGTCGGTCTCAAAGCGTCGGGGGCGGACCGGGGTCAGTATGAAGCGTTGCGGCATCTCCCGCGGTACGCAACATGGAAGCTGGGTGTGTACGCGCGACGCATCCTCGGCGCGCGTGAACATGAATGGGTGCGCACAACACGCGAATCGTAAACATCGACACACGCCATGGCCAAGATTCTCCTGATCGATGACGATGAGATGACCCTCATCTTCATGCGGAAGATGCTCGAAGACTCAGGCTTTCCGGTCGTCGCAACTGCAGACGGCCCGCATGGGATCGAACTGTTCAAGGAACATCATCCCCAGCTCGTCCTTCTCGATATCGGACTGCCGGGCATGAGCGGCCTTCAGGTCCTCCGCGAATTGCGGTCACTCGATCCGGAGGCGCAAGTAGTCATTATTTCAGGATATAAGTCAGACGTGACCGTTCGTCAGGCGCTCGACAGCGGTGCACAAGAGTTTATTGAAAAACCGGTGGACGCACGGATCCTCCTCGAGAAGGTCCGGCGTTTTCTCTCCGACTCAAGTCTGTAGCTGGTTCGTGACGAAGACGGGATCCCCCCCAATCCCGCGCGGTCGGCATGTGACGATTCTCCCCAAAGACACTTCTTATGTATTAGTGAAAGGATAGCGTATGAAAGCGAAGAATACTATTCTCGGATGGATCGGGCTTTGCTCCCTCGTGATCGGCCAGTCCCTCCAGGCGCAGGTGCCGGTGATTACGTCGTTCTCACCGGATAGCGGTCGCGTGGGACGGACCGTGACGATCACAGGCACAGGGTTCAACGCAACTTCCGACAGCGACAGGGTGTTCTTCGGGGGGGCGCTTGCGACGGTTCTGCACGCCACTCCCACGTCGCTCACCGTGGCCGCACCCTCCGGTTCGCTCTACGGACCCATATCGGTGACCGTGAACGGGCTCACCGGCTATTCTTCCAAGCCGTTCTTTCTCTTGTTCAACGCTAACGCGCCTGTGGCTTCGTCGGCGTTCAGCGCGCCGGTGGCCTACGTATTTCCCGGGAACCACCCTGTTGATGCCGGGATTGCGGATTTTGACGGCGACGGAATCCTCGACATGGCTGTAGTAGGCATGTTCGGCGATACTGTTTATATTTTGCAGGGTAGCAGTCTCCCAGGTGCTATCAGTCTCTACCATCAAGCGAAACTGCTTACAGGGCAAGCGCCGCGCGCGATAGCCATCGCTGATTTTGATGGCGACCGGTCCATGGATATTGCAGTGACCAACTCCGGGGACGGATCGGTTTCTGTCTTCCGGAACATCCCGCAAGGAGGGGAGACAATTCTTTTCGCTGATGGCGTCACTTTCCCTACGGGCGGTCATCCCATTGGCATTGCTGTGGCCGACTTCGACCACGACGGGAAGCCGGACATTGTGGTGGCCGATTCAGCAGGGAGCCAGATCATTGTTCTCAGAAACACGAGTACGCGGGGATCTCTGAATTTTTCATCTCCTTCGGTTTTCCCCATCAGTTTCCCGCCTTTGAATGTCGTTGCAGGCGACCTGAACAACGATGGTCTCCCGGACCTCGTCGTTACATCCCCCCGTGGCACCACCCGCGGGCCGGTCACTTTCCTCCGGAATACGACAGTGGGGGCGATTACATTTTCTAAAGATTTAGAGAGTACTTCCCCCCAAGGCCCGTTCGGGGTTGCAATTGGTGATCTCGATCTCGACGGCTTTGCGGATGTCGTCGTGTCAGACACGACAGGTGATGTGTATATCTACAGGAATACGAGTTCATCGACGATTGCAATGAGCGCTCCTTTTATTTTGGGGGTTGGGTATGGACGCGGCTCCGTGAAGATCGCTGACGTGAACGGCGATGGCCGGCCGGAGATCCTTTCGGCGAACTCTGTCGATGGGGATTTTTCGATCTTCCAGAACGTTACGACAGGTCCCGGTCTCTCCAATGCATCTTTTCCATCGGGACTTAATATCCCAGCGGGGATAAGTCCGACGACCATGTTTGTCGCTGATCTCGACGGGGACCGGCATCCGGACCTTGTGGCCCTCGACTCGGGGACCGACAGTCTCAATATCTGGTCGAATCTCCTCACGGACGATTATGCACGCGCGAGCGTGAAGGCGCTACTGCAGGGTCCCTTGATCACACCGGCGGATACGAGCATGGCGACTACCTTGGCGTCCGGCGGCGTGCTTGCCGCACACTTCGGTGCGGGGAAGTTCCCCGTGGGGACGGTGGACAGCGTTGGGATCGAAATACGGACCGACATCGCCGGAACGACCAAGTATTACGCTCCCGCCTGGCTCATGTCCGACGGGACGATACGGGATTTTGTGGATACATCGGCGGCGAGAGTTGACTTCGGTGCGCTCCCCGGTTTCTACTACGTTGTGGTCCACCACCGGAATCACCTCGCAGTGATGGGCGCGAACCTGGATACACTGTCGGGTTCTGCGACGCCAAAAGTCTACGACCTGACGATGGCGGACAGCGCTGCCTACGGCACAAACCCGACGGTTCATCTGGGAACTAGGTTCTGCATGATTGCCGGAGATGCCAATGCATCTGGTGACGTCACAATTCTTGACCGAGCACAGTGGAGGATTGACAATAGCTTTTCGGGATACTTGAGCTCCGATTTCAACTTGAGTGGCGATGTGAACATTCTTGATCG
>PMNE01000025.1 GCA_003162635.1 Ignavibacteriota bacterium
CGCAGGAGCAAAAGTTTCTTTGTCTCCACGTACGTTCCCGCCTGTAGTCTGTAGAAGTACACCCCGCTCGCGAGATTTGAACCGTCGAACTTGACCTCGTAAGATCCAGCTTCCTCTTGTCCTTGGACGAGCGCTGCAACCCGCTGTCCGAGTGTGTTGTAGACCGCCAGGAGAACTTGTGACCTGTGAGGCAGGGTGTAACGGATCGTCGTCGCAGGGTTAAAGGGATTCGGATAGTTCTGCGCAAGAGTAAAGCTCACAGGTTTTGAGCTCGGTGTCGATACACCTACCAGCCCACCGACGTCCCGAAGATACTGAGCAAGAACAGCCGCCTTAGCAGCAGCCGGGTTATAATTCGCAAGTGCCGAATCGTCCCAAATCAAAGAACCGATGGGAAGACCGTCGATAGCGGACAGATGGGCTGACTGGCTGAAATTCTCCGTCAGGTCTGTGAACTTCGTAATTCCGGCCGCGCCCACGGTCATTGTGTCCGTCTTCACGCCATTCACGATGCCAGGGAGGGTCGTTGGGTCATAATCACCAAAGATGTATTTCGAATGGACGATGTCGGGTGTCGTGGGAAACCTTGGATCGCCCCATTGGCCCTGGTTCCATTCCGCCATCATCGTCACGACTGATGCGTCGGCGATGCCTTTCGTCACAGTTCCCGGATCAGAGGTGTCCGTTCTCTCCTCGAGGAATCCGCCATTACCCGGTCCGTACACCTCAAACAGGGTCTGCGTGCGCGAATTCATCCACTCACCCGGCGTGTTTCCTATTTTCGACGGGACAGGACCGCCCCATTCAGCAGCCATATATGATGGCAACGCGCCGAGGGTGGCATCTTTGTACGTGGCGGAATTATAGTACCCGCTCATGAGCAACGGGTCGTAATAGTTGATGTTGTCCGCAACGTAGATGTGGAGTTTATAGAGGAATAGGTCGGCAGTATAATGACTTGAATCGCCATTATAGTATTTCCCATGTACGACCAATCCGTTCGTCCCATTGCACGTGTCGATATTGATCGTGCTCATGAACAGTCTGTCGGGATCCTGGCCGCTGTTAATCACAGTCGTATCTTCACCAACCCAGTTCTGGTTGATGAAAATGTTGTTGACGATGTACTCGTTGTGACGATAGGGTGACAAGAGCCAGTACTTCATATTGTTGACAATGGTGTTATGATTGATATAGCAGAAATCCGTCAACTCGTTTTGCTGAAGGAATGTAAGCCCTCCAGTGGTCGTGGTGACGTTTTCAATCCATAGCGTGTCGATCGGATGCTTGCACTGGAACACACGTGATCCCCACCATTGGCCGGGATGGAACAAATTGCGGAAATAGGAATTGGTGATGAAGAACTTCGCACCATAGGGCCAGCCGCCGATGGAACCGTATTCATTCGTGCAGTCAAAAAGATCGATGTTGCTGAATTCGAACAAGCAATTATTGATTCTCAACCCTTGCGGCAGGTCCTTTATCGTGCCGCAGTAAAAGAGTTCGCTATTCTGATACCCATCCAACTCCTTGGTCACGTAATGGATGTTCTCGAACTTGAGACTTCCGTAGACCTGATTGGTCGCTGAGATCCCGCCGTTCTGATCAATGACGACGTGTGCGTTGCCGGTATTTGCGATAAGGATGACTGGCTTTGTCTTTCCATAGCCCGAAGGGACGCCGGCAATGGTGAGTGTCCCGAACGGATTATACACATTGATCGGCGCCACTTGGAAATAATACTGACCCTCGTTCAACGCGTACACCCTGTCCCGATTCACTCTCGCTCCGGTGCTGGTCGTATCTCCATTGATTGTTGCTTCAAGGGATCCCGTGTTTTCGCGACCGGCAAGCGTGCCACCAGGAATTCTGATGGTATCAAGAGTGCTCAGTGAGCCACCAGGAATGAAGATCGTATCCTGACCTGTTGGAACCCGTCCAAACAAGATGGATGGACCGCTGGTCATGAGGGCACAGGCGAAGAAGCAATAAAAGATGAGCGCTTTCATTTTTCCCTCCTGCCGGGTGGGGCCTCTCTCTGTGAGGATGTATAAACGCAAAAAACCTCCTTCGTCGATCGACTCCGGAGGTTCTCCATCTCAATCCCAGCTCACTCACGATCCGGGTCGAGCACTATTCACAGGAAACTAATGAAAATCTCAACGATAGGCAAGGAGTCAGAGGTGACGCTACCCACGCAGATTCGATTGCATCTCGCTTTTGCCTGAGGTATCTTACCGGCGATACACGAGTTCGTTGAAACAGGCCTCTCTGGTCCGACCAAAAGGATGGAGGGGCCGGTTTGCTTTCCAGGCGATCAGCCGCAAGCATCAATACATTGTTCAAAAGGAAAATCTCTTGATGATCACCATGAAGAAAAGCAATTACAATGGAACCGAATCTCACCGCATGCAAGAGTTGCATGGTCTGCCTCTGGCAGCCTTTAAACGCCGTGCAGGAGCCTTTATGGTGGATTTTCTCATCACGGCCGTCCTCTGTATGCCCCTCCTGGTGTTCGGTGCCAGGCTATTGCAACACCTCGGGCTTGTCGAAGAAAATGTGCATTTAGTATTTGATTATGAGCATTGGTACAGCATTATTCCTCTTGTCGCATACTTTTCCCTTTCACTCTATTATGGCAATGGGCAGACACTCGGCAAACGGCTTATGGGCATTAGAGTCGTTTCTCTGGTTCATGAGAGGATCAGTTTCTGGCATTCGGTGGAACGAGCTCTTGGATATGGCGCTTCATTCTTGGAATTGGGATTTGGTTTCCTGCAATATTTCATTGATGCAAATAGGCGGACAGTACACGATCGTATCGCCGAGACTATTGTTATCCAAGATCGGAAAACCAAAGCCTGATTCATCATCGTTTCCGGGTTGATTTCGCTATCGAGTCGCGACCCCGGCCTTCCATCACGAGCCCCTGCTCAAAGCTTCCTGCGCTTCACGCAGCCGTTGCTGCAGTTCGGGCGTGTTCGGGAACAGCCGGTCGAGCTTTGTCAGGAGGTCCACCGATTTCCGGTAATCCCTTTGAAGTGCATACAGCTCCAGCAACACACGGTAAGGGTTGTGATACGTGTTGACGTTTACCCGCCCTCCGGCGATGATCTCCAGGCATTCCGATTCGACCTCCGGCGCCATCTTCTCAAATCTTGCCGTCGCTCCCAGTCGCTGATAGAAGAACATGAGGTCAGATTCCAATTCCCACCCGAGAGGGAACCTCCATTGCGGCATGATCTGCTCCATCCTTTCCATCACTGCAAGGCCTGCCTGTCGATCGTTGTTTTCGTCGGCATAGAACATTGCCAACTGGACGAATGCCTGTCTGTAGTTGATCGTGAGCCGGCATGCATTCTCGTCGAGGAAGACGCTGGAATCAGCGAGCCCGCGAAACAGATAGCCGGACTGCAGAGTTCTCGAAGGCACAGCCGGTTCGTGCATCAAATTTGCCTCCATCACCGCCTGGTCGATTCCCACCGCTCCCTTCGGCGTCTTTCGAGGTTCCAGACGCCAGGCAAGGCCATGAAACCACAGATACCCGTCGAGACCGATCCTTGAATCAGGAGCACAGGTTGCGGCAAAGTAGATGGGGCGCTTCCAGGCGTTCGTCCTCACGATGTCGAGCGTGAGAATATCCTGCACGCGAATTGCCTTCGTCTGGCCGAACTGCAGTGAGTTGTTCATCCGCCATTCGATGCGGCCACTGCGTATCTCGGCTGTGTCTGTTACTCCGTATCGGGCGTATGCTTCCCTCGGGACAGGCAAGGGGATAACCCTGGGTTCCCATGCGACGAGGTTGACGTTGGCGATCTGCCTGTCGGACATTGAAATTGGGACCGCGAGGGCGTCGTGGTAGTACGGTTTGTTCTTCATCTCCTGAATGTACCAGGGGGTGTTTCCCAGGCTGAGGTTGACGACGCGCACGTCCCGCCTGAAACCCTCGACGTCCTGCAGGAACCAGAGCGGGAATGTGTCGTTATCTCCGTTGGTAAAGAGGATCGCATCCTTTTCGCAGGTCTGGAGAATATTGTAGGCGTAGTCCCATGGAACCCAGTTCCTCGACCGGTCGTGCGTGTAGTAATTCGCCTGCAGCATGCGTCCGGGAATGACTGCCGTTGCCGCCATCATGGCGCCCACGGTGAGCCAGCGGTTGACATGCGGATTCCTGACCTTCTCGGCAATAAGGGTGAAGATCGATTGTATGCCGAGGGCGATCCAAGCCGAGAAAACAAAAAATGCGCCGACGTAGAAATAGTCCCGCTCCCTCGGTTGCGGCTCCTGTTGGTTCTGGTAGAACGCCGTAACGTAGCCCATCAATATGAAGAGAAGAAGCAAGGCCGCGGCCAGCTTCCAGTCCCTGCGGAACTGAAAGTAGATCCCCACCAACCCCACGAGAAAAGGGATCCCGAAGAGCTGGCGAAAGTCGATGCCCGCATCCTGGTCCGTGGATACCCTGCCGACATAGTTCCAGAGGAGGAACCTGTTGAACATATGGTCCATCTGGTAGCGGAGAAGGAAATCCAAATCACTGGAATACTTCTCATAAATTCCCTGCTGATGGGCTTCCTGGGAGAATCTCCTCATGAACACCGGCCAATCACCGTACTGCTCCCTGCTGACATAGGTGATAAGCCCGGAGAATGTTTTGGGAGAGTCCTCGTTCATGGGCGGGTCCTGGTTGGCACGGATGACAATGGTCGTGTACACCGTGTACCCGACGATGGCCAGCAGAAATGCGGAGGTCAGGAGCTGCACAAGCGGCTTGCGGGTCCGGTTTGCCCAGTAGATAACGCCCCCACCGCAGGCGAAGATGGCGCCGAGAACGGCCAGGCCTGCCATGTTGTTGTCGCCCGCGATTGCGACGAGCAGTTTCGGCAGATACTTCACGATGCCCGGATAGCAGACTGCGAGCGCGATAGCGCCCAGGAGGAGCGGGAAGTAGATGGAATCACGCGTGAATACCCGCTTCCGGAAGATAAAAACCCAGATGATGCTGATGACGCCTATCGTGAGAACAAACTGGCGATCAAAGGCATTGTACTCTTCAAGCGACGGAGGATGGGCCGGTCTCTGGCCCCCCAGGAGCAATGCTCCTGCGATGGCCATGACGGCGATGTGACCCAGGAGCACCAAACCGCTCTTCTTGCATTCCTCGTCGTTCTTGACGTACAGAATGATGACCACGAGAAACGCTGCGGCTGCAATCACGAGGACGCTCATCAGATGGACGCCCACAGACAGACCTGTCAGGTAGGCGATCAAGAGGAGGTACTTAGCGCTTTGCGGCCCGCCGGGATTCTCCAGCCAGAGGAGAGCCAGCCAGAAGAGAAAGGCGAAAATAAACGTGCTCAGCGCGAAGACATTGGATTCGACGCCGTTGAACCAGAAGGTATCGCAGAAGGACAACGACAAAGCACCGATGGCTGCAGCGATCGGGACGCCGAGGCGCTGGATGAAACCCTGCGGAGCATTCGCTGAGGTTCGCTTCAGGAGTTTGGCGGCGGAAAGGTAGAGGAAAAGAACGGCGAATGCGCTCGAGAGAACCGACAGACAGTTGATCCGGAACCCCAGACTCGCCGAGAATGGCACCATGGAAAACAGCCTGCCGATCAGCAGCCACAATGGGGCTCCCGGCGGATGCGGGACCTGCAGAAGATAGCTTGCGGCCGCTATCTCCCCGGGGTCCCAGAAGGAAACCGAGGGTTGGGCGGTCAGGAAGAACTGGATCGCCGAGATCACGAATACGAACAATCCTGCAATTCGGTGAATGGCTTTGTCGGATATGGCTTTCAATTTCTTCCTTCCTCTTGTAGAGAATTCTTGCGGTTCCCGGCAGGCGTTCTCACCGATCGTCAGCGGGAATTCATTGCGATCGGCTTCCGCAAGGAGATTTCGCGAGTCAGATGTCCAGGCTCTTTCCCGAACGGTCTCGCCTTGCATTGCACGCATTGTGATAAAACCGCCCAAAATTATGAAAAAAAATCTCCCCAAGCAAGAGTCCCCATTGTCCCATGAAACTGATCTCCCCGAAGCAATCACAGCCGCCGGTGGCGTTGAGGGTCAAAGACGGTGGGCGGAAAGCTTCCCTTTTTTTTCATATCTTGATCGCGAATAGCCTACCGCCGCTTTGTCAAGGAGAGATTCATGCCCGGGGCGAAAACAGATTCNNCGTTCTGCGCGGGAATAATCAGCAGGAGGAGGACGAAGATGGGGGAAGCGATCGCAACAGCCGCCGATTACGGCACAATGCCTTCATTAGCTGCCGTGGCGACGGTTGATTTTCCTTATAAAGTCGATCAGCAGGTAGTAAAGCAACATGCCAAAGACCTCTTTGCGCCTTCGTTCCCGCACGTGGAGAGGATGATGAGCGTCTTTGACAACACGGAAATACAAGCCAGAAACTTCTGCAAGCCGCTGGAGCACTATTCCACTCTTCATTCTTTCCAGGAACAGAATGCGGAGTACATCCGGCTATCGCTCGAGTATTCCGTCAAAGCGACCGAAGAATGCCTTGCCGCAGCCCGCATCGCGAAGGATGAGATCACCGACATCATCGTCATCTCAACGACCGGACTTGCCACGCCGAGCCTGGATGCCCTCATCGTCAACGAAATGAAGCTTCACCGGAATATCTGTCGCACCCCGGTGTTCGGTTTGGGGTGCGCGGGCGGTGTTGCGGGCTTTGCGAAGGCGAGCGTTGTGGCGATAGCGAATCCGGATGCCGTGGTGCTGCTCGTCGCAGTGGAATTATGCTCGTTGACCTTCTTGCGAAATGACTACAGCAAGAGCAACTTCATAGGATCAAGTCTCTTTGCCGACGGAGTCGCGGCCTGCATCATTACCGGACACAACCGTGCCAACCGGACAAAGAACGCCGTTAGATTTCTCGGTGCGCAAAGCACATTGTACTACGATACGCTGGATGTCATGGGATGGGAATTCACCGATGGGGGATTTAAGGTCCTTTTTTCGCAGGACATCCCGACCATGATATCAACGCATATTTATGACGATGTTTCTTCGTTCCTGGCAAAGCAACACTTGACCCTTTCCGAGATGAAGAACCTCATTTTTCATCCGGGTGGAAAGAAGGTATTGACGGCGTATGAAGAGGCGTTGGCGGTGGGGCGCGCTCGTCTGGAGAATACGCGCGGGGTAATGAACGATAACGGCAACATGTCCAGCGCGACGGTTCTGTACGTCCTGGAACGGTTTCTTTCCCGGGGTTTTGACAATGGCCACGGCTTGATGCTGTCGATGGGTCCGGGTTTTTCGAGCGAGATGGTGTTGCTTCACATGAACAAGCGCTAAGATGGCATTTGCCCTCATCATGTCGTTGGTCATTGGCTGGCGAATCGGGGAGATTCTTCTTTCCCGAAGGAATGAGAAGTGGTTATTGGCACATGGCGCCGTGGAGTACGGCAAGGGGCACTACCCGTTCATGGTGGCCCTTCATGTTCTCTTCATCATTTCCGTGATCGTTGAATATTCTCTTCAACAGACGACTTCGTACAGTTCAATTCTGATCGTCTGCTTTATGCTGCTCCTTGCATTGAAAACTTGGCCCATCGCCTCATTGGGAAAATTCTGGTGCACCAAGATCTATCGCATTCCGGGCCTTCCGCTAATTATCAGGGGTCCGTATGCATATATAAAACATCCGAATTACATGATTGTCGCGGCTGAAATCGCGGTTCTTCCCCTGGCATTTCGTTTGTACGACACGGCAATTGTCTTCACTGTTCTCAACGCGATCATGCTCGCGATAAGAATAAGAGATGAAAACAGTGCGTTGCGGATGTAAAGAAGGCGGCACGTGTCGATCGGAGGCGAAGGACGAGCCGATATCCGTCAACAATAGCGGTATGTTGCTATCGACTCTTTCGGTAAGCGGAAAGCTCGTCTTTTTTCCATATCTTGATCGCAAATAGCCTACCGCCGCTTTGTCAAGGATAGATTTATGCCCGGGGCGAAAACAGATTCGTGGCTCGGAAGCGTCAGAGACCGGGTTCGCTGCAGGAAGGAACAGATCGGATGGAAAATGCGCGGGCGACCGTCGCCGCCGCCTCACTGTGTAAAGCAACTGGCAGTTCGCAGGTACGGAAAATCGTTTTCCATTGACACGCTCGTTGAATCAGGAACATACCTTGGAGAAATGGTTGAGGCGCAAAGGAGTCGCTTTCACAAGATCATCTCCATCGAGCTCTCGCCGGAACTTTTCGAAAAGGCGAAGACAAGATTTCATCGGCACGATCACGTCGAACTCTTGTGCGGCGACAGCGGCGAACTCTTGAAGACCGTCGTTCCCGCATTGGACAAACCGGCGATCTTCTGGCTCGATGCCCATTACTCCGGCGGGAATACTGCAAGAGGGAAAGAGGATACGCCCATACTCAAAGAACTAAGGACTATTTTCCAATCCAACCTCTCACACGTCATTCTCATCGATGATGCCCGGCTCTTCGATGGAACCGGTGATTATCCGACCATTGCACACCTCGAGGAATTCTCGGGAGAACGGGGGTATGTTCT
>PMNE01000016.1 GCA_003162635.1 Ignavibacteriota bacterium
AGGTAATCGCACCAAACGCCTCTGTATCTTCACTTCCTCGATAAAGTGGCCCCGCCGCCCCCAATCCCACCAGGTGGCGGGGCTTTTTTTTTCGGCGGCAATGAGATCCGGAAGAACTTCGGCGACGTACCCAAGTGGTAAGGGAGAGGTCTGCAAAACCTTTATGCACCGGTTCGAATCCGGTCGTCGCCTCAAGCGTTTCACCCAGCATAANNTTTTTTTGTTGATGGAAGGCGACGGCAATGGAGCACTTGAGTCAAACGCATGACCTCGCTCCGGGTTTCCTTGGCATTTGCCCGGTGCTGGTTGCTTGCGCGTTTCTTGCCGCCCTCGTGGTCATTGCCTCGTCCCGCCCGGTCATCTCTGTGCGGTGTTTCTCTTCCTCTTCTTTGGCGAAAGAGAAAAACTGGCGGGGCTTCGTCCGGTGTTGTGTGCGGTGGCGGGAATCGTCGTCGTGACGATCGTCCTGACCTTTGGCGAGAGCCGATTCAAGGAACCGCTGAACATGATGATGCTCGTGGCCGTTGCTCTCAGCACGGGACCCCGATTCAGGGGACCGCAACACGCTCATCATCCCAGGCATGAGAAGAAGGAATAGCATGGCCGGGGATTGTGTCTCGCCTCTCATCAGGGTTTTCGGTATATTTGGCGGAGGGGGATATGGCGGAATGGCAGACGCAACGGACTTAAAATCCGTTGGTGGGTAACCACCGTGAGGGTTCAAATCCCTCTATCCCCACCAGAAAATGGCCCCTCGGTTCGTTGCATTTTTCCGGAGAATCTCGTAAATTAGTGAAAAGAGCGTGGTGCGGGCGGTTAGCTCAGTTGGTTAGAGCGCTACCTTGACATGGTAGAGGTCACAGGTTCGACTCCTGTATCGCCCACAGAATCACTGCACGAAGCGGAGGCTGCTTCGTTTTTTTTTATCATCACTGCCGCATGAGCACCATTACCATCACATTGCCGGACGGCTCGCACCGAACGTACGACAGCGGTGTCACCGGTCAGCAGATCGCCGCAAGCATCGGGCGCGGTCTTGCAAGGGATGCACTTGCCGTTTCCATCGACGGGGAAGTGAGAGATCTGGCCCGGCCGATCACGGCGGATGCTGAACTGAAGATCTGCACATGGAAGGATGACGAAGCGAAGAGGGCGTTCTGGCACAGCTCCGCCCATCTGATGGCGGAGGCGGTGGAATCGCTTTTCCCGGGTGCGAAGTTCGGTGTCGGTCCGGCGATCGACACCGGGTTCTATTACGACATTGATCTGGGTGATCACAACCTGGATGCCGGAGATCTCGCGCGGATCGAAAAGAAGATGGGGGAACTTGCAAGCGGGGATTCGACGTACACGCGCGAGACGATTCCATGGGCGGATGCAGTTCGCTACTTCGAGAAGAAGGGGGACCAGTACAAGCTCGAGCTCCTTGAAGGTCTGAAGGATGAAGAGATCACCTTCTACCATCATGGCGGGTTCACGGATCTGTGCGCAGGGCCTCATATTCCCTCGACAGGACGCATCAAGGCCATCAAGCTTCTGAGCGTTGCGGGCGCGTACTGGCGGGGAAATGAAAAAAACAGGATGCTGCAACGCATCTACGGGGTCACGTTCCCTTCCCAGAAGGAGCTTGATGAACATCTGGAGCGGCTGGAGGAGGCAAAAAAGCGGGACCATAGGAAGTTGGGACAGGAGCAGGAACTCTTTCTCCTGACCCCAAAGGTGGGAAGCGGGCTTCCGCTTTGGCTGCCAAAAGGAACTGTGTTGCGNNGACGTCGGGGCATTACCCGTACTATAAAGACTCGCAGTTTGCGCCGATCACGATGGAGAACGGCGAACAATTCCTGCTGAAGCCGATGAATTGTCCGCACCACCATCAGATCTACATGTCGAAACCGCGTTCCTACCGCGACCTTCCCGTCCGGCTGGCGGAGTTCGGCACCGTGTACCGATATGAACAATCGGGCGAGATGAACGGCCTGACCCGCGTGCGGGGTTTCACGCAGGATGACGCGCACATCTNNACACGGCTTTCGTACCGCGACAACAAGAACACCGAAAAATATGGCGGCGCGGCGGAGTTCTGGGAACAGGCCCAGCGAGAGATCAAGGAAGTGGCCGATGAAATGGGGTTGAAGTACTTTGTCGGCATCGGCGAGGCATCGTTCTATGGCCCGAAGATCGACTTCATGGTCAAGGACGCGATCGGCCGCACCTGGCAGCTTGGCACGGTTCAGGTCGATTACGTGATGCCCGAGCGCTTCGATCTTGAATATACCGGGAGCGACGGAAAGAAACACCGCCCGGTGATCATCCATCGTGCCCCTTTCGGCTCCATGGAACGATTCGTCGGTCTCCTGATAGAGCATTATGCAGGCGAATTTCCCCTCTGGCTTGCGCCGGTCCAGGCGGTTGTCCTGCCCATTACCGACAACCAGCTTGATTATGCGAAGAAAGTTTACGAAGCTGTCAAGAGTGCCGGAATCCGGGTGGAGCTTGACGACCGGAACGAGAAAATCGGCTATAAGATTCGCGAGTGGGAAACGCGTAAAACCCCTTATATGGTGATCCTCGGCGAAAGGGAGAAGGGGGCGGGGGCTCTCTCGGTGCGCCAACACCGAAAGGGGGATCTGGGACAGACCACGGAGGCGGAATTTGTCGCAAAACTGCGGAAGGAAATCGACGAGAAAACAATACCTACCACGTAGGAGGCAGATCCATTAGCAAAGAAAAGCGAGCCCACATCAACGAGGAGATTCGTGTCCCGGAAGTGCGCGTGATTGATCAGCACGGCGGGCAACTGGGTGTGATGACCCCGGCAGCCGCGATCGCACTGGCAAAGGATCGGGATGCTGATCTCGTCGAAATCGTGCCGACGGCGGTGCCGCCGGTCTGTAAGATCATCAACTTCGGCAAGTTCAAATACGAGCTGGCGAAAAAGGACAAGATCCAGAAGAAACACCAGCACGTCTCTTTGCTGAAGGAGCTTCGCTTTCACCCCAATACCGACACGCACGACTTTGATTTCAAGATACGCCATGCCCGGAGGTTCCTCGGAGAGGGACACAAGGTGAAGGCATCGGTCGTGTTCAAAGGTCGGGAGATTACGTATAAGGAAAAGGGGGAAGTGCTCCTGAACCGTCTGGTGCAGGAACTTTCCGACGTCTCGAAGATCGACCAGGCCGCGCATATGGAAGGAAGGAGCATGATCATGATCCTTTCTCCCGAACGGAAGAAGCCGCCGGCCAAAGTCGAACCGAATGCGGAACCGGCGCCTTAACGTCGTCGGGTTCACTGTTGCCGCATGCGGCGGGGAAGAATCGATGAAGGAGTGTTGTGCAGGCCCCGCGCCGCGTGCGATGAGCTCGTGCAGGAGATTCCCAGAGAAGGACCATACGCAAGGAGGTTGTGCATGCCGAAAATGAAGACCAAGAGCAGCGCCAAGAAACGGTTCCGTCTGACGGCGACCGGGAAGGTAAAAAGGGGAGCTGCCTACCGAAGTCACATTCTGACGTCGAAGTCGACCAAGAGGAAGAGAAAACTCCGGAAGGCCCACCTGGTCTCCCGTGCTGATCTTCCTGCTGTGAAGGCGATGCTGAACGTCTGATTTTTTTCTCCACCGCCGGCCGGCTTCCGGAGCGGCCCGGCGGATTCTTACTCACTACATCAGGGACAAGCGCAACTATGCCACGTTCGCAGAACAAGGTTGCCTCCCACCGCCGCCGCAAGCGCATTCTCGCGCAAGCGAAAGGCTCGTGGGGTGCGAGAGGAAACGTCCTGACAGTCGCGAAGCATCATGTCGATAAGGGGATGCAGTTTGCGTACCGCGACAGGAAGGCGAAAAAAAGGACCTTCCGCCAGCTCTGGATCGCCCGCATCAACGCGGCGGCCAGGGGGAACGGGACCACGTACTCCAGGCTCATCACCGGATTGAAGAAGAAAGAGGTCGATATCAACCGCAAAATCCTTGCAGAGATCGCTGTCAGCAATCCTCAGGCCTTTGCCGAGGTTGTGAAGTTCGCCCTCGCATAA
>PMNE01000090.1 GCA_003162635.1 Ignavibacteriota bacterium
TCTTGCGAGGGCGTCCACCGGACTCCCGGGAGCTGGTCCGAGAACAAGTTAGGAAAATTTATATTGGGAAGGGGCGTTGCGGTTTCATGACATTGGTAGGTTGCCCCCGTTGTGGGACCCTCACAGTCGTTCAGTAACTCCGTTTTGATATTGCGGTGACATCGAGGACGAATCTGCTATGTATGTTCCTCTCAAGAAGCGCATGACTGAACGATTTGCCCGCATCCTGCTCATCCTCGTTGTTGTCTTGCTGCCCGTTGCTTTGACTCTATCCCAGTAATTCCATAGGTTTCCACAAACAGCCGGGGGGTTTCGGAGCTTACCCGTACACACAGAGATTCAAAGGATTGAATGTTGATTTGAAAACAAAGGGGAGTAGATCATGAAGACAAGATTTCTGGGCAATACAGGAGTCAGGGTTTCCGAACTATGTTTCGGTGCGATGACGTTCGGTGGAAAAGGCTACTGGGCGAACATCGGACAGGTTGGGCAGAAAGAAGCCGACGACCTCGTAAATATTGCAATCGATGGTGGAATCAATTTCTTTGACACCGCGGACGTGTATTCTGAAGGAATGTCAGAACTGCTCCTTGGCAAAGCACTTGGTACCAGGCGGAACAGCGTTGTCCTTGCCACGAAGGTCAGAGGGAGAACGGGGTCCGGACCGAACGACGTCGGCCTTTCCCGAAGGCACATCATCGACTCCTGCAACACGAGTCTCAAGAGGCTCGGCACCGATTACATCGACTTGTATCAGGTGCACAGTTTTGACCCGCGGACCCCGCTTGAAGAGACCCTCCGGACTCTTGATGATCTGGTCAGGGAGGGGAAAGTGCGATACGTTGGTGCATCCAACTTCGCGGGCTGGCAATTGATGAAAGCTCTTGCGATCTCCGACACACAGCACCTCGAGAGATTTATCACACTTCAGGCCTTCTACTCCCTGATTGCCCGCGATCTTGAAAACGAATTGGTCCCTCTCTCGCTTGATCAACACCTCGGGATTCTACCCTGGAGTCCGTTAGGCGGCGGTTTTCTCACGGGAAAATACAGGCGCGGCAAGCCGCGGCCGGAAGGTGCGCGACGATCTAACCCGACCGCGCAGTTCCTCCAATTTGATGAAGAAAAGGGGTTCGACATCGTCGATGAGTTGGAGAAAACAGCGCGCAAGTATGGCGCGACGATCACCCAGGCAGCGCTCAATTACCTGCTGAGGAAGCCCGGTGTCACTTCCGTGATCGTCGGTGCGCGGAACAAAGAGCAACTCACGGACAATCTAAAGACCGTGGATTGGGAGATTGCTGCCGAAGAAGTTGCCCGGCTCGATACATTGACCACACCGCCGAGAGTCTATCCATACTGGATGCTGGAGAGAATGTCACAGGACAGGTGAGGCGCTGATGAAGCTGAATTTGAATTATACGACGGGGATACTGACAGCGTCTGTGCTCGGAGGGATAGCCTGCATTTTGGAACAACAAATAATTGAGCCTATGACAGTCAATGAATCTCCATTCGCTCTTCGTATGACGCCGGCGAATTTCGACAAATCATCGGAATCTATAATGATAGAGTAGTCTGGAAGACAATGAAACGATGAAGAATCCGGGGATCATGGACACGTGGAGGTAGGATCTGCATCGCAGGAGGATGAATTGCGACGAGCACCAAGAGCTACCTCCTCCCAACCAAGAGGAGAGAGCATCCCAATGAGATCAGCAGATTTCCCGTGTGGTTCGTCCCATCTCCCGCATACATTTGAATGTTCGTCAGCCCGCAAAGGCCGTGAACTTCCAGCGACAGGGATTGGGTTTCCGAGAGAGGTATGAGAACGCTCACCCCCCCCTCGATGGCTGCGCTAATCCTGTGGACGCTACTGGGTTCGAACCAGTGACCTCCTGCTTGTAAGGCAGGCGCTCTGAACCAGCTGAGCTAAGCGTCCCAAAAATCTCTGTATGGTTGTCCCGCTTCACGCCTCCGGCGTGAGCGGGATTCTCAAAACGGCAACCGCTCAGCCGCCTCCGGCGCCTTCGCGGGCCGTTTTGGAATAAGGCAGGCGCTCTGAACCAACTGAGCTAAGCGTCCCTGAAAACCGATTCGTTTTTGGCACATTCTGCCTGCTTCGAGCAAGCAGGGGGACGAATAAGTGCTAACCTTGTCAGCAGATCTGTTCGCAACCGCCCGCCTCTCCCCAACTGGAGTGCTACCGACATTGGAGCGTTCTTAGAGTATCAGCAGATTACGGATTTTAAGGTTCGAAATCAAGATCGTCTTCTTTGTCTGCTTTCCTCTGTTTCTCTTCTCGCTGGGTCGACGGAAGTTGGACTTTTTCCGCGCCGCATTCATCGCTTCACTTGGTTGACCTATTCGAGAGGGCTTTGCGAAAGTCAGCGCGTTGAGAACAGATCATCGTGGTGAATCACAGGTTCAAGTGACGCTACCCACGCAGGTTCGATTGCATCTCGCCCATGCCAGAGGTATCTTACCCGCGATACGCAAGTTCGTTGAAACAGGCCTCTCTGGTCCGATCGAAAGAATATATGAGGAGGAACGACAATGCGAGGTGCAGTCACATTGTCCCTGATCATCCTTTTTTGTTTTTCCTTTGGCTGTAACCGAGCTCGCTCGTTCATCGACCCGCCGGACATGGCGAAGTGCATTAAGCTGATTCGCGAGTCGAAAATGTCCGAGACAGCAAGGACAACCCTCATAACGCTCGCCGATGTCCGCGCCGGCTTTACGTTCATCACGTGTGACAGGAGCCGACCATACCAGTTGACGTATTCCAACGCTAAGTGTGCAGGACCTTATGCTAATCGTGACACGGTCCGTGCAGAATTTGACCGACAATCTGCACTCGCCAACTCGGAATTCGAGGCTTTGAAGAAATTGTCTGACTTTGATTTATCTGGTTTCGTTTCAACAGAAGAGGCAATGCGTGTAAAGAGGCTGATTGAACTGGGGTACCAATTCCCCGCGGTTGTTGCAGGCGAACGAGCAGATACAAACATGGTCTGTTTTACCTTGAGCTTGAACCGTGTCGAGCTTCAGGAAATGCTCCACGACTACCAAGATCTTTCAGGCAAACTCGTTTCCCTCGGCCGTGAGCCCCTACCAACAATCCGGTGGTGAAGGAGGCGACGTGCGGGGGCTGCCTGACCATCGGCTGATCCCGACAGAAAGTCGGTCGGTGCGACGTTTGGCCGGTAGGACGCTCGACGAGAGATTTGAGGCTTGCATGATTCAATCAGTCGTCGTAGGGATAGTACCCGACTGTAAGGTCCATCAACCGCAGGTAAAGCCGCGGGCGTTAG
>PMNE01000071.1:0-730 GCA_003162635.1 Ignavibacteriota bacterium
ATGGCCGACGTTGATGCGTACGATATGCTCACGAAGCACAGAATCACCGGGTCGTTTCCGGTCGTGGGCGCGCTCAACCCAAGCACGCTCGTGTTCCGAACCTCCGACGGCCAGCTCCACACGCTGGGCAAAAACTTTCGGGCCGACTATGTCGCCGATGCCGTGCTCTGCTTCCGCGGCGAGCCGGCTTCGGTCACAACGCAGTCCATCGATCTTAGCAATCAGAACTTCTCTCAGTTATCGGCCTTTCTTGATACTTCGTGCGAGAACTTCCTCTTCGGCGAGCTTGCGATGCTTGAACGTGTATCGATCCCTCCAAACACCAAGGCGTTTACCCCGGTTGCCGCGAGCGGCTCCATTATCAAGCTCAACTACGCCACGTTATCCGATATGGAGGCTCTCGGGCTCGAGGCGAAGTTGATTACCCGGGGACTCGTCACCGTACGATCGACACGCGCCTTGAGCTCCGGGGGCCGACCTGAGCCCGGTTCACCGGCCGGAACAAGATCCAGCGACGTGGTGCAATTGGCTTTTCCGCTTGAAGCCGGGGATTCGCTGCGGTTTTGCCGCACCGCCGGGGACACGCTGCGCGAAGGGGACGTCATCGCGCTGAAGGCCCGGATTGATCTCTCGGCCGACCAGATCGCGCTGAACGACGAGAAGGGCCAGTCGTTGAGACAACAGGTCGCGGCGTCTCTCGCTGATATTGAGTCCAAGATCCGGATTGCCT
>PMNE01000071.1:735-9065 GCA_003162635.1 Ignavibacteriota bacterium
CGATCTCTGACATCCGAGCGTAAAGCTGAGATCAGGTCCCCGATCCGCGGCGTTCTGCTGGACCACAGACGAATTCTGCGCGATAGCAGACCGGTTCTCGTGGTCACTTTGAAGAGAATCAATTGAACTCCGACTTAATATATACCTGCACGAAGTGCAATTGCTCCTACTCCGAATTCCGCCTCTCATGCTTCAATTGCGGCGCCTGGAATTCGATCCGAAAAGCTGAAACGCGCCGTCACTTTTCCAGGCCGATGCCGTTGCCTGATATACGCACAGTTCCTCCGCCCCGGTTCAGGTCGGGGATCCCCCCGATTGACACTCTTATGGGGGGCGGCTTTGTCCCCGGATCATCGGTACTTCTGGCCGGTCCTCCCGGTGCCGGGAAATCGACTCTTGTTATGCAAATCCTGAACCGTAGCGGCAAAAAAGCTCTGTACTCAAGCGGTGAGGAATCGCTCGATCAGTTGAAGCTTCGCGCGGATCGTCTGCGCATTAATTCTCCGGAGATTTCTCTTTTGTTCGAAACAAACGTCGAGCGAATCTCCTCGCACATTCAATCTGATTCCGTCCGAATACTCGTGGTCGATTCAGTGCAAACCGCCTATTCCGGAGGGACAGACTCATTTCCTGGCACCCCTACGCAGATCCGCAAATGCACCTATCTCTTGCGGCGCGTTTGTCAACAAACAAACACCACGCTCTTCCTCGTCGGACAGGTGACAAAAGCCAGGACTGCTGCCGGGCCCAATCTCCTTCAGCATGCGGTTGACGTTGTCTTGTCACTCGATGCCGACTCCGCCGACTCGGACTACCGGACCCTTCATGCTTCCAAGAATCGATTTGGCTCAACGTTGCATAGCTGCTCCCTCCGCATGACTCACCTCGGGTTCCACTTCTCATCTGTCATCCCATGAAGACTCAAAACGCCGACCTTCGTCACGATCAGGCCTTTTTCGGCCGCACCGACGAACTTCGCCATCTGGTCATGAACCTCCGTCGCGGACGTCACACGCTTATCGTCGGCGAGAAGGGGATAGGGAAGACGCGGCTCATGCTTGAAGCACTTCGCGTCCTAGCAGGGAAATCCAGACACATCGACCTCTCACCAGGCGTTCTCAGCGCTCTCCATGGCGAGCTGGCCCCGAAAATCGTTCCAGGATCGTACCGGATCCTCTACATAGAGCATCCCAACCCCCTTGGCGACTGCCTGAAGGAAGCTGCTGAACAACTCTATAATAGAGGAGAACTTCCTTTCGATGGCGGGGAGGAGCAAGAAGATTGGGCGGCTGTGAAGAAGCGTCTCGCGGCTCTTGGCAGCATCAAACTTCAGGCCCTCATATTTGAAGGACTCGCACACGCAGAGAGGCCGTACATCGTATTCCTCGACAACCTCGACCGGATATCCCCCACGCAGCAGTCTTTTGTCGAATCACTCCTCAACATCTCGGTCGTTTGCACTACCGTCGTCCAGATGAAAGACCAGTTCATGTTCAAGCGCATCTGGGCTGCATTCGACAAGATCCAGTTGGAGCCGTTTTCCGATGAAATCTCANNGCGAAGACGATATTCGCAAACTCCGTCGCATAGAAGAGGGTCCTTACTTCAACATGGGGCCAATCTACATATTCTGTTTAGCCGCCTTCACATTGTTCAAGATCTTTTCCATCGGCACCGACAACCGGGAGTTTTACATTTACTTTTCGGCCCTCGGATTTCTGGTGTACCTGACATTCCGTGTATTTAGAAATTTCTTTCTCTTCCGTCCTCAGAAGCACGGCAACTGAAAAAAGGACACGAGAAGTCAAATCGCATCACGATGTCGAGTCTCTCAGCAGAGGGGTTGCGGTGACAGGGGAGAACAGACTACACGCGACGCGGTGCCTTGGAAGCATACACAGTCAAGCGATCGCCGAGGACGTGCAAGCCCCGGGTAATGCACCAGTTCGGGTACTGAAAAGCTTTCTTCGACCAGCGCTGGATCAAGGATCCCCGGAGATTGATGTGACGGGGAGAGAGGATCCCCTCGCGGATTGTGACCTCGTCGAATCCGCATCTCTGAAGCAGAAACCGCAAGCTTCGTGGCCGATACTCGAACAGATGGTATGGCGGCAGACCAACGGTCGTTGTCCGACCCAGAGCACCATAAACAGCGAAGCCCGTTCTGGAGTACAGATTGTTCGTTTGTGAGGGGAGCTCGAGGACCAAAAGGCCTTGAGCTGCAAGTATCCGTTGAACTTCCATGATGGAAGTGACAGGATCCGGGAGATGCTCGATGACATCCCCCATGAAGACAACGTCGAAGGATTCGTCCGGGAAGTGTGCATCCTCAACTGATCCGGGATGCACGTCTAAACCGAATGTGGCCTTGGCGATCCGACAGGCATCTTGGGAGAACTCTACGCCATCGACTGTATAGCCCGCTTTCCTGGCGGCATGCAGGAATGCTCCCCCGGCACATCCGATTTCAAGAAACCTCCCGGACGGTCTGATTGATTTGATCTCGTCGAGTAGTCCCGTATTTGCGATATGCTCAAGTGCGGTTGGGTCACAGTAGCTGGATTCATGGCCGCAGCGGAAATCCCCCTCCTCGAAGTACTCAGCCGAGTAGAGTTCCCTCAGTTGTTCACTTGTCGGTTGGGGGTGGATGAAGATGATCCCGCATGTGCGGCAACGGTAAGCGCGCATACATTGGCCGCGGAAACTGTATTGGAACGGAACGTTGCGGACGTCCGGAGACGTACAGACGGGACACGTGAGGGATGAGTTGATGATGTACCTCATGATTGATGGACAGGAGCTTGTGCTTTACGTTTCCTCATAGCGAATGGTTGTCGAAGGAGTGAATGAATTCAGATTAAGCAGGTTACCTACCAGGCTAAGGGAATCCAATGAAAGATTCAAGGGAACTGACGGCATAACATCGACGCACGCGGGCTTGATTGCTTGACATTGTTCGCCTCGGTGACTATATTTGCGCGTTCAACGTAACGAATGGTCATTCTTCCGTGAATCCTTTCGTCCAAAGACGTTCCGGTTTTTCCCTTCTTCTCGCATGGGTGTTTCTTGCCTCTTTCTTCGCCGACTCGGCGAATCTCGACGATCTCTTTTCCTCGAATTACGTCATACACGACGATGATGAGCTCTGCTCGGATGCGTCATCATCCATTCCTCAGGACCGGTATCCCGGCGTCCCGCAACCTTCGAAAGTTCCTGAGAAAAAAGTACTGGTCGTGGTTGACCAGGACAGTCCGGCACTTGCTTCCGATCCGCTCGGACCGCCGTCCACGATCGTGTCACTCTTCGCGCTGGATGAACAGGTCACCGTCGCGAACTTCTGTTCTGCTGATCCATTTTACCTCCTCAATTGTACGCTTCTGATTTGATCCTCGGCCTGGCCTCGTAAATGTGGCCGGGGTCTGCACACACCCCAAATCCTTGCTTTGTACTCTTCTCCGGGCGTGATGGTCTCTGATGTGAACCGCCGCCCACTGAAGAAATACGCTCTTCCCCCCGCGGATTTCGTGGTGTGGCGGCGGGATTCTCAGCGATTTCCTTTTCTTCCGAAGGAGTATGAACAGGGCAATCCGATGACTCCTATTTTGCAAGGAGCGTTTGTGATGATTCGAAGTGCTGTTGTGGTTATTATGCTCATCGGTTTCTTTTCCGTTTCCTGGGCGGTAGCGGGGCAGGATGATTCGACGCATGTACTTCCCGGACGGATTGTTCTCCTGAGCGCCATCACGGTGGGCACAGTGACTGCTGTCCACCTCTACCAGGCACGGGCTTGGTGGGAGGGCCCGCGTGCGCCGTTTAGGTTCGAGAACGATTGGGTCTATGCGCTCAACATCGACAAGCTTGGCCACGCATACGGCGCCTACACTCTGTCCCACCTGTTTACGTATTCCATGGATTGGAGCGGGTTCAGCCACAGTACAAGCATCTATTACGGTTCGGTTCTGGGGCTTGCCTACCAGCTCTACGTGGAAGTGGAAGACGGATTCCACCAGGAGTACGGTTTCAGTCCAGGTGACGCCTTTTCCGATGTCATCGGAGCGGCGATTCCCCTCGCCCAGGAACGTTTTCCGGTGTTGAAGAACTTCGCATTGAAGTGGAGCTACTACCCCAGCACGGAGTATGTCGACGCACTCCGGGGCGGCTCGGGCCGCGTGTTCATCGATGACTATCAGGGGCAGACCTACTATATCACGATGGACCCGCATTTTCTCATGGGCGACCATCCACCCTGGTGGATTCCCCCCTGGCTGGGCGTGGGATTCGGCCTCGCGGCGCGCGATCTGCAAAACACGGAAGCCCGACGCAGACTCTACATCTTCTCTCTCGATTACAATTTTACCCGTATCGAGACTGAGTCAAGTCTTCTCAGATCGGTGTTTACAGTTCTCGATCACTTTCATCTTCCCGCTCCGGGTCTCGTGCTGGACGGGTCAACAGTCAAACTGCGATTGGTATACTGAATGAGACTGGCATCGCTTCTCGCGATTCTGACGACCTCCGTTTCGCTGGCGACAGCAGGCGACGCAGTGACGCATCGGGATTCATCGGCATGCCGGGCGGAAGGCCTCTTCTTTGAGTTGAGGGCCGTTCCGCTCTATGAGGCATCCCCATCGGTCATGGAACGAGGCGAACTCGTGATGCTTGGCCCGGGATATGCGTTGTCCCGCGTGTGGGCGCTCAGTTTGCTCTTTGCAACTGGCTCAAGGGTCGTCGCGCCATCGGCAGCCAGACCTGTGAATGGGGAATTTGCGCTCGGGGGGGCGCGCCTCGAATTGACGTACTTTCTTTCGGATAAAGGTTCGATCAGGCCGTTTTGCTCGGCAGGGGCAGGACTATTTTCGATCATCAATGTCGGCGGGTTGGGATATAACGGAAATGGAATCCATGTCGGGGCCGGCGTCGGCTGGGAACCAACCGATTTCTTCAGGGGCAAACTGGGAGTCGAATATGATAGGATGAGGTTTTTCAATCTGGTTGGTCAACCGGAAGGTCAGTTTGAGCCATTCGCGTTGAACGCTCTCGGAGTATCTCTGTCCGCTTCGTTTGTACCAGGGATTGTTCCATGAGTTCACAGAGCAGGGTGCTNNAGCGCTGTCCCAGGGTGAACAGTATGGGACTATTCCGAAGGATGACTATACCGTCCAGCGACATGAGGGGAAAGAATTCACTGTGACTGGCGGCGATCTGTCTACGTCGCAGGCGGTGGATATTGTCCCTTTCCTCGTTGTGAGGAATGACAGTGCTTTCTCCTTTCGATTGAATGTGACCTATCGGGGAGAGGATTGGATTCAGTTGAGTAACATAGGCGGCCTGGAACTCAGCATGGGAGGGGTTATAGTCCTGTTGAACGGCATGCAGCCACTACGCCTCGTCCGCGGTTACCATTCGGTGACTGAACAGGTGGAATTCGCGATTAATCGGCGGGACCTCGAAAGGTTTGTCACGACGCAAGGCGTAGGCGCAAGACTGATTTTAGAAAATGGATTTCTGGTGCTGAACCTGAGTTCGGATGCCGTCCCGACTCTTCGGGAGTTTTTCAGCCAATATGGTGGCAAACTGCGCGACGACAGGGAGATTCATTACGGACCGCGGAATTAAGATTCAGTGCGCCCAAGGACCTCTTAGAGGTCAGAAAACTTGACGGCAAATCTCTATAAGCAGAGAAGAAAGGATAGGGTGGAACATGTTCGAAAACGTCGGTGGCGGAGAGTTGTTGGTGATTCTACTCCTTGTGTTGGTCTTCTTCGGCCCGAACAAATTGCCGGAGCTTGCCAAGAACCTGGGCAAGGGAATTCGACAATTCAAGGATGCAATGCGCGGCATGCAGGATGACATCAAGAATGTCACCAAATTGGACGACGACACCAAGCCGCATTCATAGACTTTCCCCGCGGTGGAGAAATTGTGCGTCGTCAAAAGGGGGGGGCTAGGGTTTAATTTTTAAAAAGTTGTCGGCGTGACGCACGATCTCGTCTATTTCTTCCTTGCCCGGGAGCATGCATCGAGCCATGGCATCGGACAGACGATCATCGGCCTTCAATGCAGCGATAAGTTCATCGAAGTGTTCGTGGATCATCACGCGGCCTGCCAGCCATGCACTTGATCCCGCGTCAAAGAGTCCATAATTGCGATCCTGAACCTTCTTCTTGAATCTGTCTACCGCGAGACTCAGAAGGTTGCGACGCTCGTCGGCTTGGAGGCTGGTGAGGATTGAATCATGGCCGAGCAACCGCTCTAGACCATCGAGCTTCAAGGAGAATTCGCCCATTTTGTCGTCGGACCAATTCTCATCATGCGCTAACGGGTCATACTCCAGATATTTCTTGACCAAGAATGAGCCTGCGTCTTTGCGGCGAAGCAGCTCTTGCATCCCATTGAATCCTGAGATAACCCTCGCCATTCCGCCGAGTGAGTCAGTATAGGCACTGTAGAGGAGGAACATTGGATAATCAAGACAAGTCTGAACTAGTGCCTCGGTCGATAGTCTTTGGAGAGTATCTTGCGGGATCTGGCATGCGGCCAATTTTTCAGCAAGAGTGTTGAGGGATTTCCATCCGGGCATGCCCACTCTTGTTGGAAATTTGTATGGTGAACTTATTGGTTGTGCTAAGGCTGAACTGAGACAAATACCGAAAATCAGGACGACGACCCACAGTACGGTTCTTGGGTGCATTTTTAGACCTCCGTTTGTTCGTGCAGTGTGTCTTCCATGAATGGTGGACTATTGACGTTTACTCTTCTCACGAGCTGGATTCTGGGACAGGTAGAATACTGCTGTATTTTAGGCGAAAGAATTTTCTCGGAGGGATAAGAATAGAACTTCCTATGCACAGGGGCAAGTGCGCTGCGGGTTGTTTCCACTGGATCACATATGCGTTTCACACTCTGCTGCCTCCGATAGTCAGTTTGAATGAAACGGAGACGCGTGAGAATGAACAGCGAGAAAGGAGGAATCTGGTGCTCGGGAAGGCCTTCATTCCCGGTGAAGCAGTTGCGATATTGGAACTACAGCACACCTTAGTGCGAAGGATCGCAAATGTCAAGACATGCGAGATCATTTATCAATTACATAATGTAAGAAAGTTGATGACCATCCTATGCTTCCGAGGAATTCGCGAAAGTAGCAGATTTTGTGTGGCTCCACTATTCTTGTTTTATCTGGTGACTCACCCTATCGCTGTGCGCAGCAGACTGTTTGCAAATGTCTTAAACGAGAGGTAACTTTCCTCGTCGTTCTTTGCTAGCGGTGGCCTCTTTCATCTGGATTATGGATGGGAGAGGTCGTCGTGTTTAGAGGGACTTGCTGCACCGGAGCCGCAGGCGTGATGGAGCAACGAATGCATTTTCAAGCCCATTACCGAAGCATCATCGCGCAACGTTCATCACACTTTAATCTGGATTAAGGAGGATGGTAATGAGATACTCCGTGGTACTTGCAGTCGTGAGCGCTCTTCTCCTCTGTGATGTTATCGAGCTGGATGCACAATGGGAGAGGACGAACGGACCTTGTGGGGGCAGCGGCTCGGTCTACTCCATGGCGGTCGATAGTCTGAATGTCTTTGCCGCGTCGAAGGGAGATATCTATCGTTCTACGGACGAAGGGAATAGTTGGTCCCTGGTATATTCGTCAATTTCGACAGATGTCTCCGTTACTTCTTTATCAATCACTGGTTCCTATGTGTATGCGGGAACCTATTCTGATGGATACTATTCTGGTCCCGGTATTCTCCGATCTTCAGACAGGGGTTTGAACTGGTCCGCAGACACCACAGACAGTTCAGCTCCATTTACGATATTTGCAGTTGGTGCCAGCGACTCTGTCGTTCTTGCGTGCTCTGCGTACGGTGCGGGAGCCGCCGGCATGTATCGTTCAACTGATGATGAGGCACATTGGACAAGAGTCCGCCCCAGCGGTGTTGCCTCTTATGCGTTTGACGGTTCCCATGTGTTTGCCGCAGTCTCAAATGTTAGCATGGATGCTCACGGAGTGTACTTCTCAAGCGACGCTGGTGCTACCTGGGCAGCGACAAGTCTATCACACATCTCCGCATATTCCGTCGCTGTGAACGGAGGAACTGTTTTTGCCGGCACTGATTCAAGTATCTATCGATCCACGGATAACGGTGTCACGTGGGACATCGCATATTCTACCCATTGTCAGGTCAACGCGATCGTCATTCGTCCTTCCGGTTCCTTTGTCTACGCTGGAACGGACAGTGGGGTGTTTCGGTCAACAGACCTGGGGAAGACATGGGCGGCAACGAATGCAGGACTGACAACCATTCCAGTCTATTCTCTTGCGGTCTATCCTG
>PMNE01000040.1 GCA_003162635.1 Ignavibacteriota bacterium
TTCTAGAGGATCCCCTGGAGGAAAAAGAGCAAGCCGAGAGCTCCCAGCGCAAGACTGACGTACCAGAGCCATTTCCTCCTCGACAGCGCGGAGATGGCGCCCAGCGCTATTGCAATCTGGAAGACCGTGACCCCCTTGGCGAGGATCTGGTGTAACGCAAGATGCTGTTCCGATGATTGCTCCTTCTCATGCGCTTTATCCTCGATTTCCTTTTGCTGATTCTTGTATTCCGTGATCTTCTCCCCGTCCTTTGCCTCCGGTTCTTTTCCAAGGGAGCGCAACAACTCCATCTTGCTTTCGAGAACGGTCGATTTAATGCCTTTCGCCTGATAGTACGCCCACTGGTCGGAAGCCTGTATCTGCTCTATCATCGCTTCGTTGGCATGGTGCCCGGCCAGGAGCGAGCAGGCGGCTGCAAGAACTGCGAGAAGGGCGGAACTCAAAGCGACGAACATTATCCAGGTTTCGCTGCTATGATGGGCAGCGTGCTCCATATCCTCGTGCAAATGCTCGGTGGGGACTTCCATTTCTTCGGGCACAACGACCTCCGCAGAGTAGTGGGACAGTATTGGGTCAACAGCACGTTCCCCCGGCATGAATTTACTCGTCAGCCGTCTCGAAAGCAACAAAGAGAGAAACAAGTTGACATTGTCCCCTCTTCCTGTATATTTGTCATTCAGACCAGACAGTCCCATTTTCCACTGCAGACAGGAGCAACCCAGGAGTTCCCCATTGATACGACGCAGCTGATTCGAACCTCGCCGGCTACACCCTGAACCGGCGTGTGTGATGGCATTCATCTTGCGTTTGTTTCGTCCAGGAAGGATGCCCTTCACGACAAGATGTGATAGTCAGTGCGTTTGTCGTCAATGCTGTTCTTGGGATTGGGTTTGCTCTCATGCCTCTTGTCACATGCCTCCGAAGTCCTGACAGACGCGTCTCGCCGCCACGAGCTGATCAAGCCACGTGCAGCGGGCCCCTCATGCTCCCCCGGCGTCGGCGATCGACATTGCCGGCGACCCTACGGGAGCACTCGCGGTCGCTGGCCCGCGCGGCTGCCGGCATCGTGGCGCTCTGTGCCCTCTCGGGGCCGCATGCCCTCGCTGGAGACGAGCCCCGCTCCTATACCGTCGGAAGAATTGTGATCGACCAGCGGCAGGTATTTGATGAGTCGGACTCCACGTTTCTTCAAAGCGTCGGCGAATTTATCAGGCCCGTTGGAGACTTCGCCCAGACCGTCAGGAGAATCGCCAATGATGTCCACGTCCTCACACGTGAAGAGGTGATCCGTCGCGAGCTCCTCTTCAAGGAAGGTGATCCCTACGACCAACGACTCGTTGATGAGTCGGCACGGCATCTCCGAAGGCTGGGCTTCATCGGCGACATCAGCGTCACAGCAGATACTCTCTGTGATAGCACCATTGATGTGCTCGTGAAGGCACGCGACCGGTGGACAATAAGTCCGTCGACATCGGTTCAGGCAGGAGGAGGGGTGAGCGGCTTCGGCATTGGTGTGAGGGAAGAGAACCTTCTTGGCATGGGGCAGAAAGCCGACGTGGGCTATAGCCGTCTCTCTGACAGGGCAAATCCAAACGGAGGAGAGATTGGTTTCACGGAACCCCGTTTGTTCGGAAGTTGGTGGAGCACATCTGCACAATACAGGATCGCCGATGAGCTCAAGCAGGCGTCTCTTGACATACAACGTCCGTTTTATGCGGACGCTGCAGAATGGGCTGCGGGGGGAAACGCCAGCATCGGACGGGTGAGAATCCGACAATATCAGAATGGGGACGTGCTACGCGACGATTACCTCCATGAGGAAAATGAGTTCGCGTGGCTCGCTTCGTCCTCGGACTCCGACGCGAAACTGCAGCTTGCCGCAGGGTACTATAGAATGAGAGCAAGTTCGGATTCAATGCAGCTTCGCCCGTTTGACAACGTCGACCTGCTGATAGCATCGGTCAGCATTCTTCAGCGGGAGTATTACAAAGGAAGCTATATCGAGAATTTTGGGAGAGTCGAGGATGTGCCGGTCGGCTACCAGGTCGGCCTTGCTCTCGGGCGCAATCTGCACTTCTCGAGTCTTGGTTCGGTGGACTATTTTGTGCGGGCTTTCGGACAAGGAAGCCTGGGGTTCGGCGGAGGTCTCTCCGGAAACTACCGATCCTCGATCACTTCGTATTTTATCGGCAACACCCCCAATGAAATGACAATCTCCGCGACCGCCCTCCATTTCTGGAGATTGTTGCCCGATCAGACGCTCCTTGGGAGAGTCACGACCACCATTGGGTCTCATTGGGCTCCGAGCAGCCAGGTGACGCTCGGGTCATTTTCCGGGCTGCGGGGCTACAGGAGCAACGAGTTCGCCGGGCAACGTCTCTTGCTGGTGAACCTCGAGCACCGCATGTTCTCTCTGATGAGCCTCTGGTTTTTCAAGTTAGGCGCGGCGCTCTTCTTCGATTCGGGTGTTGTGTGGAACCAGGGGGAAGGGTTGGGCGGCCAACGATTCCATTCGGCGGCAGGCGTTGGCCTGCAAGTCGAAAGCGGGAAGAGTCTCGGCAATGGAATCTTTCGTATCGATGTCGCATACAACATGGATCAGAAGCGGATCGCTCTCGTCTTCTCCGCCAATCAGTTGTTCAGAGCGTTCTCCGGCATGGAATTCATCCCACCAGTCCCGGGGGCGGAACAGGAGCAAAGGTCGAGACAATGACGGCGAGCCGACGCGTCGAGAGGAGAGGTTCATCCCTTGCGCTATGTCTTCGATAGCTTCTTGATTCGATACGCCTCCATTTCGGGTTTCATGTATTTCTCGATGCAGGAGGGGCAGACTCCGTGGGAGAATGTCGCTTCCGTCCGCGTGCTGATGTACCCTTCAATAGGCTGCCACGTGTCCTTTTCATCGCGAATCTTCTTGCAATACGAACATATGGGGAGGAGGCCTTCGAGCTGTGCCACTTCCGTATGGAGAGAGAGGATCCGTTCGGCGACCCGAAGGCGTGCCGTCAGTTCGTCCATATCGACCGGTTTATTCAGGAAGTCGTCCGCACCGGCTTCCATCCCTTCATAGTAGTATTTCTTTCCAGTCAGGGCGGTGAGAAAGATGACATAGGCATACTTCTCCTGAACATGCGACCGGATCATCCGGCACAGATCCAGACCGTCAACCTTCGGCATCATCCAGTCCGTGATGATGAGCTGGGGCCGTTCCGCCAGGAACGCACTCCATGCAGCTTCGCCATCTTCCGTGGCAACGACTTCGTGCCCCATCTTCCCGAGCTTGGTAAGCAAGACCAACCGGGATACATTGTCGTCTTCGGCAATGAGGATTTTCATGGTTCATACCTTGCGTAGTGAATATTTCGCGTGCAGAAGTTCCTTTGTTTCAACAAAAGTGCGCTCAAGTATCGGCACCCGCTCTTCCCAGGCGTGCGAATCGCCGGCTCTTCCCTCATCTTCAAATTCCTGGCATAACCTCGCCAATGCGGTCAGGCCGAGTTGTTTGCACGTGCCTTTGAGCAGATGTGCGGTTTTCTGCACTTCACGAGAGTCGCCCATGCCTGCGGCACGGCGGATCTCCCCGATCCTGCACGGTGCCTCGAGCACAAATATCCTGAGAAGCTGCTCCACGAAATCCGGATCGTCCTCACTCGCAAGGACTTCCAGATCCTGCAATGCGGTTTCATCCAAAAGCTCCCCCGTGTCGGTCGGCGTCGCTGAGTTCGCCTCCACAGGCTGCGTGCGAGACAACCATCGGTCGATGATACCGGCCAGTTCGGCTTGCCTGATCGGCTTGGCAATGTAGTCGTCCATGCCTGCTGCAAGACATTTCTCCTTGTCCCCCTCCAACGCATTTGCCGTCATCGCGACAATGGTGGTGTGACTGGCGGCCCCATCCAATGTGCGGATGTGACAGGTCGCCTCGAAGCCATCCATCTCGGGCATCTGACAGTCCATGAGCACGATATCATACGGGATGCGTGAAACCGCGTTGAGCGCTTCCATCCCATTGCCGGCGATGTCAGCCCGGTAGCCGAGTCTTTCCAGCATCCGCACAGCCACTTTCTGGTTCACCGTGTTGTCCTCGGCGACCAGTATCCGCAACTGTTTCTTCCGCTTCCCTGTCCCATTCCTGGCCGATGGGGCGGCGGCAGCAGACCCGATCAATTCGCCGGCTTTTCCCTTCCCCTCCCCTTCCCCGCCTATCGCCAGAGTATCGGCCATGACCTCGGCCATGCAATCAAACAACTGTGACTGCCTGATGGGTTTGGTGAGACCCGCCCTGAAACCCGCCTCCTCCATGAGCGCAACGTGCTGATTTCCCATCGATGTCAGGAGGATGAGCCGTGTTCCGGCAAGATCGGGGTCTGCTTTCACTCTTCGGGCGAGCTCGAGTCCATCCATCTCTGGCATTTGCATATCCACGATTGCAAGGTGATACGGAGAGCCATCGCGGACGGCTTGTCGGAGAACTTCCAACGCGCGCGGCCCGTTCTCCGCCGATCCATTGCCCAATCCCCACGATGTAATGTAGTGGTGCACGATGGTTCGATTTGTCTTGTTATCATCGACGATCAGACAGCGTATTCCCGCCAGACCCGCGCGCGACTGGAGGTGGACGCCCTTCGACGGTTGTTTTTCAAATCTCGCTGTAAACCAGAACGTGCTGCCTTTGCCCGGTTCGCTGTCGACACCGATCGTCCCTCCCATCATCTCCACCAGTTGCTTCGCGATGGAAAGCCCGAGTCCCGTGCCGCCATACTTGCGCGTCGTTGAACCGTCCGCCTGGGAGAAGGCGCGGAATATCCGTTGTTTCGCTTCTTCGGAAACACCGATACCAGTATCAGAGACGGTAAATCGAACCATCACGCTCTCTTCTGTTTCCGCTTGCACGCTTGCACTGACCGTAATCTCCCCCTCCCCGGTGAACTTGATGGCGTTGCCCAGGAGGTTGGTCAATATCTGCCGCACGCGACCGGGATCGCCGCGCAGCCCCCGCAGCACATCGCTGCCGAGCAAACACCCCAGCTCGAGACCCTTCTCCTGGGCCTGGAGCGCCAGCAGTTCCACTGTTCCTTCCACAACCGATACAAGGTCGAAGTCAATACACTCGATGGACAATTTGCCCGCTTCGATCTTCGAGAAATCCAGGATGTCGTTGATGACGGTCAGGAGCGAGTCCCCCGACCGGCGGACGATCTCTGCATATTCACGCTGTTCCGCGGAGAGTTTTGTGTCGAGCAACAGACTCGTCATGCCGACGATGCCGTTCATGGGGGTGCGAATTTCATGGCTCATATTGGCAACGAATTCAGATTTGAGCCTCGACGCTTCGAGCGCTGCTTCACGGGCTGCGATGAGTTCCTGGGCCTGAATTGTCAGGAGCCGGGCTTGTGCCTCAGCTTCTTCATTGGATTGGTGAAGGCGCTTGTTCGTCTCTTCCAATTCACGCGCTTGCTCAATCAACATGTTTTCTGCATGCTTCTGCACGTTGACATCACGACCGATGCCAACCAATCCGACGGTCTCCCCTTTGTCATTCATCAACGGCAGTTTTGAAGTGAGCAGCCAGCTTTTCTGACCATTCGCGTCGGTAAAGTATTCTTCCCTGTTGAGCACTGGCCGGCCGGTTTCGATCACAGAACGATCGTCTGCGAAAAAGGCAGCAGCGACATCCGCCGGAAAAAGATCAAAGTCGTTCTTGCCCAGGATCTCGGCTTCCGCGGTGCGGCCCATATTGTGAACGTCGGCGAGATTCGCGAGGACCTTGCGACAGGCGTTATCCTTGACATAGACCGCATCGGGCAAATTGTCAATCAATGTCCGGAGAACGGTTCGTTCGTTCAGGATGTCCTCTTCTGCGCGCTTGCGCTGGGTGATGTCCTCGTAGGTGCCCAGAACCCCAATGACCTTCCCCTCCTGATCGTGCAGGGGGAATTTGCTTGTCATCAGCCAGCTTTTGCTGCCGTCGGGCCTGGTCTGTGGTTCTTCAATGTTGAGCTTGGGGGCGTTTGTTTCCATCACCAACCTGTCGTCCTCGACATACGGCTGTGCATCATCCTTCCATCCCAATTCGGTGTCATACTTGCCGTCGATGGCACCCGGATCGTCAAACCCGGCATCTTTGGCAAACGCTCTGTTGCAGCCGAGGTAGGAGGAATTGCGATCCTTCCAAAAGACGCGCTGTGGTATCGTGTCCAGGACCACTTTGAGCATTCGGTGGGTGTGACAGAGATCCTCTTCTGCCTTCCGATGTTTTGCCTCAATGGTCTCCAACTCTGCAATGCGCCGGCGTAACTCGGCCAGTTCCTCACGGAGGAGTGCAGGTGCCATCAAACTGTCGTCCATTCTTACCTCTTTCATTTCCGGCGGTGGTAGATCTGGCTCTTCCCCTCGTCTCCCGACTCTCCACAATCTAATGTAGCAACATGTGTGCCACACATTACGTCAATTCTGCGTAATTGCTCGCCTAAACGGCAATAAGGGAATGTGTCGCCTAAGGAGAATTCTACAAATAACCTCGCAAAGACAGGTTATCCCGGTGACACCCGTGAAGCGGAGCGGGACCCGGTGGTTCGTCGCAGTGGGTTCACCGGGGGAGGGACTGAGTCCTAAGCGGCGGCTTCAGGGAGCCACCGGGCGCCGATCCGTGTTTAGCAGAAACATACCACGCAGGAAGCAAAGGGGCAATACCCCCTTCATTCTGCCAAAAGATGTCGCTATGCAGAAAAGAGGCGCCGAATGATGAACCGGCGTGTANNCATTTCGCATTTCCTCTCCGCGGAGAATTCGTCGACGGCTGTCCACCCGCTTCACCCGGCGTTACCCGGGTCGCCTGATATCAGGTGATACTATTTAACGAGCAAGAGTTTCTGCGTCGCTGTGAATTGTCCGGCACCGTTCTCATCGGCCGCGGTCATCCTGCAGAAGTAGACGCCCGATGCAACAGAGGAAGCATCCCAACGCACCTCGTGCAATCCCGCATCCTCCCTGCCGTCAACCAATGTCGTGACTTCCTGACCGATGCTGTTATAGATCTTCATGCTCACTTTTGACGTCGCCCGCAAAGCGAACCGGACCGTGGTTGAAGGATTGAACGGATTCGGATACCCGCCAAGGAGAGCGTATTCCTTCGCCGCGGATCCCTCGACTTCCTGCCGGGGCGTTTCCTCCTCCATCTGTGCCAGTGCTTTCTCGTTCCTTCCGCAGGCGACGGAGACGTCGCGAATTCTCCCCTCAGGCCGGTACATCACCACGCACAGTTTCTTGACGAAGTCGTGGACAACCGGGTACTCGAATTCCGCACGGGGCTGGACATCGGTAATCGTGACACCAAGCTGTCCGAGGAGATAGGCAACGGCCTCATTGGCAGTGACCGTGTATTCCGCCGCGGGGTTAAGCCTGCCGGAACCGATGCGGATCGAACTGAGATCAACGCGCCCGCCCGGCTGATTCCGCAGATCATAGGTGAATTTCATTCCCGACACCTGCGGGAAGAAGTCGGTATTGCTCTCCACCTGGGCAAGAGTGATTTCCAGTGCCTTCACGAGTTCCATGCCCTGGATGGTGAAACTCACCAGATGGAACCCGTAACCGCTCCCTGCCGGGTCATACCCGTAACTCATCGCGCGGAACACATCGGCCCCCACGATCGGACCCTGGTAAATCTTTTCGGAAATCAGACCAAGGGGGGTAAATGCTATCTGCGTGCCCGTGAGTCTCCGAAAGGCATCCGTCACGAGGTTGCCCAACGGCGTGTCGCGAAGCGGCGAATCGGAGTCAAATTCCTTTTCCAGCGGAGCCAGGGCCATGGCAATCATCCGATCGTACACACGGCCGTACTGGGCCACGATCTCGGCTTTCAAGCCGTCCACCACCGCCTGAATCTCCGGCACGGCGGGGACTTTCCTGGTCACCGGAATGGTGTGCCAGTCTTTGAGGTTCACAGAACCGTCTCCCCGCACGGCGATGCGGAGTTCGCCGACATATTTATACGAATCGCCGGCCTGCACGATCAACGTGCGCTTGCCACTGGGCGATGTGACTGCCTCGGGCGTGCTCAGGAGCTCATGGTCATGGCCGCCGACGATGAAGTCAATCCCTGACACCGCGGAAGCAAGCACCCGGTCGTAGCGAATTCCGAGGTGTGACAGACAGATGATGACCTTCGCCCCCTGGGCATGGAGATCGTCGATCGCCTTCACCGCTGCCGGAACGATGTCAGGACTGATCACGACGGGAGCGGGCATGTTCATTGGATCATCGAAGACCGTCATCCCGAAGATCCCGACCTTGACGCCGCCGACAGTTTTGATAATCCATGGGTGCACCCAGTTTGTCAGGGCCGGGTACCCGCTCATATCCAGATTTGCGGAGAGGAGGGGAATCTCGCCGTTCGGAAGGGCGGCGGAAAGGCAATAGGTCAAAGGATCCGGGCCAAGATCAAATTCATGGTTACCGACCGTCATCGCATCAAATCCCAGCGACCGCATGAGGTTGAGTTCCGGGATATCGAGAAACTTGTTGAAGAACAAATCTCCGTGGGAAATATCGCCCGCATGGAGAAGAAGGACATTGGGTTCGGTCGCTCTGACCTCGTTGATGATGGTGGCAGCGCGTGCGATCCCGCCGAGTTCGCCCTCCATATGAATATTCTTCGGCCCGAATGAATCAAGATGGGCGTGGGTATCATTGACGTGCAGGATGGTAATGACGGTTTCATGCGCGAAAACTGCGCTGCCGCAGAGCACGAGGAATCCTGCCATGAGCAGGACATGCTTCATTCTGGTAAGCATTGGAACCTCCTGTGGTGGTGGTTTGATGACACGAATGAAGCTACGCACCGCATCGCAGCCATTTGTCAGGAAATTGTCATTCGTCAGTCAGAATTTGTCAGGGGAACGGGCGGGGAACAGAATGGTCCGAAGAGAGGAACGAGGGGGAGAAACGAGGCTGATTGGCGGAGACCTCCGGGGGAAGGGCCCCCGATTCCCGTGATACTTCACCTCGTCAGCTTGTACCCCGCCGTGTGGATGGTGAGGAGATGCCGCGGAGTGGTCGGATCAGATTCGATCTTCTTGCGGATTGAGAGAATGTAGTTATCCACGGTGCGCGTCGTGGGAAATTGCTCGTACCCCCACACTTTCTCAAGAAGTTCGTCCCGCGTTACGACTTCACCAATGTGAAGGGCCATGAACTTCAGGATGGAAAATTCCCTGGCCGAAAGCTTCAACGACTTCTTTCCCCGGAAGGCCTCCAGTTGCTTGAAGTTCAGGCGCACATCCCCGAGCGAGAAATCCTCAAGGTCACCGACCCGACCGTGGGTCCTCCGCAGGAGCGCTCTCACCCGGGCGATAAGTTCCCGGGTGCTGAACGGCTTCGTCAGGTAGTCGTCGGCGCCAATCTCGAGACCCACCACCTTGTCCATCTCTTCCCGCTTGCTTGAAAGGATGAGAATGGGAATGCCCACTGCTGCTGCCCGCAGACGGCGGCATACATCTTCGCCGTTGAGATCGGGCAGAACGAGATCGAGAATAATCAGATCGGGGGATTCCTCTTTCGCCCGCCGGAATCCGGCATTGCCGGTCTCGGCGATCATCACGCTGAAATGTTCGGCACGAAGGGCCAGGGACACCCCCTGGGCGATGGATGGATCGTCTTCAACAATGAGGATTGAGCTCATGGTGCTCTCTTGTGTTGAGGTTCTGGTCCAGTGGGAAAGACGAGAGTCATGGTGGTGCCTTTTCCCGGACTGCTTTGCACCTCGACTCTCCCACCGTGGGCCTTCATGATGTGTTTGACAATGGAGAGTCCGAGACCCACTCCTTCCACGCGTTCCCGGACGGCCGGATCACGATAGAATCTTTGAAAGAGCGATTGTACCACTTCCGGTGCCATTCCCAGGCCCCGGTCGCTCACGCTTGCGCACGTTTCCCCGTTGCGCCGGAAGACCCGGAGGGTGATCTCCCGGCGATCCGCAGAGTACTTTATGGCGTTGCCGATGAGGTTCGTCAATGCGTGGCGAACGCCTTCTGCGTCGGCCTGGATCTGACAGCCGCGCCTGGGAAGGTTTTCAGCCACGCGGAATCGTTTTTGGCGGAGCTGGTAGTGCATCTCCTTCTTCGCATCCTTCACCACGCGTACAAGGTCCGTCGGGACCAGGTGATACTGCTTCGCTCCCTGATCGATCCACACCGTATCGAGAATCGACGTCACCGTTCTCGAGAGTCGGTCAGTTTCCCCCGCAACGATGCGTATATGGTTCCGCACTTCTCTGCGCGATGGACGCTGCGCCATCATGAGAAGTTCAGTGAACATCTTGATGGAGGTGAGCGGCGTCCTCAGCTCATGGGACACGTAAGAAATAAAATCCGACTTCATGCGGCTCAGCTCTTCGTACCTTCTGGATTCGGCCTGTTCGAGCAGAAGCCGCCGTTGCAGCGCAAAACGCCCCAGGGCCAGCCCGGCTTCGGCGCTCACCTGGTGGAGCAGGTCGATATCTTCGGAAGTGAACCGGGTCCCTGACCGCTTGGCGCCCACGATGAGAGCCCCCCCTTGGCGCGTCCCATCAACCGCAATCGGGTAGGCAAGCGCAAATCCCGCCGTGCGAAGGACCTCCCCTCCCGCCGTCTGGATTTCGACTCCGGGCTCAATCACTTCCGGAAGCGCAGCCGGCGGTCCCCCTTCGACACCAATCCTGGCAAGCGTCAGCATCGTTTCACTTTCGGCACCCGGGTCCATCCCGTTCACAGCGATGGCGTGAGAGCTTCCCTCCCCTTCCCGTGAAAGGAAAAGACCCATACGCTCGACAGGGAGAAGGAGGCTCAATTTCCTGAGAATGACCTCCCCTAATTGTTTTTCGTTCCCTGAGCGTTCGATCTCCTGAAGCATGGCCTTCCCTGCCGCACGGAAGTCATAACGGACGCGAAAGAACCGCCTATCCACCTGACGCTGCACCGCGCGCCGGATCGGCTCGAAGGCAAGGGCGAGAAGAACGGCGGCGGCAGCACCGACTTCGGGAACGTACAACCCGACCGCCTCCGACACCGTACCCACGATGAGAGCATAGATCACGACAAGAACGCCGACGGCGATAGCATAGATTGTCGTCCTCTTGATGACAACTTCGATCTCCAGCACGCGATACTTGATGAACGAGATGACAAAGGCGATCGGAATGATCACCAGAAACGGGAGCGTCGCCTCCTCCGGCACCGGGCTCGCCGGGATGAAGAGTTCGGGGAGGGTGACAAGGAGGAGAAACGGGGTTGGCCCTATGACCAGCCCCCACAGCACCCATTCGATGCGCCTTCGCCCCTCAAGAGTCTCGGTCCTCCGGTACGCGCGGACCACGTTGAGTATGGCCGCAGCGATAGCGATGAGCTTGAAGACCTGGAAGACTTCGTACCACCCCTCAAAGACTCTCGCCATAGGGAGCGAGTCTGACAGGACTGCAAGGAAGTAGGTCACCTCCAGCACACCAACGATGATGAAGGCAGGCACATACACGGCAACGAGGGCTGTTCTCCCCGGTCCGAAGAGCCTGACCGGGAAGAGCGTGCTTAAGACAAAGAACTCAGTCGCTACGCCCATGTATGCGACAAAAAACACCGCCCGGTCCACCAACGGAAGGATTGATCCGGCCGGGACATACCCCCATGCCAGCATCGTCGCAACGCCCATGCAGACCATCGACCAGTGAACGGCACCTGCCGCCCGGTCCTCGGGACGCGATATCAGAACAAACCCTCCGAGCCCGCACGCAACGAACCCGACGAAGAAGACGATGATGATATATCCGAGATCGTAGCAAGGAATGAGCTGAACGACGACCGTGTGGGACGCTGCAGACCCCTCGACGCGGAGAGAGACGACGGACCCCGCTGTCTCCCGGTCACCNNCACATCCCGGGAAGGAGGGCGCCTGCTTTGTCGCGATCGAGAATACGGGTGACGGTGAGCCTGCCATTCACGAGCTCGGCTTCGAACGGGGTGGTGGCACGGTGGCGCAGCGAGGGAATGTGCAGAACACAGAGGAGCAGGAGCGCTCCGTCCAGGAGAAGGGGGAAGAGAACGCGCAACCGGAAGAGGTGTTGTGCCACCGTGGTTTTCCGCAAACTGTTGAGAATGGAGAGAGTGCGCCACCCCGCTTCCTCTCCTCCGGGAGGAAGTTGCCCTTCCCTCCGGAATCCATTCCCGCACCCAAGGCGGCACGAAGAACCATGAACATAAGATACCCCCGGAAAACCAGAACCGCAATTGCCCCCCCAGCGATGACGTGGGATCGGAGCGGGAGGCATTCTCTCCGGCATCGAAAGCAGGGAACCAGGGGAAGACAAAGGCATTCAGCGGGGCGGCTCCGGCAGATCAGGCCAAATTTCCCGGGAAACGGCTTATCGCTCAAACCGGTAACAGGAAGCGGATGTTTCAGGGAGAAAAAAAGGGCGGGATTTGTATGTGCAGGGAATTCTTCCGATCTTTTTTTCTATCTTTCATCATTCGAACTATTTCATACGTACACGGCAGAGACTTCCCATGCATCCAGGTTTGGTGAACACAGCCAGGCTCTTCGTCGTGGCAGTTCTGTTCCCTATGATCTCCTGCCAATCCCCGCAGCAGACAAAGGGATCAAGCGGTCTCTTTCCTATTGAGCAGAACGGGCAGGCCGGGTATGTCAACGCCGAGGGGGCAATGATCATCCCTCTGCAATTCCAAAAAGCCGCCGAGTTTGCAGGGGATCAAGCGGCTGTAAAACTCGGGGGGAAGTGGGGATACATCAACGCAGACGGAAAGATCGTGATCAACCCTCAGTTCGATCGTGCCGGCGATTTCTCCGAAGGGCTTGCGGCAGTGAGGATCGGGGCTAAATACGGGTACGTGGACCAGGACGGAAAGCTCGCGATACAGCCGCAATTCAATCAGGCGTTGGATTTCTCCGAAGGATTGGCCTCCGTCAGAACCGGCGCCAAGTGGGGGTTTGCCGATAAGGAAGGCAAGATGTCGATCCCTCCGCAGTTCGACAACGCCGGCAGTTTTTCCGATGGTCATGCAGCGGTCAAGATCGGCAGAGTGAACGGCTATATCGACAACGCCGGAAAGATGGTGATAAATCCGCAGTTTGAAAGCGCGTCAAACTTTACAGAGGGCTTGGCTGCGGTGAAGCTGGGAAATCTGTGGGGCTATATCAGTGAGGAAGGTAAGATTCTCATCAATCCACAATTCAACGCAGCGGGAGCTTTCTCAGAGTCATTGGCTCCCGTCAAGGTGAGCGGCAAGTACGGATACATTGACAAAGACGGGAAATTTGTTGTGAACCCTCAATTCCAGAACGCACTTCGATTTTCCGAAGGATTGGCGCCGGTGTGTCTTGGCGGAAAATGGGGATATATCTCTGCCGAGGGGAATCTTGCGATCAATCCGCAATACGAGGAGGCAGGACTGTTCGCCGGTGGTCTTGCGCATGTCAGGGCGATCGGCAAGTACGGGCTCATCGACAAGGAGGGAAAGTACATCTGGAGTCAGGAAACTCCCGTACCGAAGGAAGACGAGTAATATTCTGCGGCAATGGTGCGCACCGGCACCATGCCCTCATGGACTCACGCAAGGAGGATTCAATGGAAGAAGCGACGCCCAAAGCGGAACCGCAAACAGGTCCAGGCGAGAAACGATGGTTTGATACCTTAGCAACGATATCGAGCGCCGTCATCGCCATAGGAACGCTGATCGGCTGGTTCTTCGGCAAACAATCGAACTTTCCGCATTGGTTTTCCTATCTTCTGGCACTGTTCATTCTCGTCATCATCTACAAGTACTCAGAGCCTTCCATTCGCCGGATCATCCGGGCGCTTTCCGTCAGGACATTTCTCAAGGACCAGCATCAGCGGCTGCTCGATTTCCTCCAACGATTCGCGGAACTCGTGACGCTGAGGGGTGACGACTCCATCGCCGTGATCCTGCAAAAGATCTCCGAGCAGAGGAAGCAGGACATCGTGGATCGGGATCTCTTTGCCTATCCGGACCAGTTCATTTCGAACATTCTGCTGCGGCTCTCCGAATCGGGCAGCGGTATTTCTCTCACGGAATTCAAGGGCGTGCTGAACGACCTCAGCACGTTGATCAAGTTCTGCTCGTACTTCTATTTCAAAAAGCCGATTCACATCACGGGGATTCAGAACCTCACCGCCGAAGAAAGAAAGAATCTCGAGCTCGCACGTGAGAACTTTGCCGACTTTGTGAGAAGATTTTCTTCTTTCTATGACGAGGCAAACGTCAAGCTTGGCTCAACCTCACGGGCACATTTCGAAATCCCAAAACCGATCTCATCCTAGCGGGGGTTGTTGAGTGCCGAAGCCCCCGGACACTGCGGAATTCGGGCGGAATCAAACGAACAGGCCCGATGAGAGGTTCACCGGGCCGGACAAACGCGGGATGAGGAACAGTATTTTCTTCGAAGCCCGGAGGACTTTTGCCCCGGCGACGAGTCGCTGTCCATCAACTCATGGAACAATCCCCGGGACAAACGAAACGGACACGGAGAATCCAAGAGAATGCAGCATGAACGGCCCGAAGGGACCGTCGGGCAGGCGTATCGAATTGTAAAACCTCATGCTGTCATACTCGATTCCCAGTTTGCTCCTGAAGAAATCGGTTGGTTCCCAGCCGGCACCGGCGCCGACATGGATTCCATTCCCGTTGTATCCAAACCCGCCGGCGTTGATGATTGAATACAATCCCGCCCCTGCAGAGCAAAACGGCCTGATCGGACCTTCANNTCTCGAGCCCGTTGCAAAAAGCAAACTGAGTGCGCACACGCGGGACAGCGCGTATCCCGGCCCAAGCATCACGAGTTCGCCTCGTTCCATGACCGCCGGGGATGCCTCATAGAGAGGAACGACCCTCAACTCAAAGAAGAGGCCTTCCTCCCGGCGTGCCGATGAGTCCGCCGGCACACATGTCTCCCCCGCTCTTGCCAAAGAAACAACGACCGTGAGAAGAACGAAAAGTGATGTTTGTCTCATTCAATATGCTAATCGGAATTTGACGGTTGAACGTTCCAGCACAATACCGGGGGCGGGAAGATGAAAGTGATCGAGCGCGGCGAAAAGTGCCTTGAGAAAACCCGAATCCGTGTCAATACGTGAAAAGTTGTAATCAAGAGCAAAGACGTAGCGCCTGTGCCGGGTTTCTGCGTTCTCCATATCGCGCACCGCGAAACCAAATCCTACGCCGAGCCATGAGGGAATCCACTGGGGTGGATGATCACCCATGAGAAAATGGGGGTCCATCGTGATATAGTAGGTCTGCCCCTGATAGTCATCAATAAACACGCGGCCCGCCCCGGCCCGCACCGCATCCACATATTCCGTGCTCGGAGAATAGCTCCACTTCAATGAGAAATTCTTCAACACCGGAAAACGTTCCTGGGCAAGGGGAATGGACGCCCCGACGACATCGGAAAAAGCGTCGCCGGGACTGAATCCGTAGTCCCGGTGAAATCCGTCTTCCACTTCCACGTAGAGCTGGTAGGCAAGCCCCAGGACCGAGCCGTAGTAGAGGCTTGTACTGTGGCTGAGCCCGCTCCAATCCATGGAATACATGAACAGGTGGGACAGCGTGTAAGCCCCGTACGCATGGCCGAGCTTGTCGATGTTCATCGCGTAGTCCCAATCGTTCTCAAACCTGAATGGCGAACGCTGCCCCTGCCACCAGGCCCGCGCCTGATAGATATGGACGGCGGCCGCCGTGCCAAGGGTGATCGCACCCACGAGAACAAGCCGCCCGGGCATCACCTGCGACGAGTCAACCTGCCCCGCGTCCACCCGGGAAAGGGAAACGAAACCAACCAGCACCATGGCCGCAACAGTGCCGTGTATCGTCGTGGATGCTCCTCGCGAGCTGCTCTTCACCAGGTTGCGCAGCGCTTGCTCCCCCGGGAAAAAGGAATGAGCGGAAAATCTCATAAGTGTTCTCTTCCTGCCTCCATTGCTCAATAAGGGTCGACGCCTCTAATATCGCACGAAAGATTTCTCCTTGCAAGAGCTCGAAACGAATTATTCCGTTGAGGGAATCGAGACGGCTATTCTCCGATACACTTCACGGAACTCCGGCCCGTTGTCGGATCGGAGAGAGTCTCGCGCCTCGCGTGCAAGAAACAACTCTGTCGCATTTCCAGATCTGTTCGGCATTGCATGGCATCCCCATGACACGCCACAGGATCTCCTCCTTAGAGTTCGTTCCGTTCGTCCCGCATGCGTCAACAACAGCTTTGGCCTTCAACGGGGCAACCTGTTGCGGGAAAGGAAGCGAGGAATAACGCTCAAGAGAGGGCGAAATCGATACGGGAGGATTAACTCCTCTTTCGTCCCTTTGGGTGATTACTTTGCGGCTTCATATCCGTTAGCTTAAGGTAGATGAGAAGGTCCACTCGATAGGGTTCCGACGAACGCAGCCAGCGAAAAACAGGAGAAGCATGATAGTCGTCCGGCAAAGGCTTAGCCCTGGACCTCCGTCGTACTCCTGCCTGGCTCGCACCACACGCGGGTGTTGTCATGCGTACCGATGGCGGGCATGACGACGGCCCCTCAGCAGAAGAAATCTGGTTCTTGATCTCGAAAGTTGGATGGCAGCAACCACGTTCAAAGAGGTGTTTTTCAGAAGGTATCTAATAACTGCAAGGAGGAAACATGGCAACGCGCACTGTTCTGGGATTCGTTCTGTCAGTTTTTGTACTGCTGTCCCTCATTTTCGCACCCCTGAATTCTGGATTCGCTCAGGATACAAAGGGACGATGGGTTTTCGGGGTTCATGGGGGGGGCAACATGTGGATGAATGATTACAACAAGCGGCTGGTTGGTGACGGTGGGGAATTGATGTTGCGGTATGGAATCAGCCGGGCGTTCTCGGCGGGCTTTCTTGTGGGATTTGAAGAATTGAAGTCGAACCAGGATCCCGCATTGAACACCGTCAGCTACATGAAGCTGAATGCGATTCCCGCCGCACTCGTTGGATGGTTTCATCTTGTCCCGGGGAAAAGCGTCGACCCTTATATCTACGCAGGCGTCGGTGCCATGGCGTACAAGAGGTCAGCAACCGGGAGTGCACTCCCTGCTGACACCAAGTTCTCGACATCGGTTCTCGTGCCGGTCGGTATCGGCGTTGAGGTTTTTGCAGCGAAGAGCATCTCGATCATTGTTGACGCCGGCTACCGGGTGACAGACGATTATCCCGATGGCCTCAAGGCAGGGAAAATCGACGGGTATGGTGTTGCAAAAGTGGGTCTGAACTTCTACTTCGGCACAAGCGACGCAGAGAGAGAAGCACTTGCCAAAGCAGAAGCGCGGCGGATCAAAGATTCCACCGATGCAGCAGTCGAAGCAGAAACGCGGCGAGTGAAAGCCCTGGCCGATGCAGAGGCTCTGCGTGTGAAGGCCTTGGCCGATGCGGAAGCGCAACGGGTGAAGGATTCCACCGATGCAGAGGCACGTCGGCTGGCGGAACTGAATGCACACCGCCCCGCGGATACTGTGATCGTCCTTGAGAGGGGCAAAACTGTCATTCTGAAGGGGGTCAACTTCGAGTTCAACAAAGCGACTCTGACAAGGGATTCCGAGACAATCCTCGAGATGGCTTTCAGGGCGCTCCGTGCCAGTCCGGATCTTAATGTTCTGATTGTCGGTCACACGGACCATGTCGGCGGCGCGGTGTATAACAAGAAACTCTCCTTAAGACGCGCGCAGGCGGTGAAGTCATGGATGATCAGGAAGGGAATATCCGTGAAACGCCTGACGGTTGCCGGCAAAGGGTTCGATGAGCCCATCGACGATAACACAACGGCCGATGGCAGGGCAAACAACAGACGCATCGAGTTCCGCGTGTTGAAGTAANNACCGTTCTTTGGTCGGCCTGAGGTAGCGGTGGGGAAGATGACAAACAAGGATGAGGATCGCTACCTCGGGTCTGACCATGTCGGACAGGCCCTTTTCCGGAGTTCCCGGTGGCGGGAGAAGCTGGTCGCCATCAGTTCAATCGCTCTATGACGTGGCCGTTTTGTCCCCCTCTTTCGACTTCTTCCGCGTTCATGTGAGCTATTTTTGGTCCCCCTCGCTCGATCCCGGTCTCCCCCTCCGTTGACCCGTACCGCTCATACACCAGCGCCTCGATCTGCTTGTCCGCCGCGTCGATTTGACGCTCCCACCCCGTTGTTGACTATTAATGGTAAACGGGGTACCTTCCAATTGCAATTTGTCGGGTCACCCTTTTCCGAAGCCGTCGTACGTGGCACTGCATTTGCCCCTACGTGCTTCCTGTGCTGCCGCCGACCAATGGAAATCGCTGAAATCGGCAAGAGCGACCCCAGCTTTCCCGCTCTCTTTTTCCCCTCCGGTGTAGTGTGTGGATTCCCTCCCGGGACTCCCATCGGAAGGGATCTCTGCGCAGTTCTCAACACCTGTTGCAGATTGATAGACTGCCGTCGTGCCGGCAGAGTTTTTTCCACGTGACAGTTCTGATCTCACAACTGTTCTTCCACTCGCCGCCAGAAGTACGACTTAGTTTTCCTTGCGCAAAGAGTCGTCAGTATCACAAATGAACATCCCGAAAGGAGAAATGTGCTCATGAGTACTTTCTATCGTCTGAGCCGGATTGCTTGCGCGTCGGTTTTTGTTTCTTTCCTGATGATGCAATTCGCATATGCGGCAGCTTCCGGTACCATTGTGGGCCGCGTCGTTGACAGAGCGACGGGTGATCCGCTTCCCGGCGCCAACGTGATGATCCAGGGGACGAGCATCGGTGTGTCGACGGATCTCGATGGAAAGTTCAGCATGAAGAATATTCCGACGGGCAGGCAAACGATACGGGTAACCTACGTCGGCTACGTTTCGGCGTCGTCGGAAGTAACCGTTGGCGAGGATGCGACTCTCGCGCAGGAGTTCCGTCTCGTGGCGCAGGCAATCGAGGGAGAGACGATCGTGGTCACGGGACAGGCAAAGGGCCAGATGTCGGCGATCAACCAGCAACTCTCGTCCAATTCGATCATCAATGTGGTGTCATCTGATAAGATGAAGGAACTGCCGGATGCCAACATCGCAGAATCCATCGGAAGGCTTCCCGGGATATCGTTACAACGAAATGCAGGGGAAGCATACGGGGTTGTGGTTCGAGGGTTGTCTCCGAAGTACAATGAAGTGACCATCGAGGGGATCCCGATGAGTTCGACGAACTATTATGACCGCGG
>PMNE01000091.1 GCA_003162635.1 Ignavibacteriota bacterium
ACACGTTCAACCGAATTGTGCGACGGCGACCCCTGCGATGGTGATCGTTCCCCCCACCAGGAATGCCACGGTCAGATCCTGCCCGAGCAGCGACACGGCAAGGATGGTAGTCAGAACCGGTTGGAGATTGGCAAACAATGCCGCCTTTCCCGCTTCGATGCGGCTCAGCGCGTAGTACCAGAGCCAATAGGAAAACACCGATGTGACGATGCCAAGATACAGAATCTGCATCCAGTCGGCCGTCGTCAGAGCCCCGTATGCGAACCGGAGCGCCGGGGGAATTCCGATGGGAGCAAAGATGCAGGCGCCCAGGAGAAGCGTGACGGAGCTTGTTTCCACGGCGCCATACCGGACGATGAGAGGGCGGCCGAAGACCGTATAGAACCCCCACGAAAGGACCGCGACAAACATGATCACATTCCCATACACGTATTCCATGCTTGCACTCACGCCGCGACCGAACATCACGACAATGACTCCCGTGAAGGCCAACGCCACCCCCACGACCTTTCGTGCTGTGATTCTCTCCCCAAGAAAGACACGGGAGAGGACGAGAACGATGGCGGGGGTGGTGGCGTAGAGGAGTGCGGCATTCGATGCCGTGGTGTATCGCATTGCGTAGAGGAAGAGAAACTGGTTGATCGGTATTGCGATGAGGGCGAGCCAGAAGAATCTCCCATAGTCCTCCCACCTGATCGCCGGCATCCTCCTCCCCACAATGAGGACCGATGCGATGACAATCGAGGCGATCAGAGAACGGATCGTGGTGAGCGTGAAGGGGTCAACGTCGCGCACGACCGATTTGGCCACCACATGGGTACCGCTCGCGATGAGCGATTGGAGCATCAGGACAAGGTAGACGCCGCCATCCGGCGACCACCGGGGGATTCGCGAGCTCTGCGTCCCGGAATCGCTCATGCACCTCCGTCCGCGAGTACCTTCCGGTATGCGTCAGCGGTTTTCTTCGCCACCGTCTGCCACAAATAGTTTCTCCGAATGTGCTCCCGCAGCATCGTCGTTTTCGGTTTTGCAAGGGCGGCGAGAATTCCCGTCCTGATTGAAGCCACGGACGTCGGTTCCACATATTCGGCCATCGCGCCGAAATACTCCGTCGTCCCTCCATAAGGCGTGATCACCACTTTCGCTCCCGCCAACCCCGCCTCCAATGCGGCAATTCCAGGCGTTTCGAACAACGAGGGGAGCACGAACGTGTCGCATGCCGCGTAGGCCGATGCCAGCATCTCCGATGTATTGTCCAGCCCGTCAATAAGAAGTATGTGCTTGTACTTCGCCGCCTCGCGTCTGCACGCATCGCCGTATTCCCCGGAGATGATTCTTCCGATGATCACAGCCGGCCGGTCGATGGTTGCAAGCGCCATGATCAGGGCGAGGACGTTCTTCCTCACATGCCCCGTGTGGCCGACGTTGAGAATAAAATCCCGGATGCCGTATTTCCCGGTAAAGAGAGCCGGATCGGCGCTGTAGAAGCGATCATCGACGCCGTTGGGCACCACGATCACCTTCTTCCCGTCGATCCCAAGCCCGTTCCGAACGATCTCCGCCTCTGCCTCCGTATTGGGGAGCACGCAGGACGCCCAGGAGCAGATATCCGCAGTAATGCCGTAGTCCAGCCAGATCCCCTTGCCGACACCCGTCAGGATCTTTCCGGCCCGTCTTGTCCGTGCAATGAACGAGGATGAATGGCGGCTGAAGATAATCGGAGAGACTACCATGGGAACACCGAGCGCGCGTATTTCCCGGGCCAGATGGTACGTGCCGATGTTTGCGCCAAAGAGGTGAACGAGGTCGCATTGCCCCTTGGCAAAAGGAGCCCAGGGATCGAAATACGCCACCGCAACATCGTGACGGGAGAGCGAGGCAGCGGTGCTCCGGATCTGTGTGAGCGGTCCACCCCTCAGGATGGATATGGCCTGATAGCAGGCAAACGTAACATTCACATGAACCTCCTTTGGAGTCGCGTGAACTGCCGTCCAATTTCCCCCCGCAGGTCGAATTCCCTTGTTCGTCGTATCTCCGCAGGCGGATGATATGTCTCCATCCCCCGCCATCCAACCTTTTCCAACGCCGTCGTTCCAAGACCAACCTCCGCCTCTTCTCCTGCTTGTCGCGTGATCAGCACAGCCACCTCTGATCCCGCTTCCCCTCCCCCGCATCGTGCGGTCAGAACCCCTCCTTCCACACTCAACTCCGGAAGGAGAGATGCACGTCTCTTCCACCACGACGCGTATCCCGCAAGCGTCATGCTCCGGATTCCGTCTCCCTGCGCTCGCGCGCAGATGCTTCGGACGACATCCCATTCGCGGTGGCCGGGATGATGATAGAAGAACAGAGGATCTCCGCGGCGTATCTTCATCTCAATGACCCCGTCGTAGTACTCCTTCATCTGCGCCGTCGAGAATCCCACCTGCCTCAAGCTGCCGATGGAGACAGGATGGATCGGCACCTGCAGCGTTTTCAGGCGCACACCCTCCATGACGGGGAAGTGCGGGAACGTGTCGTATGCCCAACTGAATTCCGAAGAGTAGTCAAACCCCCATTCGTCCACAATGCGGGCCAGATCGGGGCTCCAGAACCCGAACGGAGCGGCATACGACCGGGGGACAAGTCCCGCCGCTTTCATGGCGGCGATCCCGCGCCGGATATTGGCCCCATCCTTCAGCGCATCCAGGTACACACGGTGTTCATAGCAGTGCAAACCGATCTCCTGTCCCTCCATTGCCCGGAACCGGGAGAGCCATTCTTCATGGCTCTTGACATCAAGGAACCAGGAGAACGCCATCCTGTACTCGCCGGCAATCGCGTCAAGCGCATCAATCTCCTCCCGTGTGCCTTTGTCCGTGTCGATCCTGAACGCAAAGACATTCTTGCAGCCGGCGGGCATCGGGGACAATCGAGCGTAGGGAATCCCCCGCATGTGGTGCACGTACGCAAGGGAGGAGTGGACAAGGTGGAGCACTTCACCTTTTGCAACGCGGGAGACGCGCTCCGAGGGAAGACGTTCCGGGTCGGCATAGAAATACCGTTCCGAAGCCCTGAAATCCTGCATCACATTCCCCGGATCGAAAGGAAGGACCACCGCAACGCCGCCGAGCAGTTCCCCGGCAAAAATGGCGAAGGAATTCTCATGGGTCCTGCAGCAGTTTGCTTCCCGGGGGAGCCGTCCCATCGTCTCGATGTCCATGAGCGACATCCCGCGCGCGACAGGATGATCGTCGGGCATCAGAAACCGCAAACGCATCTCGCTCTCGGCCATCGTGGCGATCCCATTGAGGAACCGGCCATCGCCGACGAGCCCCCCTCCCGCCCGGAGATGTTCTTTCAGCCACGATGTTTCCACACGCGTCAAAGGTCTGCATACGACAACGACGCTCACACCTCCCGGGGGGAGGTCGGAAGGAACGATGTCGACAAAGGGAACCCCCTCCTGCCGAAGCAGTTCTTCCCACCCGGGTGTGCAGCCGATGGTTCCGACACGGATATTCACAGCAATCGCTCCTTCAGGAAACGCAGTTCTTCCCGCGGCATTCCATTGGTGGAAAACAGCACGAAGAAGAAGGCGAGAAGAGAGACCATCAAAGAGAAGAACACATTCATCCCATCTGTCGCGATGGCACCGACTGCCATGACGACGCATGCCGCCACCGGTTTCGCGAGGTCACGCCAGCCGGGCAGACGGACAAAATGAGACACTCTTGCAGCAAGGAGGCCCAGGATGATCGTTTCACCCGCAACGACCCCCCACGCGGCCCCCACCGTGCCGCCAAGAGCGGTGAGAAGAACAACGCAGACGATCATGCCGACTGCGCCGGCGCCGCCGGCCACAGCATAATCCTTGGTCTTTCCGAACGCGATGAGCGTATTGACGAATACCGAATTGAAGGTCGTCACAAGGACGTACAGGGAGAGGATGCGGAAGAGCATCCCCGATCCCGTGTAGTGTGATCCAAAGACGAGGAGAAGAAGAGGATCGGCGATCACACATCCGACGATAACGAGAGGAACAACCAGGACAAGGATCGACTTCACTGTCACGGAAAGCAGATATGGATACTCATCCCTTTTCGATGCCGCATACCTGCTCGCGAGGGGAAGATAAAGAACATTAAAGGTCCTATCGATAAGAAGGAAGACGAACGCCAATTTCATGGCGGCACTGAACATTCCCACATCGTTGTTTCCGACGAATACTCCAATCACCAAAGGGGGAAGGTTCGTCACGCTTTGTGCGAGGAGCATGGCGGTCCCCGCAGGCCCGTTATCCCGGAGAATCCCCTTCCACGCCGCGGGATCCCATCGAAGTCGGGGAAAAGCGCGCACGGGTTCTTCATGGCCGGGAATCCGGCCCTGTGTCCCTCCACGACCCTGCCGTGTTCCCGCAGGGACGGGATCGGCATGTCCATGATGGCCCGGAAGTCGCCGGTACACAAATCCGAGATAGAGCGCGGCCGCAATGTTCCCCATGAGGAATGCGATGGCAGTCTGCCGGACGTCGTGTTCCTGCCGTACAAGGAGGAGAACAACGATGCCGAAAAGAAATACACTGAGAAGCCGCGATGTGCTGACGCGCCGGAAATCCTCCCTCCCCTGGAACAACCAGTCGAGTGAGAGCGCCATGGGAACAACCGAGAGGGAATACAGCAGAACCGCATCGCGGGTTTCGGCCGGCATCCCGATTGCAGTGACAACGATCCAGGTGCCGGCCAGGAGAAGGGGGGCAACGACGAGACGGAAGGAGAGAATCGACCCGGCTCTCTCACGAAAGTCTCCCGCCGTCGCGGCCACATTCCGCACCTCCACCATTTGTACGCCGGGCACATTGAGGAGGGAAAGATACCCAAGGACTGCGAGGCCGATATTGATCACGCCGAAGGAGGCGGGAAGAAGTGTGCGCGCCAGGTACATCGTGACAAAAAAACCGATCGCGCGGCTTCCGAGGTCGCCGGAGATCACCGCCAGGATATTTCGGAGCGGGGTTTTCATTGAATCAGTTTCTCGATCGCCCTGTTGAGCCCTTCTTCCCGGCGCTCCACCGTGAAGCGGGACGCGATCGATTCCCTCCCCCTCGCGCGGACACCCGGGGAGGCGCCGAGTCCGCGCCGGAGCGACTCGACCAGGCGGTCTGTGTCACCAATGGGAACAACCTCCCCCGCATCCGCCACCGCATTCCTCATTCCCCCTGCATCCGTCACGACGGGGAAACATCCGCAGAGCATGGCCTCGCAGACCGCATTCGGAAGCCCCTCAAAGACAGACGGCTGGCAATAGACCGCGGCGCGGCGGTACAATTCCCGCAGCTTCTCCTGCTGGAGCGGCGGATGGATTTCCATGTTGAGAGGTGCATCGCGGCGGAGACCGTCGATGATACGCGGGTGGATGCCGACAAGCCGGAAAGGTGTCGAAGCGAGACGGCGGGCGGCATCGAACAGATAGCCGAGCCCCTTCATTTTGATGCGCGCGGGGGAGTCGACGGCCGCCACCGTAAGGACAAAAGGTTCCTTTTCTCCTGCCGGCGACCAGAACGACGCATCATATCCTGTCGGGAGGACATCGATATTGTCTCCTGCATAGCGAGCCAGTCCGATTGCGGCCTCCCGCAATGCAGGATCCACCGCCAGCACCTGATCCGCGTTGCGCAGGGCATAGCCCGAAAGGCGCGACCTCCATGGCGAGATCCAGATGCCGTAGCCGATCTCCTTCAGGCCCGCCACATCGGCCCCGCCGATCGCGATCATGGATTTCTTGCCGAAAATCTTTGCCGCAGCAACGGCGGCAGCGGCATACGTCGAGGCAAACCACGAGTAGGCGACATCGGCATGACGTACGGCGAGTGCTATCAGGGGCGGGGACATCAGCCCCGAGGTTACGAGATGCGCAACATCATAGCGCTTCCTGAGGAGGCGGACATCTTCCAGGATAAATGAAGTGGCAAACGTCGAAGTAACGAGAATCTTCGCTCGAGACAAAAGTGGTCCGGGCGCGGTGGCTGGAGGAGAGAAGCTTCAGAAAGATACGTTATCCGCGAAGAACAATCAAGGAACGACGTCGAGGGGAGCGACGTCATTTGGTCTTCTGAAAATCCAGTGCAGCCGAGTTCATGCAATAGCGAACTCCGCTTGGGGGCGGTCCATCATCGAAGACGTGCCCCAGGTGTGCATCGCATCGGGCGCACAGCACCTCTGTTCGCACCATGCCAAAGCTCGAATCCTGCTCCAACCGGATATTCTCCTTCGCAACGGGTTCCCAAAAGCTCGGCCATCCGGTGCCGGAGTCAAATTTCGTCTTCGACTGGAAGAGGTCGATGCCGCAGCAGATGCATTTGTAGATGCCTGTTTCATGGTTGTCCCAGAACGGGCCTGAGCAGGCCAGTTCCGTCGCCTTTTGCCGGGTTACCTTGTATTGCATGGGGGTCAACTGCTTCCGCCATTCCTCGTCCGTCTTCACCACTTTTTCCATGACGACGTACTCCCTCTTCTCTGTTGAATAGACGCGCACCGAATCGGCTCCTTGTCCCCGTGCACTCGATCCCGGGGAGGCATTGCCACACCCGAGGATCGGGGCAATGCATAAGCATGCGAGGATTGTCAGCTTCATTGTCTTTCCTCTTCCTTTTTGTTTTCCAACAATCAAACAGACTTGTTCAAAATGACTCGCTGTCGCACGGATGAAAAAATCGAATATCTCTGCTCCTCCGGAGTGG
>PMNE01000031.1:0-20418 GCA_003162635.1 Ignavibacteriota bacterium
GGCAACATTCCCTATCTGGATTTTATTGCTCCGGGCATCCTGGCGCAAAGCGTTCTCTTTGTGGCCATCTTTTACGGCATCAACGTCATCTGGGAGCGCGACCTTGGCATTGTGCAGAAATTCCTCGCTAGCCCGACTCCGCGCGCGGCACTGGTGCTCGGCAAGGGCTTCTCGGCCGGTATCCGCACCCTCTCGCAGGCTGCCGTCGTCTATGGTCTCTCGCTGCTGCTCGGGGTGAAGCTGAATTGGAGTCCGCTCGCACTCCTCAACGTGCTGATTGTCGTTGTCCTTGCCGCGACGCTGTTCTCNNTTTTCGCTCATCATCGCGTGCATCGTGAAGACGCGTGAACGCTTCATGGGCGTCGGCCAGGTACTCACCATGCCTCTGTTCTTTGCGAGCAACGCGATTTACCCCACCGCCATCATGCCTGACTGGCTGAAGACCATTTCCCATCTCAATCCCTTGACGTACGTCGTCGATGCCCTGCGCACTTTCATGCTTGCCGACAGCACGAGCACTTTCGGTCTGAGTCACGACTATACCGTGATCCTCCTGACCACGAGCATCCTGGTCCTCATCGGTGCCCGATTGTACCCCCGTCTTGCGTCGTAAGTTGTAACCTGGAGACGGTTGCCAGGATCATGGATACTCCGACAATTCTCACTCCCGTTGGGCGGGGCGCGATCGCGGCCGCACCATACTCAAACCCGGCGCGGTGAACAAGAAGGATTGAACTCTCGCGGAAGCTCAAGGACAAGCTGATCGAGCACAAGCGAGAGATCGACAAGTACGGCGAGGACCTGCCGGAGATTCGGAATTGGAAGTGGAGTTCGACCAGCGGAGGCAAACCGGCGTGAGCCGGGCAGGTGCCGGAGAGGATAGTGTATTCGGACCTGTCCGCTCATAGCTGTTGCTAGAGATGACGCCATTTCGTATCTTTATTTCCGATGGATCCTGCGGCGGTGATTGCCGCATCTGCGTACGATGGAAAGACCCGCTGGATGAGAAAGATCAAGATCCTTCTCATAGAGGACAACCGCATACTGCGCGATGGCATCAAGGCCATCATCGATACGCAGACAGATCTCAAAATTGTCGGAACATCCGGAGGAAATCACGATACTCTGCTGCAGGCGCGGAGCTTGAAACCTCAGGTGGTTCTCATGGACCTGGGGTTACGGAACGAAAACGGCCTGCGTGTTGTGACAACTCTCACCAAGGAATTACCGCAAACGAAAGTGATCGGGATGGGTCTCATCCCTTCCCAACTGGACATCGTGGAGTTCGTGCAGGCNNATCCTTCCCCCGCTGCTGACGGGATCGCTTTTCACCCATGTTGTGGACCATGCACTGCGCAATGGAATGGGGAAACTGCCCAATGCAGCCCGGATGACGAAGCGCGAACGTGAAATCGTCGTCCTGATTGCTGAGGGAATGAGTAATAAGGGAATCGCCCAGCGGCTCAACCTCTCGATTTTCACCGTAAAAAGCCACATCCACAACATCCTGGAAAAAATGGCCCTCCACAGTCGACTGGAGATCGCAACACATTCCTTCGAAAACAAGGGGCTTTGAGCCCCCTCGTCATTAAGCGCCATTCTTATCGTCCTTCGTCTCTTCCCTTCATTCCCCAGGGGTGGCACACCCCTCTTTCCGGGGATTAACTACTCTTTCATCCTTTTAGCCGATTCATTCCGAAGTCCCATCCGGTATACTTCACCAGGCTCATAATGAACGGTTCTCCCGTGGAGGATCGAACACTCAAGAGCTACGTGGAAGATTGTCCCTGAAAGGAAACCGGCAATGAACTGGGATCGCATGGAAGGAGAGTGGAAGCAACGCAGGGGGAAAGCCGTGAATCATTGGGGGAAAATGATGAACGACGAGCTTGCAGCGATTTCCGGTAAGTATGAAGAGCTTGTGGGAAAGCTTCAGGAAAGATTCGGGATTGCCAACGAGGAGGTCAAAAACCACGTTGATGGGTTCAAACAACTGGTTGAGCAGTTGAAGGCTTCTAATGCCAAGCTGGCGAAAGCGCAAAAAGCACTGGGCAAACAGAAGAAAGCGAACAGAAAACCGGCGAAGTCGAAACCACCGGCAAAGAAGAGAATACGATCCAGGCGAATTGGATAATCCACTGCGAGCAGAGGTGAGCATGCCTGAGCGCATACATCGGGTTGAACGGAATTCAGACGCCACATTTCTTGGATGGCAGAAAACTGCGTCAGGAGAATTCTTCCCCCTCTATAATATTACTGTCGCAGGCCATCCATCAGATCATTCTACGGTGAATGAAGCGACCTTGCGCAGAATGCACCTGCGGACCCCGCGAACTCCGTCTCCCTATCCTGAGATGCGACCATCCCCGTGGCAAGATCTGGGGATCGAGTTGGATCATCCCAGGACCGCGAAAGAAGCAATAGAGATTGCCGGGTTGGACTACACCGTCGTCAAGAAGAGACTAGAGGTGAATGCGGGGTTGAAGCAAGATGCGTATGCAACAGTGCGAACAGATACCGGAGAGGTCCTCGGCATCGTAGGACAAAGCTACGAGCCGATCCAGAATAGGGATGCCTTTGCTTTCTTCGATGCATTGGTTGACGAACAGGAGGCGGTCTATGATACGGCGGGTGTCCTTGGTTGCGGCGAACGGATGTGGATCCTGGCGAAACTCCCGGGCTACATGAAGGTCCACGGAAACGACATCGTCAACAAGTACCTCCTGCTCATCAATAGCCATGACGGCAGCGAGCGTGTTTGCGTGAAGCTTACTCCCATCCGCGTCGTCTGTAACAATACCTTGACGTCTGCATTGCACGAGGCGGGGGATGGTCAAAGCTTCGGAACGCCGGACACGACACAAGGTGTGGAGCAAGCATTCACATCGCTCGCTTTGACAAATTCGAGGTTTGAACAACTCAATGCCGTGTTCAACGGAATGGCGGCGAAGAGGATCACGGAGAATCAACTGCAGGAGTACGTGCGGGCACTGGTCCCGGACAACGAAGAGCGGGAGGACAATGCGAGAACGGAGAGGATCCGGAACGACGTGCTTCAATTGCATGAGTCTGGCTGGGGCGCGCAACTTGCCCGCGGGACGTTGTGGGGGGCTTTCAACAGCGTCACCGAATACACGGACCACATGATGTCGGACGAAGATCCGACCAGTCGATTGAATTCAATCTTGTTTGGTCGCGGCGAGCAATTGAAGCTGAAAGCGTTCCATTTAGCGGAGCGAATGATGCGGGACTGACTCTGAAACTTAAGCAATCAACCTGGCCGGTGCTTGGGTGGGGGGCATCGGCTTTGTTTATTGAAGGAGCATAGTAATTCGTCTTACACGCGATTGAGGTAGCCCGGCACCGGGCACAGAAGCTCTCACTTGTTGCATGAAACAGGAAAGGCTGCGTACGATGCTGTTCGCCATAGCTGTAGTTCTCGTCATCCTGTGGCTCTTAGGAATGGTCACTTCCTACACCATGGGTGGATTCATCCACATACTGTTGGTCATTGCCATTATTGCCGTCCTGTTCAGAGTCATCAGCGGAAGAAAGGCGACATAGGGCAAGAGAAGGGAGAACGACAAGTATGCACAGCGATGAAGATCAAAAAGGGGACCAGAATGGAAACTCATTATCCGCTCAAGACGTGAAGCAGGAGCCTGGCAATTTGGGTGCGGCGTGGATTCAACGGGGCAGGCGGATTCGCGACGGCCAGTCGAGCGTCGACACGAAGAAGGAAATTCCTGCTCGGGCGCCGCAAGCCGACTCCCAAGCGGAGAGCAAAGTGCTTGGCAAGGGAGCAAAAGGGAACGCTTCCGAGTGACCTGACCCGATGGTGCTGTCATGTCACCGGCCGCGTTGGCCGGCAAAGCCGACCAGAGAAGGTCGGTAATTCATTTACGGCGACAAAAGTACACATCATTGTGGAAATGGGGAGGTATCAAGTGAACACACTGGGCATGAAAGGCAACTGGAAGGAAATCTCCGGTAAACTGAAACAACGGTTTGCCAACCTGACAGACGATGATATGCTCTTTAAGGAAGGGAAGGAAGAAGAACTGATGGGAAGACTTCAGAAGAAGCTTGGGACGACCAAGGAAGGCCTGCGAAAACTGATCGCGGATCTTTGAGATGACAGCAATGCGATGTCTCATGATCATGGCGTGTGCGGGACTTATTGTTGGCTGCACACCAAGAGTTCCTCCTCCGGAGCTCGTCTGCGCACGGCAGGCCTATCAGCATGCGGCGGCGAGCCAAGCGGCCCAATTGGTCCCAGACGAACTTCACAAGGCCCGCATGGCACTTGCCATTGCGGAGAGATCATTCCAGGACGATCCTTCATCATTCCATACGCGCGATCTTGCATATGCCGCGGATCGCAAAGCCAGGATGGCTGAAGCGCTGGCTGTCAATGTCGCGGGAAATGCCGTTACCGCCAAGTCGAACAACCGGCGGGCAGAGATCATCGCTGATTACGCAGCCAAATACTAGCGACATACGCCCACGCAGCCAGGATACAGGGGGCCAGAAGATGGCGTAGCCCCCTTTTGTCTGCCAAATGAGCAAATCTGGATTCTGTTCCCCTCTGTAAAGCAGGACGCGTAAAGTGACCTCCTGAGGGCCGTTTTGGACCAGGACTTCCTCCTCCTTCCGGAGGTCATGTTTCAAGAGGATGGAATTAATCCCCCATTCAATCCTTCGGACGATTCATCTCAGAGCTTTGCTCGTTATACTCCAAGAAGAGATACGGAAGGCCTTCTTGCGGCGGAGGCCGATGGTCCAAAACCCAAGTGTAGGATTTTGCATCATTAGGAAACCGGCAATGAATTGGGACCGGGGGGAAGGAGAGTGGAAGCAACGCAGGGGGCAAAGCCGTGAATCATTGGGGAATGTTGATGAACGTCGAGCTTGCAGCGATTTCCGGTAAGCATGGAAGAGCTTTTGGGAAAGCGCCGGGAAAAATTCGGGAGTGACAGCGAGGAGGCCAAATGCCACGTTGATGGGTTCAAAAACAACTGGTTGAGCAGTTGGGAGATTCCAATGCCAAGCCAACCAAAGCGCAAGAAGCATTGAGCTAACAGAAGCAGGCGGAGAAGAAACCAGCGAATTCGAAACCACCAGCAAAGAAGAGATTGCACTCCAAAGCAATTTACCAATCCATTTTCAAACAGAGGTTCGAGCTCATGAAACACATACTTCCCATTCTCTTGATCGTGCTTTGCCTTGGCTGCCAGCAAGACGCGGTAGCTCCGGTCTCAACCAATAATTTTTCGATGGTTGCCCCGCTCGGCAAAGCTTCGGCAATATACCCTTTGAAAGTTGGCGCCAACAAACGCTATTTGGTTGACCAAACCAACACTCCAGTCCTACTCTCTGTTGATGCCGGCTGGTCCTTGATTTGCGGTGGTTATGCGAATTTGAAAGCCGCTGATGCAGATAACTATCTCAAAACCAGAGCTGCGTATGGTTTCAATGTTGTCATCGTCAACCTGATTGAGCATCAATTCTCTTCGAACCCTCCGGCAAACGCTTATGGAGTGAAACCCTTTACAGGAAAAGTTTTCACGACTCCGAATGAAGCGTACTTCAAATATGCTGATTCAGTCGTCAACATGGCTGCAAAATATGGAATCACCATCATGTTGTTCCCAGTGTACTCCGGCTATCAGTTGGGTTCACAGGGCTGGGGTGCAGAGATGCAATCCGCCTCAACCTCCGATATGCTCTCCTGGGGACAGTATGTCGGAAACCGATACAAGAACTTCCCGAATGTCATTTGGTGCATTGGAGGAGATGCCAATCCGGGATCGATTCAGTCAAAGCTGCAAGCAGTTCTGACCGGCATACGCAATACCGATCCAAATCATCTTATCACCGCACACAATGCTCCTGAGTCTTTTGGCATTACTCCGTGGGCAGGGCAACTGGATATCAACGACGTCTACACCTACAGCAGCACATTATACTCCAACGATAAGACGGCTTATAACTATTCTCCCACCATGCCATACTTCCTTATGGAAGCGGACTATGAGAATGAACATGGTGCGTCTCAGCAACTATTGAGGGCTCAGGCGTATTGGACGATCCTCTCAGGTGGTTGCGGTGAAGTTTTTGGAAACAACCCGGTGTGGGAGTTCAATACTGGCTGGCAAGCAGCACTGACGAGTGCCGGTTCCTTAAGCATGGAGAATCTTGCCCTGCTTTTCAACTCGCGCAATTGGTATAACCTGGTTCCCGATTTCAACAATACCATCATCACGAACGGAAGTGGTTCATCAACGACATACGCTACGGCTTCATCCGCCAGCGATGGTTCGTCCATCATAGCATACCTTCCGTCGAGTCGCCAGATCACAGTGAACACGAACGGGCTTCTTGATGCAACTGTCGTGGCATACTGGTACAATCCTTCGAACGCTGCCGTCACTCAGTTGGGAAGCTTTACCAGAGGTACGATGACGGTGACTCCGCCCTCCAGTGGAGACTGGGTCTTTGTGGCTGACGCGCCATCGTTCAACTTTGGAGCCCCGGGTGGTGTGGTTGTGGGTCCCAATGCTCCTACCGGAACAATTGGCGCTGTGCCGACAACATTGCCATTGGGTGGCGGACAAGCAACGCTTACGTGGTCTTCACAGAATGCCACGTCTGCATCTATCAACTTGGGTGTTGGAACGGTTGCTCTCAACGGTTCGGTGGTAGTGAACCTGACATTGACAACAACGTACGTTTTGACTCTGACGGGAGCAGGCGGGACGACACTGTATCCCGTAACCGTTACCGTCGCCACACCGCCGCTTCCTACGGCCACATTTACGGCCACTCCGTCGAGTCTTCCTATCGGAGGTGGACAGACGACGTTGAAGTGGACTTCTCAAAATGGTGTGACGGCAGCGATCGTGCCTGGCATTGGGGCAGTCAATCTGAATGATTCATTGGTCGTCACGGATGCAGCAACAACAACCTATACGTTTACCGTATCAAATACGATAGGTTCGAACAGCTACAATCAGAAGGTGACAGTAGCAGTGCCGGCTCCACTTTTTGAAGCGATGTATGATGAGACGTATGAAAATAGCTGGAACACCATTCGTTCATGGACGACGACATTGACGCCCAATAATACCAGTCCGGTCGAGGATGGGACGTACTCATTGAAGGTGGTTGAAGGTGCCTGGGCGTCTCTCCAATTCAGCAAGGGGAACTGGGGCTCCTTCGCATCAATTAGTCCTGCAGGTTATTCGTCGGTAAGCTTCTGGATAAACGGTGGCCCCAATGGAGCGAATGGACTGAAGCTTTCCTGCGTCAATAGTGCGGGAAGCAATATTAAGACGGTGACCATTCCTAATGTGCCGGCAAATACGTGGGTCCAGCAAACAACTCCCATGAGTTCACTGGCAGGGACAACTTCTTTCGTTGCCCTTGGGATCTTCAATAATAGTGGCTCGACGATAACATTTTATGTGGATGATCTTCAGTTGAATAAGTAGGTGAGAGAGGTGTTTCATCTGAAAACAAGCATCCGAAGTTCTTGAGGCTTTGAGTATCGTCGCGTCGGTTTTTGTTTGCCGAGGCAAGAGCGAAAGGTCCCATGAACGCTCGACCGCACCATCACATTCGAACGACGGACGAATAACTTATCGGGGACACAGAGGGGACCCGGCAATTCTGCCGGGTCCTTTGTGTCTTTCGTTCTGCGCATATTCCCGCGGTTCCAGAAACTTCACTCTGAAAGGACGATACCGCCGCCTTTCGGTGCCTCAGTGTTTCCTTCCTCCCTTCCCGCAGAGCGCGTGCTTCCTCGAAAAGGATTAACTATTCTTACATCCTTTCGGTGGATTCCCTTCCACGCCAATCATTGGTATACTTCTTCACAGACCGTAAAGGCATAATCCCCTCCCTGATGACCGCGCGGAGGATTCCAGACGAAATAAGCCAAAGGAACGACTGGCCGCCCAATTTCGGCAAATAGACCCAAATCGGGGGATAACGCTGTCACCGTCGGTTGGGGAGTAGTCTATACTAACCACGATTTCCATGAAGCTGTTGCCACATCGGAACATGACGATCCCCCGCCGGGGACAGCAGAAGAGGAGCCTCTTCGCGATTATCCCCGGAAAAGTGCATGAGTTCGCCCTGGGGAAGAGGTCCGTCTTGAAAGAAACGATATGAGGAAGTGTTTATTTCCCTCTTTGCTGGCGCTCTTGGTTGTCGTGACCATGCGTGCAGAGGCGCAGAAGAGATCCACGGGTCTCCTGCAGCCCATATTCGACGAGGACATTCTCATCGTGACAGACAAGCCGGTGTATTATCCGGACGATACCCTGCACCTGGCCATTCAACGTCGGGGCAGCACGGCGGCAGGGAGCATTACTCCGATCGTTGCCGTCGAGGGCATGAAGCTCACGCCTCTCGGGTTCGATACCTACGTTGGTGTCATCCCTCAAAATGTCACGCCGGGGTCATACCGTATTCTCCTCAAAGTTCTCGATGCCGGTGGCCAGAATTTCGTTTATGAGACAGGTCGATTTGTGGAGGTCGAGGAGTATCAGGCCGTTGAGCAACTTGGCAGGTTCGTGGGCGTTGCCCCGTTGGAAGGCAGCAACGATCCGCAGACGGCTGTGACGCTCGACGGTCAGCAGATACGGACTCTTCGCGTCGTGTTTCAGCGAGACAGCATTGGGCTGCGGATGGGACCGCAGTTCGTTACGATTAGAACGATGGTACAATCGCGGGACGGACTCACAACGCAGTCGTTCGAGCGGCGCGTGATGACATTTCGGAGCCATGGCGATCCGGAACGGGATCGCGCGATGTTCATTCAATACCGTACGGCCTACGGTGCCTATGCTGCAATCAGCACGGAGGAATGTGAACAAGTGCGCCTGCCGTTGGACTCCCTGCCTGCGTGGGCGTCCGTGAGAGTGAACATCGAACCGGATTACACAATCAGAATCGATGCGTACGATCGATCGAACTCTGTCACGCGCTATTTCCGTGTGAGAGGACCGACGATAGAAATCGGCTTCTCGCTCGCCATCCCCAAAGTGTTATATGATACGCAATCCAGGGATACCATCATTTATGGCAACACCAGTGCAATGGTGCGTTTCTACTATGTCGACGCGGAATCAGGAAATCGATTCCCCGTCAGCTTGGGAATAGGAACATTTGGAGTCAACTCGCCAATCGATGTGGGTATCGGAAGAGGTGGGTTTGCGCTTTCAACACTCTTGGATGTGGTGGAGTTGACGAGGATTCACGATCTCGGCTTTGTCAAGAAATTTAATGCAGGTCTGGAAGTGACTCCATTCTTTCCCCTCGGGAGGAGAGCGCGTGTCTTGATCAACGTACAGGTTGGTTTCTCACTGTGAGTTCTCTCGTTCACAGCTCCAACCTGCGGGCCGCGCTCGTGCGGAAGGCACTCATCACTTCCTGGCGCTGAACGCTTCGCTGTTGCAGCCAGCGTCGCGGCACGGCGTCGGGGGACAAACAAACCACAACAAACAAACATGGAGGAGACAATGCCTTTACTTCACGTCGTGCTTATTCTCATCGTGGTCGGCGTTCTCTTGTGGCTGGTGAATGCCTACATACCGATGCAGGCCACGGTGAAGAAAATCCTGAACGCCGTCGTGGTCATCGCGCTCGTCTTGTGGCTCTTGACCGTTTTTGGCGTGTTGAATTCCGTTCCGGATATTCGCATTGGCAAGTGACCTCTGGTTGTCATGCACATGAGAGACAATCGTGTGAAGCAACTTATCGGTCGCGCCTTTGGGAGTTCGCGGAGGGTGTTCCTTCGGGATACTGAAGAGCCGATTCGGAGCGAGCTTTTTAGCATCGAACGGCTCGAGCAGCATGCAGTAAGCCTTGCAACTGCTCAGCGGGTGACGGCAAAATTCTCAGCTGGCCGGCCATTGGGAGCGCGCCTCGCAGACAATAGTCGCGTGCTGCTCATGGTCTACCGCGCCATTGCCAAAGCCATCAGCGATGACCAGGTCATCATGCCGGCGGCAGAGTGGTTGGTCGACAATTTCCATGTCGTGGACGAACAAATTCGCGAAATCCATGACGATCTTCCCCGCGGCTATTATCGCCAGCTCCCTAAACTTGCGGAAGGGCCGCTCAAGGGCTATCCACGCGTGTTTGGGGTTGCGTGGGCATTCGTCGCGCATACGGACAGTCGGTTCGACGGGGAGACGTTACGGCGGTTTGTACGCGCGTACCAGCGCGTCCAGCCGCTTACCATCGGAGAACTCTGGGCGGTGGCCATCACACTGCGCATCGTACTCGTCGAGAATTTGCGCCGCTCGGCCCAGCGCATTGTGACGAGCCGCGCAGAGCGCCAGGAGGCCGATGTTGCGGCTGACCGATTGCTGGGAATCGGCATCGATGAAGCCGAACCGCCTGAAGTCGCCCTCCGGGGGTTCTACGGAATGCCTCTGCCGGCGGCGTTTGCGGTGCAACTCGTCCGACGCTTGCGAGATCAGGATCCGGCAGTAACACCCGCCCTTCGCTGGCTGGACGAACGGCTGGCGGCGCAGGGAACCACCTCCGAGAAGATCGTCAACGAGGAGTATCAATTTCAAGGCGCGATGAATGTCACGGTCCGCAATGTCATTACGAGCATGCGCCTCATGTCCTCCGTTGATTGGCCGGAATTCTTCGAGAGCGTAAGTCTCGTTGATGAGGCATTGCGTGCGAAGAGCAACTTTGCTGCGATGGATTTTACGACCCGGGACAGGTACCGGCACGCAATTGAAGAGCTTGCCAGGGGTTCGGCGCTCACGGAAATCGACATCGCCCAACGCGCAATGCAGAACGCACAAGCTGCCGGAGACAGGAAGGAGAACTCTCCCGAACAAGATCCCGGCTATTATCTTCTGTCGAAGGGACGTCTGGCCTTTGAGAAGGAGGTCTCGTTTCGTGTTCCTCTCCGATTGTGGTTGGATCGCGGAGCGGCAAGCACAGGGATGCGAGGGTATCTTATAACGATCGCGCTTGTCAGCGGGTTTATTCTCGCTTTGCCGTTGCTTGGCGTCGCAAAAGCCGGGGCAACGGAATACGAGCTCTTCCTCCTTGCGCTTCTTGCCCTGATTCCGCTTTCAGATGTCTCCGTGGCCCTGGTGAATCATTGGATTACAAATCGGTTCGGCCCGAAGGCGCTGCCCGGTTTGGAGCTTCATCATGGTGTCCCATCGAGCCTCCGTACGATGGTCGTCGTGCCCACTCTCCTGACGACGCATGAGGAAATCGGAGAGCAGATCGAACGGCTTGAAGTTCATTATCTGGCCAATCAGGACGGCGATCTTCGCTTTGCACTTCTCTCGGATTGGACGGACTCCGCAACAGAGAGTGCGGAAGGAGACGCTGAACTTCTCGGCGCTGCGGCTGAAGGGATTGCGCGTTTGAATCAACGTCATGAACCGGCGGCCGACGGCGAACGATTCCTCCTTCTTCATCGTCGGCGGTTGTGGAACGAGGGGGAGAGAAAGTGGATGGGATGGGAACGGAAACGCGGCAAACTGCACGAGTTGAATCGATTGCTGCGAGGGGCGAACGACACGAGTTTCATGACCTCCGACGTCCCTCCCACTCTCGTCTCCGCTTGTGTGCCATCCGGCGTTCGTTACGTGGTCACTCTCGATGCCGATACACGCCTTCCTCGTAGAGCTGTCCGGCGACTGGTGGGAAAGATCGCTCATCCTCTCAACCGGCCAAAGACTGATGTGCGAACCGGCCGTGTCGTCGAAGGATACGCCCTCCTTCAGCCGCGCGTAACCCCGGCATTGCCGACGGGTCGCGCGGGATCGTTCTTTCAGCGCATATTCTCCGGACCAGGCGGCATGGACGCGTACGCGTTCGTCGTCTCCGACGTGTACCAGGATCTCTTCGGGGAAGGCTCCTACAGCGGAAAAGGAATCTACGATGTGGACGTGTTCGAAGCCGCTCTCCAGGGGCGTGTCCCCGAGAACACGGTCCTGAGCCACGATCTCCTTGAAGGAATTTTTGCCGGATCCGGACTGGTCTCTGATATCGAAGTCGTGGAGGAGTTTCCATCGCGTTATGATGTTGCTGCGGCCCGGCAGCATCGATGGGCGCGCGGTGACTGGCAATTGCTTCCGTGGATTTTCGGGCATGGGCGGGACTCAAGCGGACAGAAGGGGAGGCGGAAGATCCCTTTGACCGGCCGCTGGAAGATGATGGACAATCTTCGTCGATCACTGTCGGCGCCCGCCGCACTCCTTGCATTGCTGGGAGGGTGGACGCTTCCTTTTGCTTCTGCGGCAGTGTGGAGCGTGTTTGTTCTTGTGACAATAGCCCTGCCTCCGCTCCTCCCGTTCTTCGCGGGTATTCTGCCGCGACGGCGGCGGATCGCGAAACGAAGTCACATCCGCGCGGTCGGTAAGGATTTGTCCCTCGCCCTTTCACAAATCGGCTTCCACATCGCGCTCCTCGCGAACGAGGCGTGGCTCATGACGGATGCCATCGTGCGAACACTCTTCCGCCTCTTCCTCAGCCATCGGCACATGCTGGAGTGGGTCACCGCGGCGCAGGCGAAGTTCAGCCTCCCCCTCACCATCCGTGGGTTCTACCAGCGGATGGCAGGAGGTGTCGCGCTTTCCTGTGTTGCGGGAATACTCGTTGCTTGCGGGCCGCATGAGTCCTGGCTCACTGCGGCTCCCTTCGTCGTTCTGTGGATGTTGTCGCCGTTTGTGGCGCAGCGGGCGAGCCGTCCGCAAGCGTATGATGCCCCGGAACCGGCCTCCAGCGCTGATGCGCAGGTTCTGCGTTTGATCGCGCGCCGCACCTGGCGATTTTTTGAGACGTTTGTCACCGCAAAAGAACACGCGTTGCCTCCCGACAACTTTCAAGAAGAACCGAAACCAACGGTAGCCCATCGGACTTCTCCCACGAATCTTGGATTATACCTGTTGTCCACGGTCGCGGCAAATGATTTCGGCTGGCTGGGTACGCTTGAAACGGTGGAACGATTGGAGGCGACTTTCACGGCAATGGACGGTCTCGAGCGCTTCCGCGGCCACTTCTACAACTGGTACGATACGCACGACCTTCGACCGCTGGACCCGAAGTACATCTCCTCCGTTGATAGCGGAAACCTCGCAGGACACCTGATCGCCGTTGGCAATGCTTGCAGCGAAATGATCACACATCCCCTGGTGGATTCGCAATGGACGAGTGGAATGGCGGATGCGCTGTTGCTCACGCGCGATTCCCTGCGCGCACTCACGGGCGAGCGACGGACTCAGACGGCGAGTCGCAAACGGCTGGACGAGGAACTCGAAACGTTGTTCGCCGCGCTCCGTGACGTTCCCATGACTCCGGCCGGCGTCGTGAGGAAGCTGGAAGAACTCGCAAACCATGCCGACACCCTCGCCGGAAGTGTGCGAACGCTGCTTGAACAGGATGGCGACGGCCTGAGTGCAGAATGGGGCACGGAGGTGCTGCTCTGGACGGAGGCATTCCGAACATCGATCAAGAGTCACGAACGCGATGTTGAGTTGTTGAAGCCCTGGGTACGTCTTGCGTCTGCGGCGGAATCTGATCCGGCAATTGCTCCTTCCTCCCCTCTTGCGAGCCCGGTGGACTCGATCCCGACACTTGCCGAATTCCCAAACCGATGTGAAGAAATCATCGCCCACCTGGCATTGTATCGGACGAATTTGTTGTCGGGCGCCAACAAAGCAGGCAGCGCTTCGGCGCTGGCGGATACTCTGATAGACGCTTTTGATCGTTCCGCCAATGTGGGCCGATCTCTCACTCGTCGCCTCTCGTCACTGAAGAACGGGTCGGTAAAGATGTTTTCGGCGATGGATTTCGTTTTTCTTTTCGATGCAACGCGGCAACTTCTCTCGATCGGGTACCGGGTTGCCGACAACAGCCTCGATCCGGATTGTTACGACCTCCTCGCCTCGGAGGCGCGACTGGCAAGCTTCGTCGCAATAGCAAAGGGAGATGTGCCCGTCCGCAACTGGTTTCATCTTGGGCGATCGCTCACTCCGGTCGACCGCGGTTCTGCATTGATTTCATGGTCGGGCTCCATGTTTGAATATTTAATGCCTTCGCTGGTAATGCGTGCACCGGCGGAAAGCCTGCTTGGACTGACAAATCGTTTCGTCGTTCGCCGGCAAATAGAGTATGGCAGGGAGCTCGGCGTGCCCTGGGGCGTCTCAGAATCCGCATACAATGTCCGCGATCTTGAGTTCACCTATCAGTACTCGAACTTTGGAGTTCCCGGACTGGGACTCAAACGCGGTCTCAGCGAAGATGCTGTTATTGCACCATACGCAACCGCGCTGGCTGCGATGCTCGATCCCAAGGCGGCCGCAGAAAACTATGAACGTCTTGCCGAGGCGGGAGGGTGCGGCACATTTGGATTCTATGAGGCATTGGATTACACGCCGACACGCCTTCCGGAGGGCGAGACGGTTGCGGTCGTCCGGACCTACATGGCTCACCACCAGGGGATGACGCTGGTTGCGATCGATAATGCTCTCCATGGCGGCGCAATGCGCACCCGCTTCCATGCCGAGCCGATCATCCAGGCAACCGAGCTCCTTTTGCAGGAACGAGCTCCGCGCGATGTCGCTGTCGCCCGCCCGCGAGCCGAGGAAGTGAACGTGGCCGCCAACGTTCGCGATCTGATACCGCCGATGTACCGCAGGTTCCATTCGCCACACGGTTTCGTTCCGCGTACGCAAATCCTCTCCAACGGCAACTATGCGGTCATGATCACGGCCGCGGGGTCCGGATACAGCCGCTGGCGGGACCTTGCGGTCACGCGTTGGCGGGAGGATGTCACCTGTGATTCGTGGGGTTCATACGTCTTCTTGCGCGATACGCACAACGGTGTTGTGTGGTCTGCGGGGTTCCAGCCGACCTGTGTCGAACCTGACAGTTACGGGGTGGAGTTCGCCGAGGATCGAGTCGAAATCACACGTCGCGACGGGACTATTGCAACGGCGCTTGAGGTTGCCGTCTCTCCCGAAAGTGATGTCGAGGTGCGGCGTGTCTCGCTCTCGAACCTCGGGAATCGGGTTCGGGAAATCGAGTTGACCTCGTACGCAGAAGTGGTGTTGACGCAGCCGACGTCCGATATGTCACAGCAGGCATTCTCGAATCTCTTTGTCCACACAGAGTTCGTCGGTGAGGCCGGGGCTCTTCTTGCAACACGCCGCCGCCGGTCACCCGGCGAACCTGAAATATGGGCCGCTCACCTTGCTGTCGTCGAGGGCGGAAGCGTCGGCGATGTCCAATATGAAACTGACCGGGCTCGTTTTCTCGGCCGGGGTCGGCAGGTTCGTTCTCCTCTCTCCGTGATGAACGGCAAACCGCTCTCCCGTACGGTTGGGACCGTGCTCGATCCGATCTTCAGCCTTCGGTGCCAGGTGCGGATTCTTCCTGGGACCACCGTGCGCGTTGCATTCTGGACGATGGTTGCACCATCGCGCAAAGAAGTTCTCGATTTGGCGGATAAACACCGCGACTCCACGGCATTTGAGCGTGCTGTCACTCTTGCGTGGACTCAGGCACAGGTCCAGCTTCATCATCTTGGTGTCGGCCCGGAGGAAGCGCATCTCTTCCAGCATCTTGCCAGCCATGTACTGTATTCGAACCCGGTGCTTCGGCCTCCGTCGGAACTCCTCAAGCGAAACGAGGCGGGACAGCCAACGCTGTGGGCGCAACGTATTTCCGGTGATCTGCCGATCGTTCTTGTGCGAATCGATGGACCTGAGGGTCTGGTGCTGGTAAGGCAACTGCTCCGCGCACACGAATATTGGCGGATGAAGTTACTTGCCGTCGATCTGGTGATTCTGAACGAACAAGTGCAATCCTATGACATGGATCTCCAGGGTGCCCTTGAAACAGTCCTCCGAACGAACGAATCACAGTTGCGTCCGCAGCTCGCGGGGAAGGCCGCACAGGGAAACATTTTCCTGGTGCGTGCAGATTTGGTTTCGCTTGAAGTGCGCATACTGCTCCAGAGCGCCGCGCGGGCCGTACTTCTTAGTCGCCGCGGTAGTCTCTCCGAGCAACTCAATCCCCTTGAGGGAAACGATGTTGCTCCACCCCAGCGGCGTATCCCGTTTCCGCTCAATGCCAAAGTCTGGGTGAGAGACAAGTTGGCTACCGCGCGGACAGAAGACACTCTCAGGGAGGTGGTTCCATCGCGTCCGGCGACAGAGTTTGCCAATGGCATTGGCGGATTCACTGCTGACGGAAGCGAATACGTTACGACCTTGGGAAACGATCTCATGACACCGGCGCCATGGATCAATGTCATTGCCAACCCGTCATTTGGTTTCCAGGTGTCGGTCGAGGGTGCAGGCTCCACGTGGTCCATGAACAGCCGGGAGAACCAGCTCACGCCAAGGTCGGATGACCTCGTTGGCGACAGGCCGGGTGAGGTTCTCTACATTCGGGACGAGCAAAATGGAATGCTGTGGTCCCCGACTGCTCTTCCCATCAGGGAAGAAGACGGGGAGTACGTTGCCCGCCATGGCCAGGGGTACAGCCGCTTTGAACATTCGTCGCATGGAATTTCACTCGAACTGCTCGAGTATGTGCCCCCCAGCGATTCCATCAAAATTTCACAACTGAAGATCACAAACAAATCTCGCCGACGCCGGCGGCTTTCGGTCACCGCCTACATGGAATGGGTGCTCGCCGCTTTTCGTGACGTCTCCATTCCGTTCGTCTCGACAGAGATCGATCCGACGACGGGAGCGATGTTCGCACGGAATCCATGGAGAACGGAATTCCCTCATCGTGTCGCGTTCGCTGATCTTGCCGGGCGCCAAATGAGCTGGACCGGAGACCGGAAGGAATTTGTGGGCCGCAATGGCACACTCAATCGTCCTGCTGCCCTCGCCGGTGATGCGCCACTGTCGAATCGGGTCGGTGCCGGCCTTGATCCATGTTGTGCCATGCAAACTCGGATTGACCTCAGGCCGGACGAGGAGACAGAGATCATCGTCTTCTGCGGCGACGCAGCAACGAAAGAGGAAGCGCAATCGCTGATCTCTCGCTTCCGCACCATCGACCTCGACGCGGTCTTCCTTTCTGTCAGAACATTCTGGAGCGACGCCCTCGGGGCAGTGCAGGTAAAGACACCCGATCGTTCGATCGACTTTCTCCTCAATCGCTGGCTTCTCTACCAGACATTGTCCTGCCGGATGTGGGCGCGCTCGGCGTTCTACCAGGTCAGTGGTGCGTATGGATTCCGCGATCAACTCCAGGACGGGATGGCTCTTGCGGTGTCAAAGCCGGAGCTCACGCGGGAACATCTCCTCCGTGCCGCGGGCCGCCAGTTTGTCGAAGGGGATTTTCAGCATTGGTGGCTGCCTTCGTCGGGCCGGGGGGTGCGTACCCGGATTTCCGATGATCCAGTCTGGCTGCCCTACGCCGTGGCGCAATACATCGAAGTGACGAACGATCCAGGGGTTCTGAACGAAACGATTCCGTATCTCGAAGGACCTGTCCTCCGCATCGGCGAACGCGATTCATTCTTCCAGCCCATGGTTTCGGGAGAAGAAGCCTCGTTGTTCGAGCACTGCGCTCGCGGCCTCGACCGAAGCCTCTCGCGCGGAATCCACGGACTGCCGTTGATCGGAACGGGGGACTGGAACGACGGTCTGAACAGGGTTGGCGAAGAGGGAAAAGGGGAGAGCGTGTGGCTCGGTTGGTTTCTTCATGCGACACTATCGAAGTTTGCTCCATTGGCGAAGGCCCGCGGGGAGAGCGTGCGAGCCGCCGAATGGTCACAGCATGCAGCGGCGCTGCGAGATTCTCTTGAACGAGTTGCGTGGGATGGTAACTGGTACCTCAGGGGATTTTACGACGACGGCACGCCGCTCGGCTCAGCTTCAAGTGAGGAATGCCGGATTGATTCCATCGCGCAGTCGTGGGGAGTGATCTCGGGGGCTGCCGATCCGACGCGTGCCGCCAGGGCGATGGCGGCGGTGAATGAATATCTCGTTCGGCGCGGCGACGGGCTGGTGCTGCTTTTCACCCCGCCATTTGAGCGCACTCCGCGCGACCCCGGCTATATCAAAGGGTATCCGCCCGGAATCCGTGAGAACGGCGGCCAATATACCCATGGCGCCGTCTGGTCGGCAATTGCATTCGCGATGCTCGGCGACGGTGACAAGGCTGCCGAAGTATTCTCGATTCTCAACCCTATCAGTCGCTCAAGCACGCGCGCTGCAACTGACCGCTATAAGGTGGAACCGTATGTCGTCTCCGGAGACGTGTACTCCCAACCTCCGCACGTGGGACGCGGCGGATGGACATGGTACACGGGTTCTGCCGGATGGATGTACCGTGCCGGTCTTGAGTGGATTCTTGGATTTCGCGTTCAAGGCACGATGGTTCTCCTCGATCCCTGTGTGCCGAAGGCATGGCCGGGCTTTGAAATTGAGTATCGCCACCGTTCTGCGCGTTACGAAATCGCAGTCGAGAATCCGAATGGAGTCTGCCGGGGAGTCGCCAGTTGGACACTCGATGGCGTGACACAACCAACGCCTCTGCCGGGAACTCCGGCGCGTTTGAACCTGGCAGATGACGGCGCCACTCATCGCGTGCATGTCGTTCTTGGAGTTCCGCAATGATCCTGGTACGACCTGCAGCAATGCCGATTGCTCTTTCCCATGACCCTCTGAGGCCGTTTCTGACCCAATGCCGGGGGGAGATTAATCCCTTTTTCAACCTTTTGGCTGATTGTGGCGTTGCTTGCTGCTGCGTAATTTGCGAAAGAACGCTTCTGGACCTCCTGTAGCCATCCCACTCCGCATCACACCCCTGTCCGGGAGAAATGCACATTATGAATATCCTTCTTGTCTCCCCCGAATACCCTGATACATTCTGGTCGTTCAAGCATGCCCTGCGGTTCGTCTCGAAGAGAGCCGGCCAACCTCCACTGGGATTGTTGACCGTTGCCTCTCTCCTGCCTCCCGAATGGGAAAAGAGACTGGCCGACCTCAATCTGACCAGACTTGCGACGGAGGATCTGCGGTGGGCCGACTATGTCTTCCTCGGCGGGATGTCCGTTCAGGCGCAATCCGCGCGGGAGGTCATTGCACGATGTAATGAAGTGGGGACCAAAGTCGTTGCCGGCGGTCCGATGTTTACCGCCCGGCACAGGGAATTTCGCGGCGTGGACCATTTTGTCCTGAATGAAGCGGAGATCACCCTCCCGCCTTTTCTCGACGACCTTCGGTGGGGGCATCCGCAGAGCATCTACGCGACCGATGAGTGGGCGGATCTGACGACAACCCCGTTGCCCATGTGGGAACTGATCGACCGCCGCCACTATGCCACCATGAATGTCCAGTACTCGCGCGGCTGCCCCTACGACTGCGAGTTCTGCGACATTACAGTTCTTTACGGACGTACGCCGCGCACGAAATCCGGTTCGCAGATCGTCGCTGAGCTGGATGCCCTCTACCGGTCCGGATGGCGTGACCACGTGTTCTTTGTCGATGACAACTTCATCGGAAACAGGGTGAAGTTGAAAAAGGAAGTCCTCCCGCTGATCATCCGGTGGATGGAGGAAAAGCGGCATCCGTTCTCTCTGGGGACCGAGGCATCCCTGAACCTCTCCGATGACCCTGAACTGCTGGACCTGATGGCCCGGGCGGGTTTCGAAGAAGTGTTCGTCGGGATCGAGAGCCCGAACGTCGAGAGTCTGGAGGAATGCAGAAAGACCCCGAACAAAAACCGCGATCTGATCGCGAGCGTCAAGACACTCCAGAGAGCCGGCCTGCAGGTCCAGGGTGGTTTCATCGTAGGATTCGACCACGATCCGCCTTCCATCTTTGATTCTCTGATCCAGTTCATCAGGGAGAGCGGTATTGTGGTGGCGATGGTGGGACTTCTCAACGCCCCGATCAACTCGCGGTTGTACGATCGACTGAGAAAGGAGGAGCGGCTGCTGAAAGCGTTCTCGGGGAACAATACGGACTTCTCCATGAATTTCGTCCCGAAGATGGAATACCAGGCGCTCCTGAATGGGTACAGGAAGATCCTGGCGACGATCTATTCCCCGAGAGAATACTACCAGCGGGTCTTCGACTTTCTCCGGACCCACGAACCGTTCCGGCACCATGTTGCACCTCTTCGGGTGGAGCACGTGAGCGCACTTCTACAATCCATGGTCCTTCTTGGCGTCGTCGGAAAGGAGCGGTGGTACTACTGGAAGCTCTTCTTCTGGTCGCTGTTTCGCCGGCCGCGTCATTTTTCGACGGCGATCACGCTCGCCATCTATGGATTTCATTTCCGGCGCGTCTTTGAGCAGTATTTCTAGTGCGGAGTCCCAAAGAGTCGCTGAGAGTCGTGCGGCATCAGTTCAGCCAGGGGCCACGAATCTGGCGTATGCGCTCTGTGGCCGGGCCT
>PMNE01000031.1:20453-38835 GCA_003162635.1 Ignavibacteriota bacterium
CCTGTGAAAGTGGCAACCCCTCCCTCACGCATTGAGAAGAGCGGCTGCCAGTGGATCGCTGAGACCGACGAGACCTGCTCATCCCCAAGAGATCCTCTCTCGATCCTTGTGCTGCTTGGTTCTTCTGCTCCCCTTTTTGACAAAGTGCTGACGTGTGTAACGAGAGTTCCAATGTATCGGCACGTATTCATTTTGACAATCCTCATCCTCGGGCTCCCGAAACCTGAGCGACGATTTGCTTGACGACGACGGCAAAAATGTGGAGGGATAGAGAGACACATTCTGCTACGAGAAAGGACTCACACCATGAGTACATTCCAGTTGATCGCTTCATTGGTCCTGATTACTCCGGTGTTGTGTTTTGCCCAACAAACCGATCCCTTCGCCCCCGATTCGCTGACACGGGGTCTGTGGCATTTCGATGAGACCTCGGGCAGCACTGTTCTTGACGCGTCAGAGGCAGGGAATAACGGGATCGCGTCGGGGACGACGATCGTGACAGGNNGACACATCGAGTTTCCAGATAGACCTCTGGTTCATGGCGCCAAACCAACTACCCGGCAATGGGGCGCTGATTCGAAGGGGCCTCGCTCCCGAGCCGGGATACTGGCTAGCCATGAGCGGCGGTCAGATCGTGGGGCAGATTGGCAATCGGGGGGACAGCCACTGGCCCGACACGATCATCACAGTCAGAAGCGACAGCAGTTTTGGCGACAACCAGTGGCATCAAGTGACGATGGTGCGTAACCGAGCTGTGCGTAAGCTCTTTTTGTACGTCGACGGCAAACTTGCGACGAAGCCGTCGGACGATCCGTTCACCCTCTCCCTCACTAGCGACCGTCCTTTGACCATCGGGCGGTGGGAGAACGACAACCTCCCGCAATTCTTTAATGGAGTTGTGGACGAAGTCAGGCTTTCGACCCCGAAATTTGGCTTGCCAGCCGTGGTCATACGTGTCCAACCCGAACTGCTCAATTTTGGGATTGTGAGGACCGGATCCACGGACACACTCCTGCTGCACATCTCAAACACCGGTGCCTGGGATTCACTTCGCGTATCCTCTGTGACATCCAGCAACCCGCGGTTCAGCGTGCCAGGCAATCCCATGGCGATCGCGGTGGGGAGCAGTATCACCCTTCCTGTCTGTTTCACCCCGGACTCCACGGAGAAAGACACTGGTCTGATCAGCATCGCAAGCAACGATTCCCTTGTTCCTCTTTTCAATATCCAGGTTTTGGGAAAGGGTTATACACTGAAGAAAGAGCCGGTCATCGACAATGTTTCCGTGGTACCGAACACGTATTACCAGCTCCGTGTTCAGTGGTTCAGGAGTGTCTACGACTCATCGGCGGCGGTTGACCCGGTCACAGAGTACAGCATCTGGCGGTCCGTTCAGGGAGTGGCACCATCGGCCTCCAAGAACCGCTCGGCCCCTTATACTCTTTCTGGGTTGGGGGTCACCGACGCACCCTGGGAATTCATCACGACTGTCCCCGCAATGCAATTCGAGGAATACAGTTGCCTCGTCCCGGGCTTGGTCGACTACACGGTCACGGGCTCGCCAAATATACTTATGGTTGCGGCACGCACAAAGGATCTCCAGATATTTGTCTCTCGTTCGGACACAGTGAACCTNNCCCAACCCGTTCAACCCTGTCACGAATATTCAATTCTCAATAGTCAATCGTCAATTGACTATTGTCAAAGTGTTCGATGTGCTGGGCCGGGAAGTGGCAACGCTGGTGAACGAAGTGAAGGAACCCGGAGCATACACCGTGCAATTCAACGGTTCGAATCTTGCAAGCGGGGTGTATTTCTATCGGCTCCAGGCGGGGAACTTTGTGCAGACGAAGAAACTCCTGTTGGTCAGGTAGTCTCAGGCGAGACGATAGTCTCTGAAACGGATTTCCTGTGAACAACAAAGCCCAGACAACCAATCTGGGCTTTGTGTTGAGATTTCAGCGGGGTCTTCCCAATGCCTCATTCCTCTCCTACCATCCCCAGTGTTCCGTTGCTTTCCCATCGACAATGCGGATAACGTCGGCAACTGGCCACGAGGTTTTCTTGTTCGTCGCCGGTTTTCCCATGAACCTCCCCTTGTTCGTCCCTTCCCATGTGGCGGCGACGAAAACCAGGTTCCCCTCCGCGAGGAGCAACGTCGGGGTCGCATGCACATCGGGATACGCCTCGCGAACCATCCTGAAGTACGCCTTCACGCCCTCGCGCCCTTTGGGTGACCCTGGCGGAACCACCTGGTGCTCGATCATGTCCTCAGTCACAAATTTGTCTATGGCGTCCACATTCCCACCGTTCACCACTTCCGCATAAAACTGCAGGAAGAGCAACTTCTCCTGTGTCTCCTGGCTGAGGACGGCCTGGAAGTAACGAACCTTGTCCCCTGAGAAGACAGCCATCGTGTTCACCTTCACGGGGTTGACGCCCATTGATGCAAACACGTCGGACTGCACGGCGGACATCCATGCCAACGTGTCGCCCGATTGCTGATAACCCCAGGACTGGACGTGGAAGCCGGGCATGAGCCCTGCAAACCAGGCACGTGCGGAGTCCTTTCCGTTGTGCATCGATCCGTCGGGTGCCTTGGCAACTGCATCGTCGGCAAGATATCTGGCAAATCCATCCATGTCATGGGCGTTTGCCAGTGCATCCAACTGCTTTCCTATTGGCAGCAGGTCGTGATTCTGTCCTCCACATCCAGCCAGCAGAAGAACCACCATGATCACGCCGATAGCGGTTTTCGCCATTGTTCCTCCTTCGAATGGTTTGGGAATGATGGTAAGTGGGTCGTGCGAACTTCGAACTGCATAGAACCGTCAAATCTGAGGCCAAATGGGAGGCCAGTGAGCGGCACTTGCCCTATAGGCTTATAACATCCCCATTGTCCGGAAGTTCCCGGCAAGGAGCTGTAAATGTCTGAATCAATTTCATTTCCCCTCCGGCGAAGGTCCGGGTCCCGCCTTGATTTGAGAAAAGAATGACTGCGGAGCAGCTCATACCATGCCGGGAGGGATTCTGCCCGTATGAATTGGGAGGAGCGGAAGAATATCGCTTGAAAGAGAACCTTAGACATCTTACCATTCAAACGTTTGCGGGAACGGTTGCACTCGTAGAACACGCTTCCTGGCATTGCAAAGAAACGTCGGAATTCGGTCGATCGTTTATAATCGCTTACACGAACCCTCCAGGAGGAATCAGATGAACCGCATTGCCGTATGTACGACTATATGCGTCGCGGCCTCATTGGTAATCATCGGCTCCACGACTCTGGCCCTTGGGGCAGACCAACCGGGCTCCCGTATTCTTTTCACCTCTGATTGGCTGTTCGCACGATTTGGCAGCATGCCGGATGGATCAACAAGGGAAGAGCCCGAAGCAGTTGAACGGCCGGAAATCAACGACAGCTCATGGCGCCGGCTTGACCTTCCTCATGACTGGGGCATTGAGGGCCCCTTCCGCACCGATCTCCCAGGTACTACCGGCAAACTCCCGTGGGCCGGAATCGGCTGGTACCGGAAACACTTTACGATTTCCCCTTCCGATAGAAACAACCGCCTGTTCATCGATTTCGACGGTGCCATGTCGCATGCCAAGGTCTGGCTCAATGGCCGGTTTCTTGGCGAATGGCCCTACGGGTATGCTTCCTTCCGGCTGGAGATGACGCCGTTCATCCGTTTCGACGGGGAGAACGTTCTCGCCGTTCGATTGGAGAATCCTCCCAACTCTTCCCGTTGGTATCCCGGCGGCGGAATTTACAGAAACGTCTGGCTTGTGAGGAGTTCTCCGGTGCATGTGGCCCATTGGGGGAGCTACGTCTCGACCCCGTACGTTGCCACTGATAGCGCAGCCATCCGGGTCAGGACGAAGATCGACAACCAATCGGACGAGCCGGTAAAGGTCACCGTCGCGGTGAGCATTGCCGAAGCCGGCACGGGGATCGCAAGAGGCGAAGCACCCGAGAGAGAGATCAACATCGCGGCCCGGGGCACGGGGGAATGCGAGACCGAGGCCGGGCTTCATGCACCGAAGCTTTGGGCCCTCCGGTCTCCGAATCTCTACTCCGTGAAGACGAGCATCAGGCGCGGCGGGGTGGTGGTCGACACCGCCAGCACCATCATCGGGATCCGGAAAGCGGAATTTGCATCCGAGCAGGGATTTATGCTGAACGGAATGAGGGTTCGAATCAACGGCGTGTGCAACCACCATGACCTGGGCGTCCTTGGGACGGCAATAAACGTGAGTGCTCTCGCGAGACAGATTCGTATCCTCCAGGAGATGGGATGCAATGCCATCCGCACCAGCCACAATCCGCCCGCCCCGGAGCTGCTCGATCTGTGCGACCGGATGGGAATGCTGGTGCTGGACGAAGCGTTCGACTGTTGGAAGGAAGGGAAGACGCCGAACGATTACAGTACCCTCTTCAAGGAGTGGCACGAAAAAGACATCCGTGCTCTCGTCCGCCGCGATCGCAACCATCCGTGCGTGGTTGCCTGGAGCGCCGGGAACGAGATCCGCGAACAAGGCGACGGCACTCTTGCCCGGGAATTGGTGGAGATTTTCCATTCGGAGGACCCCACCCGCCCGGTAACTGCAGCGTGCGACAACCAGCGAGCGGGCTTCGATGGCTTTCAGGATGCGGTGGACATTTTTGGCTACAACTACAAGCCCTCCTTGTACGGAAAATTCCATGACGCCAACCCGTCAAAACCTCTGTTTGGAAGTGAGACCGCATCGTGCATCAGCAGTCACAGCGAATACTTCTTCCCGGTAAGCGACGATCAGGCCAAGGGAGCCGTTGATTCCCAGGTGAGTTCCTATGATCTCTCCGCGCCGCCCTGGGCGACCATCCCAGATGTCGAGTTCGCAGGACAGGACAAGAATCCATTTGTGGCGGGTGAATTCGTTTGGACTGGCTTCGACTACCTTGGCGAACCCACGCCGTATTATAACGACACATCGTCTTCTCGCAGCTCGTACTTCGGCATCGTCGACCTCTGCGGGTTCAGGAAAGATCGCTTCTATCTCTATCAGGCCCGATGGCGTCCCGATGTGCCTATGGTGCACGTCCTTCCCCATTGGAACTGGCCGGATCGCGTCGGCAAAATCACTCCCGTCCACGTGTACACCTCGGGCGATGAAGCCGAACTGTTCCTTAATGGCCACTCTCTCGGCCGGAAGAAAAAGGGAGCCTTCCAGTACAGGTTGCGTTGGGATGATGTGACGTACCAACCCGGAGAATTGAAAGTTATTGCATACAAAGACGGTCGACAATGGGCGGAAGACGGCGTCACAACCACGGGTCTTGCCGCGAAACTCGAGCTTTCGGCTGACCGAACGGTGATCAATGCGGATGGTCGCGATCTGTCGTTTATCACGGTGAAGATCCTCGATAAGAACGGACTGCTGGTGCCGGATGCCTCCGACTGGGTCCAATTCGGGCTGTCTGGACCCGGCACGATCGCTGCTGTCGGGAACGGAGATCCCACCGATCATTCGTCATTTCAGGGGGATCGGATAAGAGCTTTTCATGGGCTCTGCCTTGTTGTTCTCCGCTCAGCGAGGGGAAACCCCGGCTCGCTCCGGTTGACCGCGGAATCACAACATTGCACGAGCGGTGAATCAAGGATAGAAACGAGGGAGTGATCTCGCGGAGAAGGCGCACTGAAGACCGGCGGCGACCCAGTCGATGGGTGGTGAGAGTCGGTCGACGATTGCGGGGAAGGACAAGCGACAAAAGCCCGTTCAGATCCCTGGATGGGCTTTGTTTTGAATTTCGATCGACAGCGGGATAGCACCTTCGACGCGCCGCACACCATCCTCCCTCCTGGGTGGAATCGTGCCGCCTTCGGTATGCGCGCAGGATTGGTGCACGAATGTGACGTCAGGATCCCGTCGACACGGCGTTCGTCTCCCCCGCGGGGGCGTGCTTATTGGAGGGCAAGAACCACAACGGCACAGGGAGGCAACGAGACCCGCAGGAGATCGCCCTCGCGAGAGAACTCTTTGAATACCACCGGGTGCACTCTCTCAGGTTCCGCAAACGTATTGTGATCCTGAACTGCTTTCGACGCGAGGATTCTTCCCGAGACGCTCTTCCATGACATCCCCTTGGCATCCAGCAGCACGTCCCGTGATTGGCGGTGATCAATATTGACCAGTGACACATGGGTCACCCCTTCGCGGTCTCGGGAGGCGGAGACACTGATTGCGCTCAGGGTGTCCTTTCCGAACATGTACGGGCTCAACGGAACTTCCACCGGAAGCATCACGGCATCATGATGCACCGCGTACATTTCCATAACGTGGTACGTGGGAGTGACGATCATCTTCTCCCCGTCCGTCAGGACCACCGCCTGCAGAACGTTCACGGTTTGCGCGAGGTTGGCCATGCGAACGCGGTCGCAATGGTTATTGAAGATATTGAGCGTCACCCCGGCAATCATCGCGTCGCGCATGGTGTTCTGCTGAAACAGAAACGCCCCGTTCGTGCCCGGCTCCACATCGTACCATCCCCCCCATTCGTCAACACAGAGGGCGACGTGTTTCAGGGGATCATATTTGTCCATGATGGCGGAATGCTTCTGCACAAGGATTTCCATCCTGAGCGCTTGCTGAAGGGTGGCGAAGTATTGTTGCTCGGTAAACTCCGTCGCGGAGCCTTTGTTATTCCAATCGATCACCGAGTAAAAATGAAGACCGAGGCCCTCCACCATGTCTCCAAGCTCGTGCATTAACACCTCCGTCCAGTGGAAATCATCCGAGTTTGCGCCGCTGGCAATCCGGAAGAGTTTGCCGTTCCCGCCGCCCCCCGGCATGAATGTTGCATAGGTACGGTAGATGTTTGCATAGTACTCTGCCTTCATGTTTCCTCCGCACCCCCACGCCTCGTTGCCAAGACCCCAGAATTGAACATGCCAGGGTTTCTCATGACCATTCCGGGCCCGGAGCTGGGACATCGGACTCGTGCCGGCGAAATTGACGTACTGCACCCACTGGGCAAGCTCCTGCACCGTGCCGCTTCCTACGTTGCCGGAAATATACGGCTCCGTCCCGAGCTGCTCGCACAAATCCATGAATTCATGTGTTCCGAAACTATTGTCTTCGGTCACTCCTCCCCACCACTGATTCACCATCGTCGGCCGCTCGTTCTTGGGTCCGACGCCGTCTTTCCAATGATACGTGTCCGCAAAACACCCGCCTGGCCAGCGAAGAACTGGGATCCTCATTTTCTTCAGGGCTTCGACGACGTCCTTGCGGATTCCCCGCGTGTTCGGTATGGCCTTGTTCCCCTCCCCCACGTAGTACCCTCCGTAAATACAATGACCGAGATGTTCCGAAAAACTCCCATAGATGTAACGACTGACGGTATCCTTCCCCTGGTCGGTGTGAAGGACGACCCGGATTTGTGACCAGCTTGTTGTGGCGATTGCGAAAAGAGCAACAAGGGCAAAGCACGCGTGTCGGGAAGAAGAAGTCGATTTCATGGAAACGCCTTGATAGTCGTTCGGAAGATGAGCAACGAACGTGAGCAGCGTCGTCGCTCCTGACGTTGCGAAAAGATAGGCTAAGCTGCGCATTATATCAACTTTCAACATTGATTCGTGGGCGGATCCAGGGGGTTGCAAAGAGCATGCGGGTGGGAAAGCCCGGGGAAGGCGCCCTTTGATGTCTTTCGCGAAGATGCCAAGCCACTCGATTTTGTTTGTCAGGTGGGTGGGGAGAGCTTGACTTTTTGAAGAAATTGATGTATTATTGAACCGATTCAAATGAGATATGCCGTTCTGCCTAAAGGTCGAACCCTTTGTTGAGAAGAATGGCCGCCTTGCCGGCGGCTGGCGCTGGCGATGACACAGGGTGAACCGATACTGTTTTCCTCGATGAGGAAGGAAGGAGAGAATCTTGCACAAGAGCGCAGCACGAACAAAGGAGTTCTTCCCAGGCATCGAAAAGGTCTGCTTCGAGGGGAGAGACTCAAAGAACCCGCTCGCCTACCGCTGGTACGACGAGAACCTCACCGTTGCCGGAAGGACGATGAAGGAGTACCTTCGTTTTTCCATTGCGTACTGGCACAGCTTCTGTGCCACGGGCAGGGATCCCTTTGGATCGGAGACACGAGACTTGCCCTGGAGCGTAGAAGGCGATCCCGTTTCGCGTGGTAAGACAAAGATGGATGCTGCGTTCGAGGTCATCACAAAACTGGGAGTGCCTTACTACTGCTTCCATGATTTTGATCTCGTGGATGAAGGCTCCAGCATAGCCGACTCTGACAAACGATTGCAGACCATGGTGGAGTACGCCAGGGAATACCAGGAGTCGACCGGTGTGCGTTTGCTTTGGGGCACTTCCAATCTTTTTTCTCACAAGCGCTACATGAATGGCGCCGCGACAAATCCGGACTTCCGTGTGCTCACGCACGCAGGCGCGCAGGTGAAACGCGCTCTTGACATCACGATTGCCCTCGGGGGGGAGAACTATGTCTTCTGGGGTGGCCGGGAGGGGTATATGACCCTCTTGAACACCGACATGAAGCGAGAGAAGGATCACATGGCCCGCTTCCTCTCCATGGCTCGCGACTACGGACGGCAGCACGGTTTCCGCGGCACATTTCTCATCGAGCCCAAGCCGATGGAACCGACCAAACACCAATATGATTACGACGCGGAGACAGCCATAGGGTTCCTCAGGCACTATGGCCTCGAGAAGGACTTCAAGCTGAACATCGAGGTCAATCATGCGACTCTCGCCGGCCACACATTTCAACATGAGGTCCAATGCGCCGTTGATGCCGGATTGTTCGGGAGCATGGATGCCAACAGGGGCGACTATCAGAACGGATGGGACACAGATCAGTTTAGCGTGAACCTCTTCGAACTCGTGGAAGCAATGCTCGTCATCGAAGAGGCGGGTGGTTTTGGGAGCGGCGGTGTAAACTTTGACGCGAAAATCCGGCGCAACTCAACCGATCCCGCGGATCTCTTTATCGGGCACATTGCCGCCATCGACGTGTTCGCCCGCGCATTGCTGACCGCCGACGCCATCCTCCGGGAGTCGGAGTACGTGAACCTCCGTCACCAGCGATATGCGTCGTTTGACAAGGGCGATGGAAAGCGATTCGAAAAAGGGGAGCTCACCCTGGATGACCTTCGCGCACTTGCAATTGCTTCCGGCGAGCCGCCGCCCATCAGCGGCAAACAGGAATTTATTGAACAGATGATCACCATGTTCACGTAGGGCATCGCTCATGATCGCCTTCCGGTGACGCTGACGAACTCTCCCGTGAGATCCTCCGCGCTCCCCCACACTCAGGGGGGAGCGCTGCCCCGCTTTGCTCACTGCGGCCCGGTCCAGGAGAATCTTGCCCAACGTTGGTCCCGGTTTGAACCCCACTGGTTGAAAGGCCGCACTATGTCACGTCTACGAACCCTCGTGATCCCCCTTTTCGTGGTTTTCGCAATCGTCCGCTGCTGCGCGTTCGAAAAGCAATCAGACGGCGTCTTGTTCGAATTGCAGAAGCACCGGCCGTCGGATCCTTCGTTGATGAAGATCCAAGTGTGCACTGAGGACATTATCCGGGTCATCGCTTCGCCGGGAAAGACATTCTCCGCGCGTCCAAGTTTGATGGCTGAGAAGACTTCATGGGCGCCTGTCCCATGGACTGTCAAGGAGCACGACGGCATTGTCGATATCTCCACATCGAAGGTCACTGTCCGCGTCAACCCTGAGAACGGTTCGGTGGTGTTCTGTGATTCGACAGGTCGAGTTCTCCTGCGCGAGAGAAGTGATGGCGGCAAGATCATTGAGGCCGCTGATGTGCTGGGGGAGAAGACATTTCACATCCAACAGTTTTTCGACTCTCCGGCGGACGAGGCATTCTATGGTCTGGGGGGAAACCAGAACACGGTCATGAACTACAAAGGGCACAGTGTCGACCTCTACCAAAAGAATATGGTGGAAGCGATTCCGTTCGTCGTCTCGGATAGGAAGTATGGCGTCCTTTGGGACAACAATTCTCACACGAAATTCGGCGACGTCCGTGAATATCAACCGATCGATTCGCTGAGATTGTTTGGATCTGACGGCGTCGAAGGCGGACTTAGTGCCGAATACTTCAAGGACTCGCTTTTCAGCACGCTCTTCTCCTCCCGCCGCGAGGCAACGATCGATCATGAGTACTCGGATGTCCACGATCCCTTCCCTGAGGGATTTCAACGGAATGTCGCGGCGGTACGCTGGAGCGGCGAAATCGAGTCCCGCGCTGCGGGGACATTCACTTTCCGGCTCTGCTGCTGCGGGTATACCAGGATGTGGTTGGACGGTACGCTGGTCGTCGACTCCTGGCGTCAGAACTGGCTTCCATGGACGCATTTCCCGCGTTTGGAAATGGCGCCCGGAACGCGGCATACGATTAAGATCGAGTGGATACACGCGGGAGGTTTCATCAGCGTGAAATGCCTCGGTCCGGCCGATGAACTCGAGAAGAACAGCCTCTCGCTCTTCTCGGAGGTCGCCGACCAGATCGACTACTATTTTGTCAGAGGAGACAACCTCGATCGCGTGATTCATGGGTACCGGCTGATCACCGGCAAGGCACCGATGATGCCCCAATGGGCGATGGGTCTTTGGCAATCCCGCGAGCACTATGCATCGCAAGGGGAGATCCTTTCGGTCGTCGGGGAATTCCGGAAACGCCTCATACCTCTCGACAATATTGTTCAGGATTGGTTCTATTGGAAGGAAGACAGATGGGGCGATCACGAATTCGATCCCACCCGGTATCCGAATCCTGCGGGGATGATTCGGACGCTCCATGACACCCTCCACGCGCACATGATGATTTCTGTCTGGGCAAAGTTCTACGTCGGGACGAAGAACTACGAGGAATTCAAGCAGCATGGCTGGCTGTATATGCGGAATGTCGATAAAGGACAACGCGATTGGGTCGGTCCCGGCTACGTCTCGACCTTCTACGATCCCTATGCGACGGGAGCGCGGGAGCTATTCTGGAAACAGGTGAGCGAGAAGCTGTTCAGCAAGGGGATCGATGCATGGTGGTTGGACTGCACGGAGCCCGACATCCAGTCGGGTCTCTCGCGTGAAGAGACAATACTGCGTCAGGGTCCCACTGCGTTGGGGTCGGCTTCGCGCTACCTGAATTCATTCTCGCTCATGCAGACGCGTGCCGTGTTTGAAGGCCAGCGGAAAGAGAGTCCGAATCAGCGCGTGTTCATTCTGACACGATCGGCCTTCGCCGGAACCCAGCGCTATGCAGCCGCCACATGGAGCGGCGACCTCGCTGCCCGGTGGTATGACATGAAGGCGCAGATCTCCGGGGGGATGAACTTCTCGCTCTCCGGCGTTCCCTATTGGACGATGGACATCGGCGGTTTCTCGGTGGAACCACGGTACGAACATCCGACCGAATCCGACCTCGACGAGTGGCGTGAACTGAATACGCGATGGTTTCAGTTCGGATCGTTCTGCCCTCTCTTTCGCGTGCACGGACAGTTCCCCTACCGCGAGATGTTCAATATCGCTCCCGAGGCGCATCCCGCCTACCAGGCGATGCTCCGGTATGACCGGCAGCGATATCGGTTAATGCCTTATGTGTATTCCCTTGCCGGAATGGTGACACAGAATGATTACACTTTCATGCGCGCGCTGGTCATGGATTTCGGGGGCGACAAGAATGTGATTGGCATCGGCGATCAGTTTATGTTTGGTCCCGCCCTGCTCGTCAATCCTGTCACCGAATACAAAATGCGAAGCCGGTCCGTCTATCTCCCGGGAAAAGGGTGGTACGATCTCCGGAGCGGCAAACACTTCGCGGGCGGGCAGACCGTTCAGGCCGATGCCCCGTATTCTGATATCCCTGTGTTCGTGAGAGAAGGGTCCATCGTTCCCTGCGGGCCGGACATCCAATATGTCGGCCAGAAACCTGCCGATCCCATCCGCTTGTTCGTGTATACCGGGAGCGACGGCGCATTCACGCTGTACGAAGACGAAGGGCTGAACACGGAATACGAGAAAGGATCGTTTGCGACGATCCCGATCACCTACAGCGAAAACACTCGCGTGGTGACCATCGGGGCGCGACAGGGTGGTTTTCCGGGGATGCTCCGGACGCGCACATTCGAGATCGTCTGGATCAGCGACAGCAAGCCCTCCGGCCTCGACTTTACCCACGCCCCGGATGCGCGCGTGGAGTATGACGGATCATCGATTTCTGTAGCGATGGAATCACAGCCCAGGTGAGCCCGTCCAGCGCAGGATTCATTCCCAAACATCATAAGGAGAACGACGATGGGAACATCATCGGTACCTGAGGGAAGAGCTCATGTTCGAGTCCTGTGCGTCGTCGGACTCTTGCTGTTGTCATCGAGCCTGTGCTTTTCGTCGCCGGTCGGCCGCAAGACTGAAAACTTTGGCAAGAATTGGCAATTCACATTGGGCGATGTCACTGGAGGCCAGCGGCAAGACCTCGACGACTCACAATGGCGCCGCCTCGACCTGCCGCACGACTGGAGCATCGAAGGGACGTTCAGCGACAAGAATCCCGCCACGCCCGGAGGAGGAGCGTTGCCGGGCGGGATCGGCTGGTATCGGAAGACCTTCACCAAGCCCGAAACTGATAAAGCCAGGCGGACGTTTGTGGAATTCGACGGGGTGTACAAAAATAGCACGGTGTGGATTAACGGCCACTTGCTCGGCCTGCGGCCCTATGGATACAGCTCATTCGAATATGAACTGACGCCTTACCTGCACTTCGGGAAAGAGAAGAATGTTCTGGCCGTTCGGGTTGACAATTCCCAGCAACCGAACTCCCGCTATTACTCCGGCTCCGGGATCTACCGGAACGTCTGGCTCACGACTACGGAGAATATTCGGGTTGATCATTGGGGAACGTTTATCACCACACCACGGGTATCGAAACAGGAAGCCACCGTTGCAGTGCGGATCTGGATTCGCAATACCTCGGGACAGACGCAACCCATCCGCCTCACAACGCGCGTCATCGACGGCGCGGGGAGGGAAGTGGCGAAGGGGGAAGCCGCTGCCGTCGTTCCAAACAATTCCGTTGGTCTTGTTGATGAAACACTCAAGGTGCGAAATCCTGCCCTCTGGTCGCTCGAACACCCGAACCTGTATCGTGCGGTGACGTATGTCCGGTCTCACGGCAAGACGACTGACACGTTTGCAACGACGTTCGGCATCCGCACATTCGCATTCGATGCAGAAAAGGGATTCTCCCTCAATGGGAAGCCCGTCAAGATCAGGGGTGTGTGCGAGCATCATGATCTCGGGTGCCTCGGCGCCGCCGTCAACATCCGAGCTCTCGAACGCCAGATTGAGATCCTCAAAGCCGTGGGGGTGAACGCGCTCCGGACTTCCCACAATCCACCCGCCCCGGAACTGCTCGATCTCTGCGACAAAATGGGGATCATCGTAATGGATGAGGCGTTCGATATGTGGAAGAAAGCGAAGAAGACGTTCGACTACTCCTTGGATTGGGACGAGTGGCATCGGCGGGACCTGGCCGACCTGGTTGTGCGGGATAGAAACCACCCCAGCGTGTTCCTCTGGAGCATCGGCAACGAGGTTCAGGAACAATACGATCACACGGACAGCAGCGGGACGGTGATTGCGAAGGAGCTGGCATCGATCGTGAGAGACCTCGACCCATCCCGTCCCATCACCTCCGCATGCAACGATGCAGATCCGATGAACCCCATTATCCGCTCGGGGGCTCTCGATGTGATCGGCGAGAACTACAACATCAGCGGGTATCCGCTGTTCCCCACCACGTACCCGGGGAAGAAGTTCATTGCCACGGAAACCACGTCCGCATTGGCAACGCGGGGACATTACGACATGCCGTCGGACAGCATCCGCCGCTGGCCGTCGCGCTGGGATCTCCCCCTCCTCGACGGAAATCCTGACAACACGTGCTCGTCATACGACAATTGCAGCGTTCCATGGGGTTCGACGCATGAAGAAACCTGGAAGATCATAAAAAAGTATGACTTCCTTTCCGGCCTTTTCATCTGGACCGGCTTCGACTATCTGGGAGAACCGACGCCGTATGGCTGGCCGTCGCGCAGTTCCTATTTCGGCCTCGTCGACCTCGCAGGTTTTCCCAAAGATGCGTACTACATGTATCAAAGCGAATGGACTGACACGCCGGTTCTTCATGTGTTTCCTCACTGGAATTGGAAGCCGGGGCAGACGATCGATGTGTGGGCTTACACCAACTGTGAGGAAGTGGAGCTTTTCCTGAACGGCACTTCGCTCGGGGTCAAGAAGAAGACTGCAGATGATCTCCATCTCCAGTGGCGCCTCACGTTTGCCCCGGGAACTCTGAAAGCAGTCGGTCGTTCCGGGGGAAAGGACGTTCTTGTCCGCGAGGTGAAGACTGCGGGGGCTCCGGCGAGAATCCTTCTCGGCGCAGACCGGACCCGGATCTCCGCAAACGGTGAAGATCTCTCGTTCGTGAGCGTCAAAGTGCTTGACGCACATGGAACGCTCGTCCCCAACGCGGACAACCTGATCCGCTTCAGCATCTCAGGAGTCGGCCGTATCGCCGGCGTTGATAATGGGCTTCAGTCAAGCAGTGAATCGTTTAAGGCGACCGAGCACAAGGCGTTTAACGGTCTCTGTTTGGCGGTAATCCGATCAACGGAGAAGGCGGGGAAGACAACTCTCACTGCCACAGCGGACGGGTTGCCGCCGGCGTCGGTCGTCATCGAATCACGATAAGCCGCTCTGGAAGACGCCCGGATGGTCAATGCGCATGCCATGCGTGCATGCGCATTTTCCGGTAAGATATGACCAGGTCTCGTCGCGGAGAGTGAGGTTGGCTCCGATTCGTCGGTGCGGACGGTCGCCCGTTCTGCATCCTGCCTCCATGGGGGATCCCTGTCCCCATCAACCCACGTTCCTTTCCTATCGCAATTTCGGTAGCAAATCCACATCAGCCAACGATGCAACTTTCATCGAGGGGTGACCGGATTCTCCATGAATTGACGATGTTGGGGATTAATTACCCATTCATCCTTTTGCCTGATTGCGCTCGGAGGCGATCATTGGCATATTTTCTTGGGATAATCGTTTATCAGGGGGATTGTACCAGCAAATCCCGATTGGGTTTGTCGAACGAGATGGAGTCATACCATGAACCAGGACCGGATTGATGGACAATGCAGACTTCTTTCATTCGTTTTCGTCTTCGCCCTTCTCGGACCGTCAATTGCAGTTGGGCAGTGTCCGCCTTTTCCTGTCATCCACACGGGCGAAGCAACGTTCTACACGTTTGCCAACGGCGGGGGAGCCTGTATGTTCGACCCGACACCAAACGACCTCATGGTGGGCGCAATGAATGCCACCGACTATGAGAACTCCCAGGTGTGCGGCGAATGCGTGAGCCTTACAGGTCCGAACGGAACTATTCTTATCCGCATCGTGGACCTCTGCCCGGGATGCAAGCAGGGCGACATTGATCTCAGCCCGCAGGCGTTTTCGCGGATTGCAGACACGTCGCGTGGCAGGGTTTCGATCACATGGGAGGTTGTCCCCTGCGGAGTGACTGGTCCCATCCTGTATCATTTCAAGGATGGGAGCAGTCGGTGGTGGACAGCGGTACAGATCCGGAATCACCGCTATCCAATCCTCAGTCTGGAATATCTGAATTCCGCGGGGGCATATCAATCTGTGGCCCGGACCAACTACAATTATTTTGTACAGCCAACCGGTATGGGCGCCGGACCATACACGTTTCGCGTCACCGACGTCTACGGTCACGTACTGGTAGATTCCGGAATTCCGAGCGTGGAGGACAGCAGCGTCTCCGGGCATGCGCAGTTTCCTTTGTGCGGTGACTCTCTGCCCATTCAACTCGCTGTCTTCACCGCTACGGTACTCAATCAACACCAAGTTCGCCTTGATTGGACGACACTCACGGAAATCGACAACTACGGATTTGACATCCAGCGGTCGGACACATCAGGACAGGACTATCAAATAGTACCAAACAGCTTCACGCCCGGTCATGGGACAACGAATGCGCCGCACAATTATACGTGGATCTCAGACGTGACTTCCGGCGCCTGGTACTATCGATTGAGGCAAACGAACCTCGACGCATCGGTGCAATATAGCGAAGGCCTTCGGGTTGACATGCTCACCGGCGTGAAAGAGAAGGAGACACCGACCGCATTTTCACTTGGCCAGAATTATCCGAACCCCTTCAATCCCGTCACAAATATTCAATTCACGATTGTCTCCGCCCAAAGCGGATCCGCCTCTGGCGGAAATCGTCAATTAACTATTGTCAAGGTGTTCGACGTGCTGGGCCGGGAAGTGGCAACGCTGGTGAATGAGGTGAAGGAACCAGGAAGGTACACTGTTGAATTTGATGCGTCCTCGCTCTCGAGCGGAGTGTACTTTTACCGGTTGAGTGCGGGACAGTACGTTGAGTGTCGGAAGATGATTGTGATGAAATAATGATGAAGATATCCGGAGAGAATTCGGAGCTCTGAGTTCAGAATTCGGGCCGCCGACCTGTCCGCCGTCTCTTTGGCGGAAGGCGGCCCGTGGCGTGTACTTCTACAGGTTGACTGCGGGTAACTATCTGGCGACACGTACAATTCCCCATCGTCGTTCATTGTCAATGTGATGCATGGCCAGCGAAGCGGCCGGGGTGCGCCTGCGATCGATCGGTCGGACCCTCCTCATCGAAGTGCAGATTTTACACGGTCTCGAAAGGGGTGTCAACCCCCGCTGTGTCAATTCGGGAACAATCGATCCGCTGCGCACTTGCACGAGGGAATTCTTTTTGTTACCGTCCGAAGGCTGCGACCGCCTTTCTTTCGAGTGACGTCGTCTTCCAAACAGCCTGATTTCTAAAAATGGATGGGTCTATGGACAATAGTTCGAAGATCTCCCGCAGAGATTTCATGATGCTTGCGACGCTGGGCGTCGGTGGCCTGGGTCTGCTGGCAGGGTGTGTTCAGCAGCATCCGGCCGACAGTGCCGCACTTTCTGAAGGCGATGCCGGCCTGGTGGGTGCGATGGCGGACCGGATCATACCGGCCGACGCCTGGCCCGGGGGGCGTGAGAACGGCGTTGTCACATTCATCGACATGCAGCTTGACGGGCACTACCGTCGTTTCAGAAGTGAGTACCGCAAAGGTCTCGATGCCGTTACTGAGACCTGTCTGAGAAGATACCTGAAGAGATTTGAGGCCCTCTCCCCTGAAGTGCAGGATTCGTTCCTCAGGGAGATGGAATCCGGCGTTCTCCGGGACGGAGAATGGAAGGAAGGGTTCAGCAAGCGCTTCTTCGAAATGCTGCGGAGCCACGCCATGCAGGCGTACTACGGAAGCCCCCGTCATGGCGGTAATCCGAACTATGCGAGTTACAAAATGATGGGGATCGACTATCCCCCGATTATCGGACAAAACCGTTACGGGCTCTGACCCATGAAGAACGATCATGTCAATGCGGTTGTTGTCGGTGCCGGAGCCGGCGGCGGTGTTGTCGCGAAAGAACTGAGTTCCGCGGGGCTCTCGGTGGTTCTCTTCGAACGGGGAGACTGGGTGTCGTTCGAAGATCATGATAACGACGAGCTCCTTTCCCAGCGGACAACGGCACTGGGGAATGCATTCGGACCGGACGATGAGAGGCACCGTCGTGTTGTCGTCAACGAGGACGGTTCGACGGAAATTGTGTCTCCCAGCGATGGAGCGTACAGCAACGTTGCGGCGTGTGTGGGATCCGGCACGGTAAGCTACGGTGCGATGGCCTGGCGGTTCATGGCGGAAGACTTCAGGATGAAGACCACATACGGCCCCGTGGAAGGATCCACCCTTGACGACTGGCCGCTCGGTTACGACGATCTGGAGCACTGCTACGAGAAAGCGGAATGGGAGATCGGCGTCGCGGGAGACTCTTCGCTCAATCCATTTGCCGCTCCCCGGAAGAGGCCATATCCGATGCCTCCTTTCTCGTACAACCGGGAGGCGACAATGCTGGAGTCCGCAATGAAGGGGAAGGGGCTTCACCCATTTCCCATCCCGATGCTCCGGAACTCGGTCCCGTACGGCGGCCGTCCGGCATGCGTCAGGAGGCGGACCTGCTGCGGCTTTGCATGTCCCATCAACGCCAAGTGCGGCACACACAACACCGTGATTCCAGCGGCCCTCTCGACCGGGAACTGCGAATTGCGGACCAACTGTGTTGTAGGCAGCCTGATCATCGACGCCTCGGGAAAGATCACCGGCGTGGAGTACTTCGACAGGGACAACAGAAAGCAGGAACAGACTGCGGACGTCATTGTCATCGCCGCCTCGGCCACCGAGACCCCCCGGCTGCT
>PMNE01000051.1:0-2288 GCA_003162635.1 Ignavibacteriota bacterium
TTCCCACAATGCGATATCGACACTTTCTCTTGTTTGCTGTGCTCGTCCCGTTTCTTGCGACGATCGGTGTTGCTCAGGAACCGCGGGCTTCTGTGCAGAAGATGACACTGGACGGAGCGTGGGGGTTTCGGGACGCTGACAGCGCCCGATGGTTTCAGGCCTCGGTGCCAGGATGCGTCCACACGGATCTGATGAAGAACAACCTGATCCCCGATCCATTCTTTGGAACAAACGAGGCGAAGGTGCAATGGATCGGCGAGCGTGACTGGGTGTATCAGAGGACTTTTGATCTGCCGCCGGCCCTCCTCCGCCACGATTCGGTGGAAATTGTGTTTAAGGGCCTCGACACCTATGCGAGCGTCCGGCTGAATGATTCGCTCCTCCTGACAGCCGACAACATGTTCCGTGAATGGAGGAAGTCGTGCAAGACGCTCCTCCGGGATAGGGGGAATACGCTCACTATCCTGTTTCACAACGTGTTCGGTGTCAATCTGCCGAAACAGAAAAGCGCCCCCTTCCCTTTGCAGGCCTACGGGAACAATGATCAGGCCGACGTGAANNCGTCCGGTCGTTGTGGAAGCGTGGAATGCCGTCCGGATTGCAGGGACGCGGATCGTCCAGGAGAAGGTCGACAGGACGAGCGCCGAGATCACGACGTTCGTCGATGTGTGTTCCGGTGCGAAGCAATGGGTCCGGGTTGTCGTGACGGCAGACAGCGCCGTACTGGCCGCGAAGGATACCATGATCCAGCCGGGGCTCAACCGGATCGCCGTCGCAGGGACCATCGCGCGTCCGAATCTTTGGTGGACGAACGGCCTCGGGACGCAGTATCTGTATCGGTTCCGGGCGAGCGTAACAACCCGCAGCGGCCTGCAGGACGTTGCTTCGAACAACGTCGGGATTCGTTCATTGGAAGTCGTGCGGGACCATGACTCTCTTGGGACGAGTCTCTTCATCCGCCTGAACGGCGTGCCTGTTTTCATGAAAGGAGCCGATTACATTCCGCAGGATAATTTCCAGAATCGCGTGACGCCGGAGAGGTGCGAGTTTATGGTCCGCTCTGCAGCCGAGGCGCACATGAACATGTTGCGCGTGTGGGGAGGAGGGATCTATGAAGACGACCAGTTTTATGATCTCTGCGACCGGTACGGCATCCTGCTGTGGCATGATCTCATGTTCGCTTGCGCGATGTACCCTGCAGATGACCGCTTTCTGGAGACCGTGAGAGCGGAGATCATCGATAACGTTGCGCGCATCCGCAATCATTCGTGTCTTGCCCTCTATTGCGGCAACAATGAGAACGACGCGGGCTGGTATAGCTGGGGATGGAAGAAGTTGTATTCGCCGGAAGTTCAGAAGGAGTATGAAGGGAATCTCCATCGTCTCTTCGGCGAAGTGATCCCGGCAGCCCTCCGTGAGGCGGATCCGACCCGGTACTATCACCCTTCGAGTCCAACGGCCGGGTCTCTCGGTGTCTCGCCGATGGCAGGAGACCTCCATTATTGGGGGGTCTGGCACGGGAAGGAACCGTTCGAGTCGTATGAGAACAACATCGCCCGCTTTGTCAGTGAGTACGGATTTCAATCATATCCGCTTGCTCCGTCGGTGGACCGGTTTACGGAACCGGCCGACAGGGAGCTGCACTCGCCGGTCATGCTGTCGCATCAACGCTGCATGAGCGATGAGAGGAAGGACAAGGAGTATGGCAATCGATTGATTGCCACGTATATGGATCGGATGCTTCATCCGCCAAAGGACTTCGCTTCGTACCTCTACGCGAGCCAGGTCGTCCAGGCGGAGGGAGTGAAGATGGCGATCGAGGCCCATCGGCGCAGCATGCCGACATGCATGGGGAGTCTCTACTGGCAGATTGACGACTGCTGGCCGGTGGCATCCTGGTCAAGCATCGACTATTACGGGGAATGGAAAGCTCTTCACTATTACGCGAAGCGGCTTTACGCGCCGCTCGCGATCATGCCACATGTCGTTGGGGACCGGATAGACCTTGCCGTTGTCTCTGACCGGTTGGAGGCGATCGCGGGGAAGCTCACGGTTCGCCTGCTTGATCTGGAGGGGAAAGAAGTGAACGTCTCGACGGTGCCGGCGACCATCGCGGCAAATGCCAGCGCCGTCTATGCAACGCTCACGAAGGAGGCCTTTCTCCGGGGAAGGGACGACCGTCAACTTCTCCTGTTCTCAACTCTGGTTGCCGGGGATAGCGTTCTCGCAGAGAACGTGACATATTTCAGGACGCCCAAAGAGATGCTGCTGCAGAAGCCCGAAATCAC
>PMNE01000051.1:2359-6510 GCA_003162635.1 Ignavibacteriota bacterium
TGGTTTTTCATTTGCTCTATCGCCTTGAGGAGTGCGGCTGCGCGCTGGTCACCGGGTCGGAGGGCGAGGATGCGCCGCAGTTGGGTCTCGGCCTGGGCAGGGAGATTCGCTTTTGTACACGCAAGAGCGAGCGCAAATCTCGTGTCTGCTTCCTCNNTCTTGAAGGCAATATCCCCGAGCGGCCGGTAAACATCCCAGCCAGGTTCGAGTGCCAGGGCGCTCTTGAGCCAGGTCTCCGCGTCGTCCAGACGGCCCTCCGCGAGGGCGAGCCTGCCTAGTTGCGCACGAGGCTCCGTCTCGAGCGGGACGAGATTGATCATCGTCTTGTATTCCCGTTCAAGACGAGGCAGATCGTTCTTCTTCCGATAGAATGCGATGGCTGCCTGGTGACCGTCGCCCCACCCCCACTCGCCGTCGGCCACACGCTGTGCATAGATTCCCAAGGTGTCACCCGCGTCAATCGGAAGAAGGGCGGCATTCTGGGGGAACGGCCATTCAGACATCTGAAGTTCTGTCCGCCGCGCGGCAACCCGTTCATCAAATTCGGAGACAGGCCGATCGTTCCAGAGAGACGCGTCGCTCACCGTATCACACCGGAGCCACTCCTCGGGAGAAGCAAGAAGTCCCCGCCGGCGCAGGAGACGGGCATACTCCCTCGCCATCAGGAAGGCCCCCCCTGAGTTTGGGTGCAGGTGGTCGAGGATGAGCCCCCGCCCGATCAGGGAATCAGGCGAGTTGGCCGCGAAACAGCCTTCCATGTCGGCGACGCTTACCAGCCCGCCATGATCCATTTCGGTGATGATCCTGTTGAAGTCCGTGCTCGTCCGAAACCGTAGGAGGTCAAAGTCCCGCGCGCGCTCGTATTCCCGGCGTGCCTCGCTTCGTCTGCCGAGGGAGTCCAGACACCGCGCGAGACGGAACCTTGTGATGGCATTGGAAGTATCAATCGATGCAGCCTGGCGAAATGCGTCCGCTGCCTGCTGCCAACGTCCTGCGAGCCCGGCGGCTCGTCCTGCGGCAGCATGTTCTTCCGAGATGCGTAATGCTTCCGGGGACAAGCCGGCGGTGGCGGAGGATCGAAACGGGGAAAAATCTCGCAGGTTGGACACCTGCGTCGTCAGGATCACAGGAAGGGTGGAGGCGGCCGCGAGGGAGCGGAGATCTTCGAGATTTGCCCGGAAGATCCCCTGCGCCTTCACGTACTCCCGGCTTCCATAAGGGATGTACTGCCCCCGCGCGAGCAGCTCAAGTGTTGGTCCACGCTCCAAAGCCCCGGGGTCCGACCCGAATTGAGACCGGATCCAGACATAACCGTCCCGGAGGGCAAGAAACAACCGACTGTGGACGAGGCGGAGGTAGAGAAACGTGAGTGTCCGTGAGCTTCCGGGAAGATCGTTGGAGGCGGCGCCAAGAGCGCCGTAGAACTCGTTGTGTCCATCGTACACAATGAGAAGGTCAGCGCCATACCCCGGGAGCTCCCGCGCAATGTCGAGGACGGTGTAGCTGTTCACAGCGGTCAAGCCGAGGTTGATGACTTCGATCTGCCTGTCAGGGAACAGCCGATTGAGCCGCTCCCGGAGGAATGAAGCAAATGATGCATTGTGCCAATACGGGAATCCCACAACGGTGGAACCGCCGAGACAGAAGATGCGGTATGTCCCGGCGGGCTTCGGGACGAGGAAGTACTCGGTGGAAGGCGCCGGGATGAACTCCCGCCCCGTAAAGTAGCGGGCTCCCACCGCCGGGTTCATGACACTGTAGGTTGTGCCCCGGATTTGCTCGGTGATGAAGAGGGAAAGGTCCGGGCCGTAGCCAATGAGGCGGAGGGTGAATTCCGCGAGGAGTATCACAAGAATGGGGAGCGCGAACATGGCCGCAAAAAACATGCGGCGCTTTCCAGGGGACAAAGGAACGGTGATTCGGGTTGAGCCGGGATCAGCCGTTTCCCGCGGGGTTCGTTCCCCGGAAGCTTTCATGTGATTCCTGGGCCGGCTCAGATTGTTTCCTCGGATGAAGCGTGGCAAGGGGGGAGCCGGGCGGCGGCGCACGGCAGAATTCACCGGTAAGGTACGGCCGTCTTGTGCGAAAATCAAGAAGGCGCGTGCTTCTCCTCAAATGCCGCGGACGACCTGATCAGGTGATGTGAGCCACGTGAGAGTGCGCGGCGCTATCCGTGAGCGATGACGCCCCCCAGGAACGCGGTTGCCATCACGAGAAGCATCGCAGCCGTTCCGAAAAAGAAACGGTATCGCGAAAGAATCTGCACCCAAAACGCCGCCGCCCATCCCCAGAGAACAGCGGCCGTTGCAATGGCGAACCGCTCATGCATGTCGACGAGCCATTCTTTCCCACCTCCATCAAAAAACTCCGCTTGTCCCGTTCCCGTCAGATACGCGAGCAGGGAACCGAAGGCGGCGGCGAGAACCAGCCAGCGGATTGCGGAATTCAATTCCGGCCGGCGGAACGCAAGGAGAGAAAGAAAGAATGCGGAGAGGACAAAACCGATCGGCACATGAACAATCTTGTTGTGCAAATGTCCTCTGAGTGATCGCCAGAATTTCAGCGTATACGCCGTTTCATGCTGCGGCGCGGTCTCGCTCTTTGCGGATCCAACCGCGGAAGATGAATCCGTTCGGGGGGCTGCGCCTTCGTCGTGATGCCCCTCGTGCATCGGCGTAAACCCGAAAAGAACCGCGGACAGAATCAGCGCAATGACAATGTGTGGGCCGCGGTCCGCCATCAGTTGTCTTTTGCTCCCTGTCTGATCCACTCCGCAAGGACACTCATCTCATCGTCCGAGAGGTACTTCCCGACGGGATCCGACCTCTTCTTGAGAGGCATCCGGTCGCCGAACGGGGGGTCTTCCTTCAGCTTCTGATACAGGATGCTGTCGTCCGGCTTTCCCGGAACCACGGGGATGCCGTGTTTTCCTCCCGCCATGAGGAGACTGTAGGAATCGAGATACAACTCGCTCGGGCCCGGTTTGTCCTCATCATGGCATCGCAGGCATTTTTCCTGAAGAATCGGTGCAACATCGTTTGCGAATGACGTGGGATCCGCGCTCCTCACGGAAGCCTGCTCCTGGTCTCTTCTTCCCGCGCCGAGTATGATGAATGCTGCCACAACGAGCAAGATGCCGCCGGCGATGCCCTTCATAAATATCCCTCCTCTGATGAAAGATGACCGCGGTATGAACGCTGCTTTCTTCAATACTTCCCTTCCGCCATCGATGCTATGGAAATGAACAATAATCCCGTTTACGACGTTCCGATGGGAGGGGTGCTCCCCCTGATTTCTGAGTCGAGAACATCGTAAAACCGCCGTTGGGCCTGCCGCTCGATCCATGGAGTATGCCCGCACNNGCCGCCGGGTGGGGGTCGTCCTCTCCGTGAATTGCGACGACCGGACAACGAATCTGGTGCACGGTTGCAAGGAGACTTCCGTCACGTCTCATTTCAGCCGCTTCATGCCAGACGGCCCGGAAGAGGTCCGGCCGAACATCGACCGCGTTCCTTTCGCCGGGAATGGGATCGAAAGTATCTGCCACGGCTGCCAGTTCTGCCAGGCGCGCCAGGAGGCACTCCTGTGGACGAGCGGCTGCCAAAGAGCCCGAGAGCTCCCGCCATTCGCGTCGTTGATCAGCCGTGAGCCGGGCAAGCCGCGTTTCGTCGATCGCAGCAACGTACCGTTCTTCCAAAGGGGGGCTGCCAACCAGGAGAATTTTGTCCACCATGTCCGGATGCCGGGCTGCAAACAGGAGGGAGAGCCATGCTCCCCAGGAGTGTCCGACTAGTGTGGCAGGCAGGGCGGCATGCATCTGAAGGATCATCTTCAACTCTTCCTCCTGCCCTCCCACCGACGCAGCCTCCTGGAGCGGTTCTATGACTCCAAACCGCTGTCCGAGTTCAGATGCAACGGGGGCCATCTCGCCCCGAGCTCCCGGGCCCCCATGAATGACTACGACCCGGTATGGGGGGAGGCCGTATTTTCCCACGCACGCCGTTTCGGATATCATGTCGATCCGGCAGCGGTCAGGGCGAGGTCCTGCTTCTGTTCCGGATCGCCCGGGGAAGGGCGAAGAGAACGCGCCGGGGATGATGGAGACTGTCTATCGCTCACCCGGCAATCGGATATGCCGATCCTGCAAACAT
>PMNE01000029.1 GCA_003162635.1 Ignavibacteriota bacterium
GTTATCGAGGTTGCCGCCGTGGGTGTCGGTGCCACCGGAAGCGTGACCGTCGTGATCGGCGTCGAGCTGGCGCTCGCCAGGCTGCCGTCTGTCGCGCGGACCTGATAGTAATAGACAGTCCCCGCGGTGAGCCCCGTGACCGACTGGCTTGTCCCGGCAACCGCAAGGTTCTGGAAACCGGGGACGAATATCGTAAATCCTGGGTCACTCGCGACATCGAGGAAGTAGCCGCTCGCTCCTGCCGACGCATCCCAGTTGGCGGTGAATCCGCTCACCGCAATGGAGGTCGCAGCAGTTGCGACGGGAATCGGCGGCTGCGCCGATGCAGGTGTGACAACCAGTCCAACGGCAGCCAAGACCAGCACAAACAGAAGAATCTTCTTCATTCCAAAACCCGAATAGTTCACGAAATTCGATTCCTCACCATGCGTTTCATTGGACGGCGTAGAGCACGTGATCACAATAAACGACAGAACTCGGAGATTGGTTCGACAAAGGCAGCTGGGCTGCAACGCAAGCGGGTTCGTTGCGACAGGATTTCAATGTTCGGCATAGTGCACTGGATCGCCATGGACAAGAACAAAAAAGGGGATTCTCCCCTCTTAAGTGTAATGATACGAATTTATATCTGATGTGACAATAGGCACGATTGCATGGCCCCTATTTGTGCAAAACCGGCGCAGATCGTTCAAAAAGCCGCATTGGCTCGTCCGGCGGACACAAAAAAAGGGGGCTTCGTGTGAGCCCCCTCAAATTCCACCCATTTCCATGGCGTGCTACCCGTGTATTTGCTTCACCACAGATGACATTACCCACCCCACCGTCCCTGATTTCGTGCGGATCTGGACCCAGTCGGGACCGGATGGGGATGTGAACTTACGGAGAATCTCCACCCGCTCCCTATTTCGAATGGTGATACGCGGAAGGACTTTCGCCTCCCATGAGTGATTCGATCGAAGCCCTGTGCTCGGAACAGTGATGGTCCCTGGCTTTCCCTCCATCACTCCCCCCTGCGGGGCAGTGCGGCGTTCCACCGACAGCTCCTGTGTTTTCACGCCGCTCTGGGTAACCAGTTCAACGAATTGCGGAGGAGGAGGAGAAGGTTCCGTCTTTGCCGGGAAGAGAAACGTCCCTCCGAGCAGCATCAACGAAATCACCAATCCAATCACATAGACGCGTGTATCGAGCCCTCTTCGATTCGCCGGAAGACGATCGGGAGGAGCGATGTTCCGTCTGGCCTCCGCCGGCGGAGCAGTCTTGGCGCGGACAACAGATTTTGCCTGATTTGCGTCTCGAGGGGAAGCAACCGGAGTGGGACCGCCCGACCCCCGCAAGTCCTTCGGGGCCTTCGCGGTTTCCATCGTCGTTACGCGCACGCAATCAGTCGTCGCCGGCGTACCATGGAGGAAATACCCCTCATCAACATGAGCATTCTGGATCTGGGCTTCGACGCGCGCCAGGGCGAAGCAGATAATTTTCGCGGTTTCCAGAGACGCATGAATTGCCCCGCAGATGGCTTCAAGTGTGGCGCCGGTGGTTGCGAGATCGTCGACCATGAGGATGCGGACATCGGCCGGCAGACCCTTTCCGTCAAATCTATATACCTCTTCAAGCTCCTTCTGGCGGGCGGCGCGGCCGCCAAGAGTGGTCATTGCACGCACGGCGGCGGTCTTCGTCAGCCGCTCTGGCATGTACGTCGCTTCGGATCTCTGGGCGATCGCTCTGCACAATCGATCGAGTGGCGCCGTCCCTCCGGCGGTTTGCTCATTACTTCCTAAAGCACGGACAATCACGTCGAACTGCAGGCCTTGGCTCACCATCGGCGCCGCCAACTGAATCCAGCGGGTGGTTTGCGGCTCGCATCCGTCCTTGAAGTCGTGGACAGAGCGTGAAATGATATCCTGATAGCCNNTTCTCCCTTCTGCGGACTACGAGCGTGCCCTCTGCTCGGGCGCGCGAGAGGCTGTTCGTTGTTCAAGGCGGTTCAGGAATCTCGCGAGGTTCAGACCTGTGGATTGGCAGATCAAGGCGATGGCAAGAAGAGCAGCGAACGGATAAATGAATGGTGCGAGCATGGTCAACAGAGACTGTGATGCGGGCATGAGCCCCCCCAGACGGTTCGTCAATAGAAATGGATGCCAGATTGAGGTGCAATTCCTGAGCCAAAGAGAAAGCGAGGGAAACTACACAAATCCGCAGAAATTCTCGTCGTCAGTGGCACCCTTAGGGAAGAAATGACCGACGCGGCTGTAAATTTTTCCTCTCGAATCCTTTGCTTTGTTCGACCCGAACAGCTATCATATTCCGAAAGAGCGGTTCCCTACTCCTCTATGAATAACAAGACCACGACGACTCCCATCAGTCGTTCAAACCCGAAGCTCACCCTGACAGTGTTGGAAGGGGCATCTGACCCTCGCGCGGTTTCTTTCACGACGAACTTCCGTGTCGGAAGAGATGCTGAGTGCCAGGTCGTCCTCACAGACAGTGCCGTGAGCAAGGTCCACCTTGAAGTCTACTTTGAAAAGGAGAAGTGGTGGATCCGGGACCTGAACAGCACCAACGGCACGTACAGCGCGAGGAAGAAGATCACCGTCATGCCGTTGAGCGGCAGGAACAAGATCGTCCTCGGCCGCAACGGTCCGCTGTTGATATTCGAGGTGGAGGGAGCCCCCCTTGAGGCCGACAGGACCGTCCTCAAGTCCATCTTCTCCCCCACGGCATTCATCGACAAATACCTCAAGGACCCGAATCTGCAGGACGGTGCGGGCGAACAGACGCGACTCGTCCGCCTGCACGTTCTTCGGCGCGACAAGGAGAAGGCGCGCAAATACATGATTGCGCTCGCCGCCCTCGGTCTCATCGCAATTCTCCTGGGAGGCTACGCGTATTACAAGCACAAACAGGTCGAGCAGCAGGAACTGCTTGCGCAGAATGTGTTTTACGAAATGAAGGCGCTCGACATCGCGTACGCATCACTCAAGAAGCGCGTCGTCGCGTTGCAGCCTGACTCCCTCCCGACTTCAGAAACGTCCACGTATCTCGCGAAACGGAAGGAACTCATTGCAGCGTATGAAGGACTGCTGAATGAACTGGGGGTGTACAGCGCAACGATGGACGAGAAGCAGAAAACCATTTATCACGTCGCCCGGGTGTTTGGAGAATGCGAGATAGGGATGCCGGACGACTTCGTGGATGAAGTGGAAAAATACGTCGATCTGTGGAAGAAATCGCCGCGGCTTCGCACCGCCATCGGAAGAGCAGCGGAGAGGTCGTACGCACCGAGGATCGCCGCGTCATTTGCGGCCAACGACCTTCCGCCGCAATTCTTTTACCTTGCTTTGCAGGAGAGCGAATTTGATTCCGCGGTCGTCGGGCCGCCGACCCGTTTCGGGATTGCGAAAGGGATGTGGCAATTCGTCCCAGCGACAGCCCTTGCGTACGGATTGAAAACGGGACCGCTGGTCGGACTTGCCAGGCCGGACCCCAGGGATGAACGGCAGAATGTCGGAAAATCGACGGACGCGGCGGCGAAATACATCAGCGACATGTACAACACGGAGGCACAGGCATCCGGACTTCTGGTGATCGCAGGATACAACTGGGGACACAACGGAGTGCGGGCGCTCATCCGACAAATGCCCGGCAACCCGCGCGAGCGAAACTTTTGGAAGTTCCTGCAGCAGTACCGGGACAAAATTCCCAAGCAGACGTACGATTATGTTTTCTACATCTTCTCCGCCGCCGTCATCGGAGAAAACCCGGCGTTGTGGGGATTCAGCTTTGACAAGCCGTTCCCCGGAAATCCCACCCCCCCGTAAGACACGCGCCCATCTTCCTACCGGGGGAACTCCCCTCCGGGTCCAGCCAACCTGACATCAGTCACAAAGAACCCCGTTTCGCCGAACCAGTTGGTCGGAACTCCGACGTGCTCTTCGTAGTGAAGAACCACCCGATGCCCCGATGCCGCATTGATGTGCACCGCGACGGAATCATCGCGCACACTGAAAGAGAACACTTCCGGCGGCGCGCCGGGAACGGGAACCACGGTCAGCTCTCCCTCCCAGGTCTTGAAGAGAACCCCGCGCTTGGAAAACTTCTCGACGTACCCGGTCTTCTCACCCGTCGAATAGCTCCACCAGAGGACGAACCCGGTGTAGAGGACGGCGACCATGAGAAGAGCGAAAATGAATCCGAACAACCATCGGAACAGGCGTCCTGCCATGACGATCCCCTTCCTATCGCTTGTCGCCGAAAATTTATGCATCGCAGGGGCGAGAAGCAAGCACGAGCGCCTATTTTCCGCCAACGTCATTTCATGAGCTTGAGTTTCTCAAGTTTCGGTTTGATCACAAACCTGCAATAGGGGGCATCAGGATGGTTCTTGAAGTATTCCTGATGGTAGTTCTCCGCCTTGTAGAATGCCGGTGCGGGTTCTATCTTTGTGACGATGGGTTTGTCGAACGACTTTTGCGCCTCCTTCAACGACCGCTCTGCCTCCGTTTTCTGGGATTTGCCATCGTAAAAGATGACCGAGCGATATTGCGTCCCCGCATCCGCCCCCTGGCGGTTCAATGTCGTCGGGTCATGCGCTTCCCAGTACACTTCCAGGATACGCCGGTAGCTTATCTTCTTCGGATCAAACGTGATTCTGGCCACCTCCGCATGTCCTGTCTCCCCGGTGCAGACCTGTTCGTACGTCGGGTTAGGAACCGTTCCGCCCGCATATCCGGCCTCCACAGAAACGACTCCGTCGAGCCGCTCGAACACCGCCTCAACGCACCAAAAGCATCCTGCCCCAAGGATCGCCTGCTCCACTTTGTCCATCCCCTTGCCCTCCTCTTGTCCGTGACTGACAAGCAATGCCACCATGGCTACCAGAATCATTGTCCCTCCCTTCAGAATGTCGAATTCTCTTACCCACCATCCTGTTGCCGTCAGAATGAACAGTGAAGGAGCAAATTCGGTTCACTGCGAAGAACAGGGAACGAGCGAATACGCCAAAACGCCCTCATTGTGCAAAACTCCCGGCGTTCGCTTTGTTGAATCTTCCCGCCAATTCCCTTAGATTAGTGCTCCATGAACAATCCGAAGGCACGCATATGCTCAGGTCCTTCACTCTCCTGGTTCTTCTTCTCCAGACGCCGCTGATGATCGCCCATTCCACCGCGTCTCCCGAGCGCGCTCGCCGGGTGGTATTTTTCGGGGATTCGATCACCGAACTCGGCGAACATCCGGATGGTTACCTCACACAATTGCGAGCCACGCTTGCAAAAGCGGGAGAAGGGGATCAATTTGAAATCCTCGGCGCGGGGATCGGGGGAAACAAGGTCTACGATCTGTATCTCCGCATGGACGACGACGTGTTGGCGCGCGTCCCGGATATCGTCGTGGTTTTTGTCGGCGTCAACGATGTCTGGCACAAACGGACGTCCGGTACGGGAACGGACGCCGACAAATTCGTGAAGTTCTATGAGGCAATTGTGAAACGGCTCCAGGAAAAGAAGATCCGTGTGATCCTCACGACCCCCGCGTGCATCGGGGAGAAGACGGATTGCAGCAACGATCTCGACGGCGAGCTCAACCACTACGCGCAGATGATCCGCGATATCGCCTTGCAGCGCTCCTGCACGTTGGTCGATCTGCGGAAGGAGTTCCTCCGCTACGATGCCGCGCATAACACCGACAATGCGGAGAAGGGGATCCTCACCGTCGATGGGGTGCATTTTTCCACAGCAGGGAATGAACTGGCGGCCGGGTTGTTTTACCGCGCGCTGGTGTCACCATGAAGCTCCGTTGCTTTTCCTCCGCCGCATCAGGTATTGTGCAGCGACCACAAAGAAAGGACGCCCCCATGAAAACTGTGCGCATTGCGCTCCTGCCTCTCCTTCTCCTCTTTCTTGCGGGTTGCTCAAGCCCGGACCGCCTGGTGACCAAGAAGATCCCGAAGGAGTTTGTCGAATTCGGCAATACGCGGATCGACGACTACTATTGGCTGAGCGACGCGAAGGACAGCGCCGTCATCCAGCACCTCAAGGATGAGAATGCGCACACCGAAGCGGCGTTGAAGCACACCGAAGGATTACAGAGGAAGATTTACGACGAGATGATCGCACGGCTGGAACAACAGTACGAATCTCTTCCCGTCAAGAAGAACGGATACTGGTATTATGTCCGCTACAAGGAGGGGCAGCAGTACCCTGTGCACTTCCGGAAAAAGGGGACGCGGGAAGCGCCCGAGGAGATCCTCCTCGATCTCCCGATACTGGCCGAGGGGCACCAGATTTTCATCGTCGAGGGAGAATCTGTCAGTCCGAACAATGTCTTGTTCGCCTACGGCATCGATACGTCGGGGAGCAGACAGCCGACCATGTACATCTGCAATCTCCCGGCCGGGACGCTTGCACCGGAGACTGTCGGCAATACGAGCGGCCAATACGCATGGTCGGCGGATAACACTTCGGTCTTTTACGTTCTCAACGATCACACGGTGCGCCCGTACAAGGTCATGAGGCACCGGATCGGGACTGATCCCCAGGCGGACCGCGAGGTCTACACGGAGGCCGACAGCACCTTCGCGGTCTCTCTCTCCACGTCCCGGGATGACAAATACATCTATATCGCGTCTGGATACACGGAAGATCGCGAAACCCGCATCATCGCCGCCGCTCAGCCGGATGCAGCGCCCGTCGTGATCCAGCCCCGTTTGAAAGACCTGGCCTACTCCGTGGTTGATCAGGAAGGCGACGTGCTCTACATCCGTACCAACCGGGATGCCAGGAACTTCAAGCTCGTCAAGGCCCCCATGCGCAGCCCCGGAATGCAGCACTGGATCGATGTTCTTCCTCACCGGGATGACGCTCTTTTTGAGAACGCGCGCGTGTTCACAAAGTACATCGTCGCGCAGCAGCGAATCAAAGGTCTGACGCAGATCCTCGTTGTCGCCCGGCCTACCGGGCAATCGTACGAGGTGGACTTCGGCGAACAGGCGTATGTTGCAAACATGTCCGCCGCGACAGACGCGGCGGATCTGGACAGCATCAGGTATTCCTACAGTTCCCTTACCACGCCTCTCACCGATTACAGGTACGATCTCATTTCGAGGGAGAGGACGCGTCTGAAGCAGGACAAGGTTGGCGGCGGGTATCAGGACTCTCTCTACGAGACGAGGCGCATCTGGGCGACGGGCGCCGACTCGGTGGCTGTTCCCATCAGCATCGTGTACAAGAAGTCACTCTTCAAGCATGACGGCAGCAACCCGATGCTCCTCTATGCATACGGATCGTACGGGTTCACTCAGGATCCCTACTTCAACAGATCGGTGATCAGTCTGCTTGACCGCGGGTTTGTCTACGGCATTGCCCACATCCGGGGCGGACAGGATCTGGGCCGCTCCTGGTATGAAGACGGGAAGATGATGAAAAAGAAAAACACCTTCCAGGATTTCATTACGTGCGCGGAGAACCTGGTCGCCGAGAAGTACACATCCTCCGACCGGCTCTTTGCCCACGGAGGGAGCGCCGGAGGCATGCTCATGGGAGCCATTACCAACATGCGTCCCGATCTCTTCCGCGGCGTGATCGCCGACGTCCCCTGGATGGATGTCGTCACCGACATGCGCAACACCGACCTTCCATTGACGACGCTTGAGTACGACGAATGGGGGAATCCGACGATCAAGGAACAATACGACTACATGATGAGCTGGTCCCCCTATGACAACGTCAGGGATGCGGCGTATCCTGCGATTCTGGCCACGGGAGGATTGAACGACACGAACGTTCCGTATTATTCGCCGGCCAAGTGGGTTGCCAAGGTCCGCGACCATAACACGGGAAGGAATCCGATCCTCTTCAAAGTGAACATGGGCGCGGGACACGGCGGCGAATCGGGAAGGTTTGAACGGCAGAAGCTTGCAGCACTGCGGTACGCGTTTCTCCTGGATCTGATCGGCCAAAAGGAATAGTGCCTCTCCACCTGCGGGGCTCAGTCGTTCCACGGGCCCCGCAGGGGAGAGTTCACTCCTTTTTGGGTTCCGATGACCCGCCGGAAGTCTCCCGCTCCACAACCTTCGCGCCCCTCTTCTCCAATTCCTTCCACGGGATGCCCATCTCGGCGGCAAATGCCTCCTTCGCCTCCTCCGGCGTCGAATTTTTGGAATGATGGAGATGCACCGTCTTCCTGCCGTTCTGGACATATTCAATTGCCCACTCCGGGCCTTCCGATCTTCCCATAGCATCTCCTGTTGGTCATGAAGAGCGACAACGGCAAGAACCGTTGCAGCCGGAAAAAAATTTGCTAGCTCCACACCCCGGGGATTCTCGTCCCGCACGAACTGCACGTTCCCGCGACAATGCGATTCTTCATGATCGAATATCCCTTTCGCTCGACGAGCAGCGTCCTGCACTTCGGGCAATAGGTGTTTTCCGCATCGTGGCCGGGAACATTGCCGATGTAGACGTACTTCATCCCGGAGTGCAAGGCGGTGTCCCGCGCCATCTCCAGTGTCGCAACGGGAGTTGACGGAAGCTGGTCTAACTTGTAGAGCGGCATGAACCTGCTGAAATGAAGGGGGGTATCGGCAAAGCCGTTCGCATACAGCCAATCGGTCATCTTCCCGATCACGTCCGGCTTGTCCGTCCACGTGGGGATGACAAGGTTTGTGATTTCCAGCCAGACTCCTTCCTGTTTCAGCACCTTCAGCGTCTCAAGGACGGGCGCAAGGCGCACGCCATTGAGGTCTTGATAGGTCTTCTCCTCGAAGCCCTTCAGATCGATGTTTGCCGCATCGATCACGCGGCAGAGTTTCCGGAGAGGCGCCTCGTTGATGTACCCGCTCGACTTGAAGATATTCCGCGTGTGGTGCTCACGGGCAATTGTCGCCGTGTCAAACACATATTCATAGAAGGTGACAGGTTCCGAATACGTGTACGCGATGGACGCACATCCATTTCCCACGGCTTCGTCAACGACTCGCGCGGGCATCATGTCGGCGTTCTCTGTTTCACGCGGGCTTTTTTGTGAGATTTCCCAATTCTGACAGTTCAGGCACCGGAGGTTGCACCCGGCTGCAGCGATTGAGAATGCATGCGAAGAGGGAAGAAAATGGAACAACGGTTTCTTCTCGACAGGGTCGATATGCACGGCGCAGGGATTCCCGTAGGCAAGAGAATACACCTTCCCTCGCAGATTGATCCTGTTCCTGCAACGGCCCATGTCACCCGGCCCAAGGAAACATCCGTGCGGACACTTCCGGCATTGGAACCCGCCGGAGGTCGCGACGACGAACTGCGCCTCCGTGCTCCATTTCCCCGGACTGTCATCGGACTGTCCTGCGAAAGCCGACCCCCCTTCCCACGCCAGGAGCTTGTCAATGCCGCCAAGGCCAAGTACGCACCCGCCGGCTCCGAGGCAGGCGCACTTCAAAAATTCCCTTTTATCCATACGATGCCTGTTCCTTCGTGTTATCATTCATCGGAAGCACTTCCGGTCTTTGACCCCGAGCTGTCCATGGTTCATGGCGGGCGGCGGACCCGACGGAGGGAGAGAAGGGCCCCTCCCGCCGACACTGTTCCCGCCGCAAGACAAGCGTTCATCACACCGTACAGGGGGATCACACAGACGCTCATCAGGAATGCTCCAAGCGCTGATCCGACCAGATCAAGTCCATACAAACGGGACGCGGCTGCTTCCATCGTCCCCCATCGCACGGATGCCGCAATCGCAAACTCCAATCCCCCCATCAATCCAAAGATGAACGCGAAGGCGGCAAACAATCCCTGAAAGAAAAAGAGCCCCATGTTCAGAGATGGAATCCACAAGACGACGAACGGCAGGAGAATGGACAAACCTCCTACCACACCCTGTATGCCGGCGTAGAGAGCAATGGTCGGCGGCCTGGGGAGAAATCTGGCAACGAGCGGACCCACCGCGAGTCCCGCCATAAACGCCGTCACCACAACTCCCGTCATCTGATACAAAGATCCGCAGATGACCTGAAATGAAACAAGAAGTACCACTTCGAGAGAGGAGGCGGTAAAGCCGGCTGCAAAGATTCCCGCATCCACGGGATGCGCGTGCCAGAGCACGAGGAAGACCAGCACACCTACCGCAACAATCCACGGCAGGGGATGAAAATCGAAATAGCTCAACCAATACGCGGTCTGCCGCGCGTAGCACAGAGGCCGGAAGTCGCTATTCACCGCTCCCGCGCTGTCAAGTCCCTTCGCCAATTGCGCACTCCGCTGTTTCAACAGTTCGTCATCAAGATAGTACCTATTCACATACGCTGTCGCGACGCCGCGCTCTTCCGCCAGGCGTCCGATACGGATATCCAGTTCCCGATCCGAAGCAAGAAAATAATTTCTCTCCCCCGGCACGATCAGGACATGGGAGAAGACCCGATGGAGCGTAGCAAACAAGACCGAACCGACGCCGCGGGCTTCCGTCCCCTGATACTCCGTCGCACCGAGCAAACTTGTTGAAAAAACAGCCCCCTCGTTCATCACCCTTCTGAGATCGCGGAAGAACTCCTCGGTGAAAAGACGGTTCAGCTGCACGGTGGACGGGTCCGGCACGTCGAGAAGAACCACGTCGTATCGCGACAAGGTCGAGCGGACGTACATTCGGGGATCTGCGGCGATGCCCCTGACACGGCCATCATGCAATGCGTTCGTGAACTCCGCCCCTGCCCGGAGGATCCACGGGTTCACCTCGACTTCATCGACGTTCTCAACACCGTATTTCAGGATTTCCTGTGTCGCTCCCGAAATACTCCCCCCGATGAGGAGAACGCGGCGGGGGGAAGGATGCTGGAGCATCGCATAATGAACGTGTTCTTCATTGGCCGCAACATCATCAGTCGAGAACATGAGAACAGAGTTCTCAAAAAAATTGCGCTGTCCGCCCTGACGTGTGATGGTGAGATTCCCGTAGGGTGTGTCGTGGAAATACAGGATCTCCTGTTCCGGAAAAAGATAGCCGCGCGTCGCCGCATCGAGGGAGCGGAATGCCATCCCGGCCAGAACGAACAGCGCCGCGCAGAGCGCGATCCGCCCTCCGACGGGAGGAGCGCCCGGCAGGAACACAAAGCAGAGGACGGCAGAGTCGATGGCGAAGAGGAGGGACAGAATCTCGAATGAATTGAAGAAGGCGGCAAGAGCAATGTTAAAGACAATCCCTCCGGCCACGCTGCCGAACGATTCCCAGGAATATGCCGCCGCCAGCGAACCACCCTGAGTGCGATGAGAGAGAACGGAAGCCCCGACCGCGAAAAGGAGTCCTGCAATCAGGCAATACGGAGCGAGAAGAACAAGGGAAGCAAGAACGGTCTCCACAAGGCCTATCGTGCTCCCGCGCGTGAAGACAATATTCCGCAGGAAACGAAGGAGAAAAACGGTGACGATCGGCAGGGCTGCGAAAGCCGCAAGCACGCAGGCGCGCACCCACCCTGTGATCCTCCGACGGGCGACCAGTAATCCAAGGAGCGACCCTGCGCCGGTGAGCAGCATCCATAATGCGAGGACCACCCCGATGACCAGCTCGTTTCCGTCGGCAGCCGCAATGAACTCACGGAGCATGACAACCTGCAGGGCCGTGGAGGTCATTCCCAAAGCCCCGAGGCCGACGCGGATCTCGACGTCACTCCGACATCCGTTGCGGCGATATCCGTTCAGATGCTCATCCGACACAGGGTACGCTCTGTTCATCTCGCCCAACATCGCTGCCCCCGCCCCACATCACTCTTCGCGGGATTATTTTGATACCTGCCTGTTGATCCCCTCCAACACCCGTCTTGCACACGCGCGAAACCCTGCGCCGGCGAATGGCAACTTTTGCTCAATCACGAGGCGAAGCTCCCTGCGAAGATCAGGTTCCGCGGATGCGATCCGGGAGAGGACTGTCATGGAGAACGACTGCACGGCAATGGAACTGTCAGCGGAGGCCAGGTAGTCAAAACAGACGGTCGCCACTCTCCCGAGGAGGCGATGCGGGATCTCCACATCCTGAAGGATTCTGACGACGTTTCGCCGAACCGCTTCATGGACGCCGGTCTCCTGCATCCTCGTGATCATTTTGCCGAGGTAGGGTTGAACCAACGCGGGGTGGGCTTCTGCGCAAATCCCAACCGGCCACGCGGCACGCTGGGTGACGCGATATTCCCCCTTCAGGAACAGCTTCATCAATCTCGCAAACCGACCCCTGTCACCGCCGACCCAGCGGGCGATCCTCTCCGCCTGCGCCCGGGAATGTTCGCGAAGGATTTCTTCTTCGAGGTTCATTTCTCTCCAAAGACAAGGGCTTCATACACGTACAGTTCGGCACTCTTCCACCCGTCCCATCCCATTCCCGCTTTGTCCTGGGAGCAATGCCCGAAGAACTCCTCTTTTGTCCAGCCGGTCTCCCCAGCCACCTGCGGCAGAAATGTGCCGGAGCGGTTCCCGCTTTTCATATAGATCCCCTGCCGGCCAAGTTCAAACTCGTCGATGGAATGGATTCGCCGCATCGGCGTCAGGACCGATATTTCGATTTCCAGATCGGGTATCTCTGCGCTCTCAACCGGGGAAAAGCGTGGGTCTTGCGTGGCAGCCGCTACCGCCATCATTCGGACGACCTTGTACAGCGGTTCGGTCGCATCGAAGCGTCCGATGCACCCGCGGAGGGCGTGGTTCTTGTTCAGCGTGACGAAGGCCCCGCAAGGAGCCCTGAGGGCTTCAGAGAGTGTTCCGGGATCGACGGGGGGCAGCTCCCGCTGTCCCACCACCGCCTCCACCGCCTGCCGTGCCATGGAAAGCAGCAGGGATTTGTCGCGCTCCAGCAATTCAAACTTTGCCGTTCTCTCCTGCTTGACCGCACGGCTCACGGCAATCGCGCAGTAGCCGACCACCCTGCTCCGATCACCCGCAGGCGAGTCCCCCGAGTTCCTGTATTGCACCTTCGTGAACCGGAGCGCGGCGTCGGCAGTCGTCATATCCAGGAACGTCAGCACACCGGACCAGCCGCAAAGACTCGTCACGAGATTCGGCATCCTGGCCTCCTCGTTCCTTTGCATGGCCTGGACCAGATTCGTAGGGGAGTTTGAAAGGATGGCGGCGGCGGTATTGCTGTCGGCACGCACGGCGTCGTCGTATCCCGGATAGTGAGAGAAGTCGGAGCTGATCACGAAGAGGTTCCGGTCGTTCAAGTACGGCCGGAGCGCATCAGCGAGCTTCCGGCACGTCTCCTGCGAATTCGCTCCGACAACGATGGGAACGATGCGAAAATGTTTCTTCATGATATATTGCAGGAACGGGACTTGCACTTCCACGCTATGCTCCTCCGCATGGGCGTCCGTCCGGTCCGAAAACATTGCGCACTCCTTGATCAGCTTCTTCCCGAGCTCGCGGTTCACTTCAACTGTGCCGAGCGGGGTGATGAAGTTCCCCTCCGTGTACACCGACGCCCCTTCAAAGCCGACGTGGTGGCTTGGTCCGATGATGAAGATATTGTCGTACGCTTTCGACGCATCGATCTGATGAAACCCCGAGGCCGCCACCTCGCCGGAGTAGATGTACCCGGCATGTGGAACAATAATGGCGGCGACATTCTTCGCCTTCCCGGGGGGAACCGCACGCGCAAACATGCTTGCGAGCATCTGTTTCAGCTCGTCGGCTTTCGCCGGATAGAATTGACCGGCGACAGCCGGCTGGCGGTCGACAACGGCCTCCTGCGCCGGAGATGTGATCGGCAGGAGGAGGAGCAGCAGAAGGGGAACATGGATGCGGGAGAACAAGGGAGATCCTTTGCGAGGTCGTCTTTGGGCGGAAGCGAACAAGAGGCACGCCCCCTGCAAATCTACGCCGCCGCCGGATGAAAGTCAAAAACCCCCGCATCTCACCCCGGGGCATGGGAGCCCGGAAAATGCGAAGGTGCCACCGTGACGGTGGCACCCTGGGAGAACAACAAACGACACGCGGAATACACGAGATTTATTGGGCGAACACCTCGTCGAAGAAGTCCCTCATAGCGCGCCATGACCGCCGGTCGGCTGCTTCATTGTACGCCGCCCCCTTGCTATTGTCGTTTCCCGCCCTCTTGTCGGTAAAACTGTGCACGGCGCCGCTATACTGGACCAATTGCCAATCGACTCCGGCGTTCCTCATTTCATCCATAAAGGCCTTCACGTCTTCCTGCTTTACGTACGGGTCATCCGCGCCATGGAGGACGAGAATCTTCGCCTTGATGTTCTTTGCGTCTGCCGGTGTCGGCGTTGTGAGCGAACCATGGAACGTCACGACCCCCTTCAACGGTGCGCCGCTCCGTGCCAGTTCCAGAGCACCCGCCCCGCCGAAGCAATAGCCGATCACCGCCACTCGCGAGGGGTCTGCTTCCGGCCTCCCCATGAGAAAATCCAACCCGGCTCTCGCCCGCGCCCTGTAGAGCTGCCGGTCGGCATAAAATTTCCCCGCCGCGGCACTGGCTTCCTGCGCATTCGCCGGACGGACCCCCTTGCCGTAAATGTCGGCTGCGAGGGCAATATAGCCGAGCGCCGCCAGTTGTTCCGCACGCGACTTCTGGTATTCCGAGACGCCGAGCCAGTCGTGGATGATCAAAACCGCCGGACGCTTTCCCTCGATGGAGGGATCGTACGAGAGATACCCCTGGAGGACTGCGTCCCCCTGCTTGTATTCGACTACCTCGGTTTTCACTCCCGCGATCGCGCCTGTGGTCATAACGAGCATCGCAAAAAAGGCAACAATTGTTTTCATCGCTGTGTCCCCTATGGTGAGTGTACTCTCTCCGTCCGGATCAACCCACTTGATAGAACAGCGAGGGGGGCACAGCCGTTCCCGTCCTGCGCGTCATGGCTTCGGGTGGGCTTTGAAAAATTCCCAGATGGTTTCGGTCGCATTGAGGGAATTCACGGTCGGGCCCATGACGAGAGCCGGCGGCCGGCGCGCGCCAGGCCAGAGATATCCATGCCCGTGCCCTTTCACGATAAGAGTCTTCACCCCTGCACCGTCGTCGCGCGGCCCCCACGCCAGCACCTTGCACGAGGGGTCGTCACGCAGGATTTTCGGGGCGTCGGGGAGACCCAGCATTACCGCCCATCGCCGCGGCCCGTCAATGGCCGGGGGCACATCCATCGACCGTCGCCCAATGCCGATCCTCCCCCCCTCCATCGGGGTAAAGGGATCGTGATCTCCGATGATCGCGATGAGGGAGACAGCACTGGCCAACGGGGAGTCTGCCCCGGGCGTCAGATGCCCGCCCATCGTTCCGACCGCTGCAACGATATCCGGTCGTTCAAACGCGAAGCGATATGCCATGGCCGCCCCGTTGGAATGACCCGCGACGTACACCCGCTTCGGATTGATCGCGGTATGGCGCGAGATCCATTCAACAAGAGTCTTCAAGAACCCGACATCATCCACTCCCTTCGTCGTTGCCGATCGTTCGCCCGATGCAAGGCTCGACTGCTGCCCGGAGTTCCACGTCTGGGGATTTCGTATGAAGCTCTCTGGGCTTTTCTCATTCCCCGGCGTACCATTCGGGAAGACGGCGACGAAGCCCTCCCGCTCGCCTACCTCCGCCCACCCGGTTCCATCGATGACGTTCCGGGTCGACCCTCCGGCACCGTGCAGCATAAGAACCAGCGGCCATCCATCCTTGGGACGGGAAATCTTCTCAGGGATGAAGACGGCTGCTGTTCGCCGTCTCCCCTGATACTCCAGCGCAATGTTGTGGCGCCCGGGCCGAAGATGCAGGTCTTGCGCAAATCCCGGGTTGGGTACATTCCCCGCCAGGAAAATGCAGCAGAGAAAAATCACAGAAAAGCGTATATTCATGTAGGGCTCCTCCGATCCGCCTCGTCTCTGACAATGGCGGATACTCCCTGAAAGATGGGAAATCGGGGGATGCAATTCAACTGTTCCGGACGAAACTTGATTCCATTTCCTTACGTACACTAAAGGTCAAACTCACCTCTTCCTTCCACCCAAGGGTTAATCCCATGCGTTCATCCTACTTCCGATGGCTGACGTTCCTCTTCCTGCTGGGGTCCATAGCCGCATTTGCCCAGCAGGAGACTCGTCTCCTGCGTTTCCCGGCAATTCACGGCAACCAGATCGTCTTCAGTTATGCCGGGGATCTGTACACCGTTGCGTCCACGGGGGGCGTCGCCAGGCGGCTGACGAGCGATGTCGGCTATGAAATGTTCGCGCGCTTCTCCCCCGACGGCAAGACGATTGCCTTCACGGGACAATACGATGGAAACACGGAAGTCTATGTGATGCCTGCGGAAGGCGGAGTCCCGCGCCGGGTGACGTACACCGCCACGCTCGGCCGCGACGATGTCTCGGATCGGATGGGACCCAACAACATCGTGATGACCTGGAAGGACGATACGCACATCGTGTACCGCTCCCGGCAAATAGAATGGAATGATTTCAAGGGCCAGTTATTCCAGGTGTCCGTGAACGGCGGCCTCTCCGAGCAGCTCCCATTGCCGAGGGGCGGCTGGTGCAGTTTCTCCCCCGACGGATCCAAGATGGCCTACAACCGTGTCTTCCGGGAATTCCGCACCTGGAAGCGATATCGCGGCGGTCAGGCCGACGATATCTGGATCTACGATTTCAAGACCAAGGCGACGACCGACATCACGAACAACCCCGCACAGGATATCTTCCCGATGTGGGCAGGAAACAAGATTTACTTCGTGTCGGACCGCGATGAGAACAAGAAGCTCAACCTCTATGTGTACGATCTCGGCACGCAGCAGACGCAGAAACTGACCGACTTCACGGAATTCGACGTCAAGTTTCCGTCCCTCGGCGATCATGCGATCGTCTTTGAGAACGGCGGCGAGATCTACCGGTACGATCTCACCGGCGGTCCGGCGCAGCCTCTCGTGATCTCCGTCGGGGAGGATTTTGCGATCGGCCGCGGCGGGCTTCGCGACGTGAGCAAGGAAGTCACCAACTTCGAGATCTCCCCCGACGGCAACCGGGCACTGCTCGGCGCGCGCGGCGATGTCTTCACCGTGCCTGTGAAATACGGGAACACCAGGAACCTGACGGCCACACCCGGGGTGCACGAACGGAATTCCAAGTGGTCGCCCGACGGCAAGGAGATCGCCTATATCTCGGATGCCTCCGGTGAGGACGAGATCTGGATGATGGCACAGGATGGCAACGCACCGGCGGTACAGTTGACGACCAACGGCGACACCTACAAGTACCAGATCTACTGGTCTCCGGACAGCAAGAACATCCTCTGGGCGGACAAGAAGCTCCGCCTCCAGTATGTCAACGTCGGGTCGAAGAAAGTCACGCCCGTTGCGCAGGCGACGGCGTGGGAATTCTCCGACTACGCATGGTCGCCCGACAGCAAGTGGATCACCTACGCCAAACCCGAAGAAAAGGTCATGACGACCATCCACCTCTTCTCGCTGGAAGACAAGAAGAGCATCGATGTCACGGACGGATGGTTTGATTCGAGCGCGCCCGTCTTCAGCAGCGACGGAAAGTACCTCTTCTTCGTTTCCAACAGGAGCTTCAGCCCGACCTACGGCCAGCTCGAGTGGAACCACATTTATCAGGACCTGGCGCGCGTATACCTGATCACCCTGGCAAAGGAGACGAAATCCCCCTTCGCCCCCAAGAGCGACGAAGTGACCATCAGAGATGGGACGAAGGAACCGGAGAAGGGGGAGAAGAAGAAGGAGGAATCGAAGGCGGTTGTTGTGAAAGTCGATCCCGACGGGATCGAATCGCGCATTGCTGTCCTCCCCGTGACGCCGGCTTCCTACCGCAATCTGGAGTCGGCCGGCGACAAGCTCTACTATATCCGGAGCGGAAGCAAGGATGAGAAGCCGAAGCTCTTCGTGTTTGAGTTTGACAAGGAGAAGGAGACGGAGCTCGGCGATATCAACGGTTTCGAGATTTCCGCCGATGGAAAGAAGATGATCGTCGGAACTGCCGGCACTTACGCGATCATCGACCTTCCTGTGGGAAGGATTGAGATCAAGGACAAGCTGAACCTGAGCGACATGAAAGTGACGCTGGATCGCCGCGCGGAATGGAACCAGATTTACCACGAGGCGTGGCGGCAGATGCGGGACTTCATGTTCGATCCGCACCTCCACGGCGTCAATTGGGAGGGCATCAAGAAGAAATACGAGCCGCTCCTTGCTTTTGTCAATCACCGCGCCGACCTCACGTACATTATCGGGGAGATGATCGGCGAGTTGAGCATCGGCCATTCGTACGTGGGAGGCGGGGATTATCCTCACGCCGAACGGATCAAGACCGGACTGCTGGGTGCCCGCATCGAGCGGGATCCGGCTTCGGGATACTACCGGATTGCGGAAATTCTGAAGGGAGAGAATTGGAACAAGGATGTCCGTTCGCCGCTGACGGATATCGGTGTCGATGCGCACGAGGGAGATTACATCATCGCCGTGAACGGGAAATCCACGAGCGGCATGAACGACATCTACGCCTCCCTCGTGAACACCGCGGGGAAGCAGGTGACGCTTCGTCTCAACGGGTCTCCGAACGAAGAAGGGAGCCGTGAAACGGTCGTCATCCCCACAGACAACGAACGGGAGCTCCACTATTTCAAGTGGGTGCAGGAGAACAGAGAAAAGGTCGACAAGGCGACGGACGGGAAGGTGGGCTACATCCACATTCCGGATATGGGAGAGCCGGGTCTGAATGAATTTGTCAAGTACTACTACCCCCAGATCCGCAAGGAAGCCCTCATTGTCGATGTTCGGGGGAACGGGGGCGGGAACGTTTCGCCTCAGATCATTGAGCGGTTGAGGAGGGAACTCGCGATGATTGACATCTCGCGGAACACCACAATTTCGCTCGATCCGGACGGCGTGATCCTCGGACCAAAGGTGCTCCTGGCGGACGAGTTCTCCGCATCCGACGGCGATCTGGTGACGTACCGGTTCAAGAAATACAATCTCGGACCGGTGATCGGGAAGCGGACGTGGGGCGGAGTTGTCGGGATACGGGGATCTCTCCCCTTCCTCGACGGCGGCTTCATGAACCGGCCGGAATTTTCGCGGTATGATGTCGAAGGGAAGGACTGGATCATCGAGGGGAGAGGGGTGGAGCCGGATATCATGGTGGACAACGATCCCGCGCGGGAATACGCCGGGGTGGACGACCAGCTCAACAAGGCGATCGAGGTGATCAAAGCCGAGATGCTGAAGCATCCCGTTAATCTTCCTCCGCCTCCTCCGTACCCCGACAAGAGCAAGTAACGCGGTATACGCAAAAGCCCCGCCGTGTGGCGGGGCTTTTTGTTATGCTGCGGCCGTACGCCTGCCGTCTTAACCCTTGATAAACTTGCTTTTCAGAGTCCCGCACACCGGACATTTTTCGGGGGCGGCGCCGAATTCGATATAACCGCAGACCGGGCAGAGGTAGAACTCCTTGATGTCGAGATCCTTCCCTGTCTTCAGAGCTTCAATGGCGAGGGTGTAGAGTTTTGCATGAGCTTGCTCCGCCGCCACTGCATAGGCGAACATCCGCTTCGCCTTGTGTCCTTCTTCTTCCGCTTTCTTCAGCATCGGCGGGTACATCGTCGTGAATTCATAGGTCTCCCCCGCGACCGCGGCCTGCAGATTCTCCAGCGTCGTGCCGATGCCATCCGACGCCTTCAGGTGTCCCTCCGCGTGAATCTTCTCGGCTTCCGCCGTCAGCCGGAAGAGCTTCGCCACATTGGCAAATCCATCCTGTTCCGCCTTCTTCGAGAAAGCGGTGTACCTCTGGAATGCCTGGCTTTCGCCGGCAAAAGCTTCCTTGAGATTTTCTGCTGTTGTTGGCATGGGATTCTTTTCTCGTTGAACTTCTTGATTCCTGCACCACAACCGTCTTCCGACATTCAGCAGACTGACGGATCTCTTCCCACAGGCAACCGATGCCTGTGGGAAGAGAGAGTGGGGTGTTTCAGATCATCAACTTATAGCCGACCCGGAAACCGATACTCGACTTCTTGGAGATGTCGAAATAGCGGGCGGAGAGATCAACCGCTCCCTTTGGACCTGCCGGGATTTCAACGCCAACAGAAGGAACGAGGGTGAAATCCGTTTTTGACTCTGTAATGGTGATGGTGTGGCCGGAACCGCTCACCGAGCCGAACATCATGCCAAGCTCAAAATGTCCATAGACACGGACCGGGCCCTGTGGCATGAAGCGGACATAGTACTTGATGCCTGCCAGGACCGGAACTCCACTGTACGTCGCAGTGACTCCGGAGGGAAGATTCTTCCCGCTCCATGTGAGATACCCTGTCTTGCCGGTCACAGAAAACCTCTCCGAGACCGCGTAATCGAATTCTGCAGTGCCGCCAAATCCCGTGCCCCACGAGTCGCCGAACGAGCCCACGGGAAGCATAACATCGAAGCCGGCGCCAACGGACATCTGACCCTGCGCAGACGCATTCGATCCTGCAAGAAACAGAAGCGCCAACAGTATGGCAGAAAGGGCAATTTTGTTCACGTTGAGACTCCTTCTATGGTGTGTATGTGGTGATTTGGCAAGTTCCCCAGAGAACTGCGCTCAGGCGTTGAGCTATGGGGTTTCGCTCACGCTCGCACGAAGGTTC
>PMNE01000022.1 GCA_003162635.1 Ignavibacteriota bacterium
TCAAAATAGACCATGACCTTGTGCTTCATCTTCATTGTCCCCATCTCGATGACGTTTTCGAACGTGACGATCCCCGACTTGACGTCATATTTCTTAAATTGTGTGTGGACATCCTGCGGTAATGCCGCAAGCATCGCAAAGGCGGCGCTGAGAGCAAGAAGCGTTTTCATGGATCCTCCGGGATGTGATATGATGTCGAAAGATACGAAATACGCCGAACTTTGTGTAGTGCCGGCACCCCCTTGCAGTTTTCTTCAAAAGGAAACTCGGGAACCACAATGATACCGCCGGCCCTCCCTCCCATCCATTCCCGGTCCCGCCATCGGGGCGGGGACTTGATAACGTGACGAATTCGGGAACTTTTCGGCCCCGGATTCGTTAAACTTGTTAGTCATGCGAACTTCTGCTCAGAAAAAGCTACGTATTGTTTTCCTTGCTGTGTACATCCCGCTCAGCGTTTCCATCGGGATGTTGCATAGTGACGAACTCCACAGTGGCGGTAACGGCCGTCTCACCGTCGAGACCCCCTCCGCCCAGGCTCTCACGAGATCGTCGGAGAATGGGGTTTGCTTCGCGTGCCTTTATATTGCGGGACACCTCATCCAGCATGAGCCACACCTGCCAGTCTTTTCATCCACCATAGCATTCGTTGCAAACACCGTACAAACTGCCGCTGAAGCATCCCCTCGGCTCAATTCCGCTCGCGCCCCTCCGGTTCTCTCTCTCCAATAAGTTCCCAAATCAAAACCTCACCGTAAGGTGCGTCGTTCCCGGGGATCTGTACTCCCCGACCGCTTTTGCACGTACCACGGCGATTGCCAGCTGGGCTCTACACGTTCAGGTGGGACGAGTCTCAACAACGGAGAGTATTCGCCATGACGATTCAACGAAGCGCGATCGTTCTTCTCTGCATGTTTCTTCTTTCGTTTGACAACACTGAAGCCGGTGAGAATCCAAATTCCGCGTCAGCGGACGGAGGCGCCCAGGCGAGGTTCCTGGTGGTGGATGCCGATCAACAATTCCCTATCGAGCTTGCCCACGTCGTCCTCAGACGAAACGGAAGATTCGTTACCCAGGATGCAACCAACCCCGCCGGATTAGTACGATTCCGGGATCTCGAACCTGGGAGGTACAGCGTGTCGGCATGGTTTGTTGGCTACAAGACCTCCATCGACTCAATTCTTATCGACGAATCACATGCTTCTTACACGCTTGCACTTCACTCCGAGGGCGCGCAGGAGCAGGAAGTCGAGGCCATCGCCGACAGGGAATTGGCGGTTTCGCATATCGATCCAAGAACAGGAAACCAGGTGTTCGAGTCGGAAACATATCACGCGCCTCCCACCGCCCGGATGACAAATCTCATTCAAGAGAACCTGATGGGAGCGGTGCGTGCACCGACAGGCGAAGTGCACATTCGCGGCCAGCATGCGGAGTTCACCTACTACATCGACGGGCTGCCGGTGCCGCTGGGTGTCTTCGGCGGTCTGAACGAAGTTGTCGATCCGAAAGTGATCGATAGGGCGACATTCATTACGGGAGGATTTCCGGCGGAATACGGCGGCCAGATGTCTGCAATCGTCGATCTGAACAATCGCGTCCCCACCGGGAGCTTCCATCTCGATGCATCGACGTATGCAGGGAGTTATCTTGTCTTCAACGGAACAAAGCCGTTCTCTCCTGGAACCGGATCATCGAGCTCCGCTCCCGGAGATACACTCGGTTCACGCGTGGGTCCATTCCGTGCACTGAACTCGAACGGACAGCAACTCTCGATCAGTGATCATGCCGGCAATCTTGGGTTCTTCGTCTCCGGGTCACGCCAGGAAACGGACCGCCGGATCGATCCGCCCGTAGCGAGCCTGTTCCATGACCATGGATTTGATTACTTCCTTTATGGAAAACTCGATTACATCTTGAGTGACGTCGAATACATCACGTCCAACCTAAATTTCGGCAGGACCTCAACGCAGATTCCCTATGATTCGGTCGAACAAATTGCTTCCGATCTGCAGAGAACGACGAATGGATTTCAGACGCTGTCGTATTTTAGAACACTCAGTTCGGAAATCGATCATGAATCCAATTTGTTCGTAGGCGCATACGCACGTGAGGGAGGGCTTCTCTATACACCCGGAAACATTGATCCTCCGAACTTTCAATTCGCCGGCGACACCCTCCATAATTATTTGCTGTCAGAGGACAGGAGTTTTACGACACTCGGCATACGGTCGACGTACGACAGCAGACTCTCCCATCAGCTTACCTACAAGGCCGGGTTCAGCTTTAGCAGTACAAGGGGAACCGAGAATTTTACATCACGTGATTCGGCAGGAACACCGGGACCTTCAATCGTCACCCACTTTGCGGGATCGGATCTCGGCGTCTTTGCCGAAACGGATTGGCATCCTCTTGAATGGACTTCTTTCGAGTTTGGGATCAGGTATGATCAGCACATTGCGCCGGATGTCCCTCTGCAACGGCAGGTGAGCCCAAGGATCAGATGGAACTTCTTCATCGATGAATCCAATTCAGCATACCTGTATTATGGACGGCTCTTCATGCCGACGAACACCGAGGGTCTGAGATCAATTGCGCTTAACGTGAGCAATTCACTCACACCGACACTCCCGGAGCGGGATGACTTCTATGAGGCGGAATATACCCACGCTTTCCCCAACGGCCTGAGGGGAAAACTGGCGTCGTTCTACAAGTATGGGAGTCCCGGAATAGATGATCAGACGGTGGGAAACAGCGCCATAAAAACCCCGGTAAACATTGCAACAGTGAGAACAACGGGGGTTGAACTCGGGCTCTCCTATAGCAGCGAGGAAACGCCTTTTTCAGGTTATGTGAATAGTTCCATCATACACGCCTACGGATCAGGTTTGATCAGCGGAGGGTTCCTGGACTTTGACACNNCTCAAGGCCATCTACGGATCGGGGCTTGCAAACGGAAACCCTGATAATGTTCCTTACAAGACCGGACTTTTCGACTTCAATACGGCGCAACATACAACCCCATCATGGATACTCGATGTGGGAGCGGGGCGCACGTTCGCGATGGCGGGTGGTGCCTCGTTTGAACCGTCGCTCTACGTTACCAATCTGCTTGACAATGCACATTTGATCAAGGGAGGGTATTTCAGCGGAGCAAGCTGGGAAGAAAGAAGAGACGTTATTCTCAGGTTGGCCGTGCACATCTGATCTCCCCTTTGCCGGGCGGTCAAAGAACCCGCGGACGAGTCCGATGACGCGAGAATCGTTGCCTCAGAACCCCTGCCAGGGGAGCGACAGGGGTTCTTCCTTCCCCCGGCGAGACAAACGAGACTCCAGCTTCAAACCCGTGGAACCGATCCACATCGCCCCTTGTTCTCTGTGAGATTGAATCCTTCTCTGTTCTTTCCATTCTTCCCGGACCCGTGAGACTCATACTCACAATACCGCTCCTTGTCTGCCTCACGCTGGCCTGTTTCAGCGATTGTCTCGTTCTCCTCTCCTTCTCAATAAACCGATCTTATATCGCAAGAAACCTCTGCGAGAAGAGGGATCAGCCCGGAAATAGCTGCCAGGGGTGCTGCCTCTTGCGGAAGCAACTGGAAAAAGAGGACCAGAAGGAGCAATCTCCCCCCGCAAGGAGTTTGAAAGAACTGGACGATTTTCAACCGATTCCATCAGAGCCCCCGGCAGCAATTCGATCACCCCGGTGCGGTGAAGTGATTTTCGTCTCTCTCAGGTTCACCATCCCTCTCCCCCCGGGGAGGGACATAGATCATCCTCCGGAAGTCTCCTCCCTGTAGCGGCGTTCCTATGCTGTCTCAAACCTCACAGGAAGGAGTGTATCATGACCAGAAGGAACATCTCTTCCGTATTTGTTTTGATCGGGGTCCTCTTCACCCCGGCTGCGGCACTTGCGTGCGCATGCGGGTGTAACGT
>PMNE01000102.1:0-1273 GCA_003162635.1 Ignavibacteriota bacterium
ATAAAGGCGAAAACAAAGAAAACGGCATCGTACAATTGCATGGCGTTACACCTTGTTGTCGGATGCGGGGGGAGTCTCTTTCGGCGGCTCGGAAACGGCGGGGGCAGACGGTGCCGCGGCCGGTTTTGCCGNNCTGTCGAATTCCGAGAACTCGTACACATCGGTCATGACAATGCACTCGGTCGGACAGGGAGGAACGCAGAGTCCGCAATAGCAGCACTTGGCAATGTCGATGTCAAACTGGGTCACGTAAAGCCGTTTCTTCGTCCCCACCGACGTCAGGCCGAGATCGACGTCGGGCGTCGACTTGACGGTCTCGATGGTGATGCAGTCCACGGGACAGGCCATGGAGCACTGATCGCAGCCGATGCAATCGTCCATATTCACATACAGCCGATTGCGGGCCCTTTCGGGGAGCTTTACTTTGACGTCCGGGTATTGGATGGTCACCGCAGGGGTGAAGAGGTGGCGCCAGGTCACGCCCATCCCGATCAGGATGGTGACGATGCCCCGCCAGATGTTCCCAAAGTATGTGCCCATAGAATATCCTTTCTCAGCGAACGGCCATGACCCAAAAACCCACCCCAAGCACCACCACGAAGGAGAATGGAATCAGCACCTTCCATCCCACTTCCATCAGCTGGTCGACGCGGAGCCGCGGGAGAGTCCACCGCAGCCACATTTGCACAAAAACGATGAGCATCCCCTTCGACAGGAACCAGAACACTCCCCACCAGGGACCCGAGAGGAAATCGCCGAAGGGGCTGGTCCATCCTCCCAGGAAAAGCGTTGAAGCGATTGCCGCAACAACGAACATATTCGCGTACTCCGAAAGGAACAGGAGTGCGAAGCGCATGCCGCCGTATTCCGTGTGGTATCCGGCCACCAGTTCCGACTCCGCCTCGGGGATGTCGAACGGGGTCCTATTGACTTCTGCCAGCGATCCGATGAAGTACATGATCATCGCCAGGAAAAGGAAGGGAAACTTCTGGAACACCAGCCAGTGGAAGATTCCCCCTTCCTGCATCTGGTTGATCTGCTGCATGTCAAACGTACCGGTCACCATGACGGCGGCGAGGAGGCAGAGCGCCACGGGTATTTCATAGCTGATGATCTGCGCCGCGGAGCGCATGGCGCCGAAGAGGGACCACTTGTTGTTGGAGGCCCACCCCGCCATGAGAAGGCCGACCACGACAAGGGCGGAGATCGAGACGATGTAGAACAGCCCGATGTTGAGCTCGCTCCCGACGAACGCCGCGCTGAAGGGGATGGC
>PMNE01000102.1:1373-44995 GCA_003162635.1 Ignavibacteriota bacterium
TCCGCCTGGATATGAATAACGTCGATGCATGTCAGCGGTCCACTTCGCCCAGGACGATATCGATGCTCCCGAGGATGGCCACGACATCGGCGATCATAGAGCCGCGCGCCATTGCCGGAAGCGCGGAAAGATTGACAAAGCAGGGAGATTTCACTTTGACACGGAAGGGGCTTGCCGTTCCATCGGATACCAGATAGTATCCCAGCTCGCCTTTCGGCGTCTCCGTCCGCACGTACAGGTCGCCTGCATCCGGTCTGATCCGCTTCGGGAGCGCTGCCTGGACGTCGCCCGGAGGGAGTTTCTCAATGGCTTGTTCAAGAATGTTCACGCTCTGTTCCATCTCCTTCACGCGGACCATATACCTGTCCCAGCAGTCGCCCACCGTCCCCATGGCGCCTGTCCCCACCGGGATCTCGAAGTCGAGCGTGGGATAAATCGAGTACGGGTCGTTCTTTCGCACGTCCCACCGGACTCCCGAGCCGCGAAGTGTCGGACCGCTGACGGCATAGTTCAGGGCCACGTCCGCGGGAAGAACTCCCACGTTCGCCGTTCTGTCGATGAAGATCTTGTTGTACGAAAGCAGATCGTTCAGTTCCTTGAGCTTCGGGCGGAAGTACGTACAGAACGACCTGACCTTTTCCGCGAAATTCGGCTGCACGTCGTGCGACAGCCCGCCGATCCACATGTAGTTATAGAGAAGGCGTGCGCCGCAGGTCTGTTCGAAGATATCGAGCACCCGTTCGCGGTCGCGCATGCAGAACAGGAACGGCGTGACCGCACCGATATCCATGCCGTAGGTTCCCACCGCAATCAGGTGGCTGACGATGCGGGAGAATTCCGCCATGATCACCCGGATATACTCGACGCGCTCGGGAACCTTGATCTTCAGGAGCTTCTCCATGGCGACCACATAGCCGAACTCGTTGCTCATCGCCGCAACATAGTCCATCCTGTCGGCATACGGAATCACCTGCTGGTAACTCGTCATATGTTCGCAGTGCTTCTCAAAGCAGCGGTGGAGATACCCGAGATGCGGAATCACATCCACGACAATTTCACCGTCCACCACGAGTTCGAGCCGGAGCACGCCGTGCGTCGACGGGTGCTGCGGACCCATACTGAGAACCATCTCTTCAGTTTTCAGCGACCGGCCGAAGCCAGCAACGGTTCTCTCCGATGTCATCCTCTCTTCCATCAGTACGGCACCTTCATGCCATTATAAAATTCAGGAACCGCGTAGTCCTTTCGCAGGGGATGCCCTTCCCAGTCGTCGGGGAGCAGGATCCGCCGCAGGTCCGGGTGGCCGTCGAAAACGATGCCGAAAAGGTCGAATGCCTCCCGCTCATGCCAGTTGGCGGTTTTCCAGACCGACTCGACGGAGGCCGCGTGGGGACTCTCCGCCGTCACTTCGGTCTTGAGCACGATCTTATGGTCGAGATTCGTTGAATGAAGATGGTAGACGACACCGAGCTTGCCCCCCGTGTAATCCATCCCGCTGAGGCACATCAGGACGTCGAACAGAGTCTTTTCATCATCGCGGAGGAAGTGGCTGATTTCCTTCAACGAGAGGGGAGAAACCTTCACAAACGGGTCGATGACCCCTTCCGTCTTTGCCTCGAGAATGGCATCGCCGAAGCGGGATCTCAGCGTTTCGATAATTTCCTGCGGAGTCATCGGTTCTGAAGTCGAGGGTTCACGAGTGAGAGTGAGGATCGGAGGGCATCTGTCAGGCCGCTGGTTTCTTGGCGAGGCTCTCGTGGCGGATCTTCTCCTGCAGCTTCAGCAGTCCCTCCATGAGCGCCTCAGGCCGGGGCGGACAACCCGGCACATACACGTCAACCGGAATGATCCTGTCCACGCCTTTCAGGACGTGGTAGCCGTGTTCCCAGTAGGGGCCGCCGCAGTTGGAGCAGCTCCCCATCGAGATCACGTACCGGGGTTCGGACATCTGGTCGTACAGGGTCTTGATGCGGGAGGCCATTTTCAATGTGACGGTTCCGGCGACGATCATCACATCCGACTGCCGCGGGGTCCCGCGGAAGAATGTGCCGAACCGGTCGAGGTCGTAGTGGCTGGCGCCCGTCGCCATCATTTCAATGGCGCAGCATGCGAGACCGAACTGCATCCCCCAGATCGACGAGAGGCGGGCCCAGTTCAGCAATCCATCCATCGAGGTGATGAGGACGTTGCCGTTCTCAAATTTTTGGTCCAGAAGTCCCATGATGCTCCTGTTACACTGCGATTTCTTCGTCTTTCAGATGCGTTTCCTGCACGCCGATTCCCTTCGTGTAACGCGGGATCTTCGGCGCAGGTTTGTCCCAATCCAGATCCCCCTTCGCCCACACGTAGGCGTACCCGACAACCAGTATGCCGAGGAACACAAGCATCTCCAGAAAGGCGAACCATCCCAGGCTTCGATAGACCGTGGCCCATGGGAAGAGGAACACAACTTCAACATCAAAGATGAGAAAAATGAGGGCGACAACGTAGAAACGGACATTAAAACGAACGCGGGTGTCTCCGACCGGGAGTTCGCCGCATTCATAGGTGGAGAGCTTGCTGGGGTAAGGCCGGTTCGGGCGAAGGAGCCAGGCGAAGATCATGCCGCCGGCGACGAACACGACTCCCACGAGCAGAAAGATGAACACCCGGCCAAACTCGGTGAGCATCGTGAAGGATCTCCAGGACGAGAATACGGTGAGAATACCCGCAGGAGAAGAGACTCACCGCGAGTTCCCTTGACAAGAAAAATCAGCCAAAATATACCAAAACCCGCCCGGAATGTCAAGAATTCCGGGAACCACCGGCGTCAGGCATCAAGCATGACGCCGGTTCATCCGAGGGTTCCCCGCTATTTCCCCGCCGGCTTCCCGAACGTCTTGTCGGCGACACCATGGTTGATCTCGCAGGAATCAAGCGACAGATCGATAGCCTGTCCCATCGCCGATTCCCCATACCTTGAGGGCAGCAGAAAGCCGGAGAAATCCTTGTATGCTGCGAGTTCCGTTGTTTCCTCCGTCGCTCCCTGGGGCGTGTCCACGAGTTTTACTTCCCGCACCTTCAGAAAGTCGCTGGTGCTGAAGTAGTGGCGCGAGACGGGACCCTTGGCATTCGAGAATGTCACCTCGTAGGTATCCTCTCCAGCAATGGTTTTCGATCCTGTCGCCTTCGCCGTCAGCCCGAGTTTCGCGTAACCGATGTAGAAGTTCATTGCGGCCATCCGCCGCACGCTCTCCAGCTGGTCGCCGCTCAGGTCCATGATTCCCTGCGGCGTCGACGCCCAGCCTTTCTTCCCGTCAAAGCCGAGCCGCTGCGTCCCCATTGTACCAATGATGACCTCCTGGTACAACTTGTTCGGTGCTTTCTTTACGGTGAGGATCTTCAGGTCGAAGTTCTGCACTCTCGCACTCATGTGGAGCGTCATGTCTTTGAGAGCCGACCATCGCGCCTTCCCGCCGGTCCTCTCGATGAATTTGTCAAGGATCTCCCCGGCAGTGATCGTAAGGGCTTCGGCCGGTCGAACGACCACCGGTTTTCCGTCCTCGTCGTACATCGACACAGGACCGAATGCTGCCAGCTTTGCCTTGACGCTTGCAGCCGGGCCAACAACGGCGACGAGCAATTTCTCAGGGTCGATGTACGTCCGGGCAACCCTCTGGACATCGTCGACGCTGACCATGTCGATCTTCCTGAGGTACTCCTGGTAATAGGTCGATGGGAGCTTGTACCGTTCGATCGTTATCGCGTCTTCTGCGATGGTCTCGGGGTTTTCCAGACTGCGGACGAAACTTCCGCTGGCGAAGTTCTTTGCCATCTGGAGTTCCGTTTCGCCCACCTTTTCATCCCTGATCCGTCTGGTTTCGCGCAGGATCTCGGTGATCGCGCTGTCGGTCACAGCGCTCTTCGCCGAGGTCATTGCGGTGAACGAGCCCATCAATTCATCGGGGTTCATGCTGCTGTAGGCGCCGTAGGTGTACGCGTGCTTCTCGCGGAGGTTGGTGAACAGCCGGAACGCGCTTCCGCCGCCGAGGATTGTGTTCATCACCATCACAGGGATAACGTCCGGCGACGTGCGCGCAAGCGAGATTGCTTCCGACACCCTGACGACGCTTTGGGGCGCGTCGGCCCTGTCGACCAGCGCAACGGTCACCGCCGGGAGCGGCCTGGGATCTGCATACAGAGGCGCGGGGAGGGTCCCTTGCTGCCATCCGCCGAAGTATTTTTCCACAAGTCCCATGGCCTTGCCTGCATCGATATCTCCCACGAATGCCATGATCGCAGCATTCGGCTTGAAGTATGTATTGTACATTTCAAGACACTTCTCGCGGGTCACCTTCTTGACGGTTTCTTCGGTTTCCACTTCGCCGTAGGGGTGTCCCTCTCCGAAGAGAAGCTTCCCTCGAATGACCTCCACGATCGCCGTGGGTTCCGTCTTCCGGTATTTCAGCCCCGAGACGGTCTGTTCGATCACTTTGTCGAGTTCATCCTGCGGGAACGTGGGCTGGAGAACCACTTCGGCCATCAATTTCACCAGGTCCTCGGTTGAGCGCGAGAGACCCGACGCGAACACGCTTGTCCCCGACGAGCGGATCGATCCGCCGATCAATTCGATCGCATTGTCCAACTGATCCTTGTTGTGGGTCGTTGTCCCCCGCCGCAACATCTGACCGCCGATGTCGATGTATCCGGCGTAGTCCCCTTCGAGGATCGGTTTGCGGTCGATGAGGAGCTGGACGTCGATCGTCGGCAGTTTCGTGTCTTTCACGACAATGACGCGGATGCCGTTCGAAGCGACAAATTTTTCGTACGCCGGGAACGCCACAGCGGGTGCCGGACCGGGAGCCGGCATCACGGTCCTGTCCACTTGGGCAAAGAGCGTGCCCGCGGCGAAGACCAGGAGGATCAGCACTGCTGAAATTTTTCGTTTCATGGTTGTTGTCCCTTATGATCTACTTGGCTTTGGCTTTGGGAAGATAGTACAGCACGGTGCTGTTCTTCGGCGTGAGATACTGTTGGGCGACGCGCCGGAGATCCTCTTTCGTTACGGCCATGAATTTGGTGATTTCCGAATTAATCAGTCCGCAATCGCCGAAGAAGAGATAATAGTTTGCAAGCTCCATTGCCTTCCCCTGGACGGTTGCATTCTTCTCGATGAACGCTTTCTCTTCCTGATTCCTGATCTTTGTAAACTCATCATCGGAGATAAGATCTTTCTGCACTTTCCCGATCTCCTCATCGAGAGCCGTTTCCGCTTCCTTGGCCGTCTTGCCAAAGTTGGTGATGGCAAGGACGATAAAAACCGACGGATCCTCGAGATCCATCGGGATGGACTCGGTCGCTATCGCAATCTTGTCATTGTCCACAAGCCGCTTGTTCAGGCGCGAACTCTCTCCCCCGGAGAGGATCGTTGTCAGCATGCTGAGGGCGTAATAATCCGCGGTGCCCTGCGCGGGCATATGATACGCCTCGATGACGCCCGGGAGCTGGATGTTGTCGAACACGGAATCCCTGATCTCCGCCTGCTGGGGCGGTTCCACCACACTGGGACGATAGATCGCCGAGGTTCCCCGCGGGATGTCGCCGTAGTACTTCTGCACAAGTTCCTTCGTTTGCGCGATGTCGATGTCGCCCGCAATCACAAGGCAGGCATTGTTCGGCACGTAAAAGGCCTTGTAGAACCGACGGAACTCGTCGATCGTCGCCCTGTCGATGTACTGGGCGGTGCCGATCGGCGTCCAGCGGTACGGATGGACCTTGTAGGCATGCTGCATGGTCTCCTCAAGGATGCTCCCGTACGGCCTGTTCTCCAGGCTCTGCTTCCTTTCCTCCTTCACCACACCGCGCTGGGTCTCGACACCGATCGAGTCGATCTTGAGATGAAGCATCCGTTCCGACTCGAGCCACATGAGAAGTTCGAGTTGGTTCGACGGGGCCGTGATGAAGTACACCGTCTTGTCGAAGGTGGTGAACGCATTCAGCGTGCCGCCGGCGTTCTGGACGATCTTCATGAATTCGCCCCTCTTGATATTGGGCGATCCCTCGAACATGAGGTGTTCGAAAAAGTGCGCGAAGCCGGTCCGATCCGGCTGCTCGTTTTTCGAGCCCACATGGTACGCCATGACCTGGGAGACGACCGGAACGGATGTGTCGCGATGGAGGATGACGTGCAACCCGTTGGGCAGATCGTATTGTGTGTACTGGATGTTGACCTGTCCGGGGAGCAGGACGGGGACAACAAGCAGCAGGATGAGACAGCTAAGGATCTTTCTCACGATGTGCTCCTTTCTCGTGTGTGTAGTGTGACGCAGCTATTCCCAATGAAAGAGTCGGACGGCAATGCCGCACGTAAGTACGGCCCAGACAGCAAGACCCGTCACCTGGGGAAGCACCTGGGAGAGCGTCGCCCCGTCGATGGCCACACTCCGGACCCCGTCCGCAAGATACGTGAGCGGGAAGTAATCAGTGAGTACCCGGAGGAAGCCGGGGAGATTCGTGCGGCTGAAAAAGATGCCCGAGAGGGCCATCATCGGCAGGGTGATGACATTTGCCAGCGGGGCGACCTGATCTTCCGAACGGGAAATGCCGGCAAGGGCAAACCCGATGCCGAGGAACACCACCGCGCCCAGAATCCCCAACAGATACAGGACGAGGAAATTGCCGATAAAGTGCAGGTGAAGAAAGAAGAAGCCGACGCCGATCATGACGGTCATCTGTACCATAAGGGTCAGGAGACGCGTGGCCACCTGCGCGAAGATAAAATCACTGGGGTTGATGGGGGTGACCCACAGGCGGCGGAGGATCCCCCGCTTCTTCAGAGAGACGAAGCTGAACGCGACGCCGAAGATTCCCATTTGCATGATCGACATCGAGAGGACCCCGGGAAGAAGGAAATCCATATAGGTCAGATTCCGCGTCTTCACCGGCTCCATCGAGACGATGGACCGCCGGACCTGGGGTGCCGCTGCAAACGCGTCCTCGTCAAGAACACGCTGCAACACCAGGACGGCCAGCTGCGTTTCTCTCGGCCGCGCCTCCGGGTCGGCATACGCGGTCAGCGCCTCCGCGCCACCAGGCGTGAACCCTTTGGGAATCACCAGAACAATGTCGCGCTCGCCTTTTCCCAGCGCAGCAACCTCCGCATCGCGCGGCCCTTCGGCAATCTCGAACGTCTTGACCCCGGACAGTTTCCCCAGGAGCTGCGCGCCGTTGGCCCCTGCCTCATTGACGACACCGAGATGCATCCGGCCGATGCCGTCAAACTTCACAAAGCCGAAGAGAACGACGATAAACAGGGGGAACAGGAGAGTCCAGACGATCGCCTCCTTCTGACGGAAGAACATCTTGGTCGACGCAACGGTCAGCTTCCATTTAAGTCTCATCGCGGCCGCCCGGACGAGAAAAGACTGCGGTCGTTGTTCGAATCGACACGGATGCCTTGAGGGACATCTCCCGCTCTTCCCCCGCCCGAATCCCCGTGAGCGCGCATGTGTACTCCCGCGTTTGCCATCGCCCCTGTCCGCATGTTATTCATCCCGCAATGCGTGTCCCGTCAGGTGCAGGAACACGTCCTCCAGACTCGCAAGCCGTTCCACGCGATCCTTCTTGAAGCCGCCCGCAACGAGCTTTTCGATCATGGCAAGAGGGGGGGCAAGGGCAACGATCTTTCCCGCATCCATAATCGCCACCCTGTCGCACAATTCCTCCGCCTCATCCATCGAGTGGGTGGTGAGGACGATCGTTTTCCCTTCGGAACGAATGCGTTTGATCACCCCCCAGAGGTGTCGGCGCGCCTGGGGATCAAGTCCCGTCGTCGGTTCATCCAGAAAAAGGACCACCGGATCGTTCACCAGCGCCGCTGCGATGGAGAACCGCTGCTTTTGCCCCCCCGACAACTCTTTGACCTGTGCCTTGGCTTTGTCGGCAAGCTCGACCTCTTCCAGGAGACCGAGAGGATCGACGCGCCTGCCGTACAGCGAACCGAAGAGGTCGAGCAGTTCCACCAGCGACAGCTTATCAAAGAAGGAAGAGGACTGCAGCTGCACGCCGATGATCCTCTTGACCTCTTGCGGCTGGCGGCGAACATCCAGGCCGTTCAGGACGATGGAACCCCCATCGAACTCCCGCAGGGTCTCAATACATTCCAGCGTCGTCGTCTTTCCTGCGCCGTTTGGACCGAGAATCCCGAAGATCTCCTGCCGCTGCGCTTCAAAGCTGATGCCATCGACCGCGGTGAACGGACCGTACCGCTTGACGAGGTTCTCCACCTCCAGGACGTTTTCACCCATGGAGGACCGGCGTTTTTTTCCTGATTGTCACGTTGCACCTATCGGGATTGCCATCGTATTTCGGGAATTCCTGCAGCCCGGTTGGTCAACCGGGCAAGAACAAAGAGGAGGTCTGAGAGACGGTTCAGAAAGGTCGTGATCTTCTCGCCGATGTCCTCGCTGCGAGAGACCCGGACGACGATCCGTTCTGCGCGGCGGCAAATGGTCCTGGCAAGGTGAAGTTGCGCTCCCGCCGGCGATCCGCCGGGAAGGATGAACGTCCGAAGTGTTGTCAGTTGCGTTTCGACGCGGTCGATGTGCTTCTCGAGCGTGCGTACGTCGCGCTGCCCGATGCGCCGCACCCGCCCGGCGGCAACGGAACGGGGCGTGGCAAGATCAGCCCCCAGGACAAAGAGCGTGGCCTGGACCTCTGTCAGGATGCGGGTGACCTCGGGCGGAGGCATGTCTGCCAGAACAATTCCGATCATTGAGTTGAGCTCGTCCACCGTGCCGTATGCCTCGATGCGGAGCGTGTCCTTCGGCACCCGCTGGCCCCCAAAGAGCGATGTCTCTCCCTTGTCGCCGGTCTTCGTGTAGATTCTCATTCGGACTGGTTTCTGATGGTGTAATGTACCCAATTCAGCCGACACAATCAACGAACGGAAAAAAGCAAATTGACACTCCCCGCAGCATTCTGTATGTTGGAGAGCGCACCATCAGAACATACGATCACGGCTGCACGGATCCCGGACTCCCCCCATGAGTACCCCCCAAAGGTTCTTTCTTCTCGACGGCATGGCGCTTGCGTACCGCGCCTATTTCTCCTTCATTTCCCGTCCGCTCCTCAACAGCAAAGGCGAGAACACGAGCGCCATCTTCGGCTTTGTCACAACCCTCCTGAAGATTCTGGATGAAGAGAAACCAGCATACGTTGCCGTCGCGTTCGATACGAAGGAGCCGACATTCCGCCACATCCTCTACCAGGACTACAAGGCCACACGCCAGAAGATGCCGGAGGATATGGCCGCGCAGATGGAGAAGCTGAAAGAAGTGGTCCGCACTTTCCATACGCCCCTTATTGAAAAGCCCGGCTATGAGGCGGACGACATCATCGGGACGCTGGCCCGCCGGGCGGAGCAGGAAGGGGTGATGACGATGATCGTCACGGGCGACAAGGATTTCATGCAACTGATCTCCCCCTTGATCAGGATGTACAAACCCGGAAAGACGGGGGACGGCGCCGATATCGTCGGCGAAGAGGGAGTGCGTGAGAAGTTCGGCGTCACCCCGGACAAGGTCATCGATGTCCTCGGTCTCACCGGCGACTCTTCCGACAACGTGCCCGGCGTCCCCGGCATAGGGGAAAAGACCGCTATTCCCTTGATCCAGAAATACGGGTCCATGCAGAAGCTGTACGACCATGTGGAAGAGATCCCCCAAAAGGGGGTGCGGGAGAAACTCACCAAAGGAAAGGAACTTGCCTTCCTCTCGCGGAGGCTTGTCACCATAGACACGAACGTGCCGCTCGACGTGGACTTCCATTCGCTCCGTGCGGCGGAACGGGATAACCAGCGGCTCCTCCACCTGTTCACCGAGCTCGAGTTCAAATCACTTGCTTCGCGCATGCGGAACGCCCCGGTGCCCTTGACTCCCGCGGCACTCTCACCAGCCGCGGAAGCCGAATCCGTTCCCGATGCTGACACCGCGCCCGCCGACATCACGACAGACAAGCACACCTATACCACCGTCACCACGGAGAAGGCGCTCGACCGCCTGTGCGAAGAATTGCGCAATGCCCCGTTGATGGTCTTTGACACGGAAACGACGTCGACCGATCCCTTGCAGGCCGAGCTCGTGGGACTCTCCTTTTGCATCAGGGAACGGGAGGCATGGTACGTTCCTGTCCGCTCGAGCCACGAAGGAACGCCGCCGGGAGGGGGACTCTTCGGGGAGGACAATGCCGTCCCGGGAAAGCACGACCATACGGCGGAGGCGCTCGACAAGGGTCTGGTTCTCAAAAAACTGAAGCCGATCTTCGAATCTCCTGCGATCCGCAAGGCCGGCCAGAATGTCAAGTACGACGCGCTTGTGCTGATGAAGAACGGGATAACCATTGAGGGGGTTGGGTACGACACCATGGTCGCCGGCTATGTCCTCCGGGCGGACGGGCAGCACAACCTCGACGCCCTCGCGTTAGAATCCCTCCATTATACGATGGTCTCTTTCGAAGAGCTTGTCGGTTCCGGGAAACAGGCAAGACCGCTCAAAGAAGTACCTCTCGAAGACGTCGCCCGGTATTCCGCGGAAGATGCCGATATGACCTTTCGCATCCGGGAGAAGCAGATCCCGCGGCTGAAGGAGACGGAGCTCCTCCCCCTCTGCGAAGAGATTGAGTTTCCTCTGATCATGACGCTGGCGCGGATGGAGTACGAAGGAGTGGCGCTCGATGTCCCCTACCTGGCGGGCATGTCCAAGGACCTCGAGCGGCAGCTTGACAACCTGATCGGCGACATCCACCGCCTTGCCGGCGGACCGTTCAACATCAATTCGACGCAGCAATTGCGGGAAGTCCTCTTCACGACGCTGAAACTTCCCACAGTGCGGAAGACAAAGACGGGGTTCTCAACCGACGTGAATGTGCTTGAGACCCTGCGTGGTCTTCACCCCATTGTCGAAAAACTCCTCGACTACCGGCAACTGACCAAACTCAAATCGACGTACGTCGATGCGCTTCCCACGCTGATCCGCGCNNCGGACGGAGATCGGCCGCTCGATCCGGCGGGCTTTTGTCCCGAGAAAGCGCGACGCCCTCATCATGTCGGCCGATTACTCCCAGATCGAATTGCGAGTCATGGCGCATATCTCCGGCGACGAAGGTCTGGTGGAGGCATTCAGAAAGGACGAGGATATTCATGCCTCGACGGCCGCGCGCGTCTTCGGTGTCGCCCCCCCCGATGTCAACCGGGACATGCGGCGGAAGGCAAAGGAGGTCAATTTCGGGATCATGTACGGCATCGGACCGTTTGGCCTCGCCAACCGGCTCGAAATCAGCCAGGGTGAGGCGCGGGAGATCATCGCAACATATTTTGAACGGTTCCCGCGGGTGAAGCAGTACATTACGACGACGATCGATCTCGCGCGCCGCAGGGGGTATGTCGCCACGCTCTGCGGGCGGCGCCGCTACCTTCCCGATATCAACAGCCGGAATCAAAACGTACGGGGAAATGCGGAACGTCAGGCCATCAACATGCCGGTACAGGGAACGGCGGCCGACATGATCAAGACGGCGATGATCCGCATCGATGCGGCAATCCGCAACCGAAATCTCAGGAGCCGCATGCTCCTTCAGGTCCACGACGAACTGGTGTTCGAAGTGCCGCAAGCTGAAATTGAGGCAATGCGGGAACTCGTGACCTCGACAATGCAAAATGCCATGGCGCTTGTCGTTCCGGTCAAAGTGGATCTTGGCGTCGGGGCCAACTGGCTCGAGGCACATTGACGAACCGGGGGCGCCTCTCCGCAATGGAAGGACCAGAACGACGGAAGGCGCAACCGGCAGCTCCCGGCGTGTGCAGCCGGATCCCCCCGTCAACCGTGAACAGCCGCCGGTTCCTCGGGAACGATGATCGCCATGACGATATACAGGAGAAGCATGAAACCGAACGACGCGAGCGTGGCAACCACGAACAGCAAGCGGACGATCGTCGGATCTATCAGGAAGAAATCGGCGATACCGCCGCAAACGCCAAACACTTTCCGATCACTGCGCGATTTGTGAAGGCGTGCCGGACTCCTCAAAACCGGACGGGGAGTATTCTCCCCTTCTCCGGCGGCCGATTCAGGCGGTTCCGTCGCAGTAAGGAAATTCCTCCCGCCGAAGATGAACGCCACGCCCGCCAGAATCAGGAGAACGGGAAGCATGATGTCCCATGAGAATCTCCACCAGCCGGGCCAGAACGGAAGGCCAAGGTTTCCCAGGAACCAGATGGAACCGACCACAATGAGGAGAATTCCCCAGAACTTTGTGTTCCGTCCGTGCGATTCCGGCGAGACATTCACGACGGGCGCCGGGCTCGGGTCTGTCGGCATGATGATCATGGCAAGGATATACAGGAGGATACCCGTCCCGCAGAGAAAGACCGCGAGCACCCAGGCAAGCCGAACGAGTGTCGAATCAAGACCGAAGTACTCAGCCACGCCTCCACAGATGCCGTCGAGCATCCGATCCGCGCGTGATTTGTGCAAACGTCGTATGGTATCCATGGTCGCCTCCGTGGTGTTGCAGGGAGGGGAGCATTCCCCTTCCCTCTCTTAGTACGGAGGTCCTCTCACAGGGTTTCGCTCCCCGGAGAACGGAAAGGAGATCGTTCCCGCAAAAAGCTCACCTACAGGTTCGAATCAGGCGAGGAGGACCGATTCTCATCGGGGGACGATGGACCACCCGCCAAAAAAAAAAGCCGGCCCGAAGGCCGGCGTCGCAACACGGTTGAGGGATTCTACACCTCCATGATCTCCTTCTCCTTCTGGGTCAGGAGAGAGTCGATGTCCTTGATGGCTTTGTCGGTCATTTTCTGGACTTCCTGCTCCCCCCGCTTTCGTTCATCCTCGGGGAAATGTTCCGCTTTTTCCGACTTCTTCAAGTGTTCGATCGTATCGCGGCGGATGTTCCGTATCGCGATCTTCCCATCTTCCCCGAACTTCTTCGTCAGTTTCACCAGCTCTTTCCGTCGTTCCTCGTTCAGCGGAGGGATCGGGACGCGGACGACATCCCCGTCTTTCATGGGATTCAGCCCCATGTTTGCGGTCTGGATCGCCTTGACGACGTGATCGACCATACCCTTCTCGTACGGCTGGATCACCAGGGTATGGATATCAGAAACGCTGAGGTTTCCCACATGTGCGAGAGCCGTCGGGGTGCCGTAGTAATCGACTTTGATCGTATCGAGAAGGGCGGTCGTGGCCTTGCCCGTGCGGATTTTGACAAGTTCCTGGCGAACGACTTCGATCGCCTTGTGCATCTTGTCTTCAGCTTCTTTGAGGACTGTGCGTACCATGAGAGTACATACTCCGGATTGTTACCGATCAGATGATGGAAACTCCAGCACCGTTGTTCCGATCTTCTCCCCCATGATGAGTCTCTTGAAATTGCCATTGGTGTTGATGTTGAACACGAGAATGGGCAGTTTGTTCTCCCTGCACAGTGTTACCGCCGTCATATCCATGACCTTGAGGTCTTTCTGCATGACGTCAAGATAGGAGATCTCCACGAATTTGAAGGCCCGGGGATTCCTTTCCGGGTCGGAGTCATAGACGCCGTCCACGCGTGTTCCTTTGATGATGGCATCCGCCTCGATCTCCACGGCCCGCAGCGCTGCGGCGGTATCGGTCGTAAAATACGGATTCCCCGTCCCTGCGCCGAAGATGACGACGCGCCCCTTCTCCAGATGCCTCACGGCGCGACGCCTGATGAACGGTTCCGCGACGACATCCATGCGGATGGCCGACATCAGCCTGGTGACGAGCCCCTCATGTTCCAGCGCACTCTGCAGTGCGAGCGCGTTGATGATCGTCGCCATCATCCCCATGTGGTCGCCGGTCACCTTATCGATGCCGTCGGTGGAGTTGGTAACGCCGCGGTAGATGTTCCCGCCGCCGATCACGATCCCCATCTGCACGCCGAGGTCGGCAACATCCCTGATCTCCGCAGCATACTGCCTGAGGACTGCCGGGTCGATGCCGAACTCCCGGTCTCCCATCAACGCTTCGCCGCTGAGTTTCAACAGGACGCGTTGGTATGGAGGAGTGTCGGCCATTTATTTCCCCTCTTCGCCGAGCTGGTACCGATGGAAACGAACCACCGTTGCTCCCTTGCCGGCATCCGCGAGATACTCCTTCACGGTCTTCGTTCCGTCCTTGATGAAGACCTGTTCAAGGAGGCACATTTCCTGAAAGAACTTCTCAAGACGTCCGAGGGCGATCTTCTCCTGAATCAGCGGCGGCTTCTTCTCGTTGGCGGCCTGTGTCTTGTAGATTTCGAGTTCGCGGGCGATCACGTCTTTGCCGACCTGTTCTCGCGAGATGCTCATCGGATTCATCGCGGCAATCTGCATCGCAACATCCCGCCCGACGACCGTCCCCTCGCCATCCGCGCCGATTTTCGCAAGCTCCACGAGAACGCCGATCTTGCTCCCGAGGTGGGTGTAGGAATAGATGGTCCCCTCTTTCGTCTCCATCAAGGCGTAGCGCCGGAGTTCGATCTTTTCGCCGACCTTGCCCAGCAGATTGTTCATCATGTCGGCGACCGTCTTTCCACCCTGTAATGGCAGGGCCGCCAGATCCCCGAGGGTCTTCGGCTTCGCCTTCGCGGCCGCATCGGCGACGGCGTCCGCAAAGGCGACAAAATCAACGCTCTTGCCGACGAAATCCGTCTCGCAGTTCACCTCGACGACGACGCCCGTCTTCCCGTCGGGACTGACCTTCGTCACGATGATCCCCTCCTTGGCGGTGCGGTCAGCACGCTTCTGGGCGACAGCAGCCCCCTTCTTCCGCAGGTACTCGATGGCAGCATCCATGTTGCCATTGGTTGCTTCCAACGCCCTCTTGCAATCCATCATGCCTGCTCCGGTCTTGTCCCGGAGATTCTTAATTGTTTCGCTTGAAATTGCCATGGAGTTTTCGCATTTCCTTCAATTCTGATTCAAGAATGTGCTGCCGGTTTCTGTTCCGTGTCTTTCCCCTTGTTTTCCGCCTCCGCCGCCATTTCCATCTGACGTGTCGAGGAGCGCTCCTTCCCCTCGAGCACCGCATCGGCAAAGGCCTTGGTGATCACCTGGACCGACTTGATGGCATCGTCGTTGGCGGGGATCACATAGTCAATCCCGTCGGGATCGCAATTGGTGTCCACGATGGCGAACACCGGGATGTTGAGACGGTTCGCCTCCTTCACCGCGATCGCTTCCTTTTTCACGTCGACGACGAAAAGCGCGCCGGGAAGACGGGTCATATCGACGACACCGGACAGAACATTGTTCAGCTTGTCCTTTTCGCGCTGGAGAAAGAGTCCTTCCTTCTTGGTGATCTTGTCGAACGTTCCATCGCTCTCCATCTTCTCGATGTTCGTCAGACGTTTCACGCTCTTCCGGATCGTCGTGAAGTTGGTCAACGATCCGCCAAGCCAGCGCTCACTGACATAGAACTCGCCGGTCCGGATCGCCTCTTCGCGGATCACATCCTTTGCCTGCTTCTTCGTCCCGACGAACAGCACTCTGCGGCCGTCGGCCACGATCGCGGCGATGGCATTGCACGCTTCTTCGAGAAGGACGCGGCTCTTGGTGAGATCGATGATGTGGATCCCGTTCCGTTCCATGAAAATGAACGGGCGCATCTTGGGATTCCAACGACGGGTGAGGTGGCCGAAATGACAGCCGGCTGCAAGAAGCTCCGAGACTTCCGCGCGGGGCATGGTGAGGGTACTCCTTATGTTGAGTTTTGTCTTCTACTCCCTTCGTCTTCCGCCGTCATCCCGCCGTTGGCGGGACACTCCGGGCGAAATCCGGGAGTATGCGTATTTACAACACCGGCATGATTCCATGCCGGGAACTGCAAACATCCTTGCGTGTCATGGCGCCTGCATCGCAGACGCCGGACCGATTACCGCTTCGAGAACTGGAATCGCTTGCGCGCCTTCTTCTGCCCGTATTTTTTGCGCTCGACCATACGTGGGTCGCGCGTCATGAGCCCCGCGGAGCGCAGCAACGGCCGGTTCTCCTCGCTCACATCAACAAGCGCGCGGGCAATGCTCAGGCGAATTGCTCCCGCCTGGCCCGTCATCCCTCCGCCTTCCACATTCACCCGCACGTCATACTTCCCCGTGACCTGCGTTACGGAAAAGGGTTTCAGTACATCCTGGCGGAGCGTCTCCAGCGGGAAGTACTGTTCAAGGGTTTTCTTGTTGATCGTGACGACGCCGGACCCGGGGGCGAGTATCACCCGCGCCACCGCTGTCTTCCGCCTGCCGACTGCCTGAATGTTTTGCTGATGCATGCTGCTTCGGAACTCCTCAGAAATTAGTTATTAACAGGGCGCGCGACCGGCTGCTGCGCTGCATGCGGATGGTCCGGACCTGCGTACACTTTCATCTTCTTGATGATCTGCCGGCCGAGCCGATTGTGCGGCAGCATCCCCTTCACGGCGTGTTCGAACACCCGCTGGGGATCTTTCCGCAACACTTCCTGGAATTTCTCGAAGGTTGCGCCACCAGGATACCCGGTATAATGGAAATACTCCTTCAACTCCGCCCTTTTCCCCGTCACTTTCACCTTGGAGGCGTTCACCACCACCACGAAGTCCCCCATGTCGGCATTGGGCGTGAATTCCACTTTGTGTTTGCCGCGAAGAAGCCGCGCAGCCTCCGTGCAAAGACGCCCGAGGGTTCTTCCCTCCGCGTCAATCAGATGCCACGTGGGCTTGTTCTCCGTCGTCTTGAAAAAACGTGTGGTCTTGTCCACCGCTGAAACTCCTGCAAGGAAGATGGTAAGAAACTAGCATTCGGAAAGCCAGGAAATGTAACCAAATTGCGGCAAAGAGTCAATTATTTTCTTGATCCTCGCGGGAAGAAGCGAAAAAAGCAGGCACTCACAAATCCCGGTCGGATTCAGGCACTCCGCCGGCATCCGCCCCGACGTGCGCTGCGGCGTGGTAGGAACTCCGCACCAGCGGTCCGGATTCCACGTGCCGGAAACCGATCGCCAACCCCTCTTCTTTATACATCCGGAATTCCGAGGGGTCGACGTACCGATCGACGGGAAGATGCTCCTTCGTCGGCTGGAGGTATTGTCCCAGCGTCAGGATGTCGCAATGGCGGGCATGGAGGTCGCGCATGACCGAAAGGACCTCTTCGGGCCGTTCCCCGATGCCGAGCATCAGACCGCTCTTGGTGACCATCCCCCGTTCATGGGCGCGGCCTATCACCTCGAGCGATCGCTCGTACTTCGCCTGGGGCCGGACCCGCGGATAGAGCCGGGGGACGGTCTCCGTGTTATGGTTCAGAATGTCGGGTTTCTCATCGATCACAAGGAGAAGAGCCCAAGCGACGCCGCGGAAATCCGGGATCAAGACTTCGATGGTGACGGATGGATTCACTTTGCGCGCCTGCCGGATCGTCTCCGCGAAGAGCGCCGCACCGCCGTCGGGAAGTTCGTCTCGGTTGACGGAGGTGATCACCGCGTGGCGGATTCCCATGCGGGCGATCGTTTCCGCGACGCGGTACGGTTCATCGGTATCGAGAAACGCCGGGCGCCCGGTCTTCACGGCGCAGAAACCGCACGAGCGCGTGCACGTGTCGCCGAGGATCATAAACGTCGCCGTCCCTGAATTCCAGCACTCCCCCATGTTCGGACAGCGCGCCTCTTCGCACACCGTGTGCAATCGCTGGCCTTCCATCAGTTTCTTCAGCCGGGCATAGTTCTCCCCGGAAGGAATCTTCACCTTCAGCCACTCGGGCCGTTCCCTGCGCGGGAGCGGCCGTTCCGGCATTTCCTGAATCACACGTTCCATCTTCTTCCCCCCATTATGCTTTCATGTCCGGATCAAGCTCCTCCAGCACTCTGACGATCTCGGCAAGGAACATGCCGCCCAGGGCTCCATCGACGATTCGATGATCGAAGGAGAGCGTAAAGTACGCCATCGACCGAATGGCGATTGCGTCAGCGATGACCACCGGACGCTTCACCACCGCGCCGGTCCCCAAGATCGCGATCTGCGGCTGGTTGATGATCGGGGTGCCGATCATGGTCCCGAAGATGCCGTAATTGGAAATGGTAAACGTCCCCCCCTGGACGTCGTCCGGCACCAGCTTCCGGTTTCTGGTCCTGACGACGAGATCGTTCACCGCCCTCGCCAGGCCGAGGAAGTTCATCGCCTCAGCATGCCTGACGACCGGAACGAGGAGTCCGTTCTCCGCCGCCACCGCAAGACCGATGTTGATGGAACTCTTCCGGATGATCTTGTCTCCGTCGAGCGAGGAATTGATGAGGGGATATTTCTTGATGGCTTTCACCACCGCATCCACAATGTAGGGTGTGAATGTCAATTTGAATCCATTCGCGGCCTCGAACGCCTTCGTGTGCTCCATCCTGTGGCGCAACACTGCCGACATATCGACTTCATGGACCGCGGAGACGTGCGGCGATGTGCGAACACTCTGCACCATATGTTCCGCCATCTTCTGCATGACGTTGCTCATCGGCAGAATTTCGTTCCCGGGGAGGGGAGGGCGGGCATCTGCGGCACCGCCGGCATGCGGAGCGGCGGGTTTGCTCCCCCTCGCGGCAACATACCGGAGAATGTCGTTCTTGCTCACCCGGCCGCCTTCGCCCGTGCCGGGAATGCGCTCAAGGTCCTCCATGCCCACCCCCTCGGTCCTGGCGATATTCAGAACGAGCGGGGAATAGAAACGCCCCCTGTGCGGAAGCGCTTCCCGGGGAGCCGCATCGCGTTGAACGGGAGGCGGCTCGGGGACGGCAGCAGGGCGCGGGGATTCGACGACCGGTCCATGGGAGCCGTCCCCCATTCCTTCCGCATCGATGTATGCAAGCACCGTGCGAACCGGAACCGTCTGTTGTTCCTTGATCAGGATCTCCACGAGGATCCCCGCCGCAGGAGACGGGATTTCGGAATCCACTTTGTCCGTGCTGATCTCCAGGATCGTCTCATCCTTGCGGATCCGGTCCCCCACTTTCTTGTACCATTTGACAATCGTCCCCTCGGCGATGCTCTCTCCCATCTGCGGCATGATAACTTCCGTGCGAGCCATGAGTATCCTCTCCCTTGTCTGCAAAGCCGGCGTCATGCCGGATCACGGCGACGGCGGATAGAATCAACGCTACTCCCACCCGGCCTGCGGCGGGGCACTAAAAACGGTAGAGTCCACGAATCGCCTGAACGATGCGTCCCGTGTCGGGCAACACCACTTCTTCCAGCGCGGGCGCAAAGGGCACGGGCGTGTCGAGGGCGCACACCCTGCGGATCGGAGCATCCAGATCGGTGAAGGCATGCTCGGCGATGAGCGCAGCCACCTCGCCCCCCACTCCCCCCGTCAATGCCGCCTCGTGGACAATCAGGACCTTTCCCGTGGCACGGACTGCTTCAAGGATCATCTCTGTATCCAGGGGAGCGAGAGAACGGAGATCGACGATCCTGGTCCCGATCCCGTCCTCTTGTGCGACGATGTCCGCCGCCTCCATCGCAAAGTGCGTGGTGGAACCGTAGGTGATGACCGTGACGTCGTCGCCTTCCCTCCGGATCACCCCCCTGCCGATCGGGACAAGATGATCGCCGTCGGGGACCTCCCCCCTGATCCTGCGGTAGAGGTACTTGAACTCAAAGAAGAGGACCGGATTGTCGTCGCGCACTGCCGCCTTCATGAGTCCCTTTGCGTCAGCCGGAGTGGAAGGGGCGACGATCTTGAGACCCGGCACATGAAAAAACCACGCTTCGGTACTTGCGGAGTGATACGGTCCCCCGTGAATGTATCCGCCTGTCGGAAGACGCACAACCATCGGGACAGGGATGTGCCAGCGATAATGGATCTTCGCCGTGTTCGTCACAAGCTGGTTGAAGCCGCATGTCACGAAGTCGGCAAATTGCATCTCTGCCACGGGACGCATGCCGGCAAGGGCAGCGCCGGTCGCCGCACCAATGATCGCCGCCTCCGAGAGGGGCGTGTCGATGACGCGATCCGCGCCAAAATGCTCCTGGAATCCCTTCGTCGCCTTGAACGCCCCCCCGTATGCCCCGATATCCTCGCCCAGGAGGAACACCGACGGATCCCTCTCCATCTCTTCCCACATCCCCCGTGCAATTGCGTCAATGTACGTCGAAACCGGCATCAGGGCGCAAACACTCCTTCCGCCGCTTTCCCGCCGTCAGGCGGCATGCTCTCTTCGGCGAACGAAACGGCATCATCAATAGCGTCCCGTATTTTCGCTTCCATTTCTTTCTTGTTCTGTTCGTGCAGGACCCGATCGGCCGTCAGAATCTTCTCCCACCGTTCAATCGGATCCTTGTGCTTCCATTCTTCGATCATTGCCGCCGGCACATATGACGCGTCGTCTGATGCGGAATGTCCGTCCATCCGCATGGTAACTGCCTCGATGAGCGTCGGTCCCTCCCCCCTCCTCGCACGTTCCGCCGCCCTGGCACACGTTTCGTACACGAGTCCGACATTTGTCCCGTCGATGGTCACGGCGGGAATCCCATACCCCACTCCGCGGTCCGACAGTCTTTGCGCGGCGAACTCCTTCGCGTTGGGAGTCGAGTAGGCATATTGGTTATTCTCGACGATTAGGAGTAAGGGAAGATTCATCACGGCGGCCATATTCAATCCTTCATGAAAATCCCCCACGTTGCTTCCCCCGTCTCCGATGTAGTTCATGACCACCGCCCCCTCCTTCTTCATCGATGAAGCGAGGGCGGCACCGACGGCAACGGGAATCATTGCGGCAAGATGGCTGACGTTGCCGTAGATCCTGAGCTGCGGGTCGGCATAGTGTCCCGAGCCGTCACGGCCGCCTGTGGGACCATTGCCGCGCCCAAGTTGTTGCAGAAAGATGCTCCTGACCGTCGCCCCCTTGACCAGATGCGCACCAAGGTCCCGGTGCATGGGGAAAAGGTAGTCCTTCTTCTGCAGGGCGAAGGCGCTCCCGACGGCCGTCGCTTCATTTCCTTTCCCTGTGTATGCCCCGCCCACGATCTTCCCCTGACGGTACAGCTTCATGATCGCCGCGTCGCATTCGCGCGCAAGCCGCATGAAGTAATAGAGCGAGAGTCGATCGGCATTCGAGAGAGCCGCCACGGGGCGGGAAGGAGCAGTCACCTTCGTTGACATTTTAGAACCTGATGAGCGATGCAAGTGCCTCCACGATATCGCGTTCCTGGGGGAGCATGGCGTTTTCCAGAGGAGGGCTGTACGGCACCGGCGTATCCCTGGCCGCCACGCGGCGCACCGGGGCATCCAGACCGTCGAAACATTCCGCGGCGATCAACGCAGCGATCTCCGCCCCGAACCCGCCGGTGAGCGTGTCTTCATGCACGATGAGGACCTTCCCTGTTTTCCGGACCGACGCAAAGATCGATTCCCGATCAAGGGGGTTCAATGTCCGGAGGTCGATCACCTCGACGCTCGCCGAGAAGGATTCCTCGATCTTTTTGGCAGCTTCCAGAGACCGCTGGACAAGCATCCCCCAGGTCACGAGCGTCACATCCTCCCCGCTCCTCCTCACCTTGGCGAGACCGAAGGGGAGCAGATAGTCCGGTCCCGGTTCCGGCGACGCGGCAAAGGTCTGCCGGTACAGTCCCTTGTGTTCAAGGAAGAGCACCGGATCATCGCACCTGCATGCGGTTTTGAGCAGACCCTTGGCGTCAGACGCCTGCGACGGGAAGACGACGCGGATCCCGGGAATATGCGTAAAGAATCCGTCGATCGACTGGCTATGGTAGAGCCCGCCGTGAATATACCCGCCGACCGCAACGCGGATGACCATCGGGCAATGCCAGTCGCCATGCGAACGGAACCTGAGCATGGCCACCTCGTTCCGGAGCTGCATAAACCCCGGCCAGATATAATCTCCGAACTGGATTTCGACCACCGGCTTGTACTCACCCCGCAACGCAAGGCCGAGGGCAGTCCCGACAATACTCGCTTCAGCCAGGGGGGAGTTGAACACACGCTCCGCCCCGAACCGCGCGGTCAGCCCCTTTGTCGCCGTGAAGACACCGCCTTTGTTCCCTGCAACATCCTCGCCATAGATCACCATCTTCGGATTCCGCTCCATCTCTTCGGCGAGCGCGTGATTGATTGCGTCCACCATCACGACCTTCGCCCCCTCGTGCGCGGGCTCGATGAATCCCTCCACCGGCACAACAACCTTCGCAGAGTAGACGTGGCGTTCGAGTTCATCCGGCACAGGAAGCGGCTGACCCTCGACCCATTCCGCAGCCTTGTCGATCCGTTGCTGGATCTCACCGCGGATCGCGGGGATGTCGTCGTCGGTGAGGATGCCGGCTGCCACCAGCGTTTTTTCCAAACGGGGAATCGGGTCGTTCAACCGGTCGTTCTCCAGCTCGCCGGCGTCACGGTACTTCCGCTGGTCATCGGAAGATGAATGCGGAAGCAGGCGCACAGTGTCGGCTTCGATAAGACTTGGTCCTTCCCCGCGGCGAGCGCGGCCAACAGCAGCGGATGCGATGTCGAAGAGCGCGGGGAAGTCTCCCCCATCGATCCGGTGCCTGGCCAATCCCTCGTACCCCGCCACAATACCGCATACCGATCCCCCGGCAACCTGGTCCTTAACCGGGACGGAGATCGCATACTTGTTGTTCTGCACGAAGAAGATGACGGGCAGTTTGGCGCGCGATGCCCAATGGATCGCTTCATGAAACTCGCCTTCGCTGGTCGCCCCTTCGCCCGAAGAGACATAGACAACTTCATCTTTCCCTTCTTTCGAGGCCCCAAGCGCAGTGCCGACCGCCTGCAGGTATTGCGTACCGGTCGGACTCGACTGCGCCACGATACGCGACGCCTTCCTCCCGTAGTGTGCAGACATGGCAAACCCTCTGCTGCTCGGCCCCCCCTCCCTGTGCATCGCTTCAAGAAGCACTTCTTCGATCGTGTAGCCGAACTGGAGCGCAAAGCCGAGGTCGCGATAGTAGGGATATGCCCAGTCGTACCCCGGCTTCAACGCCAGGGCCACAGCGATCTGCGCAACCTCGTGTCCGGAGCATCCGATGTGGAAGAAGAGCTTCCCTTGCTTCAGGAGGACGAGCATCTTGGTATCGAGAAGGCGGGATGCGATCACATTTCGGTAGGCGGCATGGAGGAGCTCGACCGGAAGCCGGGCCAGAGAGCCCGCCAGAGCCGGGTCAGAGACTGCGGGACGGGAGGTTCCGGGGCGCGAAGACGAAGCTGTCGTGAGGGCCATGCCTGCTTCCTTATGCACTGGTACCATACGATGCACACGCTGGTTCGCCTGCTCCGGTGCAGACGAGGGACGCCGACAAGTATCGCAGCAGCGTCAACGATGATTCCCCTCTCGCCCCGCGATTATATGTTGATCGCTTCTCCGGAGGCCGCTGCCGCAGCTTCCATGATCCCTTCGCTCAATGTCGGGTGCGGATGAATCGTGTGAAAGATCTGTTCCCCCGTCATTTCCATCCGACGGGCCAGCGCCAGACCTGCGATCATCTCCGTCGCATCGGCGCCGAGGATGTGCGCACCCAGGAGCTCACCGTATTTCGCATCAAAAAGAAGCTTCACCATTCCCTCCGACTCCCCCATCGCCACCGCCTTCCCCAGCACGCGAAGCGGGAATCGCCCGATCTTCAGCTCGTAGCCTTCGGCCTTCGCTTTCTCTTCCGTCAGTCCGACGCTCGCGAGCTGCGGCTGACAATACGTACAGCCGGGGATCGCCGAATAGTCGAGGGGAGGAGGGTCTTTTCCTGCGATGGTCTCGACGCAATGGATCCCCTCTGCACTTGCAACATGGGCGAGCCAGGGCGGACCGATGACATCGCCGATCGCGTACACGCCCGCAACGTTGGTGCGGCCCCCTTGATCGACTTTGATGTATCCCTTTTCCACCGCGACGCCGAGCTTCTCGAGACCGAGGTTTTCCACATTGCCCCTGACGCCGACGGAGATCAGCGCCACATCTGCGCCAAGAACCCTGCGGCCGTCGGGAGCATCGACCGCGACCTCAACCCCCTCCCCCGTCGTTGTCACTCCCGCGACCTTCGTTTCCGTGAGAATGTCGATCCCCTGCTTCTTCAGACTTGTTTCGAGCAGCTTCGTCAGTTCCCGGTCTTCGATTGGCAGGATCCCTGCCATCATTTCCACCACCGTCACCTTTGTTCCGACGGCATTGAAGAAATACGCAAACTCGACACCAATCGCTCCCGCGCCGACAATGACGATCGAACGGGGCTTTTCCGGAAGCGTCATCGCATCGGTGCTCGTAAGGATCCTCTTCCCATCAAAGGGGAGACCCGGCAGTTCCCTCGGACGGGCCCCGGTCGCAAGGACGATATGCCGCGCGTGGATCGTCCGCACCATCTTCCCATCCTTTTCGATCTCCACCGTCTCCGGCGCGGTAAGGCGGGCATGACCGGCGATCGTCTCGATTCCGTTCTTCTTCATGAGATATTCGACGCCTCGTGAGAGGCGGTCGGCAACGCTTCTGCTTCTCTTGATCCCCTTTGCGAAATCGAACCGGAGGTTATCGAAGGTGATCCCCCACTCCGCCGCCCGGCGCATCGTCTGGAGGATTTCGGCATTTTTCAGGAGCGCCTTTGTCGGAATGCAGCCGACATTGAGGCAAACGCCCCCCAGCTTCTCCTTTTCCACCACTGCAACCCGCATTCCAAGCTGCACAGCCCTGATGGCGGCCGTGTAGCCGCCCGGCCCCCCACCGACAACGAGAAGATCGTACTCTGCGTCGCTCATGGCACCCTTGGTCGTGTCCGGTCTTAAGAAGAACAAAAATATAGCCAAGAGGGTTCTGAAAGTCAACGAACGAAAAGACGGCGGCAATCGCGCACCGAAAAAAGAATTCGTTGATTTTGCCCTTCGATTTCGCTATACTATGCACAAAATTTTTGAGACGCGATGGCGGTCAAGGAGGAACCGGGCGATACGTTGGTAGCCACCAACCGTAAAGCCCGATACGAGTACGCTGTCATCCAGACCTACGAAACCGGGATCGTGCTCAAAGGGACAGAAGTAAAGTCCCTGCGCCAGAAGCAAGCGAACATCGCCGATGGCTATGCGATGATCAGAAACGGCGAGCTCTGGCTGGAGGCAACGCACATCAGTCCGTATGCGCACGGCAGCTACAGCAATGTTGATCCGCTCCGGCGAAGGAAACTTCTTGTCCACAAGAAAGAGCTGCGCAAGATCGTCGGACAGATGCAGGACAAGGGGCTCACGCTCATTCCGCTGAAGGTCTATTTCACCCATGGTATTGCAAAGGTCTTGCTCGGCGTATGCAGAGGAAAGCGGGAGTATGACAAACGCCAGGATATCGCGAAGCGGGACGCGGAGCGCGCAATTCGACGACATGTAGCAGGGTAAGAAGACACGCCATTGTTCCCCCCTCTCAAAGAACAACTCGATATCATCACCCGCGGAGCGGCGGAGATCATCCGCGTCGAGGAGCTGGAGCAGAAGATCGCCCGGTCGATCAAGTCCGATACCCCGCTGAAGATCAAGCTCGGATGCGACCCCAGCAGACCCGATCTTCACCTCGGTCATTCCGTTGTCCTGCGCAAACTGCGGCAATTCCAGGATCTCGGTCACCAGGCGATCCTCATCGTGGGCGACTTCACCGGAATGATCGGCGACCCATCCGGACGGAGCAAGACCCGTCCTCCTTTGACCATTGAAGAGACGCGGACGAACGGACAGGGTTACTTTGAGCAGGCGACCAAGATCCTTTCCAGCAAGAAGATCCAGATGCTGTACAACTCCGAGTGGCTCGGGAAGATGAGCTTCGCCGACGTGATCGCGCTTGGGAGCAAGTACACAGTCGCCCGCATGCTGGAACGCGACGATTTTGAGCGACGATACGAAGCCAAGGAACCGATCAGCATTCACGAATTCCTCTACCCGCTCGCACAGGCCATGGACTCAGTCGCCATCAGGGCGGACGTCGAGCTGGGGGGAACAGATCAGAAGTTCAACCTCCTCGTCGGACGGGATATCCAGCGCGAATACGGGATTGAGCCGCAGGTGACGCTGACGATGCCTATCCTCCCGGGAACGGACGGGGTGGAAAAGATGAGCAAATCTCTCGACAATTACATCGGCGTGAACGAGCCTGCGCGGGAGATATTCGGAAAAGCGATGCGGATACCCGATGGCCTGATCTTTGACTACTTCCTGCTTACCACCGATATGAGGGCGGACGACCTGGCTGCGATCAAGAACGAACTTGCCGACCCATTGACGAATCCGAGCACGGTGAAACGCCGGCTGGCGCGGACGCTTGTGGCGCTCTACCACAGCGAGAACGAAGCTGCCAATGCCGAGAAGGAGTTTAATCGCATGTTCAAGGAGAAGGAAGCGCCCGAGGAGATCCCCGAAGTGGCGCTCTCTGCTCCCGAAGGAAAGATGGGGATCCTGCAGCTCCTTACCGATGCAAGACTTGTGGGATCAAAAAGCGAAGCGCGCAGAATGGTCGACCAGGGAGCTGTCAGCGTCGACGGGGTAAAGATCAATGATCAACACGCCGTCGTTTCGATCGCGGGGGGGATTGTTCTTCGGGTCGGCAAGAGGGGCTGGTGCCGTATTCGTCAGGCATGACACCATAGAACAACAGCAATTCACCACCGTCAGAGGGAGATAAGAAATTGTACGTACCGGGAAAGATGTTTTTCACCAAGGGGGTAGGACGGCATAAAGACTACCTTCAGTCATTCGAGCTCGCACTCCGCGACGCGAAGATTGAAAAATGTAATCTCGTCACTGTTTCAAGCATCTATCCCCCGGGCTGCAAGCGGATCCCGACGGAAGACGGCTTGAAGATGCTCCAGCCGGGACAGATCACGTTTGCCGTCATGGCGCGCAATGCGACGAACGAACCCAACCGGCTGATCGCCGCTTCTATCGGCGTTGCCACCCCGGCAGACGTCTCGCAGTATGGATATCTCTCCGAACATCACCCCTACGGGGAGACCGACGAGAAGGCAGGGGAGTATGCCGAGGATCTCGCAGCCACCATGCTGGCAACAACACTGGGCGTGGAGTTTGATCCGAGCGTCGCATGGGATGAACGCGAAAAGATTTACAAGATGAGCGGAAAGATCGTGAAGACGTTCAATATTACGCAATCGGCTGAGGGGCACAAGGACGGAATCTGGACGACCGTGGTTGCTTGCGCGATTCTCCTCCCCGGCGAGGGTTCACCGGTGTGAAAAACAAGAAGGTCGGGCGCCATGCCCGACCTTCTTTGCTTTACGACCGATTTCCCGGCCTTCTTTCAGTTCAAGACCATCCTGTATTCGTCGTAGTAGCCCATCACCGATTCAACGTAGGCGATGGTCTGCTTGGCATTGCCAAACCAGCCCGACTTCGGCCGGTCCTGCTGCCACACCTGTCTGTGGAGAGTCTGGAATCTCTTCGACAAGAGGGGAAGGGCGTCCTTCACAGATTGCCACTCTGTCGCATTTTCATGAAGATATCCGGCAACCTCCTGCGCATCGCTGACCCGTGAAACCCCGGCATTATACGCTGCCAATGTGAGCTTCAGCCGGTCCGCCTCATTGGCTGCGTCGAAGCTCGCGTAAAGCTGCTTCAAGTAGTAGATCCCACCGCGAATGTTATTCTCCGGGTACGAGAGGTCGTCCAGCTCAAGCTTTCGAGCGACTTCCTCCTCCGTCACAGGCATGATTTGCATCAGCCCGGTCGCACCCTTATGGCTTTCGGCATGGTGGACAAACCGGGATTCCTGCTTCATGACCGCCAGTACCAGCCGCCAGTCAAACCCATATCTTTCTGAATACCGCTTAATGGTCGGACCGTAGTTCCGAATGATCCTGCCTGTCGAAGGGTCGACCAGCGGCGCTGGAACGTCGGCTGGAGAAGACACTTGGGTTACACTACCCATATCTCCTGCCGCTTTCTTGGCAACGTCTTCGCTGAATGGTGTGCACCCACCCAATGCCGCCAGTGCGGTCAAGAGGAGGACAAGGATCGGTCTCTTCATCCAAACTCCTGCTCCTATGAAAGAAATGTCGGAATGGTCCAAGGTCTCTTTTTTTTGGTTTCTCTTCCGGCACACTTGCAAGCACGTCTATCGAAACTTCATGCCATCTCAAGAGATACGCCATTCATGAAACAAGACGCTACAAATCTATGTTCATTCCCATTGAAAGTCAAGCTGTATTCTGCCGGCGTGTTTTCACGCACAAAAAAAACGGTGCAAAATTATCAGTCACTCTGAAGGCAGGTTTGATAATCTGATTCTATAGAATAACTTACAGCATTCAAGAGGCCTTTTGAGGCATCATTATAGCAAACGCCACATTTGCGCTTGGAGTTCACTGCATTCGGAGGGAAATACCAACAATAGCAGAAAAAAAGATAGCAGATTGGAAACAACTACGTGGAACTTCCACAACACTCAGAAAACGCTTTCAATTCACGATTTCACCCGCCTTGACGACCTCCAGGACTACAGCCGCGGTCCCCGTCCCTATCATTCCCAGCTCTTTTGCAGCCCCCAGGGAGAGGTCGATAACCCTGTCCCCCTTGAACGGCCCCCTATCGTTGATCCGAACGGTCACAGACTTGCCATTTTCTTTGTTCGTGACGCGGACGACGGTCCCATAGGGGAGGGTCCGGTGGGCGGCGCTCAGGCCGTTCATGTCGTATGTTTCCCCGTTGGCCGTCTTTCTCCCCTGAAATTCCTCGGCATAGTAAGAGGCGATCCCCTCCATCTGGTGGATTCCGTATGGGGTCTTATAGAAGCCGGCGGCGCGGTCGGTGGAAGTAAAGCGGGGGGAGCCGGCGCCACAGCCGGCAAAGGTCAGGGCTCCGGAGAGGGCGACAACAGCAGTCGTCCGACGAAGGGTCATCGTCTACAGGTATTCGTTCATTTGCTTTCGCTTGAGGTAGTCCGAGATCTCCTTGACCTCTTGCGATTGACCTCTCTTGCAGACCAGGAGGGCATCGTCGGTATTGACGATGATGAGATCTTCCACTCCGATGACGGCAACAACCTTGTCGGGGGAGTAGATGTACGTGTTCTTCGTCCCCTTCTGGATCACCGTTCCCGTGATCGAATTGCCGCAGTCATCCTTCCCTGAAATCCTGTAGACCTCATCCCAGGAGCCGAGATCGTTCCACCCAAACGAGCCGGGAATGACGAACACATGGGGTGTCTTTTCCATGACGCCATAATCGATGGAGATCCCCCGGATGATCCCGTAGGCGGTTTCCAGAGTCTGCTGATAGCGGGACGTGCCGATGTCGCTTTCGATCTTTCGGAGTTCATTCGAAAGCTCCGGAAGGGACCTTTCGATCTCCTGCAGTATCGTTGCCGCCTTCCAGACGAACATGCCGCTGTTCCAGAGGAAGTCGCCGCTTGCGAGAAACTGTTCCGCCGTTTCGAGGTTCGGTTTTTCGGCAAACGTCTTCACCCGGCGGACCCCCTTGTCGTAGTTCGGGACGTCGTTCTCCTTTTCGCTCACAAACTGGATATAGCCGTATCCGGTCTCCGGATGCGTCGGCTGGATGCCGATCGTCAGCAGACTGGAAGATTCGCGGGCCGTCTCGATGGCAACGGCGAGTACCCGCCGGAATTCCCCTTCATCGACGATGCGATGATCGGCAGGAAGAACCACCATGACTGCCTCCGGGTCGCGCCGCATCACGTGCAGCGCCGCGAGCCCGATGCACGGAGCGGTATTCCTCCCCACCGGCTCCACGATGATGTTTTCCTCGGGGACGTGGGGAAGCTGCTTCGCCAATTGAGGTTTCTGGAGGCGGTTGGTAACGATGAAGACATCGCGAGGCGGCACCAGGGGATCGAGTCGCTTGACGGTATCCTGGATCATCGTTCCTTTGCCGGCAATCCGCAAGAGGTGTTTGGGGAATTTCTCGCGACTGCGGGGCCAGAAACGGGTTCCGACACCCCCTCCCATAATGACGGCGCATGTTGTGGGCATGATCCCCTGAAGAATTATTCGAGTAGTGTTTCCGGATTCTGGAGCATATCGATGGTTTGCGCGAGTGCGTCGTAATCCTCGGCGGCCGCACGCTCGAGAACACCCTGCAGGGCCTGGGTCGCATTATCGATGACGTGCGCCACGCGGACATCGTCGAAAAGATCCCGTTCGATGACATAGCGGAGGAAGAGCGAGAAGGCAGCCGCGAATTGCGCAAGCACCTCGTTCCCGCCTGCCGACGAGACCTGGTGTAAGCGACCCGCATGCGAAAGAGCCAAGTCGAAGACCCCCTGCCGCATCCCTTCGATCCTTTCCCCTTCAAACGCCGTCTTCCTGAGGTCTTCCAGCGATGAGCTGAATTCGTGGAGTGCTTCGAACACCGGACCTGTGAGGACGCCGGAAGGGGTTTCGACCGCCTGGGCAGGAGGGGCCTCGGCGCCGGAAGGGACGGTGGTCATAACCCGGAAGAGCTCGTCCACCTGGTAGTCGAGCAGTGCATCCATCGGCATTCCCCCCCCCGCACCCTTGGTTCTGTGCGAATACCACATCAGGCGAAGGGCGATGGAGTCCCATCCCTGGACCATGTAGAGGCGCTCCAGGGCCGGATCGATCTCCTCCGTTGCCACGATCTGGTCCGCAACCTTGCCCATCATATCCCCCTGCACCCGGTACCCCTCTTCGACGAGGCGCTGATGCAGGCGGCGAAGGAGCTGTACAGTATCGCGTTCGACGGTATTCACCGGGAGAAGGGAATTGAATGTACTTTTTCCACAACTGTCTTCCTGCCGCCTTTCCCCCCCTTCGTGACGCCCCCAATGACAACGAAGCCCCACCGGCGGCCGGTAGGGCTCCCCTGCTCATGATTTGGTCGCAAGTCGCAACCGGTTGAGCGCCCGGGCAAGAGCCGCTTCAGCCCGCGCAATGTCCACCGACTCCTCACGCAGCTTCAGGCGTTTCTCGGCCCGCTGCCGGGCCTCCTCGGCTCGGTGCACGTCGATTTGGTCAACGCGCTCCGCACTGTCAACAAGGACGAGAGCAGCGTTGTCGTGGACTTCGAAGAACCCGCCCCCTGTTGCGAAGAGGGTATCGCTCCCCTCCTTGTCTTTCACGCGGAGGATCCCCACTGCAAGGGTGGAGAGAAGAGGCGCGTGGTTATACAAGACCTGGAATCCACCAACCTCGCCTGGTGCGCTGACGCTGGTAGTCTCGCCCCGGAACACAACGCGGTCCGGAGCAATGATTTCGAGCGAAAAGGCCTTTTCGTACATACTGTCCTATGCCGCCTGCAGACGCTTTCCCTGTTCCACGGCATCCTCGATCGTCCCAACCATCGAGAAGGCCGCCTCCGGGAGATAGTCGTACTCGCCGTTGATGATCCCCTTGAAGCTCCGGACCGTATCCTCGAGTTTCACGTATCGACCCGGAATACTGGTGAACTCCTCTGCCACGTGGAACGGCTGCGAAAAGAACTTCTGTATTTTCCGTGCCCGGGCAACGGTCAGCTTGTCCTCATCGGAAAGCTCGTCCATCCCGAGGATGTTAATGATGTCCTGAAGATCATTGTAGGTTTGCAGGATCTCCTTCACCTTCTTCGCGACCGCATAGTGCTCTTCCCCCACAATTCCCGGCTCGAGAATGCGGGAGGTTGAATCGAGCGGATCCACGGCAGGATAAATCCCCAATTCCGAGATCTTCCGGCTCAACACCGTCGTTGCATCGAGGTGGGAGAAAGTTGTCGCGGGCGCAGGATCCGTCAGGTCGTCGGCCGGAACGTAGATGGCCTGGACGGATGTGATGGATCCCTTCTTGGTGGAGGTGATCCGTTCCTGCAGTTCGCCCATCTCGGATCCCAGCGTCGGCTGGTACCCGACGGCCGAGGGCATGCGGCCGAGAAGCGCCGATACCTCCGAACCCGCCTGCACAAAACGGAAGATGTTATCAATGAAGAGGAGGACATCGCGCCCCTCTTCGTCGCGGAAATACTCTGCCATCGTCAGGGCCGTCAGACCGACCCGCGAGCGCGCGCCGGGCGGCTCGTTCATCTGCCCGAAAACGAGTGCCGTCTTGGCCAAGACACCTGATTGCTTCATATCCAACCAGAGATCGTTCCCTTCACGCGTTCGTTCCCCAACCCCTCCGAACACCGAATACCCGCCGTGCTGCTTGGCAACATTGTGGATCAATTCCATGATAATGACAGTCTTCCCAACGCCCGCCCCGCCGAAAAGCCCCGTTTTCCCACCCTTGGAATACGGCTCCAGCAGATCGATGACCTTGATCCCCGTTTCGAACATTTCCCTCTTTGTGGAAAGCTGGTCGAACGGGGGCGCGGGGCGATGGATAGCATATCGTTTTTCGGCCTTGATCGGCCCAAGATTGTCGATTCCTTCCCCCACGGTATTGATGAGCCGGCCCAACGTCCCGGGACCGACCGGCACGGTAATCGGCTGCCCTGTATCCACGCACACCAGACCCCTTGTCAACCCGTCCGTGGAATCCATGGCAACGGTCCGGACGCGGTTGTCGCCAAGATGCTGCTGCACCTCAACGATCAGGTTCTCTTCAACACCCAGTGTATTGGTATGATGGATGGTTACTGCGTTGAGGATTTCCGGGAGAGATCCATCGGGAAACTCGATATCAACAACCGGCCCGATCACCTGGACAATCTTGCCTTCCTTCATGTGCTGCCTTTCTGATACAAAGAGACTCGTCGGGTTCCCTCTGTGCGCCCCTCCAGCCCGCTGAAGAGACAATACGAGGGGGCACGGTCATAGAATGTAGGGAAATGGGGGGAATGAATCAAGGTTTGCGCCCTTTCCGTTCCATGATGGAGCGGACGATCGGTCCGGCATGGAGCCGGCCATTCTCCACGAAGATCTTGTTATTGAACTTCCCTGCAACAACCGATCCCGCCACATACAGACCGGGAACATTCGTCTCGAATGTCTGCGGATCGGCGTGGGGCGCGAGGGTCTCCGGATCGACCGTCATCCCGAATTTCCTCAGGAGATCTGTCTCCGGATGGTAGCCGATCAGAACAAAGACGAAATCCGCCTTGATGCTCCGTTCCCCCCCGGGGCCTTTGAGGTGGACACTCTCCCCGTCGATCCGCGTGACGACCGAGTCGAAACAGGCCGCGATCTGTCCCGCGTTGATCCTGTTCTGAATATCGGGGAGGATCCAATATTTCACGCCTTCACTCAAGGCCGGTCGGCGGTGAACAAGCGTGACGCGGGCGTCATGACGGTAGAGGTCGAGGGAGGTCTCGACCGCCGAGTTCTTCCCGCCAACAACCACAACGTCGCAACCGACGCACGAGAATGGTTCATCGTAGTATTGATGCACATGCGGGAGGTTCTCCCCCGGCACCCCGAGCCGGTTCGGGTTGTCGAAATATCCGGTCGCAACCACGACGGAGGTTCCACGATACTCCTTCCCGCCGGCAGTGCGGACGAGAAACTCATCTCCGGGGTGCAGGATCTCTTCGACGGCATCGTGCTGGCGGATGTCGAGCTGCTCATGGCGCGCGACCTTCCGGTAGTAGTTCAGGGTGTCAACACGTGTAGGGCGGACTGTGGGAATGACGAAGGGGACGTTGCCGATCTCCAGAAGTTCCGGCGTGGAGAACCAGATCAGGTCGTGAGGAAAGCGGCGTATCGAGTCGGTGATGCTCCCCTTCTCCAGGACAATTGCCGATAACCCCGATTTCTTTGCCTCGATGGCGCACGCGAGTCCCGAGGGGCCGGACCCGATGATCATGACGTCGCTGCGGAATGGAATCAAAGCCTCGGTGCTCCTTTCATCCCCCTTGCTGGAGTTCGTGTGCAGCAGATCGTCTGCCGTGGAGCAAATGATAGACGACGGGCAAAGCAAAGAACAGGAGCAGGCTCGAGACGGAGAAGCCGCCGATGACGGCGATCGCGAGCGGCTGCTGCATTTGTGCGCCTCCCCCGATCCCGAGCGACAGCGGCAAGAGCGCCAGAACAGCAGCAAGGGTTGTCATCAGGATCGGGCGGGCGCGAACCATTCCGGCCCGGACGAGGGCGTCTTCCTCCGCCATGCCGTCGTTCTTCAGCCGAGCCGCGGTGTGCATGAGAAAAATGGCATTCTCGGCGACGATACCGATGACCATGATCAATCCGACAAAGCTCGAGATGTTCAATGTCATCCCTGTCAGCCGGAGTGCACCGAAGACCCCACTGAGCGAGAGTATCCCGATCATGAGTACCGAGAGCGGGACGGCGAATTCTCCGAATTCATACAGAAGGACGAGGAAGACGAGGAGAACGGCCGCGAGTGCGACGAACAACAGGCCGCGGAATGATTCCTGCTGCGTTTGATACACCCCGCCGAAATCCATTGTCATCCCCTGCGGGAGGACGAAGCGCGAAGACAGGAGCGCTTTGATGTCATCGACGGTCCGGCCAAGGTCCCGGCCTTCGATGCGCGCGGTGACTGCGACCATCCGCCTCAGACCCTCACGGTCCACCTCGGCCTGCCCACCTGTCCGTTCAACCGTTGCAAGCGTGCGGAGCGGAACGATGGCACCGGCGGGCGTGACGATCTGCAGGTCCTCGATTTTCCGTGCATCGGATCGATAAACATCGGGATAGCGAACGCGCACGGGAATGAGCTTTTCATACTTCTGAATGCTCGTTTCGGCGCTCCCCCGCATCGCCACCTCTGTTTCCTCCTGGATGTCGGCCGTCGTCAAGCCCTCACGCGCGGACCGATACGGGTCAACGCGGACAACGAGAGACGGCCCTGCGATGACGATGCCGTCAAACGCGTCAACCACTCCCCGCACGTTTTCGATGAGAGACTTCACTTCCGCCGCTTTCATCTTCAGGAGGGTTTCGTCGTTCCCGAAGAGCTTGATCTCAATCGGCGAAGGGTTGTTTGTCAGATCACCGATAACATCCATCATCATCTGGCCGAACTCCACACGGAGCGCCGGTTCGCTGGCTTCGATTCGTTCGCGCGCCTCTGCAATAACCTCTTCGATCCCCCGCGTCCGGTTCCTCCGAAGTTTCACCAGGTAATCTCCTGTATTCGGCTCGGTCAGGAAAAATCCCAGTTGCGTCCCGGTGCGGCGGGAGTACGCCTCCACTTCGGGAATGGACATCAGGATCTCTTCAACATGACGGAGCAAGCGGCCGGTTTCTCCGAGCGATGTCCCCGGCGGTGAGGCATAGTCCAGGACGAACGTTCCTTCATCCATCTGCGGCATGAAACTGCTGCCGATGGACTCATAGAGGAGGACGCTCACGGCGAGCAGAGCAAGCATCCCGGCGATCGTCCACCAGCGATGCCGCATCAGGGTGCGGACAAGACGGTCATACCATGCGGACCGTTGCAGAAGCCGTTCCTCCCGCAGAACCTCCCGTTCAAGGTCGCGTTCCCGCAGGACGCGCGCCGCCAGAAGAGGGGCAAGACTGACGGAAAGGAAACACGAGATCAGCATCGCGAGGACCATCGTTATGGAGAGCGATGCAAAGAACGCTCCTGTCACGCCGCCGAGGAATGCGAGGGGAATGTGAATGACAATCGTGCTTGCCGTGGACCCGACAATGGCCGGCATCAGGCCGTGCAGGGAACCGCCGATGGCTTCGACAGTGGAAGTCCCCTCCGCGCGTCTGCGGACAACGTTCGTAAAGATGTTCTCGATGACCACGATGGAATCATCGATGATCAACCCGACCGCCGCCGCGATGCCGCCAAGGGTCATGATGTTGATCGTCAGTCCGATCGCGGAGAGGCACGCAAAGGTGATCGCAATGGTCGCCGGCACGACGAGGGCGATGACCAGCATCATGCGCCAGCTTCGCAGAAACACCAACAGGACACCCATCGCAAGGACGATGCCGATGAGGATGCTGTCGCGCGTCCCGTTGATCGCCCCTGCAATGAAATCTCCCTGATCGTAATAGTTCTCAAAGTGGACGCCTGCGGGGAGATGAAGACCGGCAACAGCCGATCTCACCCCTTCGGCGATGCGGACAGTGCTGCCGGTCGGCTGCTTCAGGATGTTGATGAGAACTGCATCGCGGCCCCGCGCCGTGGTCCTGATGTACCGGTCGGCAACGGATGGCGTCACCACGGCCACGTCGGCGACGTACACAGGGATGCCGTTGTGTACTGCAACGACAACGCGATTGATGTCGTCGATGGACTGCAGCACCCCGGAGACCAGCGACAGGTACAACCGGTAGTCCTCATCCAGCAGCCCCGAGGAGGAGACGAGATTCGTGGTGCGGATGGCTTCCGCGACCTGACGGGCATTGATGCGATGGGCGGCGAGCTTCGCCGGATCGACGGTCACCCGGAATTCCCGGGTATCGCCCCCTTCAACTTCAACGCGGGCGACGTCCTTCACGCGAAGAAGCGCGGGACGGATCTGGTACATCGCAATATCGCGGAGCGTCACCTGGTCGATCGAGTCGGACGTGAGACTGTACCCGTGCACAGGAAAGACCGACACCGTCATCTGCTCGGCCCTGATGGAAGCCGAGGCGGGGAGGTCATTGCGTCTGTTGCTGATGCGTCCCTGCAGAAGCTGGAGTGTCTGCTGCACATTCGTTCCCCAGTCCAGTCCAACCGATATCTCCGTGGAGCCCCTGCCGGTGATCGACCGGACGACGCGAACCCCGGGAATGGACGACGCAACCTCCTCAAGCGGCTTCGTCACTTCCACCATCATCCGCTCCGATGGTTCCTCCCCGTTGTCGGCCAGGATGACAATGCGGGGAAACGTCACGTCGGGGAAGAGGGAGACCGGGAGGTTGAGCATCATGACGATCCCGCTCAGGGAGAGCACGATCGTCGTGAAAAGAAATGCACGGGCATGGCGGACGACGAATTGGAAGAACTTCATTGTCCGCCCTGCGAAACCGGGTTCAATTTCGTCGAATCCTCGAGCGCATAATTCCCGCGAACGACGATCTTCATTCCCTCCTGGAGCCCCGCACCGGAGATTTCAGCGGTCGAGTCTGTCAGAATGCCGGGGGTCACCGCGATGGTGCAGGCAAGGGAGTCGGATGCCATGATTTTGACCGACGTTGTGTTGCTTTCGTCGTTGCGCAGCAGGGCGGCGCGGGGGACCACAAAGACGTTCCGGTGCTGTCCCGTGACGATGCTGATGGCCCCCCCCTCATCGGCCTTCAGGAACGCCTTTTCGGACGAAGAGAGCCTGACGAAGCGCGCCCGCACCCCAACGCTTTGACTCACCCCATCCGTCTGCGGGTTGATTGCGTCGACGACCGCGGGGATCACTCTTCCCCCGCCGCCCGTGAGGCGGACGACGCACTGCTGGCCGGGATGAACGGCGCGAACAACGTCAAGGGGAACATCCGCGACGAACGCCATGGTCTGGAGGTCGACCAGCGTGACAAGCTCCGCCCCCTCCGCGACATCGTCCCCCTCGCTGACATTTCGTGATGCCACTGTCCCTCCGATCCCCGCCCTGATCTGCACGACGGTCTGCGACGATTCTGCAAGCGCCAGTGATCGCCGGGCCTCAATGCGCTCCGCTTCCGTCGCGGCATCACGCACCATGGATTCTGCTCCCATCATCGCGGCCTGCGATTCCTTCGGCCGGATGGAAAGTATCACCATTCCCCTCGACAGCCGCGTCCCTTCGATGGCGTTCAGGTGGATGATCCTACCGGCAAACGGGGCGACCACCCTCTGCTTCCTCAGGGCTTGCGTCCTCCCGGTGGCTTCAACGACCGTGGCGACTGTGCCGCGCGACAGGGAAACAATGTCCACCGCCACTGTTGCCTTTGGCGCAGGTCCTTCCTCCCCGCCGGGGGAAGAACGTGAACAGCCGGAGACCGCAACAGCGCATGCCGTTGCAACAAGGAATATGGTTTTCATTCATGATCCAGGAGTTGTTCCAGCACTGTGGCCGCCCGGGCGCAATCCACCTCCGCCTGAAGCGCAGCAAGACGCGTGTCCGTCACCGCCTGCTGCGCGGTCAGCACCTCCAGGGACAAGGCGTCGCCTCCGGCATATCGCGATTTGGTCAACAGGTAATTGTCTTCGGCGAGACGAACATTCGCCTCACAAGACACAGAGAGGCGCCGGCCGGAACGGATCGCGATCAACACCCGGAGCCGTTCGCTCTCAACCGATCTGGCTAGCTGGTGGACACGAACGTCCTGGATCTCCGCGGCAAGCGCCTTTTGTTCCACCCGAAGACCTATCGCACCCCAGGTGAACACGGGGATGCCGATCGTCATGCCGACGGACGCGCCCACAAACGGGGAACGGTTTTGCCGGGGGAGCCGGAGATTGTCGACGGAGGAAAGCATGCCCGCGTCTGCGGAGAGTGCAATGGCAGGATGACGCTCGGCGCGCGAAATGTCGGCATCCAACCGGCTCTGGTCCGCCTGGAGAGCGGCCATCGCAAGATCGAGAGTTGCGAAAGAGGAATCAGGAGTTTCCTGCATAAGACTATCGGGCACCTGCCACTCCTCACCCTTCAGCGATCCTGCAACGGCAAAGGACGTGTCAGCCGCGATTCCCATCGCTCGTTCGAGGAGAAGGCGGGCCGCAAGTTCATCCGCATACGCCTTGTCGGCGGCCGCGCGCGCCGCGTTGCGTTGTATTTCGGTTCTGAGGATGTCGGATTTTGAAACGATGCCCGATCGGGCCCTCCTCATGACAAGATCGAGATATCCGGAGATCTCCTCCAAACTTGCACCCTCGAGCTTCGCCTGCTCATGTGCCTGAAGCAGTGTGACAAAAGCATCCTTTACGCCGGCGATGAGATCGCGTTCGACTGCGCGCCTGCCGATCGCAAGCCGCCGGATCTCAAGATCGAGTTGCGTCCCCTTCAAACCTCGCGCCCCTCCATCGTACAATAACTCCTGGAGGAGAACCCGTCCCGACACTTCCCCCCCGTTGGAGATCGCAGGATCGTAACCGAAGCTGCCGTTCGTCGGAGCGTAGAAGGCATCCCCCTCGAGCGAAATGGTCGGGCGACCGGCGGTGGAAAGTTCTTCCCGCAAGAGAAGCGCCTGCCGGAAAGAGAGATCGGCGGTGACGAGCGCCGGATGGTGCGCCAGGGCGATCGAGAGACAATCATGCAGCGTCAATGCGTGCTGCCCCAGCGCGGATGGCCCCAAGAGCGCAGTGAGCAGCACAACGGATCGAAGAAACCTCATCGCTCGCCGCAATTGCGATGGCGGTGCGAAGACCGTGGCCATCTCTTTCCCCGGAATTCCGTCCGGCGCAATGTCCACCGCGTATCCTTCCGCACGAAGCGTTTTCGCGATCGCCTGCGCGATCCTGGAATCATCTTCGATAACAAGGGCTCTCATACCGCAATGTAGCAAAGGAAAATGAAAACAGGGGAGAAAAGTTGTTTGTCTTGCGGGATTTGGGTAATTTTGACCAGCCAGCACCGGCCTTCGGTTTGAACACATGACCAACTGGTCAAATCAAACATATCATGCGAGGTCCAGCGATGCAATCAGTCCGCTGTCTTCTCGTCGCCTTGATGGCGATCGTTCTCGTGGGAGGGGAAATGGCTGCGCAGGGGACTCACCTGACCAAAGCCCGGAAGGGAAATGTGAGAAAGGTAGTGACCGTCGTGAACCCGAAGGTTTGGAACGGTCCAGCCCCGGCCCATCTGACGTTCACGGCGACCATCTTCGTCAACAATCCCCCTGTCGATGTGGAATACACATGGATCCGAAGCGACGGCGCGAAAGGGCCGGTGCAGAGAGCGACGATCAGGAGTGCGGGAGAGGGATTCAGGGACACCTGGGACGTTGGTTCATCGAAGCAGAAGATGAAGGTATGGGAACGACTCGAGGTGCTGTCGCCGAACAGGGCGTCATGCAATCCGGCCGTGGCAACGGTCAGATGCAGGTGAAAGGAACAGGGATTTTATGATCGCAAGGAGGGCCGGCTCTGTCCGGGACAGACAGAGCCGGCTCTTCATGTATTGGAAGTTGCAAAAGACCTTTCCGGGCGTCAGAGTCCGGGTCACACTTACTTCAGAATGATCTCCCTCACGAGCTTGCCCCCAAGAATATCCCGAATGTCGTTTCGCTTGATGGCACCTTCTTTTCGCTGGTCCTGCGAGCCCATGAGTTTTGCCCCCAATGCTTCCATTTTTTCGGCCATTCCATCCATCGCCGCCATGTTCTTGTATTCGACCAGGAGCATGATGTCCCAATCCTCTGTGTTTGCCGCCGGTCCGTGGAGAATCTTGTAGGAAAGCACCAATCCTTCTTTTTTCGCTGCTTCAGCCATCTTCTGCCAGTTGGCTGCCAGGTCTCTGTAATAGTCATTCGTCATCCCGGGTTTTGTCTTCACGAAGCCGACGCTCCAGACACTTCCTTCCGTATAGGGAAGTCCCTGGGCCACACTTTGCGCCGGCACGGAAAGCGACAGGAGCAAAACTGCCCCAAGAAGAATGGACATGAGTTTCATGGACGACTCCGCTGATATTGTGGAGAGGCGAGCGCCGTTATTCGGCGGCTGGTGATTAAAAATAATCGATGCAACGAATCCGGGATGATCGTGGGCTTGCAAACCTGGATGCCGGACGCTTGCCAGCCAGGAAGAGCGGCGCCGCAAGCAGGTCGCGCGCTCTCACGCCAAAACAGAGGTACGGGGGGGAAGGTTCCTAATTTGCTACTATTTTACAATTTCATGACATTTCGCCCTGGAGGGTTTGGTATGTTGGGGCCAGAACTTCTCACAGGAGCAGCCATGCAAAGAATCCTCTCAGCACTTGTCCTTTTGGCCATTACTCTTCCTCTGACGGGTTGCAGCTTGATCGGGCTTGCCATCGGCTCCGCGTCTGATTCGAACGCGCCGGAACAGATCACCCGCTTCAAACGGATGGATCAGCTCTCCGGGGGGACTCCCCTCACGCTCATCACTACGCACGGTGATACGGTCAAAGGAGATCTGGTGGGATTGAGGGAGATCCACGATTACGAGAAGATCTATCGCGACAGAGTCTCAGGCACACTACTGGGCGATGTCGTTCCTGCACCTCAAGCACAGGTAACGGTCGTCTCTCACGAAAAGGCCACGCTCTTGGGGACCCGCCAGCACAGATTCCAGGCGAAGGTCCGGGGATTTGATCCAGGGGTCGTCCATCTGCTGCCGGTCCAATCCAGATACAGCCCACTTCTTTCCTTTTCCGATCTGGATTCTCTTCTGAGCGATGGGGGACACTCCATTGACGCCGCGACCTTGGTCAGAATGTGTGAAGGCCAGGGCGTTCCTTTCATTTCGGAACTTGGAATCCGGGACACTCTCGAGACGCGCTGGATCCCGACTGATGAAATCAGCGTGATCAGCGCCGAGCCCTCTCACAGTGGAGCCATGACGGGCTTTCTCATCGGAGCCAGCGTTGATGCGTGCGTTGTGATCGTCGGCATTGTGTCATGGTACAATACGCCCCTGTTCAGCGGGAAGTGGAAATTGTAGGGAATCCTCCCTCCACCCACGCAATCTACGACGCCACACGCCCTCCTCTTCAAGAAAGCCGGTGTAACAAGAAGATCAGTGAGGCAAGACACTTGGAAGCCCATCCGCTTTCGCGCGGATGGGCTTCTGCGTCAGACGATCCGCAAAGAAGGATGCCCGGGTGGGATGACCCGGCCGGGCGATGCTACATCCCTGTCGCCACTGACGTGGCCGCGCTCAGGCCGAATATGCCGAGGACGATCATCGAGAGGATTGCTCCGATGACGGCGTAGACGATGATCAGCACGATGATCGAAACCACAAGATAGCCGACGACTTTGTCCTGGGGGGTCTTCATGATCGGCGCCAGACCAAGATACATCAGGTACAGGCTGTAGAGACTCGCCAGAAGGACCAGCCAGCTGAGTCCAGGAATAATGTACAGGATTCCTGCTACCCAGGCCGGAGTGTAAGAATATGCAACGAGTTGGACGGCTCTCCCGAGTCCCTTTTGCGATCCGAAATTCGGCGCCAGAAAGTCAATCACAAATGCGGCCAGATAGACAACAACGAACGCCGAGAGAAGCTGGATCAGCGCAGTCGCGACGCCGAAGGAAATCGAGCTGAAACCGGCGCGGCCGATCAGTCCGTAGCCGATGATCGAGGCAATAGCAGGGATAAGCGCCAGTGGGAAAACGTAGCCGATCATGATCTGTTGGATATTCGGCTCCTCCCCTGCAATGACATTCCATTCGGTTTTGGGTTCGAGAATGATTTTCTTTACCCGATCGACAAGATTCATATGGACTCCTGATGATGTCCCGGTGGGTGGGTGGTGGGACGTCATGCGCCGCATCAGGCGCACGCGTTCGGCTCGAACATGCAAGAAATCTGCAAGAAAGTCAAATGTGAAGCACCCCCCCCGCCTCCGTTTGAAAGAGAGAGACGGCTTGATCGCAAAGCTACCCTGACCGTCAATCTTCGTGGCGGTATGGCTGCACGGCGTGGGGGGATCCCCTGCGCTTATTTCATCAGCACCAGCTTGGTCACCTTGTTGAAGGCGATCGCGCCGTATTCATTGGTCACAACAAGCCGCGCGAAATAGACGCCGCTTGCGACGGAACGCGCATCCCACGTCGCCGTGTGGTAGCCGGCGCCGAGCGTACCTCTCACCAACGTCGCAACCTCGCGGCCGAGAACATCATAGACGACAAGCGAGACATTCCCTGCCTTGGGAAGCCCATACGTAATCGTGGTCGATGGATTGAAGGGGTTCGGATAGTTCTGAGAAAGGGCAAACCGATCAGGGATGTTCCTGCCGACATCGGCGACGGCCAATGTGGTTGGAATTCCATAGACCTCGAGTTCCCTGACGGCAAAGCCGCTCGTGCTCAGCGCCCGCACGTCGAGAGCGACTTCGATATATGTCGCGTCCAGGTTGATGCTGTCGATGACCGTCGTTCCCCCAAGGCCGCCTGTTATCGCCCGTGCGAGGGTAAAGTCATTATCGTTGGGCGACAACTCCAACCGGTAGGAGGTGGCATAGTTGCTCCCCCATCTGATGACGACGCGTTTTATCAGGAAGCTCTGTCCGAGGTTGCAGTCGATCCACATGCGGTCTCCTGAGGCGCTCACCCACTGGGTCGTGGTATCGCCGTCGATCATATTGGCCGGGTTCTTATATGCAGGGTTCGTGCTGCTCCCCGAGACCACGACGTGCGCCAACAGAGCCCGGTCGATCTGATCCTGGGCAACGGCGGTGATCAGGATCGAAGAGGTGTCCCGCACAGATCCGAACGTGGTGAGCCGGTAGGTCGTGGTGGAGGCAGGGAAGACCTTCAGTGAATCGGTTCGCCCGACGGTCGAATCATTCAACGACACCGTGGATCCATGCGACACGTTCCAGTGCAGCTCGACCGGGTCCCCGACGCCGATATGCGTTGCAGAGGCGGTGAACGATATGATCCTTCCGCTCGGGTACACAAAAACCGTGTCGGTCGTTGTGTCGGCGATTGCCCCCGATGCGATAAGCCGGTACTGTGTCGTCACCGTGGGGCTCACCACCACGGTTCCGCGAATGCCGACGCTGTTTCCGTCCAGCGTGACGGATGTTCCAAGGGCTGTCTTCCAGTCGAGGGTGCTCGTCTGGCCGCTATCAATCAGACCGGGTTTCGCGGTGAAGGAATAGACTCTTCCCGTGAC
>PMNE01000102.1:45014-47281 GCA_003162635.1 Ignavibacteriota bacterium
TTGCCACGCAGAATACGGATGCACAAAGGGGGAAATGGGCGTGCTCTGCCAGTCGTAGTAATGGTCAGTGTAGAAGTCCAGCGTTCCAAGGGGGTCTCCTCCGACCTGGATCAGTCGGTCGTCCCGGTAGTAGTTGTAGTTCAGCACGGCGGCAAACTTGGCAATGAGATCCTCGGCTCTCATCCTGAAGCGATACCTCGTATAGAACTGGTCTTCCATCCGCTGTTTCTCTCCTGCCGTCAGAGAGGTGAGGCGTGTCTGGAGGTCGGCCTCTTTCGCGAGGCCGTTGACGTCGGTCTCCACCGTCAGGGCCCACGCACCTGTCGTCACCTTCGCTGCCGGATCAGTCCTGTGGATGGCGCCCGCGCAGAGGTTGACGAACGTCTGGATGTCCGACATAGGCACATGGATGGTCGTGCTCCATCCGAACTCCTTGCTCATCCCTTCCGCCTCGTTGAAGATTTCCCATCCGATGATTGCGGGATGTCCCTTGACGGCGTTGACCATCGGGATGAGCGCGTTGTTGATATAGTACCTCGTATAGGTCGTGTCAGTGAGCATCAACTCCGATCTGTTCGTCACGAGGCTCGGGTTGGTGGCAGTGTCCAACATGTCGAATGACCAGAGAGTCAGGAGAAGTCCGATTCTCCTTTGCCACGCCATATCGAGGATGCGTTTCAGATCCGCTATCGCGTTCGTCCCCGGCCCGATGACTGCCCCGCCGTTGCTGAATGCCGGCGTGTTCGCACCCGTCGTGTGAAGCCAGAAGCGAAGGGCATTGCCGCCATGGGCACTGATCGAATCAAAGACAGTTTTGAACGATGTGGTGTCGACAGGAGTCGGGCCAAGATCGGCGGCGAAATTGACCCATGCGATATTGGACCCGTTCAGGAAGACCTGCTGATTGTTGAAGTTGATTCTCGATTGGGACAGACCAGGAGAAACGGCCGCACAGAGGCAAACCAGGAGAGCGGAGGGAATCGCGAAAAGAGCACGGCTGAATTGTTTCATGAAAAATCTCCTGAAGTGAAATTTCCCGCAGAATCATAAGGAAAGTGCGCCGACTATTATATCAAGAAATTGGATTGAAATCCATACCGGGTTGTCGCCGGTCGTATCAAAACAATAAAAACCGGCGGTTTCGATACCATGCGGTTGCGGGACAACAGAAATTCTTCCCAAAAACCTGTCGGCAAATCATTGAATTTGTTTCAGGACTTCATTATCCTTGCCTTCAGAGCCGCAGGGTTGCCCCGCACGAAGTTGTGTCCCCACCCGCTGCCCCAGACAGAAACGAAGAAACCGTTCACGTCCTTGATGATCTGATCGAACAACATCACAACTTTCCCACAACATCAGAAGAGGCGCCCATGAAGAGATTGCTCTTGGTACTTGCCGCACTTGTCGTTGCGGGTTCCATTGCATCCGCGCAGGTCGTCGCGGACTTTGAGAAGAATATCCAGGGGTACCACGTCCTGACCCAGTATTTTGGAACCGCGTTGACGAGGGCTGCGCAAAAGGCCGATCCTACCGGAAAGAGCGCTGGCGTCATGGTGCTTAATTTCAATTTTCCTCCCGGCAATGCCGGCGACAAAGGGGGGGTAGGCGTGGCGAGCGCCATCGTAACGCACGGCGCGCATTTTATTACCTACTGGCTCTACGTGCCTGCGAGCGCGCCCGACAGCCTCAACATCAGCGTGTTTGCACAGGGCAACCTGGGACCACTGTATCCGTTCAAGCAGAATACCGTCCAGGCAAAAACGATTCTCAAGAACACCTGGTATCCTCTTTCGCTCGACCTGACGCAGGCCGAGATCAACGATCCCGCATTCGATCTCACCACCGGCAATATTTTGCTGACCGGAATNNATGTCAACTTTGGACCTGCGTTGGAGAAAGTCGAGCAGGTAGCGGATCCGACGGGAAAGAGCTCCGGCGCGATGCAGCTCAACTGGACATTCCCCGCCGGCGCGGTATCGAAAGGTGCAATCGGGTTGCAGCAGTCCGGCGGGCTTGCGGTCAACGGCGCCCGGTTCATCACGTACTGGGTCTATCTGGCAGACAGCACCATGCCCGATAGCTTTGCAATCAGCGTCTTCGCCCAGGACAACAAGAACTATGCTTTCCATGATGCGCACACGCTTGGGAAGGATATTCCGAAAAATACCTGGTATCCTCTCTCGCTGGACCTGGCGCAGGCAACGGTCAATGATCCGACGTTCAATCTGGTTGCAGGCAACATTTTTAACACCGGGATTCAGATCGAT
>PMNE01000015.1 GCA_003162635.1 Ignavibacteriota bacterium
ACGTTGACAAAGATAGCCAGGAACGCACTTATCGAAAGTTGGCGCTGCTTATCGGTCGCAAGCAGCGTGGTGCCGAGCATCATGTCGATGTACACAAGGAGAAGGCCCGCGCCGAACACTCTCATCACCGCCACCGAATGGGCGTACCCCTTGAAACCGAAGATAAGGTTGATGATGGGCGAAGCGAAAGCGATCGTCCCCACCGCGATCGGGATCCCTGCGAGCAGGATGAAATCAATGCTCTTCTTTGTCATGCGCGAGAGGGCGTCCTTGTCCTCCCAGTGGCGGGCCAGGACGGGAAAGACCGAAATCGAAAAGATACTGGGAATGAACATCAGGATATCGAAGAGCCGGATGGCAGCACCGTACCAGCCAACGACGGTATCGGATGTCATGAGCGAAAGCATGACCGTACCGACGCGATAATAGATGATGCCAAAGAGGGAATTCAGAAAGTACGGAAATCCCTGTTTGAGGAGCCGGCCTGCTTCATGCCAGTCGATGCGCGGCAGCCGGCCGAGGAGCCGCCAGGCGAATCCCGAGCAAACGAGGAAATTGATGAACCCGCACACAAGCATCACGCCTGCGAGGGTCGTCGCGCCCGCCCCGGCCATCAACGCCGCAATCGAAAGGATTGCCACGCTGAACGATTCGATGATCCCGCCGTACGACGGGTACTTCATCATCTCGATTCCCTGAAAGAAGCTCCAGAGAACGCCGCTTGCCCCGCGCCAGAACAGGGCGATCCCCAGGATGATGAGGATGAGCCGGACTTCGGGGGGATAATGGACAACGGCCGCGAAGATAATCATTCCGATGTAGGCAGCCACACCGATGAGCGCCCGCGCGCTCACGGCGTTGACCACGATCCAGCCCGCCTTCTCACGTTCGCGGCTGATGGCCTTGGCGACTGAATATTCGCGGCCGAAATCGACCACGACGCCGAGGATCATGACGATCGACGTTCCGAGGAAGAGCCGCCCGTACTCTTCCGGCCCCAGGAACCGGGGGAGGACGAACATGAGTGCCGAGCTCGAGATCCATGTGAGCACCTTCGTCAATGAAAGGACGCCGATGGTTCTCGAAACAGACTTCGCCGCTTCACCTGGCATGGTGACCTCTCATCATTGGCGTTCACCCCGCGCCGTCGCCCGGCCATGGACGTGCGCGCCATCGGCGGCTGCACAGAGGAGCGTCACAATTTGTCCGGCGGTCTTTGTCAAATTAAACCGTTCTTCGACGATCTCCCGCCCACGATCGCCGAACTGCCGGCGCATCGCCGGGTTGTGGACGAGTGTTGTAATCCGTTCAGCGAGAAGATCGGCGTTCCCGGGAGGCACAACAAATCCCGATTCGCCGTCCCGCACGACCTCGTCCAGCCCCCCGACGCGGGTCGTGATGATGGGGAGACGCATTGCCATGGCTTCGCAGACCGCGTTCGTCGGCGCAAAATCGGCCTTGGTCGGGAGCACAAAGATATCCGCCTCCGCATATAATCGCTTCAATTCATCTTCATTCGGACCTATGTCGGCGTGGACCTGGACGTTCGGCCCTGTCGGCCCGACCGGCTCATGCGTCACGATGTGAAACGTACACTCTTGCAGCTCATTCTTCCTGCTCGCCGCGAGGACCAGGTCGCCGCCTTTTCTGAGGAATTCCCCCCCCACAAAAAGGATGTTGATCGGATCCCCTTTCCGTCTCTTGCGTGTTGAGGCAGGAGGATCCCATCGTGACAGCTCAATCCCCGGAGGGAGGACCTTCAACTTTTCCCGGGGGATTCCATAGTTGTGCTGCAGCGATTCCCCCACGAGGTTTGTCCATGGGAGTATATACCTGCAGGCCATGTACGACTGACGCACAAGAAGCCGCTTCGGTATTTCCATCGGCGATGGGAAGCGCGATCGTTTCCCGACATACCACGGGTCGAACCCATGGATCATCGTCGGGGTAGTGTCGAGAGACAGAACAGTCGGAACCCTGCGCTGGAAATCCCGGAGAAAGAGAAGCGGGAGGAGATGATTGAAGAGCACGGCGTCAAATATCCGCCCCGCGCGTTCCAGGCGTCTGACGCGGGACCGCCCGACAAGTCCCCCCTTCAGCGACCAGTTCTTTGCGACGATGGGCAACCGTGCAATAAACTCCTTCGGCTGGTAATCGATCCACTCCCATGTCGTTTCGATGTCCGTCCTCCATTGGAGGACTTTCAGGAGATTCCGGAAGAATACTTCAATGCCGCTGAACGGCGCGCTGACGAAGAGAAAACGATATGGAGAGCTTCTTTGCATGTTTGTCAGGCAACCTCCTGCATGTTATGATGACGACTTTCCGGACTCATCCCTGCCGTGGAGCATGGCACGGAAGACTGATCGGATGCCATTGGGCGTCAGGACCATTCGTACGGCCTTGATTTCCGCGGGCTCAAGCGTCCGGAGGAGCATGATCATGGAGCAATAGACACAGACGGCGGCAGTGACGGAGGCAGCCGCGGGGGCGCCGGCCCGCGAGAGAGACCAGACGGCGGCCGTCATAACCCCTCCCGCCGCAATACCTTTATACACCACAGAGAGGCGGAACCCTTTCATCACACCTTTGGGCATAAGACGGATCATCGCCACCATAAGAAAGATCTCCGTGACTCCTGTTGCAATCGCCGCCCCGATCGCGCCGTTCCCCGTCTTTTCCTGATACCACGGAATCATGAGCAGATTCAACCCGATGTTGACAGGGATCGCAGCCAGGGCAAGATACGATTGCGACCGCTGGCGGTCCGACGCCAGCAGCAGGGTCCCCAGGATCATGTCGACAAACAGAAACACGATCCCGCCGGCAAGAATCTGGAAGAGGACGACAGCCGGCGCATAGCCCTCCATGCCGTACAGGATCTCCACCGGGAGCCGGGCGAACACAATCAACCCGATGCTCAACGGTATGCCGAGGAGAAGCATAAACTCGAGACTTTTCTGCGCGGTCCGGCGGTGCAGGGCCTCCTCTTTCTGCCAGAGCCGCGACAGGACCGGATACACCACCGTGGAGAAAATGAACGGAAAAAAGTTCATCGCCTCGAACAGCTTGTACGCGGCTCCATACCAGCCGACGACCGCCTCCGGCGTCATCTTTGACAACATGACCGTGTCGATACGGTAATAAATGGTCGAGAAGACGGCGAAGAAAAAATATGGGACGCCATCCCGCACCTGGCGCCAGGCATCGTTCCATCGGACCCGCGGGAGGACGGGGATGAACCGCCTCGCGTAGGCATACATGACCGCAAGTTGCAGGGCACTCGCCGCCACCCCGATTGCCGCGATCATCCACGTGCTCCGCCAGACGAGAACGACGATGACGGAGAACAGATTGCCAAACAGACTGTTGGCGAGCGAGCCGGCAGAACTGTACTCCAGGTGTTCACGTCCCTGCAGCATTGCGTGGAGCGTGGCCACCGCACCGTGCCCGAACAGGCCGAGACCGGTGATCGCAAGGATCAGATTCGTCTCTGCGGGGTACCCTCCCTCCCACGCCGTCACCAGCACGCCCCCGAACGCCAGCATCGCCAGGATCAGCCGGAAGGCGACAGCATCCACGACAATCTGGGCAGTGTTTTCGGGGTTTCGGGAGACCTCTTTGGCAACGAGGTAGTTCCCCCCGTATTCCACGAACACCCGGAACAGACTGACGATCGACAATCCGAGATACAGCCGTCCGTATTCCACCGGACCGAGATACCGGGGAATGAACATCATGGCCGCGAAGCTCGCCCCCCATGTCACGACATACTGGAGCATGACGATGGAGGTACTGCGTGCAACTCCTTTGACGACGTCTTTATACATGCGCGCCTCGGGCGGGGAAGCGGGGCTGCCTCAGCCCCTGTCCGCCGCCTCCTTCACCGTCGAGAGGACGCGTGCGGGAACGCCGCCGGCAATGGCGCCGGCGGGAATATCTTTCGTCACCACCGACCCCGCTGCAATGACGGCACCGCGCCCGATGCGGACCCCTTTCAGAACGATCGAGCGGCAGCCGATCCACACGTCATCCTCGATGACCACGGGCTTCTCCGACACCCTTCCCGGAAGCGTATGCATGTCGGAGTCCATGATCACGACATCCCACGAGATCTTACACGTCCGACCGATGGAAACCAGAGTCGCGGCATGGACCTCCGTATTCCTGTTCAGGTAGGTGCCGTTGCCTATTTCAATTCTCCCTCCCGGTCCCACCTCGAGTCGCACGCCCGAATAGAATTGGCAATTCTCCGTATGAATCACTCCCCCGCGGTTGATCACCTTCGGCCACGGGTGTCCGTCGCTCGCAACGATAATGCCATGGCGGGTGAGGCGGCGAGAGAACCACCATCCGGCGAGAAGTTCCCCCACTCCGTACCGGACGAGCCTCTGCCGGACGCGCGAGAAGAATTCGCGGGCAGTCATCGGGCAACTCCTTTCTTCCGCCGT
>PMNE01000048.1 GCA_003162635.1 Ignavibacteriota bacterium
GAAAATCCTTGTGTCGGGGGTTCAATTCCCTCCCTGTCCACTGCGAGGCCTCAAGCTCCGCTTGAGGCCTCGCAATTCTCCATCCTCCATTTTCCATTCTCAATTCTCCATTAACATCATTTTGCCTTGGCGCTTCTTCTCATTCGCCAAGGTCAAGATTTTTCCCTCCTCAACACGGGACTGTCGGAGGAATGACAGTCTCCGGGACCATTTGTAAGTCGCCTTTTCCTGGATCCCTTCGTTGCCTCAGTTAAGTTTCTATTCGAAAGCTGTCATTGACAACCGTCCCCTATTGCTGTAAATTAACAAGATGCGAGGCGTGTACGTTCGGGTTTGTGTCCCATATCTTGGAGAGAAACCATGAAGACAACAGTATCGGTATTGCTTGCGCTGTTTTTGTTTGCTTCAAGAATGACGGCAGGAGAGTTGTATGGGACAATCACCGACGGGGGCAAGCATATCGCGCCGGGCGTCAAGGTAGAGATCGCTGCGTCAGGGAAGGTGTATCCGACCGAAACGGACAAATTCGGTTCCTACCGTGTTTTTGTAAAAGAGAAGGGAAAGTGCACGATTACATTGCACGTCCGGGACCAATCTCCAACTGTCGGGCTCGTCTCCTATGACAATTCAACGCGATACGATTGGATCCTGGAAACGAAGGACGGGAAACTCTCTCTGCGAAGGAGATAGGCAATGGCGGAAACGAACAAGAAGGACGCGTGGGAGAGGCTGGGAGCCATCCTACAGTCCGGCGGCGGGCTCATCACGGCAGTCACCGTGGCAATTCTCGGTTTCATTGGTTCCAACTATCTTAAGGATCGAGAGAGCGCAGATACGGCGTCCCGGGAACGGATGCAAGCCAGTGAGGCAAACGTCCGCATATACACCGAACTGATGAGCAAACGCGAGGAGTCCGAAAGCGTCCTGCGGAAAGGCATGTTCGATTCCATGATTCAGTCTTTCATGAAGTCGGGCTCCGGGTCGATGGATGAAAGGGTGCTCAACCTCGAGCTGCTCTCCTACAATTTTAACGAGTCGATCAATTTGAAACCTCTGTTCGTCTTCATAGACAAGCAGATTCGTGTTTCGAAGGAAAAGGGGAGGGGAGAATATCTTGATCGGGTGCACAAGGTTGCCACGGAGATCACCCGGAAACAAATGATTGTTCTTGAAGGAGCAGGACGGAAGTTTGACCGGCACATCGACCTCGACTCGTTGGCGGCAAACCCCGGCGGCATCCCGCTGGACGAGGATACTCTCACGGTCGAGGGCATCACGCGTCACTTTTCGATTGTCGTTCAGAAAGCCGACAAGCGCACGCAGGAGCTTAAACTCCAGTTGGAAATCCGGACGCCGATTGATACTCTGGGAAACTTCGAGATCAACACGGCGGAGTTCTGGACGGGGTTCTTCGACTTTCCGATGATCGACAATACGCGGCTTGCGAACGACCAGCGATGTTCCGTGGTGGTGAATTCATTTGAAGACAACAGCGCCGACATCACGCTTGTCTACTTCCCCGGCTCATACGCAAGCCTGAAAGAAAAGCCGTATTACCAGGAGGTGGTACAGAAGCTGATGAAGACGAACGCGCAGATCAACCAGCAATAATGAACCCGATAACAGTACTGCATGCTCCCCGAAATCATTAGACCCGATCTGACTGTCATTTTTGTCGGTGCTGCCGTGACTGAGCTCTCGGAGTCTCTTGGTTTCTATCACCTTCATCCGAAAGACCGGTTCTGGGAGCTCCTGGCGATCGGGTCGATCACTCCAAAGTATGTCATCACCGCGCAGGAGCGCAAGGCGCTCGCGGACGGGCACAAGAGCGGAAGTCTGAGCGATCCGGTGCGACAGATGTTCACGCAGAAGAGAGCGGACCAGCTGCTAAGTCTTGGAATCGGGCTCACAGACCTGAACCGCAGGACAATTGCAGCCGACGAGAAAGACAAGGCCGCGAAGCCCAATGAGGACGACGTTCGCGCGTTCATCGCACGAGTCGCTCCCCTGAACCCTCGTATCCTTGCGTTCGTCATGCGCGAGGAGGATTTCGTCGGCACGTTTAAGAAACCGTTTCCTGTTGTGACTGACACGCTTGGACCGCAGGCGTTCAAGATCGGAAGCCCCGAGGTGTGGTTGCTTGGGTCAACCACGGCCGCTCTGCGTGGAGAGTCGCTCTTAAAGCAAGAAGACGCTTTTTTTGCGCTGGGGGAGAGGATTCCGGCTGTGCGGGGCGGAAACTCGTAGCCGCCACCCCCGTCGCCTCTTCGATATGAGGAGGGGACGGGGGTGGTCTGGCAGAGCAGGCGTGAAAATAGATTTGACTCTGCAACCGCTTTGTAGTAGATTCCCTCATGCTCATTGAATCGCCATTGTCCATAAGGGATAGTGGCGATTTATGTTTTCAGCACCCGATCGATTTCCTATCACACTCTTTCAGCGGCGTTGCGAGAACACGTCATAAGGATCCGAGGATGTTCCATTGCAGGAACCTTCGTGCGAGCGTGAGCG
>PMNE01000020.1:0-3018 GCA_003162635.1 Ignavibacteriota bacterium
TTCCTGGCTATCTTTGTCAACGTCGGGTTGAATTTCTGGTTGATCCCTGCAACACAGGCGCATTTCGGAAACGGCGGAATTGGAGCAGGCATTGCGACCGTGGTAACGGAGTTCTTCGTCCTGCTGACGATGCTGGCGATGATGCCACGACACATCCTTCGCGGCTCGACCATCGGGGTCCAGATGAAGGCAATCGTTGCCGGGGCCGCCATGGGGCTGGTGGCATGGGGGACGCTTGCTGCAGGCATTCACTGGATCGCGTCTGGGATCGTCTCCTGCGGAGTCTATGTGGGAGTGGTGTTCCTCCTCAAGGCCGTGCAGCCGCATGAACTCTCTCTTATCAGCGCGGCAATTCCCATCGCCCGCTTCTTCGCTCGAGGCAAATCACGGCAATGATCCGGGGAGAAGAACCGACGTTGCGACGTTTTCTCTTCCGTCCGCTCGAGTATCCCGGCGAAGGGTGGGGATCGCAGGGAATGCCTTTCTGAATGTGATCGGGATCACCTTGATTTTGAAGGGCGTTTTCGACAATGTTGTCCCGATGGGGTTATTGTCCCTTTGGCGTGGAAACGTGTTGATTCCGATCACGGCGGTTCTTAACAATTTACCTCAATTTGGTGTGATGGTGATGCTGTCGCGGCGGCTCGTTGAGCGACATCCGCGTAGTATTTTTCATCATTTGCGCCGAAATTGGGACGCTCATGCAGTCGAAGACGGTGCCTGGGTTCGGCTGAAGTGCGTCGATTGTTCACGGGATCGCCCGGGGGGGGNNCGTGGAAGCCGTCTGGGTTCCGATTGAAATGACCCCAACGGAATGGTATGCCCATGTCCCGCCGGTCTCCTGGAACCATTCATTGACCTACGGTCTCGTTGCCCGTCGGCGCGTCCTCGAAGCGGAACGTACCTGCGGCCCATTCCGGGCGGCTTTTTTCAACCATATCCTCGCGGCTGTTTTCCTGAGTGATTTCCGGTCACGCGTTCCCAGCGTCGATTCCATGGATGTTACCCCCTCAACCCTGTACGCCCAGGGCGATGCGTATTATGTGTCACGCGGCGCCGGCGGGCGGTCCATGATGCGGGATCAGAAACGTCGCTTTGCGCAACGTATGTACGGGTCCGCGGCGCATCTCCTCCCGTATTCCGAGTTCACCCGTCGCTCGCTCACTGATGACTACGGCATCTCACGGGAGAACACAACGGTTCTTCCACCGGGAATCGATCTCTCATTCTGGAACGGAAACGGAAGACGAAATGCAAAGCCCGCAGGCGCACCGTTCGTGGCTCTTTTCGTTGGTGACGACTTTCGGAGGAAAGGGGGGGATCTCCTCCTCAGGATTGCCCGCCAACCTGCGTGCTCGACAATCGAGTTTCACTGCGTGACGCGGGAAACGGTCCACGATGTGCCGTCCAATGTCGTCATGCACAGGGGAGTCGCGCGCAACTCCGAGGAGCTGCGGCAGCTCTATCGCGCTGCAGATGTCTATCTGATGCCGACCCGGGCGGACTTCGGACCCACGAATGCGATCTCGGAAGCCCTGGCGATGGGTCTTCCGGTGATCACCACGGGAGTGGGAGGAATCGACGAGACGGTGGAAAACGGCGTTCAGGGAATCATCATCCCCCCAAATGACGAAGAGTCGCTGCTTCATGCCATCGTGCGCCTTCGTGGGGATAGCGCGCTGTACGAAAGAATGAGCCGTGCTGCCCGCACCAGAGCGGAGAACCTGCTCGATGTGGAGAAGAATGCGGCCCGGATCGTCGACATCATGCGCACGTCGACTTTAACGGCCGGTCATCAGAGGATACATGCCCATGTCTGAGAATCCGATTCCCCGGGTCAGTGTGGGACTTGCCGCCTATAACGGCGAAAGGTATCTGGACGAGGCAATCCGCGGCTTTCTCGCACAAACGTTCACGGATTTCGAGCTGATTATCTGTGACAATGCGTCGAACGACAGAACGGAGGAAATCTGCCGCGCGGAGGCCGCGCGCGATTCGAGAATCCGGTATTATCGCAACGAACGGAACATGGGAGTTGCCTACAATTATAACCGGACCGTCTCTCTTGCGCGTGCCGACTACTTCCGGTGGGCAACGTACGACGACGCGGTTGCCCCGCAGCTCCTGGAGAAATGCGTGGCTGTTCTCGATCAGAATCCCGACGTCGTTCTTGTGTCCCCGCGGACGATCAATATTGACGACGACGGGAAGACTCTTGGTGAGTATGATGACAATTTCGGTTTCCTCGATCCCCAGCCGCATCACCGTTTCCGGGATTTGATGATCCGCGTGCGGGACTATGATTGCAACGCCGAGTATGGGCTAATACGGCGGAACATTTTGATGAAGACTGCCATGGAGGCCGACTACCATTCGGCGGACCGCGTGCTTCTGGCCGAACTCGTGCTGCACGGAAAGTTCTACGAGATTCCGGAACGCCTGTACTATCATCGCCTTCACGCCCACATCTCCACGCGGGACGGCATGACGATGCGGGAGCTTACAGCATGGTTCAATCCAGCCCAGGCAGGCAAGCGAAAGTACCCGCAGTTCCGGCGGCTCGTCGAGTTTTTCAAGTCTGTCCATCGCGCACCGCTGACGCTCTGGCAACGTGTCTATTGCGATGCGCAGATCATACGGTTCTATGGGTCAATCGACAAGTGGCAGCGACTCTTCCGCCGGATGAGGTCGCGGCTCCGGCCGGTGCGCGCTGCACATGGTGCTGCCTTGATTGCTGAACGAAAGTGAGTGCTGTGGCTTCTTTCCTGTCTGGAGTGCCGACAGAACTCTCCCCTCCGCCCTTAAGATTGGCGGACAGGCTGGAGTGCCGACAGAACTCTCCCCCTCACTCCCCCTCCCTTGGTAAGGGAGGGGGACGGGGGGAGAGTTGAGAGAACAAGAATGAAGAACTCGCTGTGCCGGATCCGAGCATTGCGCGATCGCGATGCACAGAGCATGGGGGTGTACATACGGTCCGCGAGATCGACACAAACGATGGTCGGTCCGAACTCCATCCCC
>PMNE01000020.1:3037-6364 GCA_003162635.1 Ignavibacteriota bacterium
ATCTTTCTGGGTACTCTTTCTCTCGGAGAAAGAGTACCACTCCGGAGGAGCAGAGCTGATTCACGTTGTTTTGACAAGTTTGAACGAAAGTAATCTCAAATACATACACGACGACCATCGGAGGGGCAACACAATGCGGGTACTTCTTACGGGGAGCAGAGGCTATATCGGTGCGGTCATGGTCCCCTTTCTTCAGGCGGCGGGACACGAAGTGGTGGGACTCGACACGGACTACTACCGGAATTGCACATTTGGGACGTGGACACCGACGGCCCCCACGATCTTCAGGGATCTCCGGGAGGTCGTGCCGGCGGACCTCGAGGGGTTCGATGCCGTGATTCATCTCGCCGCGCTGTCCAACGACCCGCTCGGCGACCTCAATCCCGAATTGACCTACGACATCAACTATCACGCCTCCGTCCATGTGGCCAAGGTCGCGAAACAAGTCGGAGTGAAGCGCTATATCTTCTCTTCGTCCTGCAGCAACTACGGAGCGGCGGGGGACAACCTGGTCAACGAAACCTCCGCATTGAACCCGGTGACGGCGTACGGGCGGTCGAAGGTGCTCACCGAGCAGGAGGTGAGCAAGCTTGCCGACGATTCCTTCAGCCCTACTTTCCTTCGCAGTGCAACTGCGTACGGCGTCTCGCCGCGGCTGCGTTTCGACATCGTCCTGAACAACCTGGTGGCGTGGGCGTTCACGACGGGAAAAGTCCACATCAAGAGCGACGGCACACCCTGGCGTCCGATTGTTCACATTGAGGACATTTCCGCAGCGTTTCTTGCGGCGCTCGAGGCACCAAGGGAAAAGGTGCACAACCAGGCGTTCAATGTCGGCCGCAACGACGAAAACTTCCGCATCAGGGAGATCGCCGATATCGTCAGGGAGACGGTCCCGGGCTGCGTGATCGAATTTGCCGTGGACGCGGGACCCGACCTGCGCTGTTACCGTGCCGATTTCTCGAAGATCAGTTCCACGCTCCCCGGCTTCAAGCCGGCGTGGACGGCGCGCCTCGGAGCGCAACAACTGTACACGGCGTACAAGAAAGTCGGACTGCGGCTTGAGGACTTTGAAGGCCCCCGGTATCGCCGCATCGACAATATCAAGCAGCTGATCGCCAGCGGCGAGCTCAATGATTCGCTCCGCTGGACGAAGGCCGCGTCACTCGCATCGCACTCATAACGGAGACGACTGTCCAATGACCATCGCTGCACGAAGTCCGAAGCGCGGCTGCATGTTCTGCGGGACGCCGCTCCGCCATACTTTTATCGATCTCGGCATGTCGCCGCTGTGCGAAAGCTACGTTCCCGAGGAGAAGCTCAACCAGATGGAACCGTTCTATCCGCTCCATGCCTTCGTGTGCGAGAAGTGCTTCCTCGTCCAGCTCGACGAATACGTCAGCCGGGAGGAGATCTTCACCGAATACGCATATTTCTCCTCGTATGCGGACAGCTGGGTTCTGCACATGAAGCAGTACACGGACATGATCATCGACCGTCTGCACCTCACGAAGCAAAGCTTCGTGGTCGAGGTGGCGAGCAATGACGGGTATCTCCTCCAACACTTCGTCAATCGCGGCGTCCCGGTTCTCGGCATCGAGCCGGCGGCGAACGTCGCCGCAGTGGCGGTGAAGAAGGGAATCCCCACCCTCGTCAAGTTCTTCGGGAGGCAGACCGCCCAGGAACTTGCAGCAGAGGGGAAGAAGGCCGATCTGATCGCCGGCGCCAACGTCCTTGCACAGGTCCCCGATGTGAATGACTTTGTGGCGGGCCTGAAGATACTCCTGAAACCGCAGGGAGCCATTACGATTGAATTTCCGCACCTCATGCGCCTGATGGAGTCGAATCAGTTCGACACCGTGTATCACGAGCACTTCTCGTATTTCTCGCTCATCTCATCCGAGGCGATCTTTGCGGCGCACGGGTTGACCATCTTCGACGTGGACGAGATCCCGACGCACGGCGGGTCTCTTCGGGTGTATGCTCGCCATACGGCTGACACCACGCATCCCGAGACGTCCCGATTGACGTCGCTCCGCCAGAGGGAAATCGATGGGGGGTTCACCTCCCTCGAGCACTATTTCACCTTCACGGAGAAAGTGAAGGAGACAAAACGGAAACTCCTTGAATTCCTGATCGCTGCAAAACGCCAGGGGAAGCGTATTGCGGGATATGGTGCGCCCGGGAAGGGAAACACGCTCCTCAACTATTGCGGGATACGATCGGACTTCATCGATTTTACCGTCGACCGGAACACGTACAAGCAGGGGAAGTATCTTCCCGGCACACATATTCCGATTCTCGCCCCGGAAGCAATACGCGAGGCGAAGCCCGACTATCTCTTCATCCTTCCGTGGAATTTCAAGGATGAGATCATGGAGCAGCAGGCGTACATCCGCGAATGGGGAGGGAAATTCGTCGTGCCGATCCCGGAAGTGAAGGTGTACTCCTGATGGCGCCGTTCGACTATGCTGTCGTGGGCGGTGGCATCGTCGGCCTGGCCACCGGGCTCGCATTGCGCAAGGCATTTCCCGCAGCGCGCCTCCTTTTCCTGGAGAAGGAGGAGGCGTGGGGAGAGCATCAGACGGGACATAACAGCGGAGTGATCCACTCGGGAGTGTACTATCGGCCGGGGAGTCTCAAGGCGCGGCTCTGCCGCGAAGGAAACCGCGCCATGGTCGATTTCTGCAGGACGAATGGGATCGCCTACGATGTCTGCGGAAAAGTCATCGTGGCAACGGAGCGCAAAGAGATTCCCCTGATGCAAACGCTCATCGAGCGCGGCAAGGCGAACGGGATCGAAGTGCGCGAGATCTCCCGGGACGAATTGCGCGACCTGGAACCGAACGTCAGCGGCATTGCCGCCCTGCATGTTCCATCCACCGGGATTGTCAACTATCGACACGTGGTTGCCGCGATGGTGCGGTTGCTCGGAGAAGGGGGCGCGACGCTGCATGCAGGACACGAAGTGACCGGAATCCGGTCCACCCCCTCCGGCGTCGTCGTGCACACTTCCCGGGGAGATTTTGAAACGAAATTCGTGATCAACTGCTGCGGACTTCAGAGCGACAGAGTCGCCCGGATGGCGGGATGCGAACCCGGATTGCGGATCGTCCCGTTCCGCGGCGAATACTATGAGCTTGTCCCGTCCCGCCGCGGTCTTGTGAGAAACCTGATCTATCCGGTCCCGAATCCCGACTTCCCCTTTCTCGGCGTTCATTTCACCAGAATGATCGACGGAAGCATCCACGCGGGCCCCAATGCGGTTCTGGGCCTGAAACGCGAGGCGTACCTGAAGTCGGATATCAACCTTCGCGACACATGGGA
>PMNE01000080.1:0-5508 GCA_003162635.1 Ignavibacteriota bacterium
TCTGATTTCACTTGCCTTTCAAAACCCTATTCTTTATTATTTCCTCTGCTTCTCGTCGCATCTCCGGGAGATGCCCCTGCTCCTGCTCTCGCTTGATGACAACCAACGTCAAACGCCATGGTTTATTGCACCTCATTTGATTCGAAGATCGGGCTGATTTACCTCGCTTCGACCGACAAAGGGGTTTGCAAAATAAGCCTCCCTCGTCAGACCAAGCGCGACTTCCTCCGTTGGCTCCGCGATAATTTCGATGACAACGAGGTCCTTGACAACAAGTCAAGGAACAAGGAAGTGATGGACCAGCTCATCCGTTACTTCAACGGAAAGCTCGCAAAGTTCACCTGCAGCGTGGATTTGATCGGGACGCCGTTCCAGCGGCGCGTGTGGCGCGAATTGACGAGGATTCCCTACGGCACCACGATCAGCTACAAGCAGCTTGCAAAGCGTCTCGGCACCAGCCGTGGCTTTCAGGCGGTCGGCAGGGCGAACGCGGCGAATCCCGTGGCGATCATCGTGCCGTGCCACCGCGTCATCGGCACCGACGGCTCGCTCGTCGGCTACGCGAGCGGTTTGAAGACGAAAGAGTTTCTCCTCAAGCTCGAAGGGTCGCTTCTCATCTAACTGCGTGCGATTCCCCCCGCAACACGCCGTCGCCGGTCCGCTTGTTTCTTGCCTTCGGCCGGCTTTTTCGGTATACTAAAAGTTCAGCGATCGCACCTCCTGTGAGGCCGCGGCCGGAGACATCCGCCATTGTTCCCCCAACCATGTCTTTTCTCAACGATCTCAATCCTGAACAGAAGAAAGCAGTCGAGGCCGTCACCGGTCCGGTGATGATCATTGCCGGGGCGGGAAGCGGAAAGACGCGCGTCCTGACCTACCGCGTGGCGCATCTTATCACGCTGGGGATCAGGCCCGAGAGCATTCTCGCTCTTACGTTCACGAACAAGGCCGCCAACGAGATGAAGGGACGCATCTCGGCGCTCGTCGGCGAAGCAAGCCGTTCGGTCTGGATGGGGACGTTCCATTCCACCTTTGCGCGCATCCTCCGCTTTGAGGCCGAACGGATCGGCTACCAGCGAAATTTCACCATCTACGATTCCGACGACTCGCTGACCCTTGTCCGCGGCATCATGAACACCCTCGGCATCTCCGGCCAGCAGTTCAGTCCGCAGGGAATCCGCGCCCGCATCAGCAAGGCAAAAAACGCCATGGTGACGCCCCGGGCAATGCGAGAGGCCGGCGTGGATGCAATGACCGANNGCGGTACCAGTACCGTTTCCGCCACATCATGGTGGACGAATACCAGGACACGAACCGGGTGCAGTACGCGCTGATCCGGAAGCTCGCGGACCTCGATAAGAACATCTGCGTGGTCGGAGACGACGCGCAAAGCATTTATGCGTTCCGCGGCGCCGACATCAGGAACATCCTGGATTTCGAAAAGGATTATCCCGATTGCGCGATCTTCCGGCTGGAACAGAACTACCGTTCCACCAAGACCATCCTCGGCGCCGCCGATTCCCTGATGAAGAACAACGTCGACCAGATGCCGAAAAAGCTCTGGACCGCCAATGAGGCGGGAGAACAGATTATCGTGCAGGCATGCGAAGACGACCGGGAGGAGGGGTACAAGGTCGTCGCCCGCATCCAGGAGGAATCGCTTCACAAGAAGATCGATTTGAAGGATTTTGCGGTCCTGTATCGGACCAACGCCCAATCCCGCTCGATCGAAGATGCCCTGCGGCGGAACGCTATTCCCTATGTCATCGTCGGCGGCGTGGCATTCTACAAGCGGAAAGAGATCAAGGACGTCCTGGCCTACCTGAACGTGATCGCCAATCCGCAGGATACCGAGAGTCTTCTCCGCATCATTAATGTTCCCCCCCGCGGGATCGGCGGAACGACGTTGAAGAAGATCCGCGATGCGGCCGAAGACAAAAAAGTGACCCTCTACGAGGGATTGGCGCTGGCGGAGCTCGAGACGCTTCTTGCCGGGAAGACCCTCGCCGCGGTCCGCAAGTTCCGCGCCCTTCTCCAAAAGTACATCGGACTCAAAGGAGCGATGAGCGTCGGTGAGATGGTCCGCACGCTTGTGGACGAGATCGAAATTCTCCAGGAACTGCAGCACGACGAAACGCCGGAGGGAACCTCGCGGTCGGAGAATGTGGAGGAGCTTGTTTCCGCCCTTGCCGACTTCAGCGCACGGGCGCCGGATGCAAAGCTCGAGGACTTTCTCGAAGAGGTATCGCTCGTGTCCGACCTCGACCAGGCCGATTTCGGCAGGAACGCCGTGACGCTGATGTCCCTCCACGCCGCCAAAGGACTGGAGTTCCCCGTGGTATTTATCACAGGGATGGAGGAAGGGATCTTTCCTCTGGCCGGCGCTGTTGCGGACAGGAAGGAGCTTGAGGAGGAACGCCGTCTGATGTACGTGGGAATGACGAGGGCGAAGCGGAAGCTGTATCTTTTCTGGGCACTCAGCCGATACCGCCACGGCGAGGTCACCCATTCCCTCAAATCCCGTTTTCTCGGGGAGATCGACCAGAGTCTTCTTGAGGAGGATCAACGAGCGTCGTTTGCCGGCCGTCCATACCGCCGTGCTGCGGCGGCTGTGCCGACGGAGCGCAGCACGCCGCGCACGCAGCCGTCATGGAAGAAGCACGAAGAGGCGAAGGGGTTCGATGCCGACCCGCTTCCTGATTACGAGGGGGAATCGCAGGATGTCCGGGTGCCGGCCGTGGGATCCCACGTGGAGCATGAGACATTCGGCGATGGACGCATTTTGGCCATCGAAGGGAGGGGCGAGAACGCCCGGGCGATCGTCGATTTTGCAGGGGTGGGGAAGAAGCACCTGATGTTGAAGTTCGCGAATCTGAAACTGCGATAGCAAGGATCGGGCCCGCCATGGTGGAAGCCGTCATCCGTGCCGTCAAATTTGTGCTCCGTGCCGCGGAAGCGACCTCGTTCTATGCGCGGTCGATCTGGCGGAAACTTGGAGAAGACGATGTTCTTTTCCTGGCCTCCGGTCTCGCGTTCAACGGCATCCTCGTGCTTATCCCGATGCTCTTCCTCTCTGCCGCCGCCGTCGGCGTGATTGCCCCGCCCGAAACGATGGGGATGAACCAGGTGAACGATATCCTCGAAGCGATCTTCCCGCAACAGCCGTTCGCGTCGCAGATCAAGGAGGGCATGCGGTCTCTGATCGTTGACATCATCAACCATCGTCAGTCGGTGGGGCTGATCGGGGTCGTGGTGCTCATTTGGACCACCATGTCGCTCTTCGATGCGCTGCGGAGCGCCCTGAACCGGGTCTATGAGCTCAAACGGGTGCGCACACTCCTGGGCAGCCTCGCGCACGAGTTCGGATTTGTCGTGATCGCGTTCCTTCTCTTCCTTGCCACCAACTTTTCCATCTGGGTCTATTCCATCGCGGCCCCCTGGGTCCTTTCCCTTCCCGCGATTGCGCCGCATACGGGCGGCGCCGTTCTCCACGTCGTCCCGACGATCATCATCCTCCTGCTGACGGCGGTCATGTTCTACATCACCTACAGACACATCACCGACGTGCGCCCGCCCCGCGCAGCCGCGGTGATCTCCACGTTGACCACGACCGTGCTCTGGGTCATCGCCGGACGGGTGTTCGCTTTCTACCTTTCGGATTGGTCCTCCATCGGGAAAATTTACGGACCCTACGCGTTCCTTCTCGTCATGCTGGTCTGGATCTATTACTCCAGCCTTCTGTTCGTGTTCGGGGGGATCGTCGGGCATGTTCATTGGCAGCGGAAGATGGGCAAGGGCTGAGAAAAGCGTTGCAGAAGCGGGGGAAAATGCGACAAAGGCGACCGTCGAACACAACGAGGGGTGCGCATGGATGAAAACCTGCTGAAGGAGCTCCGCGCCCTCCGCGCCCAGGCACGGCTGGGCGGCGGAGAAGAGCGAATCGAAGAACAGCACGCCAAGGGGAAGCTCACGGCGCGTGAACGCCTTGCCCTTCTCCTCGACGAGGGGAGTTTCGAGGAAACCGACATGTTCGCGGAACATCGTTCCGCGGACTTCGGCCTCGACAAACAGCGCTATCCCGGCGACGGGGTCGTCACCGGGACGGGGACCATCAACGGCCGGTTGGTGTGCGTCTTCAGCCAGGACTTTACGGTGTTCGGCGGCTCTCTCGCCGAGGTCCATGCCGAGAAGATCGGCAAGATCATGGACCTGGCCTTGAAGGTGGGCGCCCCCATCATCGGACTGAACGACAGCGGCGGCGCCCGCATACAGGAAGGCGTGGTCAGCCTGGCCGGCTACGCCGACATTTTCCTCCGCAACACGCTTGCCTCAGGCGTCGTCCCGCAGATCTCCGCCATCCTCGGTCCGTGTGCGGGAGGTGCCGTCTATTCGCCGGCCATCACCGACTTCACCCTGATGGTCAGGAAGACCGGCTGCATGTTCGTGACGGGACCCGGCGTCGTGAAAACGGTGACCCACGAGCAGGTCACCGCCGAAGAGCTCGGCGGCGCAACAACGCACGCATCGCGAAGCGGCGTCGCCCATTTCTCCTGCGAGACTGAGGCCGAGTGCCTGCAGACCATCAAGGCGCTCCTCGGCTATCTCCCCTCCAACAACATGGACGATCCTCCGGCGATCGACTCCACCGATCCCGCCGGGCGCACATCTGCGCTTCTCAACGGGATCATCCCCGACAGTTCTCACAAACCGTACGACATGAAGGAGGTCATCGCCCAGATTGTCGACCACGGCCGGTTCCTGGAAGTCCACGAGCAATTTGCCCCGAACCTGATCGTCGGTTTTGCCCGTCTCGACGGAAGATCCGTCGGCATCGTTGCGAACCAACCCGCCGTCCTGGCCGGCGTCCTGGANNCCGGGATTTCTGCCGGGGACCGACCAGGAGTGGCGGGGGATCATTACCAACGGTGCGAAGCTCCTCTACGCGTTCTGCGAAGCGACGGTGCCGCGGCTGACGGTCATACTCCGGAAGGCATACGGGGGCGCGTACGACGTGATGAATTCCAAACACATCAGGGGGGACTGCAACTTCGCGTGGCCGACTGCCGAGATTGCCGTCATGGGTCCAAAGGGGGCGGCAGAGATCATTTTCAAGAAGGAGATTGAAGCGGCCACCGACCGCGAAAAGGTACTGGCGGAAAAAGAGAGGGAATACCGGGAGAAGTTTGCCAATCCGTATCTCGCGGCGCGAAGAGGATTTATCGACGATGTCATTGAGCCGGCGGAAACAAGGCCCCGGCTCATCCGGGCCCTCCAGCGGCTTGAGAACAAGGTCGATGCGAATCCGAAGAAGAAGCATGGAAACATACCCCTTTGACGCGTTTAACAGGGCTAACACTTTCGGCCATAGCGCGTAGCGGCATCCGCTTATTCTGGTACTTGAATCTTCCCTTGGATTTGTTTATACTGCTAAGGTCTATGCCGTCCAGGACGAATCGGGAGAGGTTCTTCGACATGGGTTTCTCTTGATGTTGCAGGACGAATCAGGGC
>PMNE01000080.1:5610-5811 GCA_003162635.1 Ignavibacteriota bacterium
AACCGAGCATTGCGCGATCGCGTTGCACATAGCAAGGGGGCATAAACAAGTTTTGTGATTTCGATGCTTCCTTGCAGTTGCTCCTGTTGGTCGGCGAAACATAGTCCGCGAGATCGACACAAAACCCTGGTGGGGGCGCACAAGCAGTGTTTGCGATTTCGATGCTTCCTACAGAGTGTAATCGGTGCCATCGAAATCGCG
>PMNE01000060.1:0-47231 GCA_003162635.1 Ignavibacteriota bacterium
TTAATGGAGCGTTCTTCTTCCTTCGCGGGGCCGACTGACACCTTCACGAACGCCGAGTCGTTCCGGAAGGTCACGACTCGTTCAGGGACGACCAGGACACTGTCCTTTTGCCGAATGATGAGGTTCGCGTTCGCGGAATACCCGGCGCGGAGCGTACTGTTGCTCGTGGCCGGGACAGATATTTCAATGGGGAAGACGGAGGCGTTATCCTTCTTCTCCGCCTTCAGGGAGATCTTTGTCAGGCGCCCGACAATCTTGTCGGTCGGCAGCGCCCCCACTTTGATATCCGCATCCATGCCTTCTTTCAGCTTGCCTACGTCGATTTCATCCACCGTTCCCTTGAAGATCAGCCGCCCCATATCGGCCATCTTGAGGAGAACAGTTCCCTCCTGGTACGACGTCAGCGGGGTCACCGGGTCGCCGACTTCCACATTTTTCTTCAGCACGAACCCGTCGATGGGTGCTTTAATGATCGATTCGATATCCACACCGCCGATGCGAACTCTCCCCTTCTCCAGCAGCTCGAGCCGCTCACGGTTCAGGTCAAGGCGGAGGACCGTACCGTCATAGGCCTTCTGGAAATCCTCGTATTCCTTCGTTGAGATGAGTTGTTTCTGGAGGAGGGTATCCATCCGCACTTTTTCCTTCTCCACATTATCCATCTCCACCTGTTCCATTTGGAGATTCCGCTTGGCCTCAGCCAATTCCAGCGGTGTCGGATCGGGGCGGACCTCCAACAGAGGCTGCCCCGCCTTGACAAATGTCCCCGCATCGGCGAAGATACGGCTGACGGCCCCCGAAACCTTCGACTTGACGGAGATCTCGATCTCCGGCTCGATCGTCCCCACTGCCAGCGCCTTCTCAACGATATTTCCGCGGACGACTTTGATCCGGCCAAGGGTCTGGTCATCCGATTTCTTTGAACTGCTCAGCAAGAAAAGTGCCCCCCCGGCAACGGCAAGGACGGCCACAGAGGTAAGAATGATCTTCTTTTTCATGGAGCGTGTCCCGTGGATTGAACTGGAAAGATGCTCCCTCGATGGTACGAACAAAAGGTCGTGAAGTTACACCTGCAGAACTTCCATCTGTCTGCCGGTGTTTCGGGAGGATTGTAACTTGGACGCCTTTGCTGTATTATAGGATCATCACATCACAAAAACATCATCATCCACGACATTTCTCTCTCGTGTCCCCATGATCACTTTCGGCGACAGATTCCCCGTTTTCAGCCTCGAAGCACTGCAGAATTTAGTTTTTGATGCAATCAGATCTGGGGCGGTGGCGCGGGGACGGTGCATCACGTTACACGGTCCGAAGTAGGGGGAGCGAATGCCTTCGCATCCCGTTCTCGAAGAGTTTCACCCCGTCGTGCGGGCATGGTTCAACCGTGCGTTCCGGGCGCCTACGCCTCCGCAGATCCTTGGCTGGCCGAGCATCTCGCAGGGAAAAAACACCCTGATTCTTGCCCCCACCGGTTCCGGGAAGACGCTGGCTGCCTTCCTCTGGGGAATCAACCATCTGGTGGAGCAGTCTCTGCACGAACAGCTTGCGCCGGGCGTCCGCATCCTTTATGTCTCTCCCCTGAAAGCCCTCAACAACGATATCGAGCGGAACCTGGAAACGCCTCTGGCGGGGATCGTAGAGGAAGCCCGGGCATTGGGGATCTCCCTGCCTCCCCTGCGGACGGAGGTCCGTACCGGCGATACGCCGCAATCCCGCCGTGCTGCGATGGTCAGGCACCCTCCGGATATTCTCATCACAACACCGGAATCCCTCTATCTCATGGTGACGTCCGCGAAGGCACGGCCATTGTTCCGCACGGTCCAGTACGTCATTGTGGACGAAATCCATGCCGTCTGCGGCAACAAACGGGGGGTCCATCTCTCCTTGACCCTCGAGCGTGTCCAGGAAATTGCCGAACAGGAATTCGTCCGGATCGGGTTGTCCGCCACGCAGCGCCCGTTAGAGAAGGTCGCCTCATTCCTCGGCGGCTTCCACCGCGAGGGAGACTCCTTTCTTCCACGTCCCGTCACCGTCATCGACGCGGGGCAAAAGAAGCGCATGGACCTTCGCGTCGTATGCGCCGTCCCCGATTTCTCCCAGTTGTCCGGCGATGGTGCTTGGCCGCTCGTGTTCACCGAACTCCTTGCCTGCATACAGACGCACACCACGACGCTGATCTTCGTGAACAACCGCCGCCTTGCCGAAAGGACGGCGGCGACGCTGAACAGCATGCTGGCAGCGGCACAGGAAAAGGCGGCCCCCGGCAGCGAGGATGAAGACGGAGAGGATGCGCCGGCAGGGCGCGGGGTCTTCAACATGTACGCGGTCCCCCATGCAACCGGGATACCCGGCGAGGAACTCCCCTGGGTCCAGGCCTACCACGGAAGCATGTCGCGCGACGCACGGGAGAAAATGGAGGCCGATCTCAAGGCCGGCAAGCTTCGCGCTCTCGTCGCCACATCATCCCTTGAATTGGGGATCGACATCGGAAGCGTCGACCTCGTCGTGCAGCTACAGTCGCCGAAAGGGATCGCCCGCGGTTTGCAGAGGGTCGGACGGTCGGGACATCTGGCCGACGCGGAAAGCAAGGGAAGGATATACCCCACGCATGCCGAGGACCTCGTCGAGGCGACGGTCGTCGCGCGGGCCATGGAACAGTACGACGTCGAGTGGACCTCGATTCCGGAGAACTGCCTCGACGTCCTGGCGCAGCAGATCGTCGCCATGGTGAGCGTCGAGGAATGGGATGTCGGCGCGCTCTTCGACTTTGTCCGCCGCTCCTATTGCTACCGGGATCTCCCGAGGCGCCATTTCGACGATGTCCTCAGAATGCTGTCGGGACGGTACGCCAGGGAGACATTCCGCGACCTCCGGGCGCGGATCTCCTGGGACAAGGTGAACGATCTCCTCAGGCCTCTGCCGGGAAGCATGCGCCTCGCCGTCACCAACGGCGGCACCATTGTCGACAGGGGATACTACGGCGTCTACCTCGCGGATGGCAAGACCAAGGTGGGGGAAGTGGACGAGGAGTTCGTGTTCGAGACCCGGACGAATGACACGTTCCTTCTCGGGACGAACGTGTGGCGGGTCGATACGATCGATGCAAACCGCCTGACCGTTTCACCCGCCCCCGGCCAGCCGGCCCGCATGCCGTTCTGGCATGGCGAGGGGATCGGCCGGAGCTTTGCGCTCGGCAGGCGCGTTGGCGAATTCCACCGGATGATCGGCGAAACCCTGGACGATCCCGCATGCCTGCAGCGACTGAAGACCGAATATCCGATCGACCGCCGGGCCGCCTGGAACCTTTTGGAGTATTTCCGGAGACAGCGGGAAGCGGCAGGGATCATCCCTCACGACCGACTTCTCCTCATCGAGCAATTCCGCGACGATATCGGCGATATCCGGCTGGTTCTCCATTCCCCTTTCGGAAAGCGTATCAACGGCTTGCTTGGCCTCGTTCTCGCCCGAAAACTGCGGGAGCGGTTCGGAGCCTCCACGGACACTCCTTCAGAGAGAACCGAAGAGGAGCCATNNTGTGGAGCACATCTCTCCTCTCGCTTCTGACAAACCTGACCGTCGCAGAAGCACGGTCGATTGTCCTTGAAGAGGTTGTCACTTCCCCCCTCTTCGCGGGGCAGTTCCGCCACAACGCCACACGCGCCCTCCTGATGCCGAAACCCGTCCCCGGACGAAGAACGCCGCTCTGGCTTCAGCGGCTGAAGGCGGGGGATCTCCTGCAAGCCGTCCGGCGCGAAGAGGATTTCCCGATCACGGTGGAGACGGCCCGCGAAGTGCTGCGTGATGTACTCGACGTGGATCACTTTCTGGAACTGGTAGGAGAGATTTCCCTGGGTGCCGTGCGGGCTGCAACGGTCCAGACAGAGGGACCTTCCCCCTTTTCGACAGGCCTCCTCCTCGAATTTATGGCCGCCCACATGTACGAACAGCCGGGGTCGGCGGGGCCCGCCCTCAACAAGGAACTCCTGGCAGGAGTGGCAGATATTGAACCGCTTCCTTCGGTCATCAAGCCGGAAGCCGTTGCGGAAATCGAAGCCCGGCTCCAGCACACAGCAGACGGGACGAAAGCCCGCTCGCCTGAAGAACTGATGGAGATCCTCCTTCGGATTGGCGACCTTTCGACCGAGGAAATCCTGGCTCGTTGTGAAGGGGACGGCGCTTCGTTCCTCCGAACGCTGGAAGAAGACGGACGGGCGATCAGGATTGATTTCGAGAGCGCTCCCCGTTGGATCGCCGGCGAAGAACGCGACATCTATGCGCGGCCCTGGACAGACGGGCATGCGCGGAGCGTCGTTGCACGATACCTCCAAAGCCATGGGCCGACAGAGGTCCCGACGATCGCGGTACGGTACGGCATAAGCCCGGAAGCCATGGAGCGGATCGCCTTCTCCATGGAAGAGCATCGGGAGATCATCCGGGGAAAATTCCCCTCCGGCATCGATCGCGCCGCGATCCAATGGTGTTCACGATCGGTGGTGGAGCGGATGCACAGAAGGTCCATCTCCCTTCTCCGCCATGAAGTCACCCCATGTTCGCCCGTTGAATTCACGCGTTTCCTCTTCGCGTGGCAGGGACTCGCAGGGAAACGGAAGGATCTCGCCGGCATCCTCTCGCAGTTCGAAGCCCTTCCCCTTCCGGCGGAGGTCTGGGAACGGGACATCTTCCACACGCGTGCAGAGAACGTGACTCCCGAAATGCTGACGCAATTTACGCTTGCGGGAAACGGCGTGTGGGTGGGACTCCCGCCCGGACGGATGAAGTTCGTCTTCCGCGGCAATGGCGCGGTGTTCCTTGAAGGTACGCCGGGGTCTGACCTTCCCCCTTTGGCCGAGCCTGCGCGGCGGATATTGGCATTCCTCGGAGCTCACGGGGCATCGTTCTTTGGAGAAATCCGGGAGGGAACGCACCTTTCCTTGCAGGCGATGAACAACGGGATCGGCGAGCTGTTCTGGCGTGGACAGGTCACGAACGACGTGTTTGCAGAAGTCACCTCCGTCCGGCGTTTGCAGGGGAAAGAAGGGAAACTGCAGATCGAACCTATCGAGATCGTGAATCCGCTTCACACCCCGCTGCACAGCCGCAGGGTTGCAAGGAACAGACTCATGCAATCGGCGCGGAAAGCGCTGAAGCAAGTCCCCGGATGGACCGGACGATGGTCGCTTGTCCGTACTGCCGGCGTCATGGGCGATGCCTCAGCGGACGATGCAGAAAAGGCCGAAGCGCAGGGACGCCAGATGTTGGAACGGTACGGGATTGTCGCGCGGGAATTTCACCGGCGCGAACAGATGCTCCCCTGGCCGCTGATCGCCCTGCAGTTGCAGCGATTGGAAATGAGGGGCGAGATCCGCCGCGGGTACTTTGTCACAGGCTTTTCAGGGATGCAATTTGCACTCCCGGCAGCCGCCGAAGCCCTTGCAACCGTTCAGGGCGCACATGACGACCAGATCCGGCTCCTCAACGGAAGTGATCCCGCAAACCCCTACGGCGCGGGGGTGGACATCCCTGCAGGCACGGCAGGCGATAGACCGCTGCGCGTGGCACGGACTCCCGGCACCTACATCGCCTTTGCCGGAGGCAGCCCGGTCCTTGTGATCGATTCCTACGGGAATCGGATGCGGAGAGTCGGGACGCCGGACCAGGAGATCCTCCGGGAGGTTCTCCGTCAATTCGTAGGAATGCTCCGCCTGCCTGAGCCCCTGAGACCGTGCGCAGAGATCGTGGTCGAATACTGCGACGATGTGAGGCCGGTGCAGAGCGCGATAGCGCCGCTGCTGCGCAGTCTTGGCTTCGTCAGCGACAGAAACCAGACCATGCGCCGCGACGCCTACGGCTGAGGCCGCCTTGCTTTTCCCTCCGGCCATCGGTAGATTCCTGCAGTCACACGCACACCTCTCCCATGATGATGACAACACGAAACATCGACCGGCTCCGCCACAATGTTCTCACGGAAGTCCTGACCGATGAGCAGTTTGCCTCTTTGCGGGGCCAATTCACCGAGCACCGCTTCGGGACGGGGGAGATCATCCTCGAAGACGAATCCGAGGGGGGGGAATTGCACCTGATCGTAGAGGGACGGGTGCGCATCACGAAGGCCTCGCGTCACGGTCCCGAAACCCTCCTTGCCCTTCTCCATCCCGGCGATTTCTTTGGCGAATTGGAGCTGATCGATGGCCGCCCCCGCGCAGCCCGCGTGGCTGCTGTCGACGAAACCACGACTTTCACCCTCTCCCGGGAGGCGTTTACCGAACTCCTGGCGCACAGCAACGAACTCGCGCTGCGGCTCCTTCAGGTCCTCAGCGTCCGCCTGCGGAGCGTGGACAACCATTTCGTCCGTGAGATGGAGCGCACGAGCGGCCAATCTGCGGGTGAAGTCAAGAGGCTGCGCCGGATCATCGAGGCCGCCAAATCACTCAACTCCACTCTCGACCTTGACCGATTGCTTGATGTCATCCTGGAGACCGCACTCGGCCTTGTGGACGGTGACCGGGGGACTGTGTATCTCGTCGACCCGGAACGCCACGAACTATGGTCGCGGGCCCTCAAGGGGGACAAGCACATCGACATACGCCTTCCTCAGGGGATGGGAATCGCGGGATATGTCGCAGCAACGGGGGACACGCTGAATATTCCGGATGCCTACTATGACCCGCGGTTCAATCCCGATATCGACAGGATCAGCGGATACCGGACGCAATCGATCCTTTGTATGCCGATGAAGAACAAGGAAGGAACGATCATCGGCGTGTTTCAGCTCTTGAACAAACGGACAGGAACCTTTACGGAGGAGGACGAAGAGATCCTCGACGCACTTTCCGTTCACGCCGCAATTGCGATCGAGAACGCCCGTTTGCACGAACAGGAGCGACAGAAGATCGCATTGGAAAAGGACATCCATGCGGCCCGAGAAGTCCAGATGACCCTTCTGCCGAAGCAGGTCCCGAAGGTGCCCGGGTTCGATTTTGCCGCCGCCACAATCCCGGCTCGTGAGGTGGGAGGCGATCTGTACGACTTCCTCGCCGTCGACGACAGGCACCTGGTCTTCTGTCTCGGCGATGTGTCCGGAAAGGGCCTTGCCGCATCGCTTCTGATGGCGAATATCCAGGCAACCCTCCGCGATCAGGCACTCTCGACCCGCTCGGCGGCGGAATGCGTGAGGAGGTCAAACACTCTGCTCTATGCCAGCACAGGATCGGAGAAATTCGTTACCCTGTTTTACGCAGTCCTCGACCCTGTGTCCGGCGCGGTCGCGTACTGCAACGCCGGACATGAAAGACCGTTCACCGTTTCACATGACGGGACAACACGCCGGCTTGCCACCGGGGGGATCATTCTGGGGATTCTGGAAGAGTTTCCCTTTGAAGAAGAGACGATCACACTCGCTCCCGGGGAAACGCTTGTTGTCTTCTCCGACGGGATTTCCGAAGCAGTGAACAGCGCCGATGAGCAATTCGGCGAACTGCGGATCGAGGCGGTTCTGCAGGGATGCAGGCGGCTGCCGGCAGTGGGGATTCGCGATGCACTTATTGCGGCAGTGAGGGCGCACGCCGGAAACGCGCCGCAGGCAGACGACATCACCGTCGTCATTGTTCAGAGAACGAAATAGCCTCCGAACCCCTCAGCGACGCTTCTGGGCGACCCACCAGGTCTTGATATTTCCAACGCCCGGGTTTGACGTAAAATTGAACTCATCGCATTCCCGTACCACAAAGCCAGCTTTTTCGAGCATCCCCCAGATCTCACCGGTACCATAGCAACGCTCCAGCACCGTCTCCGTCTCCCGGCGGACCATCGCGTTCGGGGATGCGGCGGGCCCCCCGGCCGGCAGGTCCTCAAGGGTCACAACGCTTTTCCCAAGGCGGCTTTTCGGATCGTACGAGTTCTCGAGCGTCATGATGAACTCGTCAGTGGTGATCGTCTCCGCCATCGTCCACAACGTCGAGAAGCAGCGCTTGTTGCTCGTGTCGAAGACGAACCACGCTTCCGGCAGAAGCGAGAGGAACACCCGCCGGAACGTCTCAAGAAGTTCCGCCTCATCGAGGAGATGGTTCAGACTGTCGAAAAACGATGTCGCCAGATGCACAGGCGCTTCCAGGCGGAGTTCACGCATGTCCTGACGGAGGAATGAGAGCGGCAGTTTCGTCCCTTCCGACTTCGCCGCGGCGCAGGCGATCATCCCCTCCGACGCATCAACGCCCGTTGCGTGCCATCCCTCACGGGCCATGAGGATGGCAAGTGAGCCCGTACCGCATGCGACGTCCACCATCGTGGTTCCTGCGATCCGGTACTTCCGAAGAGAGGAAAGAAGCCGGGGAAGAATTGTCTCGCTGTAGTCCTTGCCGTAGGAGCGTTGCCACCGATCATACACGCGCGGGAGTATGCGGTAACCGGCCTCCGACAGATGGGAAGGTCCCATCATGTTCACCTGATGGAGGCGGCCTGACGGGGAAGCACCGGTGAACCGGTCTCCATCATGCCGATAAAATCGCGGAACAAGTAATCGCTGTCATGCGGTCCCGGCGACGCCTCGGGATGATACTGCACGGAAAAAACGGGGAGTGTTCTGTGGCGCAGCCCTTCGTTGGTCCCGTCGTTGAGGTTGAGGTGGGTAACTTCGACGGCGCGCTCATCAAGCGTCGACGGATCGACGGCGAACCCATGGTTCTGTGAAGTGATCTCGATCTTGCCGGTCAGGAGATTCTTCACTGGATGATTGGCGCCGCGGTGACCGAATTTCAGTTTGTACGTCTTCCCGCCGAGTGCAAGGGCAAGGAGCTGGTGGCCGAGACAGATCCCAAAAATCGGGACCTTCCCAAGCAGGGCCCCGATGTTCGCAATGGCCGTTCTCACAGCCGCAGGGTCTCCCGGGCCATTTGACAAAAACACGCCGTCGGGATTCATCGCGAGAACATCGGACGGAGGTAACCCGGCAGGAACCACCGTCACATCGCACCCGTAGGAGACAAGCCGCCGGAGGATGTTCCGCTTGATCCCATAGTCGTACGCCACGACCTTCAATGATCGCTGGGTCCGTCCCGTCACCTCCGGGGTGCTCAGGGCAAAGGGGGTCATGTCTCTCTCGGTCCACGCATAAGGCGCATCGCACGTCACCGCCGACGCGAGGTCAAGGCCATTCATCTGAGGGGAGGCCAGAACCTCCGTCAGAAGCCGTCCTTCGTCAAGGTCATCCGTTGAGACGATGCCGCGGAGCGAGCCGCCCGTTCTGAGCATCTTTGTCAGCATCCGTGTGTCCAAACCTTGAATCGCCATGATCTCGTGTTTCCGCAGCCACTCACCGAGACTGCCCGTCGCCCTGAAATTGCTATAATGGTCGATGTACTCTTTCACGATCACTCCGCTGACTTGCGGGCGCGCGGATTCGATATCGACGTCGTTGATACCGTAGTTGCCGATCAGGGGATAGGTGAGTGTGACAATCTGGCCGCTGTAAGAGGGATCGGTAAAGATTTCCTGGTACCCCGAAAGGCTTGTGTTGAAGACGACTTCCCCCGTCACTTTCCCAGGAGCGCCGAACGCCTCCGCAACAAAAACAGACCCGTTTTCCAGTACCAGCTTTGCTTTCATCGTTGAATCTATCGACAACCTCGATGTGACTATGATTGGCTTNNGATGTTGATAATGATGTGGACAAATATGTGCATACCTTGTTGATGCAGAAGCCAGCCCATCACCCCCAAGGTTGCCGGGGGATGGAACCCGGCCAGTCTTTCAGAACGGGAGAGGATCGTCGCTTGAGTTTCCGGGTCCGGCTTCCGGTGCGGCGGCAGAAGGCGTGGTTGAAGATTGCCGCTCCGTGGAGGCGGCACCCTGTCCCTCTCCTCCCCGTCCATCCAGCATGATCATGCTATCGGCCACGACCTCGGTGATGTACCGTTTCGCCCCCGTGTTCTTGTCGTCGTAGCTCCGGGTTTGGATCCTCCCCTCAATATAGACTTTCTTCCCCTTCTTCAGCCATTCCCCGCATATTTCAGCCAGCTTACGCCACGCGACGATATTATGCCACTCGGTCCGCTCCTGGAGATTTCCGTCCTGGTCCTTCCAGGACTCATTGGTCGCGACGGTAAATGTCGCAACCGCAACGCCGCTCGCCGTGTAGCGAACCTCGGGGTCTTTCCCCAGATTGCCAATCAACATGACTTTATTCAGGCTTCGTGCCATGGTCGCATCCTTCGCAAGTGAACGTTCAGTTACTCTTTTCCGGCATCGGTTCCCGGGGGTGACAATCGAGGGTCAGGGAGCTTTGTGAGACCCATCTCTGTGAGGAGATACAGCGTCCCGTTCGCGGCCGCAAGGGAAAAACAATGATGGGGTCCGCCGGGCGCGATTTTTTCCACAAGCGCAGCGCACACTGGCCGTCCGTCCTGATCAAAGCAATAGAGCATCTCGCCGTCGACAACCATGACCCCCTGAGGATCCGCAAAGAGCGTTGACGGATCGTGAAACAGCCCCTCGGCGAGCACCATGGAAAAGTTCCCGAACGCATCGAACACCACAATCCGGGACCCATCAAGGACATAGAGACGGTCTTCCGGGCCTATCGCCACCTTCGTAGGTTTGCCGAGGCGTCCCCTCCCCGCATCAATCCCCCCGAACGTCCTTACGAACCTGCTCTGCGCGTCGAGCTTCAGGATGCGGGAGTTCTCCGTGTCGCAGATATACAGATCGCCGAACCGCGACACAGCCACGTCCGAGGGATATCCAAATCTCTCGTCGGGATTGTCGCTCTCCCTTGTTGAGAACGTCGAGATATAGTTAAAGTTCCGATCGAACCGCTGGATCCTGTGGTTTCCCTCGTCGGCCACGAAGACATCGATGCCGTTCCGCGCCCAGATCCCGGAGGGGTGGTCAAACTGATCGTTCCCCCATCCCATTCCCCCCATCTGTTTCTCCTGCCCGAGGTTCGCGTTCATCCGCCTGACCATATTCCGGTCGCGGTCCGTCACATAGACTGTTCCCTGGATATCCACATCGATCCGATCCCCTGCCGCGGTCTGCAGTTGAGCGCCGGCAGGACCTATCGAATCGGGGGGCGCATCACGGAAGATCGGAAAATTGAAGAGGAAGAACAAGAGGCAGAGCATGGCACCATCCGCGACTTTTCCTCCCCGGAGAGCACGGGGGGAGGCCTGAGAAAAACAAGGCCGAGAGCACTCACTGCTCCCGGCCTTTCATGAATTCACCAACGATGGACAACGGGCATTACATCTTCAAGCGGATGGAGACGACATTGACTCCATCAAACACCCGGGCAGTCATATATGCGTAATCCACCGCGATGGCAAACGTGCCCACCTCAATATTGACGCCGGCGCCGAACGTCCCGCCGAGGACATACTGGGTCGTGCTGCCGCTCCCCACATAGCCCCCCCGCAGGAAGAACATCTCCTTGAACGCGAATTCCCCCCCGGCCCGGTACTGGTCGTTGCCGAAGTTCATATTATTGAACTGCGCATTGACCCCCAGCCGAAGATCGGGTGCCAGATTATAGTCGTATCCGACGCCGAGTTCAAATGAGGAAGGGAGCTCAAACGCCTGCGACGCAAAGCTGAGCGGCACTGCCGCTGCACCAACCGCGGAATTTGGGGGGATCACAGTTTGCGCCAGGTCATCACCGCGGTATTGCATGTTTGGGCCGATATTCTTCAGGGCAACACCGAAACGCAGCCCCTTGAGGGTACCGTTGTTCCCGACGCTGTAGATCATCCCCGCATCAAGGGCAAACCCGCTTGCCGATGTGCGCAGGATGGTCTCCGAGATATATTTGCCGGTGAAGCCGATGTGAATCCTATCGGTCAACGCTTTTGCGTACGTCAGACCGATGGTCACATAGGAAGGCGAAAAAGTACGCCCGGTGCCGTCGGGAAACAATTCCGTCGTCTCTGCAATGTCGCCGAACCCAAACGAACGGAGGGTTAATCCCAACACGCCGAGATCGCCGACGTTGACGCCGACGGCGGCATAGTCAACCGACGTCGTCGCAATGTAGTCCATGTGGGAGAACATGGCCTCCACACTGGACTCGCCCCACCCCCCCGCCAGACCGGCGGGATTCCAGTTCAGCGCCTCGACCCCGTCCAGCATGGAATTCGTTGCGCCGCCCATCGCCGTTCCCCTCGCTCCCACGGGAAGGAGCACTTCCAAGGCACCGGCTGTGCCCGTCTTGGTCTCATTCCCCGCGAACACCTGGACCGTTCCGGCGAACAGCAACAATCCCAGGATGCCGATGAATCTCAATTTCTTCATGGATGTATCTCCTTTTCCTAAAGAGGAATTCTCAGCAGGGATCATATGCGTTGAGGCCGATCTTCCGGCATGACGAGCGCCACCTTGAGAATCCGGTTGCCCACGCCGGGAATCTCGATATGGACAAGGTACACTCCGCTCGCCACAGGCAGGCCGTTGGTATTCCTCAGGTCCCATCTCTCAAACGTCGTCGTGTTGCTGTGCGCGATATCCCTCACCAGCTCGCCCGATATCGCAAAAATCCTGATCCTTGCAACCGCCGGCAGGTGGCTGAACGTCACCCAGTGGTTGAAGAGCCCGGTCTCCGCAGTATTGTGCGCAAAATAAGGATTAGGGAAGACATTGATGAGATTGAGATCCCTCTTCATCGCCGCCGGATCGCCTTCCTGGATCTTCGGAGCAGTGAATATAAACGTCCGTCCTCCGTCCAAGGCGTAGCTCGGGGTGATGACGATCTTTTCTCCAGTATGATCCTGGAAGGTCTTCAATGAGTCGGTCGATTTCGCCAGGAAACCATACATGATATCGACCGAATCCTGGACCTTTTGAAGGTTTGCGACGGTGTATTTGGGATTCTCGACGGTAGAATACGTAGAGGAGAAAATGAAGACCGGTTCCATCCCGCCGTTGTCCGCCGTCGTCGGATCCCATTGCCCGTCGATCCGCCCGAAACCGGCGTACTTGCCCGTCTTCTTGCTCATCACACTGTCGTTGGTTTCGATAAAGCCGACATTCAATTGCCGCGGCGTCGGGTCGCCGTCCAGGGAATCCACCTCCCAAACGGTGAAAGGAACCGTGACGGTTGCATAGTCATGCTGATAGACGAAGCCGAGGCCCGTCGCGTTAATATATGGGAGAAAGGAACTGTCGATGATCTTGTCATATGGCCCAGCGCCACCACTCAAGTGGACCTTATTCAGATACCGGTAGGCATGCTGCCCCTGCCCCGGTGCCGTGAATCGGATCTCCACCTTCTTCAGGTTGTCCTTTGTGACAGACGTGCCCTTCGACCCAAGGGGTCCCATATCGAGTCCATAATATGGGTACCAGACACCCAGAGCGGTCTGCGGTACACTCATCGTGTAGTTCTTCCGCTGGTACACCGTGTACGCGGTGAGCCACGCCTTGTACGAGGGGACGTACACCGCACCTGCGGGCGTTTGCGAATCGCTTCGCGGGCCCTGCGGGGGATTCACAAGCTTCACGATAATGCCGTCAACGTACGGCGAATTGTTGTCACCCGTGAAGTACGTGCTCTTGTGAACAACGGTATCGGTCCCGGTCGCCGATTGACGGATCATATCCCACGACGTGACGTTCGTCCCCGTCCCGTTCACCACCACCGTATAGGTATCTCCCGTCAGAAGCGTCGGATCGAACACGGTGGGTTTGAGGGCATCATCGCTGTGCATCCCCCGGTCGGTCACAAGCACCTGATTGGTCGAACTCGGAAGGGTTGTTCCAATTTCCGGTTGCCTGGGTATCGAAATGATGGCGTCTTGCGGGGCCTCGAGAGACAAGGCGATTCCTTTGTCACGAGCCCCTTCGGTAATGTTGTATGCATACGTCGTCAACGCGAAGAAGTACTGTTGGCCGTTGACCAGGGGATTACCCGTCAAGTAATCGTGATCGACATTGAATGTGTGCTGCAGACCGCTGTTCGTTCCATATTCGACGGGATTCAAGTAATAGTTCCCGTCCGTCGGATTCTGGACATAGTCAACGATCACTCCAATGGTATCGACAAGATCGTACGTCGCCAGACGCGTCCAGGGGCCGTTGGCGCTCTCTCCCTGGTAGAAGTTGTACCCCTGAAAGAGGTAGTTTTTGTAATTGTACGCCTCGGTGGTATCCGAATTCTCGTGCCAGTCGAATATCAACTGATTCGGCAGCGTGGTCAGCTTGATGGTCGGCAACGGCGGAGCCGACGGGAGGTTGAAATTGCTGTTGAACGCATCCTGCGCAAGGAAGTCGTATTGTTTCAACAGCGTGACGCTCGCGAGCCGATCGGCACCCTGCGCAATGAGAAATGCGCCGACCACTTCCTGCGTGTCCCCTTTCGCGAGATTGAAGGGACCCGAACTCAACATGATGCGGATGTCCTGCGGATTAAACGTCCCAAGGGGAAAATTACTCGGGAGATCGCCTGTCCCCGCCACCGGGTCGCCGGAGAACCACTTGTACATCGGCAGCCCCGATGTCTTCGATATCAACGTCTGATGGACTGTTCCCGCGAGCCCTCTTTGGTAATCATAGGCGATCAGCGGATAGTTCGGGCTTCCCGTCGGCGGATCAACAATCTGGGCAAACGTAGCATTCGTGTAGACGACATAGGATGTCATAGGGAGGTTCACATACCCTTTGGTCCATTTCCCATCCACCAATGCGCTGTCCGCGGGTCCTGCCGGAACTTTGGGTCCCTCGAAGAAATCGAATCCATCCGCAGGGGGCTTTGTGCCGTAGCCATGCGTTGTCTGGTCGTTATTCGTGCCATTGTAGACATAACCCAGACTCAGTGTCGTGTCGCAACCCGGGAGGTCGTCGTTTGCATCGCCGAGATCGACATCGCTCCACATGCTGATGTACACGCTGTCGTAGTCAGCATCGCTCTTATTGATGATCTGCCACTTCAGGAACATCATGTTTCCAAGCGCACCGGGGCGGTTGAAGGCGAAATAGAGGCAGCGGACTTCCATCCCAAGCGGCTGGGTCGCGCCAACCACCGCATGCCGGCTGTTGCAGACGTCATTGATCACGCACCAGATCTGCTGGTCGCCATACCACTTGGGCTGATCAATGCCGGCATCAAACACGCCGTTGTTGTTCACGTCGATGTACGGTGCTCCCAGATCGCCAGGCCATTCGGTCAGGTCGGCATTGGGAGCAGCGTTGGCTTTGAGATCGCTCTTGGTGATCTTGTACAGGCGATACCGCGGGTCCCCCGCCCGCGACACAGGGAGAGCGTCGTCGTTTGCTGACGTGTTGAAAGTCTCAAGCAGCGGCCCCGGCTGGTATTCACTCTGGTAGTCCATGTTGGCCGTCCGGATGAGCCCGTCCGGCTGGTGTTTCCCGGCCAACCACAGACCTGCGGTAAAGACGCAGGTTTTTCCCGATCCCTTTGGCCACTCCATCCCCGACGCCCCCGTCTTTCGTTCATCGGCGAAGACGCCGTCGGAGTTCATCGCGCAATTGATGGTGTTAATATTGAGATACTTGTAATCATTGATCTTCTGCAGCTTCCGGCCCTTGTCAGGTCCGCTCACACCACCAAAAGAGACGGCGGCAATGCAGACTGCGACCAGAACCAGCACACCGTGCTTGGAAATTGATTTCATAAGAAAGCTCCTCGTCGAAAAAATACTGTTCCGTGCACCAGTGGTCATCGCGCTAAATGCCCAGACGTATGCCAAGACGGACCTGGCGCGGCGGACCGTAGTACCCCATGTTTTCTTCCAGGTACTGATACAATTTCACGGCGTCAGGACCGTTGTTCGCAGCCCAGGTTTTTCCATTCGCGGTATTCAGCCATCCGTCGTTCGTGGATTCGCCGGTCCCGGTGTAGACGCCGTTTTCCACATTCTTCGTGTTCAGCAGGTTCGTGACCCAGAGATAGACGTCCAGATCGAGATCACCCAGGATTGTCACCGTCTTGTTGATTTTCATGTCAACCTCGTAGATCCACGGACCCGTTGACGCGTTCAGGTCTTCGTAGGCCTGAGGAGCGTTGGTGGCGGAGAAGGGGAAAGCGCCGTCCACCTGGCTCAGGGTGTACCGGAGGCCGCTGCTGAACGTGAACAAAAGGTTCACGCCGACTCTTTCGAGGATGCGGGTACCAAACAGCTTTGGTCCGTCATCTTTGTCGAACCGGTAGTCGATGTTAATGTTCCCCGTGTGTGTCCGGTCGAACTCCGTCGGGGCGGGGATGACGGGATAGTAGGGCTGTCCGCCGTAGGAGTTGTCCTGCCACGCAATGTCGAAATGAGAGCCGGAACTTGACCCCGTGGCCATGGAGCTGGAGAGTGTATAGTTCGCGTTGAGGGCGACCCTGTTCGTGCGGCGCATCTGGAAGCTCAGTGTGACCCCCTTCGACGTGCCGTAATCCCCGTTCACGGTGGTAAAATACGCAGTCCCATTGTATGGGAAGATCGTCCGGATCACATGAAGGTCTTTTGTATCCTTGTAGTAGAAGCTCAGGTCAAAAGACGCCTCATCCCCCACCTGCTGCCGGAAACCCACTTCATAGTCAGTGGTCCGCTCCGGACGAAGGTTCGGATTTGGCTGCTGATACGCAAAGACGGAGGTGAAGTAGTAGGCAGCGGTCATACGCGACGTGTAGAGATCGCTCAGCCGTCCCATCTGCATGAATTTGCCGTACGTCGCGTGGAAGACCGTCCTGTCGGCAACCGGGAAGGAGAACCCGATGCGGGGGCTGAACTGATCGTACTTGGTCCTGTTGGCCAGGTAGCTTGAATCAGCAACGACGGGGATTCCCTCGTACGAGTCGATCACAATATTCTGCGGGTCCTTATACTCCGGTGCACCGGGATCGAAGTAGTCGTACCGCAGACCGGCATTGATGATCAGGTCGTCAAACTCGAACTTGTTCTGGATGTAGCCGCCGAGAAACACCGGATGGCGGGGACCCTCCTGGCTGAGATCGACGTTCGTGCCGGTCTTGTCCGTGAACGTCCCACCATTGAACTCGTTCCCATAAATGTCATAACCGTACGTCGATACCCCCGCGTTGTTATACACGCTCCAATCGGACGGAGTGACTCCCGGGGATGTTCCCTGCAAGCGGAAAAGATACAGGTTGCGTGCATTGACCGAGTAGCTGCGGATCGTGTACCGGTTCAACTCGGCACCCGCACTGAACTCCCACACCTGGGCGAACTGGTGCGTGAAGTCCAATCGACCAGCCGTGTTTTCCCGTGAGATCTTGCTGAATTGGTTCGTGATCGACCCGGGATACGCCACGGAGAACGAATACAGCGAGAATGCCGGCGCGTTCTGACTTGGCCCAACGAGCGTCGGAACCTGCGCAGGGTCACCGTATCCTTCGATGTTGTTCCAGAGGACATTATCCCCTGAAGTGGATTTGTATAAGAAGTAGTTCCCCTGCAACGTGTAGAAAGTTGTCGGGTCGATGAAATGCGTCAACTTCACATAGGCCGAGGCATCTGTATAGACGGTTCTGATCGGCCGGGCAAACCCGGATGTCACATTGACGATATCCAGAGTATGACCGTATGAACCAACCTGCGTATTGTGGTCGAACGATCCTCCCACTTTAATGTTCGCCGATCCAAAATCCGCCAGGATGTTCCCGTTCCCCGCATAGGAATCGCGGTCGATCCCCCCCTGGTTGCGTCCGCCGGGGTAACTCGAATTGTTGAGGAGATCTGTAAGATACGTCCTGTGACCCGTCGAACCTGCCTGGACGTCTGGGACGAATGGATTCTGGGCAAACCTGTTCGCAATTGCCCAATCGGCACCTTGGATCGCATTGGAATCCACCGTGATCGGCAGCCCCGTTCCATTGAGAAACGTTGCGGCGCTCCGATTGAACGACCTCTGGCCGGCAACAAAGAAGCGGAAGCGGTTGTCGGAAGGAATGACCGGACCGCCGATTGTCGCCGCGTATTCGCTCTGGCCGTAAGAATAGGCCCCGAAGACATTCTTGGAATTTACCCCCCCAAGCTGGTCGGTGATCACTTCCAGGGAGGCCGAGTACTTCGAGCCGCCGGTCTTGGTTGTGGCATTGACCAGTCCCGACATGGCATTGCCATACTGGGCAGTCATGCCGCCAATCTGGGTCTGCACCTCTTCAATGGAATTGTTGATCAGGTTCAATTGCAATTGGCCGCTGATGGGGTTGTTCACGAGCACACCGTCAACGTAGAAGGCCGTTTCCTCGAGCCTGCCGCCGCGCACATAATAGTTGCCCCCCTGCTGGACAACGCCGGGAGTCGTCGCGAAAATGTCGCGAAGCTCGCGCAACGGCAGTTGCTCGATCTTGTCGGCCCCAACGGTCTCAACGAAGTTCGTCGCACTCTTGTTGACGAGAGGCGCCTGGACAACGATTTCGATTGTCGGACCCGGGATGAGCTGGCTTTCAGGCCTGAAGTCAACGACGGTCGTGAGGTCGACGGTCACGCGGACGTTCGACTTGAGCACGGTCTCATATCCGACATAGGACGCTTGAACGGAATAGACACCCGGGGGGACATTCAGGATCGTGAATTCACCGTCAATGTCGGACTTTGCCCCCATCGTCGTTGTCTGGATGACGATGCTGGCACCCACCAGCCCTTCACCGTTTGCCTTGTCGGTAATCTTCCCCCGTATTTTGCCGGTCGTCCCCCCCCATGCCGTCCCCGCAATCGCCGCGACAAGCAGAATACCAAGGATGGAGCGCAAAGAGTGATGTTGCATAACTCCTCCTTCAACAAGAAAAATGAGCACTGTAATGTCCGATCGGAATACAACCAACACAGATACCCCATCACCCGCCAACGCTTCATCGCCTGCGGATCGCTGCACGGAAGCAGGGATCCCCCTCAACATAACGCGAGCCGTCGGCCCGCGGAGAATTCATTCAATCCCGGAAAGAAGTGGCCGTCTTCCGCGAAAATCAGGAAGTGGCCTTGTACAACAAGATTCGATCGACATGGAATGCACATCGGGTTGGGCCTGAACCCATTTCATACCCCCAACACCCAACGGGGAAAGCGCATCGAAGATCGATTGGCGAAGAGCTGGCTGCGAGCATGCAACAACATGAAACCCACCCCACGTGCCCGACAAACACAATGACAAAGCGTCCGACGGTGGACCAAAGGCCCACCGTCGGACTCCCATTCAGATTACTTCAAAAGAACCATCTTCTTGACGTCCGTATAGCTGCCTGCCTTGATCGAGTACATGTACACGCCGCTCGCAAGCCGCGACGCGTTGAAGTCGACACTGTACGTGCCGGCATTTTTGAACTCGTTCACCAGCGTGGCAACTTCCTGACCGAGAACGTTGTACACGATCACCTTCACGTTCGAGCCTCTTGGGATCGCGTATTCGATCCTTGTCGCAGGGTTGAACGGATTCGGATAGTTCTGCTTCAGCGTAAATGTGTTAGCAACAGGGTTCTTCTCGCTCACCCCGGTCGGGATCTGGTTAAAGGTGTACGAACTCACCAGGAATTCGGAGAGAGTCGCATCTCCGGGGGGGAAGCCGGTAAAATCAAGCTGATATGCCCGCGACAAGAACACCGTATAGCTATTGCCGCCGTTGGCCTTCAGGCTCGGGGCGGCGTGCACAATGAACTCCGCCAAAGAGGTGGACTGTGTCAGATTCTCGGGGGTATTCCACGTGCCGTCGATTGACCGGTGCGCAAACCAAATATCGGGAAGTGTATCGGTGGCAGCGCTTGTCGCCGCATCAAGCCACGCAACACCGAGTACTTTTCCATTGGGGCTGACCGACGTCCTGAGATCCCAAGAGTCCTGGTCCAAGGCACCATAGATCTGAATCGTGTGGCGATTCAGGCCTGCCTTCACAACTTTATCTGCCCAGACATTCGGGCTCGTCTCATAGATCTCGACGACCGAGGTCACGCTGGTCGTCGTGTCAACGACAACCGTAAAGAAGTGCACCAGGCCCAATGAATCGACGACAAGATGAGCGTCCGCGCGGGCGCTCGTATAACCCGACGCGATATAGTAGCTCGGTCCGAATCCGGGAAGTCCATTCCAGTTCTTGGACGGCCCCGCTTCCGGCCGAACCCATGCGCCCCACGTCACGCCATTGTCGGTCGATTTTGCATAGCCGACGTTGTAGTTGTACTGGAAGTTGGTGTCAGCAACCGCAATGGTGTCCCCTGCGAACAGTGCCAGCAGTCCGACATACTCGTGGCCGTTCCTGCTGTCCCCATTCATGTAGTCATAGCTGGTCGACGCACCCACTTTATTCCCCTTTTGAAAAGTCGAATCCGCCCATCCCTCAGGGGTAATATTCGAGACGGTTCCGTAGACATCCAGGGTAGAGAACAAATGATAGACGATGCTCACGGCACCCGCAGCGTCGGTTTCAAGACCGACCCAGAACGCACCGCCCGTGACATCATCCGTCCACAGACCAAACTGCGAAGAATAATACGGGGGTGGCTCAACTTCCGTGGATCCCGGCGTGCCGGCTCCCAGCGGATCAACACCATAGCGAACGGCTCCGAATGCACCGCCGGTCAATTCGGGATTGGCGTACACGAAATACGCCTGGGCAGGATCTGCCTGATTGCCTTGGTTCAGGATCGCACCACTCGGGTAGCGCGAGTTGTTTCCCGCAATGCCTGCGTTCAAAGCGGCCGCAACGCGAGACCAGTTCACACCGCCATCCGTCGACACGTTGTAAAACAACTGCCCGGAGGCGCCGTACGCGCTCTGTCCCCGATGGACAAATCCCAGATAGTTCGTTCCTGGATCATACGATAGCGCAGAGATGTTCCAACCGGCTGCGCCGTACACATTGTTCGCCGAATCAACCGACACCCAGGAGAGTGATCCGGTCTTCTGGAGCGCGGCTCCGTGCAACACTGCCTGCGACGTTCGCACGACTTGATCGCCGTCATCCGTACGGAGTGTGTGCCGCTTCGTCGGCGACCACTGCCCCGCCGATCCGATTGTTGCAGCAATGGCCACAAGGACCAAAACAGAGAACAGACGTTTCATAGAATGTACTCCCAGGTTAGTTGATGTGGAATGTTGCTTGGTATTCAGGTGTGGATCTTTCACAGGATCCGCTCCGCGCTCTTGCTCGTCACACCGCCTCGGGCCTCCCTCCCGGTTCTCCTCTTCACGAAACTATCGGTCGACATGCACAAGGAATAAATGGATACAATATGTCCTGTCGCCCCCTCTTTCTCGATTCGAAGGAACGCTCAGAACAGACTCTGTGAAAACGGAATTGACTGCTGATGGTGTGGTATTCGGAAAGACGTATCAATTGCTGCTTTGTCTCCACCTCCTCGTATCTGGCGCGCTTGGCGGAAAAGAACCCCATATTCGCTTATCGGGAATATAAACATGCAGGTTGTCTTTGTCAAGTGCTGGTCGAAAAAAGTTGCAAAAACAGGCGGGTTTGCGCGGGGAGGGATACGGGCGACGGTCCCGCCAAAGAACATGCCGGGATCACGCCGAACCCGGATCGCTCCATCAAGCCATCGTTACAACCCGGACATCGGTGACGCCGCCGACAGTCCGGATCTTTTCCAGCACTTCCCCCGGGATATCGCTGTCGACGTTCACGACAGTCAGCGCCTTCTCTCCGATCGCCGTCCGGCCGAGCGAGAGTCCGGCGATGTTGACGTTGTGCGCTGCGAGGATCGCGCCCACTTGCGCAAGCATGCCGGGCCGGTCGATGTTGTAATAAATGAGAAGATGCCCCTCGGGATTGACTTCGAAGCGGAATCCGTCGATCATCACCAGCCGAACGGAGGACGTGCCGAAGACCGTCCCCGCACATTCCCTGACCTCTTTCTCCGTCTCGTACCGGACGCGAAGAAGATTCGGGTAATTCCCTCCTCCCGCTTCGCGGGACTCGCCGACACTGAGACCGAGCTCTTTGGCGATGAACGGCGCGTTCACAAAGTTCACGCGTCCCGACTGCGTCAGCGAAAGAATGCCTTTCAGGACTCCCGCCTTCAGCAGCTCCATCGTGGAGACGACGACATCCCCCGATCCGGTCACCGTGAGCTTTTTCACCTTGCCGGTGGCGAGCCGCGCCGCAAGATGGCCGAGCTTCTCGGCAAGCGCTACGTAGGGGCGAACCTCCGGTTTCAGCGTCAACTGCATGGCTGCATCATTGACCACGCCTGCGTATGCGCGGCCGTGCAGCGCATCGGCGACCTGGTGCGCGATCTGGATCGCCACTTTCTCCTGCGCCTCCTCCGTCGATGCCCCCAGGTGCGGGGTAGCAACGACGTGCGGGTGGCGGAGAAGCGCCGTATGGGCGGGGGGCTCGCTTTCGAACACGTCGAGCGCCGCACCGGCAACCTGGCCGGATTCGATCGCACGCAGAAGCGCTTCTTCGTCCACGATCCCTCCCCGGGCGCAGTTCACGATGCGCACCCCCTTCTTGCACCGCGCCAGCGTTGCATCGTTGAGCAATCCCTTCGTCTCGGGGGTCAGCGGCGTGTGGACCGTGATGAAATCGGAGCGGCGGTAGATCTCCTCGAGCGACGCCAGCTCGATACCCGCCTTGGCCGCCGCATCGGGCGCGAGTACCGGATCATACCCCACAATCCGCATCCCGAGCCCCTGTCCCCGCAGAGCCACCTCCCGGCCGATTTTCCCCAAACCGATCACGCCGAGCGTCTTTTCCAGCACTTCGGTTCCCGTGAATTTCTTCCGTTCCCATTCGCCGCGGAGAAGACTCGCGTTTGCCTGCGGGATGTTCCGTGCGAGGGAGAGAAGGAGCGAGATCGTGTGTTCCGCAGCCGAGACCGTATTCCCCCCCGGCGTGTTCATCACGAGGATCCCCTTCCTCGTCGCCGCGCTGACATCGATGTTGTCAACTCCCGTGCCGGCGCGTCCGATCACCTTCAGAAGGACGCCGGATGCGATCACATCCGCGGAGACCTTCGACGCACTCCGGACGATGAGCGCATCGTACTCCCCGATAACGCGCTGCAGCTCGCTGGCCGGGAGACCCGGCCGGTTGTCGACCGTCATCCCGTCATGCGTGAGGATGTCGATGCAGCTTTGTTCCAGGTGATCGCTGATGAGAACCTTCATGGTGTCCTTCCTTGCGTGTTCTTCGTTTCATTGCCGCGCACCGGAACGGCGGTCGGACCCGGCGTGGAGAGCCGCTCGTTCATGCGGGCAACGGAGGAAGAAATGAGGGATGCGCCACTGCGCTCAGTCGAGATGTGCGGCGACGCCGCGCAGGAGCTCCGGCTTGCCGAGACCGCTCACGGAGGAGACCGGGATGATCTCCTTGCAGTTGTGGAACCGTCCGAACGTTTCGCGGGCGGCGGCAAGGTAGCGGGGCATTTTGCTGACGGGAAGTTTGTCGGCCTTGGTCAGCGCGACGATGAACGGGATGCTGTAGTAGTCGAGCCATCCCACCATCATCATATCGAGTTCGCTCGGTTCATGCCGGGCGTCGATGAGCTGGATGACGAGCGCCAGTTCCTTGCGGCTCTTGAGGTATTGCTCGATGAGTTTCCCCCAGCTCGAACGGATCTGTTCGGGAAGGCGTGCGTACCCGTAACCGGGAAGGTCGACGAAGTACCACTGTTTGTTGACGGCATAGTAATTGAGCTCCCGGGTTTTGCCGGGCTCGGTGCTGGAACGCGCGAGGGATTTACGTCCGCACAGTTTATTAATGAGCGAGGACTTGCCGACGTTCGAACGCCCCAGAAAGGCGATCTCCTTCAGTCCGTCTTTGGGAAGTTGGCGGATGTCGGCGACGCCGAGAACGAAATCAGCAGTGAGGATTTTCATTAGGAAAAAACGAAAAGAGTCCCGCTCAGCGGGACTCCTCCTTGGGCTCCGGCGCAGCGGGTGTCTCCTTCGGCGCGCCGCCTGCGTCGGTCTTCTTCTTACCGGCGGTCTTCTTCGGCGACTTCCCCTTTGCGGACGGCGTGGATTTCTTCGCCTTCTTTTCGGGTGCGGTCTTCTCCGCCGGTTCCTGGCCGGTATTGAAGTCGACCAGCTCGATCACGGCCATCTCGGCCCCGTCGCCGAGGCGCTGCCCGAGTTTCACGATCCGGGTATAACCGCCCGGCCGCGCGGCAACCTTTTCTGCGATCGTGGTAAAGAGTTCGCCGATGACCTCGCGATCCTTGATCAGGCGTCCCACTTCGCGGCGCGCGTGGACGCCCGCCGCCGGCGTGACGGTTGCCCCTGCGGCGTTCTTCGCGCGCGTGATAAGCTTCTCCACCACCATGCGCGTTTCCTTCGCCTTGGCGACGGTGGTTGTGATCCTCTTGTGACGCAACAGCGAGGTGGAAAGAGACGCCAACGTCGCACGGCGATGGCTGGCGGTGCGTTTGAGTTTACGGCCTGACTTGCGGTGTCGCATGGCGATAATCCGGTTTCAACAGTGATTGACGTTCGTGTCCTCGTGCCGCCTTATTCCCCATCCTTCAGGTACTTCGTCACATCCATCCCGAAGGAGAGTTTCTCCGCTTCGACGATCTCGGACAGCTCGGCGAGCGACTTCCGGCCGAAGTTGCGGAACTTCAGCAGTTCTCCCTCGTCGCGGCGGACAAGGTCGGCGATGGTCTTGATGTTCGCTGCACGCAGGCAGTTGTGCGACCGGACGGAAAGTTCGAGCTCGTCCACCGAGGTCGTGAGCACCTTGCGGATGCGGGCAAACTCGGCGTCCTGTTCCGACTCCTCCTTCGGCGCCTCCGGTTCGAGGTCGAAGTTAATGAAGAGCTGGATATGATCGCGCAGGATCTTCCCCGCGTACGCCATCGCATCCTCCGGCGTAATCGACCCGTCGGTATCGATCTCGATCGTGAGCTTCTCGTAGTCCGTCTGCTGTCCGACGCGCGTTGTCTCGACGTAGTAGCGAACGTTGACGATCGGCGTGAAGATCGAATCGATCGGGATCACGCCCAGCGTCTGCTCGGGAGACTTGTTCTCTTCCGCCACGAGGTACCCGATGCCGCGGCCGATCCGGAGGTCGAGTTCGAAATTCGCTTCGCTATTGAGCGTCGCGATATGGAGTTTCGGATTAAGGATCTCCACGTCGGGCGACGCCTTCTGGATCTCCGCCGCGGTCAGCGCCAGCGGTCCCTTCAAAGGGATGACGACGCGGTTGGTCTTCTTGTTGACAAGCTTCATCCGGACCTGTTTCAGGTTCAGGACCATCTCCGGCACATCCTCCACAACGCCCGGGATGGCGGAGAACTCATGCTGGACCCCGTCGACCTTGAACGCCGTGATGGCGTATCCGGGGAGTGACGAGAGGAGAACCCTTCGCATCGCGTTGCCGATCGTGACGCCGAAGCCCTTTTCCAGCGGTTGGACGATAAATCGTCCGAAAGTCGGCGAGTAGGTCGACTCGTCGAGCTGGATTTTCTCCGGCATTTGAATTGTTCCGGTTGTCATTGTGTGTCCGTCTCCGCTTACTTGGAATACAATTCGACGATAAGCTGCTCGTCCGCATTCAATGGAATGTCCGCCCGTTCGGGGACATTGAGGAACGTTCCCACCATCGCCGCCTTGTCAAGACTCAGCCACGGAAGCATGGCAGTATCCTTCATCCGCTTCATCGATGAGTGGAGGATCTCGAGCTTTTTGCTCTTTTCCCGCACCTGGATGGTGTCGCCTGCGCGCATCAGGTACGACGGCACATCCACGGCGTGGTTGTTCACAAGAAAATGTCCATGGTTCACGAGCTGGCGCGCCGCTTTCCTGGACGGAGCGAGACCGAGGCGATAGACGACGTTATCAAGCCGGCGTTCGAGCAGCTTCACCAGCGTTTCACCCGTCCGACCGGTCTGTCTCAGCGCACGTTCAAAGGTGTTGCGGAATTGCCTTTCCTGGAGTCCGTACATCCTGCGCACTTTCTGCTTCTCCCGCAGCTGCACCCCGTACTCGGAGATCTTTGTGCGCCGGCTCTGGCCGTGCTGTCCCGGCGGGAAGCCGCGGCGTTCCACCGGACATTTTTCGGTGAAGCACTTCGTCCCCTTCAGGAACAATTTCTGCCGTTCACGCCTGCAAAGCCTGCAACTCGCATCCGTATATCGTGCCATGGGTCCTCTTTTGTAAACTCCGTCTGCAATGCCGTTTCTGTTTACACCCTGCGCCGTTTGGGGGGCCTGCACCCGTTGTGCGGGATCGGGGTGACGTCCCGGATACTTGAAATCTCCAGGCCGCTCATCTGCAGGGCGCGGATTGCCGCCTCCCGTCCCGATCCGGGTCCCTTGACGAACACTTCCACCTTGCGCAGCCCGAGGGCGAAAGCGGCCTTCGCCGCTGCTTCGGCCGAGACCTGCGCCGCGAAAGGCGTATTCTTCCGCGACCCCTTGAACCCGTTCTTGCCGGCGGACGACCAGCTGATCGTGTTGCCGTAGATGTCGGTAATGGTCACGATGACGTTGTTGAACGTCGCCTTGACAAACGCCTTGCCGCTGACGTCGACCTGGATCTTCTTTCGTTTCTTGACCTGTTCTGCAGCCCCACCGGCTGCGGGTGCGGTTTTCGCCACTGTATCCTCCGGGAATGACTAAACAATCGATGGACTCTTAGGTCTTCGCTGCGACCTTCTTCTTCCCTGCCACCGTTTTCCGGCGTCCCTTCCGGGTGCGGGAGTTGGTACGCGTGCGCTGGCCACGGACGGGCAGGCCCTTCCGGTGGCGGATGCCGCGGTAGCAGCCGATATCCATGAGGCGTTTGAGGTTCATCTGGGTTTCCGTCCGGAGCGCCCCTTCCACCTTGTAATCGGCGGTGATGATGCTACGGATCTTCGCGACCTCGTCATCATTCAAATCGGCGACCTTCTTGTTAAGATCAACGCCGGCCTTCGCCAGAATGTCGCGCGACGACGTCCGCCCGATCCCGAAAATATACGTCAGGCCGATTTCGGCGCGCTTTTTCTTCGGCAGATCAATACCCGCTATACGAGCCAACCGGATTCCTCCTTCTTAACCTTGACGCTGTTTGTGTTTCGGATTCTTGCAGATGACCCGGACGACACCTTTCCGCCGGATGATCTTGCAGTTGTTGCAGATCTTCTTCACCGATGACCGCACTTTCATGATGCCAGCCCCGTCATTTATATCGATACGTAATCCGGCCTTTGGACAGGTCGTACGGTGAGAGTTCCACCGTCACCTTGTCGCCGACCAGGATCTTGATGAAATTCATCCGCATCTTGCCTGAAATATGCGCAAGCACGCTGTGTCCGCCCTCGAGACTGACCTTGAACATCGCATTGGGCAATGTCTCGGTGATGACACCATCGACCTTAATCGGACCTTGTTTTGCCATACCTGAGTGTTATTACTTGGTGAGGATATCCGCCCCACCTGCCTTGATCACAACGGTGTGCTCGAAGTGCGCCGAGGGCTGACCATCCGCGGTGCGGACCGTCCACCCGTCGTCATCGAGGATCACCTGTGATGTTCCCGCATTGACCATCGGTTCGATGGCAAGCGTCATTCCTTCCTTGAGCACCACGCCGTTTCCCGGCACCCCGTAGTTGGGGACCGACGGCTCCTCGTGGAGGTTCTTGCCGATGCCGTGTCCCACCAGATCGCGCACCACCGAGAATCCCGCCGCCTCCACGTACTGTTGCACGGCCGCGCCGACATCCGAGAGGTGGTTCCCCGCGCGCGCCATCGCGATTCCCTTCCCCAACGACTCTTCGGTCACTTTCAGGAGCCGCGTCTTGACGTCGTTCACGATCCCTACCGGGAACGTCGCCGCCCCATCTCCGAAGTATCCCGCCTTCTGAGCCCCGACGTCGATGGAGACGATCTGTCCATCCTCAATCGTCTGGCCATCCGGAATCCCGTGCACCACGACGTCATCGATCGAGATACAGAGGGTTCCCGGGAACAGGTTTCTTTTGTCGTGCCCGTATCCCTTGAACGCCGGCACGGCGCCGCGGGACCTGATGTACGCCTCGGCTTCGGCATCAAGCTCGCTCGTGCGGACGCCGGGCCTGATCATCGACCGGATGAGGGCAATCACTTCTGCAACAATCCGGCAGCTTTCCCTCATCAACGATATTTCCGCCGGCGATTTGACCGACACCCTGGGCATGTGGGTCTCCTACCGGAGACGTCCTCTCATCTTTCCCGACTTCATGAACCCGTCGTAGTGCCTCATGAGCAGGTGTGACTCGATCTGCTGGAGCGTATCGAGCGCCACGCCAACCATGATCAGGAGGCTCGTGCCTCCAAAGAACTGCGCAAAGCTTCCCGTCACCCCGAACCGCGACACAAAGGCGGGCAGGATGGCAATCACGGCCAGGAAGATCGAGCCCGGCAGAGTGATTCTGGTCAGGATATTGTCGATAAAATCGGCTGTGTGTTTGCCGGGCCGGATGCCCGGAATGAACCCGCCCTGCTTCTGCATGTTCTCCGACACGTCCTTCGGATTGAAGGCGATCGCCGTGTAAAAGTACGTGAAGAAGACGATCATAAGGGCATAAAAGAACGAATACGTGAGCGACGTGTACTGGAAGTAGCCGGAGAGCGACTGCATGAGTTCGCTTTCCGGGAAAAATGTCAGGATCGTGCTCGGGATGAACATGATCGACTGTGCAAAGATAATCGGCATCACACCCGCCGTATTGACGCGCAACGGGATATATTGGGTGACGCCGCCGTACACTTTTCTGCCCACCACCCGCTTGGCATACTGGACGGGGATGCGTCGTGTTCCCTGCGTCACGAGCACCACGCCGGCGATGATGGCGACCATCGCCGCCACCATCAGCAGGCCGATGATCAGGTTGCTCGTCACGCGGAACTGGTCCACGATCGAGTGCGGAAACCGGGCGATAATCCCGATGAAGATGATGAGCGAGATGCCGTTCCCGATCCCCCGTTCCGTGATCTGCTCGCCGAGCCACATCATGAACATCGTGCCGGTGGTCAGGAAAAGCACGGTGCTCAGCGTAAACCCGATCCCCTGGATCTCCAGGGGAACGATCGGCTGCTGATCGAGCGTGAGACTCGTGAGGCGGACGCTGACGCCCCACCCCTGGAGGGCCGCAACGATCACGGTCCCGTACCGGGTGAGTTGATTCAGTTTCTTGCGCCCCTCCTCCCCCTCCTTCGAGAGCTTCTGGAAATACGGGACAACCGCACCGAGGAGCTGCAGGATGATGGAGGAGCTGATGTACGGCATGATGCCGAGGGCAAAGATCGCCGCGTTGCGGAACGCGCCTCCGACGAACAGATCGTACAGTCCGAAAAGGGTATTGGCCGCCTGATTCGCTTCCGCCTGCGCCAGCAGGCGTGCATCGACGCCCGGCAGCGTCACATGGGCGCCGATGCGGACGATGATCAGGAGCAGCGCCGTGAACAAAAGCCGCGTGCGGAGTTCCTGGATCTTGAATACGTTGCGTAGACTCTCGCCGAGATTAGCCATTCGTCTTTGGGGTTGAGCTGATCGTTTGCGCTTTCCCTCCGGCATTCTCGATTTTCTGAACGGCGGATTTGCTGAAAGCGTGTGCCGAAACGTCAAGCGTGACGGACAGGGTGCCGGTGCCGAGAACCTTCACTGGATCGGCCGCCTTCTTCACGACGCCCAGTTTCAGCAGGATCTCGGGCGTGACCACCCCGTTGCCAACCTTGCCGTCAGCGGCGAGTTTCTGCAGTGTCTGGACGTTCACCACCTGAAACTCCACCTTGAAGGGACTGTGGAAGCCGCGCTTCGGGATGCGGCGCACGAGGGGCATCTGTCCCCCCTCGAACCATGCGCGGTAGCGCGTGCCGGAGCGCGAACCTGCTCCTTTGTGCCCCCGCGTCGAAGTCCCGCCGTGTCCTGACCCTTGCCCTCGCCCGATCCGTTTCCGGGTCTTGCGCGAGCCTGCGGCGGGTTTTAAATTACTCAGTAGGTCTTTTGCCATTGTCAACCCTTGATGCTGAACAAACGTTATGGGACTTCTTCCACCCGCACGAGGTGCGCCACTTTTCGCAGCATGCCGCGCAATTGCGGCGTGTCGTTCTTCACTACTGCNNGTCATGGGCTCTTATGTTTGGGCTGCGGGGAGGGGTTCCGGCCCGAACAGCTCCGCAACGGAAATGCCGCGACGCGAGGCCATCGCCTTGGCATCCACCAGGCTCAAGAGCGCTGCCATGGTTGCCTTCACGGCATTATGCGGGTTGGAGGAACCCAGGGACTTCGTCAGCACATCGCGCACCCCCGCCGATTCGAGGACGGCGCGGACACCGCCGCCGGCGATAAGACCCGTCCCCGGCGACGCCGGCTTCAGCATCACGCGGCCGGCACCGAACTTGCCGATGACAGGATGCGGGATGGTTCCATTGATGATCGGTATGACGACGACGTTCTTCTTCGCGTCGTCAACCCCCTTGGCAATCGCATCGGCGACTTCGTTCGCCTTTCCGAGGCCGACGCCGACATGCCCCTTGCCGTCGCCGACGACAACGATTGCATTGAAACTGAACCGCCGTCCCCCCTTGACAACCTTGGCCACGCGGTTGATGTGGACGAGCCGGTCTTTCAGCTCCAGTTCACTCGCTTTGATACGTGCCAACGTGTTTCCTCGTTTCTCGTGGTGTTGAAAGTCGATCAGATTTCCGTGTCGCTGTCGGGAGAGGATTCGAACCTCTACTCACGGCTCCAAAGGCCGCGGTCCTGCCATTAGACGACCCGACAAAGCCTGCGAGACGTCCGTCCCTCCCGGCGTTCCGGACTTCGTCAGAACGTGAGGCCTCCCTCGCGGGCGCCGTCGGCCATTGCCTTCACGACACCGTGGTAGAGGTAGCCGTTCCTGTCAAACACAACGCTCGTGATGCTCTTCTCACGCGCCTTCTGGGCCGCAAGCTTGCCGACGAGCTTCGCCTTCGCCATCTGTCCCTTCAGCTCCTTGAACTGTTCCCGCGACTCTTTCGAGAGGTTCGACACAGAGACCAGCGTGGTGCCGGTCGAGTCGTCGACGATCTGCGCGTACACGTTGCGCAAACTGCGAAAGACGGTCAGCCGCGGGCGCGCTGCTGTCCCGGTCAGATGGAGACGGATGTGCCGTTTCAAGCGGCTGCGGTGTTCGACTTTGCTCTTCGTGATCATTGCATCACTTCCCTGGAGATTGCGTTATGCCTTGGCACCACTCGCGGCAGCTGCCTTGCCTGCCTTGCGGCGGATATACTCGCCTTCATACTTCACACCTTTCCCCTTGTACGGCTCCGGGGGACGGAACGACCGGATCTTCGCGGCAACCTGTCCCACCAGCTGTCGGTCGATACCGCTCACCGTAATATTCGTCTGCGCAGGGGTCTCGATCTTAATGCCGTTCGGCGGCTGGAACAGAATCGAATGGGAGAATCCCAGCATCAGCTGGAGACTTTTCCCTTTCATTTCAGCCCGGTAGCCGACGCCGACCAGTTCAAGCTTCCTGACGTATCCTTCGGTCACGCCCTTGACCATGTTCGCCAGGAGGGCGCGCCACAGACCGTGCAGCGAGCGCTCCTGCTTGCCATCGGAGGAGCGCGTGACGTTGATGACGTTGTCCTTCACCGCAACCCCAATGGCCGGGTGCACCAACGCGGCAAGCTCTCCCTTCGGGCCGCTGATCGTGACCTGCTGGCCGCTGGTCTGGACTTTCACCCCGCTGACAACGGGAATCGGTTTTCTGCCAACTCGTGACACGTGATTGCCTCCTTGGTTACCAGATCTCGCAGAGGACTTCGCCGCCGACCTGCGCGCGCCGCGCCTCTTTGTCCGTCATGAGCCCTTTCGATGTCGAGATGACCGCCATGCCGAGACCTCCGAGCACGCGCGGGAGCGCTTCCGCATCCGCGTACGCACGCAGCCCCGGCCTGCTGATACGCCGCAGACCCGAGATGACCGGCTTCCCTTCGTTGTAGCGCAGCTGGATCCGTATGACGCCCTGGGCGCTTTCTTTGACTTCGGTAAATCCCGCGATGTATTTATGCGCGAGGAGAAGCTTCGTCAATTCGCGCTTCAGGTTCGACGCCGGCACATCCACGCGCTTGTGCCGCGCCTGAATGGCATTGCGCAAACGGGTCAGGTAGTCGGCAACGGGATCGGTCATGGTCATGATACAATATCTCCTGCGTCTGACAAATGAACACTCAGTAAAGTACGCACCTCACCAGCTTGCTTTGGTGATCCCGGGGATCTTTCCGTCCAGCGCCATCTCGCGGAAGGCAATGCGGGAGATGCCGAACTTGCGCATATACGACCTCGGCCGGCCCGTGACGCTGCACCTGCTGTGCAAACGGCTGGGGCTGCTGTTGCGGGGGAGCTTCTGCAAACCGGCATAGTCTCCCTTCTCTTTCAGTTCCTTGCGGATCGCGGCGTACTTGGCAACCAAGCGTACGCGCTTGGCCTGGCGTGCGATGGAGCTTGTCTTTGCCATACATCAATTCCTTTGCAATGAGGGCTGTGGCGTTTCCAGCACTTCCTGTCTCTTCACGAAGGGGAAACCGAGCGCCTTCAGGAGCTCGTACGCCTCCTGGTCGGTCCGGGCTGTCGTGACGAAGGTGATGTCCATCCCGAAGACCTTCGTGATCTTGTCGACATCGATCTCCGGAAACACCGTGTGTTCCTTCATCCCGATGGTGTAGTTCCCCCTGCCGTCGAACGACTTGTCGGAAAGTCCCCGGAAGTCGCGAAGCCGGGGGATCGTGACGCTGATGAACCTGTCAAGGAACTCGTACATGGTCGCCCGGCGGAGCGTGACGCGGCAGCCGATCGGCATCTTCTCGCGAAGCTTGAAATTGGAGATCGATTTCTTTGCCCGCGTGATGACGACCTTCTGGCCGACGATCGTTTCGAGGTCATGCGCGGCGGCATCGACAAGTTTGGCATCCTGCGTCGCCTGCCCCACGCCGATGTTGATGGCGATCTTCTCGAGACGCGGCACCTGCATCGGGCTTTTGTACTTGAACCGCTTGATCATGGCGGGGACGACATCGCGCTTGTAGGTTTCCGCAAGCCGTGCGACCACATGTTCCTTCGGCCCTGACGCCTTCGGCGCCTTGGGCGCGGGCGCTACCCCTTTTTGCTTCGGCGCTTTTTCTCCCTGCGCCTTCTGTTTCTTTTGCTGCTTCTCGTCGCTCATACCGGTTGCCGTATCCTCTGATGACGTATGACTCAAAACGTTTCGCCGGTGGCCTTCGCCACGCGGAGCCGCCGCTTCTTCCCCGTCGTCGCGTCCACCACGACCTTGGTTCCAAGGCGAGTCGGCTCACTGGTTTTCGGATCCAGCAGCATCACGTTGGAGACGTGGATCGGAGCTTCACGCTGGACGATCCCCCCCTGGGGGTTCTTCTGGCTGGGGCGGCTGTGCCGCTTCATGATATTGACCCCCTCCACGATCAGCCGGTCGCGATCGGGATAGACTTTCAGCACCTTCCCCTTCTTGCCGCGGGCATTCCCGGCGATCACCAGCACAAGGTCATTTTTCCGGATCTTCATGCTCTGTCCTCAATAGTCGTTACAGCACTTCGGGTGCGAGAGAAACGATCTTCATGTACTGTTTCTCGCGCAGTTCGCGCGCCACAGGACCGAAGATGCGGCTCCCGCGCGGCTCTCCCTGATCATTGATCAGGACTGCGGCGTTCTCGTCGAACCGGATGAACGAGCCGTCTTTCCGGCGTGTTTCCTTCGTCGTCCGGACAATCACCGCCTTGGCGACCTCCCCCTTCTTGACCGCCGCCCCCGGGATTGCGCTCTTCACTGCCACCACGATCACATCGCCCAAGCCCGCATACCGCCGGTCGGAACCGCCGAGCACCCGGATGCACCGGATCTTCTTCGCGCCGGAGTTGTCGGCAACGACGAGGTTTGTCTCTTCCTGAATCATGAGGTACTCCGTAGTCGGAAAATTACTTCGCCTTTTCCACGATCGCCACCAGCCGCCATCGCTTCCGCTTGCTCAGGGGGCGCGTTTCCATAATCTTCACCGTATCGCCGATCCCGGCCTCCCGCTTCTCATCGTGCGCCATCAGGTTCGTGGTCCGTCTGAAATACTTCTTATAGATCGGATGGGGAACGCGGCGCTCGATGGCAACAACGATGCTCTTTTCCATCTTATTGCTGACGACCTTGCCGACGCGGACTTTCCGCCGAACACTCCGCGCCGCCGCAGGCGCCGCCTGGACTTCTGCAGTCATGATGTCTTCACCTTCTTCGTTTCTGTGATGGCCGCTTCAAGTTCTTTCCGGCGAAGGAGAGTCTTGATGCGCGCGATGTCACGGCGAACCGTCCGAACCTTGATGGGGCTCTCGAGCTGGCTCGTGGCAAGCTGGAACCGGAGGTTCGCAAGACTTTCCTCTTCGTCCGCCAGCCGTTTCTGAAGTTCGACGACCGACAGATCTTTGATTTCATCCACTTTCATCGCTGCTTCCTCGTCTGCTGTTACTTCTCTTCGAGGTCCGGCCTGACGCTGACCTTCGTCTTGATCGGCAACTTGTGGGAGGCCAGCCGCAGCGCTTCGAGGGCGACGGCCTTGCTTGTCCCCCCGACCTCGAACATGACACGGCCCGGTTTCACCACTGCCACCCAGTATTCGGGCGCCCCTTTTCCTTTCCCCATACGGGTTTCCGCCGGTTTCTTCGTCACCGGTTTGTCCGGGAAGATGCGGATCCATACGCGTCCCTCACGCTTCATCATGCGTGTGAGCGTGACACGCGCCGCCTCGATCTGCCGCTGCGTGATCCATCCCGGTTCGAGCGCCTTCAGCCCGAAGTCTCCGAAGTCCACGCGCGCTCCGCGCGTCGCCTTCCCCCGCATGCGCCCGCGCTGGGCCTTTCTGTATTTCACCCGTTTCGGCATCAACATGACAGACTACCTCGTCGTTGTCTCATACTGTTGTCCGCGTCGGGCGGGAGCCTGCATGCTCTGCTGAGCATCAAGAACTTCGCCCTTGCAGATCCATACCTTTACCCCGATCGCCCCGTAGACGGTCCGCGCGGTTGCGGTCGCGTAATCGATGTCGGCCCTGAGCGTGTGCAGCGGGATGCGCCCATCCTTGTACTGCTCGCGCCGCGACATCTCCGCGCCTCCCAGCCGCCCCGACGTCATCACACGAACGCCCTCGGCGCCCATCCGCATCGCCGCCGTGATGCCGTTCTTCATCGCACGGCGGAAGGCGATACGCCCTTCCAGTTGCTGCGCGATGTTCTCCGCCACCAGGTACGCGTCGAGCTCCGGCCGCTTGATCTCGTTGATGAGGATCTTGACGTCCTTGCTCGTGATCTTCTTCAGTTCTTCCTCGAGCTGCGAGATCTCTTTGCCGCTTCGCCCGATGACGATCCCCGGGCGCGACGTGTTGATCGTGATGACTGCACGTTTCGGAGTCCTCTCGATGAGGATCCGCGAGATACCCGCTTTCTTCAGGCGGTTCCGAACGTAATTCCGGATCGTCGTGTCCTCGGCAAGCTTGCTCGCGAACGATTTCTCATCGTACCAGTTCGAATCCCACGAACGGATGATGCCCAGACGCAGGCCGATCGGATTGACTTTTTGTCCCAATAGTCCTCCTGACGGGATGACAGTTACTTCGACGGTGATGCAGCTTTTTCTTTCTCGGCCTTCTTTGCCGGGCCGGCGGCCCGACGTGTCTTGCGGGCAGGCACTTCCGGCGAGCCTGCCGCCTTCGATTTCGCCGCCTTGGGGCTCTTCGCCGTACGGCGCGCGGCGCCGTCAACCTTCGACGCCACCACGATCGTCACGTGGTTCGATCGTTTTCTGATCCTGAACCCGCGCCCCATGGGGGCGGGGCTGATTCGTTTCATGGTCATCCCACAGTCCACAAACGCGGTCTTGACCACGATATCCTCCGCTTCCAGCCGTCCTCCCTCCTCCTTGTTCTGCAGGTTGGCTACCGCAGAGCGGAGGACTTTTTCCGCCGTCTTTGATGCGTGCTTCGGCGAGAAGTGCAGAATGTGCAGCGCCTCATCCACGCTCTTCCCCCGGATGAGGTCGATCACCAGCCGCATCTTGCGGGGTGACGTGCTGATATACCTGTTGATAGCCCGTGCTTCCATTGCGTCCTCTGTCCCTTACGCGGGTGTTGTCGTTTCTTCCTTCTTGATGCCGGGATGCACGCGGAAGGTGCGCGTCGGCGCGAATTCTCCCAGCTTGTGCCCGACCATCCCTTCATGGATGTAGACGGGGATGAACTTATTCCCGTTGTGCACCGCGAATGTGTGCCCGACGAAGTCGGGAGTGACGGTGCATGCCCGCGACCAGGTCTTGATGACCTTCTTCTGGTTCGACTTGTTGAGCGCCTCCACCTGTTCCAGGAGCCGCTGATTGACGAAAGGTCCTTTTTTCAGCGAACGAGCCATAGTCCGGTCACTTTCTCCGTTTGACGATGTACTTGCTGGAAGGTTTTTTCCTCCAGCGGGTCTTCTTCCCCTTGGTATGCCAGCCCCACGGCGACACGGGGTGGGGATTCCCCTGCGGGCTCTTTCCCTCTCCTCCGCCGTGCGGGTGGTCCACCGGATTCATCACCACGCCTCGCGACTGCGGCCGGATGCCGAGCCACCGGCTGCGACCCGCCTTGCCCACGCTGATATTTTCATGGTCGGCATTCCCGACCGTTCCGATGGTTGCCAGACAGTCGGCGGGGATATTCCGGATCTCCCCCGAAGGGAGCCGGAGTTGTGCGAATTTTCCCTCCTTGGCCATCAGTTGCACGCTCATTCCCGCACTCCGCGCGATCTGTGCCCCCTTCCCGGGGCGCATCTCGATGTTGTGCACCATCGTTCCCGCGGGGATGCCGGAAAGCGGAAGGGCGTTCCCAATCTTGATTTCGGCATCGGGACCCGAGCGGAGGACGTCGCCGGCCTTCACACCGTCGGCCGCAACGATATACCGACGCTCACCGTCGGCATACTGCAGAAGTGCAATGCGAGCCGACCGGTTGGGGTCATACTCGATGGCAATGACCTTCGCGTCCATGCCGAACTTGTTCCGCTTGAAATCAATAACCCGGTAGAATCGCTTGTGCCCGCCGCCGCGGTGGCGCGACGTGATGCGCCCCGTGTTATTCCTTCCCCCCGACTTCCGCAGGGGTTCCAGCAGAGACTTCTCCGGTCGGACTTTCGTGATTTCGTCGAACGCCGAGACGGACATCCATCGTGTCCCCGGGGTCCTCGGTTTGAGCTTGCGTATTGCCATGGCGGTGTCTTCCTGCTATCAGACGTTCTGGAAGAACTGGATTGTCTCCCCATCCTTCAACCGCACGATCGCCTTCTTCCAGGCGGAAGTGCGTCCCGCAAACCGTCCCGCGCGCGTCATCTGCGACTTCGCCTTTCCCTTATGGCGAATCGTGCGCACATCCACGACGGTCACATTGAACTTCTTTTCCACCGCCCGCGCAATTTCGATCTTGTTGGCGGACAATGTCACCTCAAACGCGTACTGCCCCTTTTCCTGCAGCGCAGTCATCTTCTCGGTGACGATCGGGCGTTTCAGAATTACAGTCATTGTCGTCAGTTCTTAAAAGTGTTCTGAAGGACTTCGACGGCGCTCTTCTGGATCAGCAGCACCTGGTTGTTCACGAAGTCGTACGTCGACGCCTTGTCGGCCTCCATCACGTCGAATCTCGGAAGATTTCGCCCGGACTTGACGAGAGCGGCGTCAGACTTCGGCACGAGCAGCAGGGTCTTGGCAGCAGCGAGATCGAGTGCTTTGAGGACGGAGACCATCTCTTTCGTCTTCGGCGCATCGAGCGTGAAGTCCTCGACGATCTTGATCTGCCCCTCTTTGGCTTTGTGGGAGAGGGCCGATTTTCGCGCCAGCGTCTTGAGACTTCCCGGCAGAGCGCTCTTGTACGTATGGGGCTTCGGTCCGAAGATCGCTCCGCCGCCGATATTGACGGGTGAACGAGAGGAGCCCTGGCGCGCCTGACCGGTATGTTTCTGTTTGAACGGCTTTTTGCCTCCGCCGCGGATTTCCGCCCGCGTCTTCACCTTGGCCGTCCCCTGCCGCTGATTGTCCAGATACACGCGAACGGCGCGGTAGATGGCATGTTCGTTCGGTATGATGCCGAAGATCTCGGCGGACAGCTTCACTTTGTCGCCGCTCTTCGTTCCGTCCTTCTTATACACTTCCAATTCCATCGCCGCACTCTTTCTTAATGTGCTGTGGTCTTGCGTATTTCAAGGTATCCGTTGATGGCCCCGGGAACCGATCCCCTGATCAGGAGGAGGTTGGAGTCGGGGATGATTCCCACGACCTTCAGGTTCCGCACGGTGATCTGTTCGCCCCCCATGCGTCCCGCCATCCGCATTCCTTTGAAGACGCGGGAGGGAGAGGACGAGGACCCGATCGAGCCGGGCGCCCGCTCGCGATCGCTCTGGCCATGGGTTCGCGCACCCCCGCCGAAATGATGCCGCCTGACGACGCCCTGGAATCCCTTCCCTTTCGAGGTGCCGATCACCGAAACCACATCGCCCTTGTTGAAGACCGAGTCCACCTTGAATTCCTGCCCCGGCTGCACTTCCACAGCCTCATCGCGGAATTCACGGATGATCCGGAGCGGCTTCACGGAGGCCTTCGCAAAGTGTCCCTTTGCGGGCTTTTTCACAAGGCGCTCCCTCTTCATCTCGAAGCCGAGCTGCACCGCCTGGTACCCGTCCCGGTCCTTTGTCTTGATCTGCGTGACGAAGCAGGGTCCTGCTTCAATAACCGTGCAGGGGACCACGTGGCCGGCATCGTCGAAGATGCTGGTCATCCCAATCTTCTTTCCCAGTAATCCATTCATACCGTCATCCATGAAAAGAATACAACGCCGCAGACCGACGGCTACGCCGCCGGCAACATTCCCGTTGCCGTTTTTCCACCGCCCGGGAGGAGTCATCCCTCCCGTGCCGTGCGAACACCTGTGCTGTCAGAAAGATCGAGGGTTACACTTTGATCTCGACATCGACTCCCGCGGGGAGATCCAGCTTCATCAAGGAGTCGACTGTCTTGTTGGTCGAGTTGAGAATGTCGATCAGGCGCTTGTGAGCGCGCGTCTCGAATTGCTCCCTCGACTTTTTGTCAACATGGGGCGACCGAAGCACAGTATAGACCGTACGCTTCGTGGGTAACGGAATCGGGCCAGAGACCACAGCGCCTGTTGACTTGACCGTCTTGATGATCTTCTCCGCAGACTTGTCGATCAGGTTGTGATCGTACGATTTGAGCTTGATGCGAATCTTTTGCCCGGCCACGTTGGTTGGTACTCCGTTATGGTGTACAAGAGATGGGGGGAGGTGCGTCTGCCGCGCCCTCCCGCCTTTTGTGTGTCATTCGAGAATCTTCGTCACGACACCGGACGCCACGGTACGTCCACCTTCACGGATGGCGAACCGGAGCCCGTCTTCCATGGCGATGGTACTGATCAATTCCACCGTCATTCCGTTGACGTTGTCGCCCGGCATCACCATCTCCGCTCCCGAGGGGAGGGTGGCAACGCCCGTGACATCCGTCGTGCGGAAATAGAACTGCGGCCGGTAGCCCGTAAAGAACGGGGTGTGGCGGCCGCCTTCTTCGTTCTTCAACACATACACCTGCGCATTGAATTTCTTGTGCGGCGTGATCGAACCGGGCTTGGCGATGACCATGCCGCGTTCGAGCTGATTCTTGTCGACGCCCCGAAGGAGCAGTCCCGCATTGTCGCCTGCCCGCACTTCATCAAGTTCCTTGCGGAACATCTCGGCTCCCGTCACGACAGTCTTCATGTGCGCGCCGAGCCCGATGACCTCGACGTCGTCGCCGACCTTCGCCTTGCCGCGTTCGACCCGTCCTGTGCCGACCGTCCCTCGTCCGGTGATGGAGAAAACGTCCTCCACCGGCATCAGGAACGGCTTATCCACGTCGCGCTGCGGGACGGGGATGTACGAATCCACCGCGTCCATCAGCTCTTCGATGCACTTGAATGCGGGATCGTCCCCCTTGCTGTCGGGTTTCAGGGCCGCTTCCATCGCCTTGAGGGCGCTGCCGCGGATGATGGGGATCTCGTCCCCCGGAAACTCATTCTTCTTGAGCAGGTCCCGGAGCTCGAGTTCCACGAGATCGAGCAGTTCGGGATCGTCCACCGCATCCACCTTGTTCATGAAAACCACCATGCGGGGAACGCCCACCTGACGGGCAAGAATGATGTGTTCGCGCGTCTGGGGCATCGGACCGTCGGTCGCCGCAACAACGAGAATGGCACCGTCCATCTGGGCGGCGCCCGTGATCATGTTCTTCACGTAATCGGCATGGCCCGGGCAGTCCACGTGCGCATAATGACGCTTCGCCGTTGAATATTCGACGTGCGCCGTCGCAATCGTGATACCGCGTTCGCGCTCCTCGGGAGCATTATCAATGCTGTCAAATGTGCGAACTTGCGACAGACCCTTCTTCGCAAGGACCATGGTGATGGCTGCGGTGAGCGTCGTCTTGCCGTGGTCGACATGGCCGATGGTGCCGATATTCACATGTGGTTTATCGCGATTAAATTTCTCTTTTGCCATTTGTCTTCACTCCTCTGAATAGAAGGGGATGTTGTCGATATGCTCCCTGCGTGCTATCCTTTGTTTGCGTCCTTGCCCTTGAGTTTCTCAATGATTTCTTCTGCGACGGCCTTGGGCGTCTCGTCGTAATGTGACAGCTCCATCGAGTAGATCGCGCGTCCCTGGGTCATGGAGCGAAGCGCAGTGGAGTAGCCGAACATTTCCGACAACGGCACCATCGCCTTGATGACCTGTGCATCCTTCCGCGGATTCATCCCCTCGATTTTTCCGCGGCGCGAATTCAGGTCGCCGATCACATCCCCCATATACTCCTCCGGGGTCACCACCTCGACTGCCATGATCGGTTCCAGGATCGCCGGGCTCGCCTTGCGTGCCGCCTCCTTGAACGCCATGGAACCGGCCACCTTGAACGCCATCTCTGAAGAATCGACCTCATGGAACGATCCGTCGTAGAGTTTCACCTTCACATCTTCCACCGGGTAGCCGGCAAGAACACCGTTCTTCATTGCTTCGACAATTCCCTGCTCCACCGGCTTGATGTACTCTTTCGGAACGACACCGCCGACGATGGCATTCTCAAAGACGAAGCCCTTCCCCTTTTCGTTCGGCTCGATCTCGATCCACACATGCCCGTACTGGCCGCGGCCGCCCGACTGACGCACGAACTTCCCTTCCGCGTGGACCTTCTTCCGGATCGTCTCCTTGTAGGCCACCTGGGGCTTGCCGATATTCGCCTCGACCCTGAACTCCCGCTTCATCCGGTCGATCACGATCTCGAGGTGCAACTCCCCCATTCCGCTGATGATCGTCTGGCTGGTCTCTTCATTGGTCGACACCCGCAGCGTCGGATCCTCCTCGGTAAGCTTCTGCAACGCCTCTCCCATCTTTTCCTGATCCGCCTTGGTCTTCGGCTCGATCGCGACGTGGATGACCGGATCCGGAAAGGTCATCTTTTCAAGAACGATCGGATCCGACTCATCGCAGAGCGTATCTCCCGTGCGCGTGTGCTTGAGCCCCACGGCTGCGACGATGTCGCCTGAGTACGCCTCTTCCACATCCACCCGGGCATTGGCATGCATCCGCAAGATGCGGCTGATCCGTTCTTTCCGGTCGGAAATAGAGTTGTACGCGTACGAGCCCGATGTCAGCGTGCCGCTGTAGACACGGAAGTATGTCAAACGTCCGACGTACGGGTCTGTCATAATCTTGAACGCCAGCGCGGCGAATTTCTCATCATCGGCGACCCGCCGTGTTACCGTGTCCTTCAGATTCATATGGTGACCGACGACTTTCCCCTCGTTCAGATCGAGCGGCGACGGAAGGAACGAGACAACCGCATCGAGGAGGCTTTGCACACCCTTGTTCTTGAAGGACGAACCGCACAACACAGGAATGATGTTTACCTTCAGACACGATCGGCGCAGGACAGCAAGGACCTCATTCGGCGTGATCTCTTTCCCGTCGAGGTATTTCGCCAGCAGGGTGTCATCCTCATCCGAGACCGCCTCGAGCATCTTGGTCCGGTACTTCTGGGCCTTCGCCTGCATGCTCTGGGGGATGGGAATATCTTCCCATTCGGTCCCCAGCGTCGATTCCTTGTACATCCGGGCTTTCATGGTGACAAGGTCGATCACTCCTGCAAACAGATCCCCTTCACCCACCGGAAGCTGCACCGGTATCGCGTGCGCGCCCAGGCGGTCCTTGATCATCTCGACCACTGCCAGGAAATCCGCGCCGACGCGGTCCATCTTGTTGACAAAAGCAATCCGGGGGACGCCGTATTTATCCATCTGACGCCACACCGTTTCCGACTGCGGTTCGACGCCGCCGACGGAGCAAAAAAGGGCTACCGCGCCATCGAGCACACGGAGGGATCGCTCCACCTCGGCGGTGAAGTCCACATGCCCCGGGGTGTCAATAATATTGATCTGGTAGTCGTCCCAAAAACAGGTCGTTGCCGCAGACGTGATCGTGATGCCGCGTTCCTTCTCCTGCTCCATCCAGTCCATGGTGGCGGCGCCGTCGTGCACCTCGCCCATCCGATGGAGAACTCCCGTATAAAAGAGGATGCGCTCAGTCGTTGTTGTCTTTCCGGCATCGATGTGGGCGCTAATCCCAATGTTCCGGGTCCTTTCTAATGAGTATTCTCTCGGCATGACCTCTACTTCATCCCTCTTCTCTTCATCACCACTTGAAATGGGCGAAAGCCTTGTTGGCTTCGGCCATCTTATGCACATCTTCCTTTTTCTTCACCGCGCTTCCCTCACCCTGAGAGGCGGCGATAAACTCGGCGGCGAGTTTCTGCGACATCGAACGGTCCTTCCGATCGCTCGCATAGGAGATCAACCATCGGATGGCGAGGGCGACGCTTCGCTCGCCCCTAACCTCGGTCGGCACCTGATAGGTGGCCCCCCCAACGCGGCGGGCCTTCACTTCGAGCATCGGCCGCGTGTTGCTTACCGCCTTCTTGAACACATCGATCCCCGGATTCTTCGTCCGTTCCTCGATCAACGCAAGGGCATCGTAGAAGATCCTCCGTGCACGATGCTTTTTCCCCTGCTTCATCACATTGTTGATGAATTCGGATACGAGGCGGTCTCCGTATTTCGGATCCGGGACCTGAAGACGCTGTGTTGCCTTTTTCTTTCTCACGGGATGCCTTGATCTGCTGAAGTGTTACTTGCCTTTCTTGGTGCCGTATTTCGAACGGCCCTGCTTCCGCTCCGCCACCCCTGCCGTATCCAACGTCCCGCGGATAATATGGTACCGCACGCCCGGGAGGTCCTTCACGCGGCCCCCGCGAATCATGACGATCGAGTGTTCCTGCAGGTTGTGCCCCTCGCCCGGAATATATGCGGTCACCTCCATGCCGTTCGTCAGCCGGACACGGGCGACCTTCCGCAGGGCGGAGTTAGGCTTCTTGGGGGTTGTCGTGTACACGCGGGTGCAGACCCCACGCTTCTGGGGACTTCCCCCCATGGCGGGCGCCTTGCTTTTCCAGGTGACTTTCCGCCTGCTTTTTCTGACAAGTTGTTGGATCGTTGGCACAGGTTCTCCGGAGTACTCCGCTCAGAAAGAGATTTTCAACAAAGCTTTTTAAGATAACAAAAACGGCTTACATTGTCAAGAACCAAGCCCCATTCCGCAAAAATTCCCGCCATTGCGGCCGGTTTCCCCTGCACATCGGTTACGTCGCTGCGAGCTTCTCCGCGGCCTTGACCTTCTTCGCCGGCGCGGGCTCCCCTTCCTTCGCCGCAGGAGCAGAATCGCCCGCTGCGGAACGCACATCGAGCGCCAAATCCCGGAAGTGCTTCAGCCCCGTCCCCGCAGGGATCAGGTGACCCATGATGACATTTTCTTTCAGACCGAGCAGATTGTCAAGTTTCCCTTCGATGGCCGCGTCGGTCAGCACTTTCGTCGTCTCCTGGAAGGAGGCGGCCGAGATCCAGCTTTCGGTCGACAGCGACGCCGATGTGATACCGAGCAGGATCGGTTCCGACGTGGCGGCTTCGGCGTCACGATATTCGATCACCTTCTTCGCCTTCTTCCGGAGATCGCCATTTGCCTCACGCGCCTTCTTCTTTGAAATCACCTGACCGTTCTTGAGCTTGGAATCCCCCTTGTTCACGACCAGCACCTTGTCCTGCAGGAGATCGTTCTCCAGCTCGAACTTCAGCTTGTCGACGAAATCCCCTTCGAGGAACCGTGTGTCGCCGGACTCCACGACCCGCACCTTCTGCATCATCTGGCGGACGATGATCTCGATGTGTTTGTCATTGATCTTCACCCCCTGGATCCGGTACACTTCCTGGATCTCGTTCACGAGGTATTCCTGCACGGCAGCGACACCCTTGATACGGAGGACGTCGTGTGGATCGATTGCCCCGTCCGACAACCGTTCGCCGGCGCGGACAACATCATTCGCCTGCACAAGCACGTGCTTGCCGAGCGGGACGGGATACTTCCGGACGTCCTTGCCGTCGTGGCTGGTGACGACCACTTCCCGCGAACCGCGCTTCTGCGCGCCGAAGCTGATGGTCCCGTCAACTTCCGACACGACCGCCGGATCATTCGGGCTGCGCGCCTCGAAGAGCTCCGTCACCCGCGGCAGACCGCCCGTGATGTCACGCGTCTTGCCGATGTCACGCGGAATCCGCACCAGGACGGTACCCGCCGCGATCTCCTGCCCATCGTCCACGGCAATGTGGGCGCGCGTCGGAACGATGTACTGTCCGACCCTCCCCTTCTTGCCGTGGATCTCCAGCGTCGGCGCCAGAGTCCGGTCGCGCGAATCGATCACGACCTTCTGGATGTGCCCCGTCTGCTCGTCATCTACCTCGCGGAATGTGACGTTCTCCTTCAACTGGTGGTAACGGACGACCCCTGCATGTTCCGAGATGATGACCGCGTTATAGGGATCCCACTCGTAAATGATCTGCGCTTTCGCCACCGCTCCCCCGTCACGCACGAGCATCGTCGCACCGTAGGGAACGTCATACTTCGTCAGCATCCTGTTGTCGCGGTCGAGAACGTTCGCCACACCGCTCCGCCCGAGGACGATGATCCGCGACTTGCCGTCCTCCGGGATCTCGAGGTACTTCACTCCCTCGTACATCACCTTCCCTTCGAACTTCGAGAGAACCTGCGACTGCGAGGCAATAAGACTTGCCGTACCGCCGGTGTGGAACGTCCGGAGGGTCAGCTGCGTCCCCGGCTCGCCGATCGATTGCGCCGCAATGATGCCGACCGTTTCGCCCGGCTGGATGAGCTTTCCCGTGGTGAGGTTCCGGCCGTAGCACAGAGCACACACGCCCCGTTTCGCTTCGCACATGAGCACGGAACGAATCTCCACCGTCTCGATCGAAGTTTCCCCGATCTTATCCGCCGACTCTTCATCGATCAGATCTCCCGCGTTGACGACGACCGCCCCGCTGATCGGGTCGACCACATCCTGCACGGCCACGCGGCCGACGATGCGCTCGGACAGAGGTTCCTTCACATCCTCCCCTTCCTTCAAGGCCCCGGTCACGACACCGCGGATCGTCCCGCAGTCCTGCGACGTGATGATCGCATCCTGCGCCACGTCGACCAGGCGGCGCGTAAGGTAGCCGGCATCGGCCGTCTTCAGCGCCGTGTCTGCAAGCCCCTTCCGGGCACCGTGCGTCGAAATGAAGTACTCGAGGATCGACAGACCCTCACGGAAGTTCGCAATGATCGGGTTTTCGATCAGCTCACCCGTCGCCCCCGAAAGCGATTTCTGCGGCTTGGCCATCAATCCGCGCATGCCGGCGAGCTGACGGACCTGCTCCTTCGAACCGCGGGCGCCGGAATCGACCATCATAAAGAGCGAGTTGAAACCGTCGCGCGAATGTTGGAGCGATTCGAACAGTTTTTCCGCGACGCGGTTCGTCACGCGCGTCCAGATGTCGATCACCTTGTTGTACCGTTCGCCCTTCGTGATGAAGCCGCGGATGTACTGGCTCTCGACCTCGTCGACGCTCTTCTGCGCCCGGCCGATGATCTCTTCTTTTTCCTTCGGAATGATGACGTCATCGATGCTGACGGAGAGTCCGCCGGCCGTCGCATAATGGAACCCAAGGTCTTTCAGCTTGTCGAGGAACTCGGCTGTCTTGAGGTTGCCGACCCTTCGGAACGCCGTTGCGATGATCTGCACCAGGCGCTTCTTGTTCAGCAACTCGTTGACATACCCGATCTCCTTCGGGACGATCTGATTGAAGATCACGCGTCCGGTCGTTGTCTCCACCATCTGCCCGTCGATCCTGACCTTGATGCGCGCGTGGAGCCCCACCTTGCCGTAGTTATGGGCGATGATCACTTCCGCAGGGGACGCGAACAGGAGTCCGCTCCCCACGTCGGTGGCCCTCGACTTCGTCAGGTAGTAACATCCCAGCACCTGGTCCTGCGTCGGCGTCACGATCGGCGCACCGCTTGCGGGGGAGAGAATATTGTGGCTCGAGAGCATAAGGATCCGGGCTTCCAGCTGCGCATCGAACGACAGCGGCACGTGGACGGCCATCTGATCGCCGTCGAAGTCTGCATTGAATGCCGTGCACACCATGGGATGGATGCGGATGGCCTTTCCCTCCACGAGCACCGGCTGGAAGGCCTGAATGCCGAGACGGTGGAGGGTCGGAGCACGGTTCAGCAGCACGGGGTGGCCGTCGATGATGTGCTCCAGGATCTCCCACACTTCGGGTCCCTTCTTATCCACCATCTTTTTGGCGCTCTTCACGGTCTTGACAATGCCGCGTTCGATCAGCTTCCGGATGATGAACGGCTTGAACAGCTCCACCGCCATGTCCTTCGGCAGACCGCACTCGTGCAGACGCAATTCCGGGCCGACGACAATGACCGATCGTCCGGAGTAATCAACGCGCTTGCCCAGGAGGTTCTGGCGGAAGCGTCCCTGCTTCCCCTTGAGCATATCGGAGAGCGATTTCAGCGCGCGGTTGTTGTCGCTCCGCACGGCATTGACACGGCGCGAATTGTCGAACAGCGAATCCACCGCCTCCTGCAGCATCCGTTTTTCGTTTCGCAGGATGACGTCCGGGGCCTTGATATCGATAAGGCGTTTCAGGCGGTTGTTCCGGATGATGACGCGGCGGTAGAGGTCGTTGAGATCCGACGTCGCGAATCTTCCCCCTTCAAGGGGAACGAGGGGACGGAGTTCCGGAGGAATCACCGGGATGATATCGAGCACCATCCATTCGGGGCGGTTGAGCGGCCCGTTCTCTCTTTCGCGGAA
>PMNE01000060.1:47298-159802 GCA_003162635.1 Ignavibacteriota bacterium
ACGACCACATACGATTCGTAATAGATAATCCTCTCAAGATCCTTCGTGGTCATCCCGAGGATGTACCCGATCTTGGAGGGAAGCGAGCGGAAGTACCAGATATGGACGATCGGCACGGCCAGCCCGATATGGCCCATCCGTTCGCGGCGGACGCTTTTCTGCGTCACTTCGACGCCGCAGCGGTCGCAGATGATCCCCCGGTACCGAATGCGCTTATACTTGCCGCAGTGACATTCCCAGTCACGCACCGGCCCGAAGATCTTCTCGCAGAATAATCCGTCTTTCTCAGGCCGGAACGATCGGTAGTTGATGGTTTCCGGCTTGGTCACCTCGCCGTGCGACCGTTGCAGGATCATGTCGGACGAGGCAAGACTGATGGTGATCCGGGTGAAATTCTTCTTTGTTTCTTTCTCGCGATACAACGCCATAATACTCCTCCAATCGTGTGGTGTGTCGGACCGCTGCGTCAGTCGAGCTTCACGTCCAAGCCGAGGCCCATCAGCTCGCGGATCAACACATTGAACGACTCCGGAACATTCGATTCCGGCAGGTTGTCTCCTTTGACAATCGCCTCATACACTTTGGCACGCCCTGTCACGTCGTCGCTCTTGACGGTGAGGATCTCCTGGAGAACGTGCGCCGCTCCGTATCCTTCGAGGGCCCACACTTCCATTTCCCCAAAACGCTGTCCGCCGAACTGCGCCTTCCCGCCGAGGGGTTGCTGCGTAATGAGCGAGTACGGTCCGATCGACCGCGCGTGGATCTTGTCGTCCACAAGGTGCGACAGCTTCAGCATGTAGATCACGCCGACCGTGACTTCCTGGTCGAACAATTCGCCCGTTCGCCCGTCGTACAGGATGGAGCGTGAGCTCTCGTTCAACCCGGCCTTCTTGAGTTCCCCTTTCACGTCTTCCCACGTCGCCCCGTCGAAGATCGGCGAAGCAAACTTTGCGCCGAGCGTTTGTGCCGCCCACCCCAGTGCCGTCTCATACAACTGGCCGAGGTTCATGCGCGATGGCACCCCGAGGGGGTTGAGGACGATGTCGACCGGACGTCCATCCGGCAGGAAGGGCATGTCGCCCACAGGCACGATGCGCGAAACGACCCCCTTGTTGCCGTGGCGGCCGGCCATCTTGTCGCCAACGGAGAGCTTTCTCTTTTTCGCCACGTACACCTTGGCAAGCTGGACGACACCGGGGGGGAGTTCGTCGCCGAGCTGGATCTTGTTCTTCTCGTGGCGGAACTCCTCTTCGATCCCGGTCAGCTTCTCGAAGTAGCTCGTGAAGATCCGGGTGACCAGCACGTTCTTCCGCTTGTCCTCCACCCATTCGCCGTCGAAGTCGAGTTTTTCAATATCCTCGTACTTCTCAAACGTATCGGCGTGGAACTGCGTCCCCGCGCGGAAGACCATATTGCCGTCCTTGTCCCGCACGCCGACGGACTTTTCGTCGTCGAGCAGGAGCCCGAGCTTGTGCGCAAGGCGTTCCCGGAGATCGGTAATGACCTTGCGGCGCTGCCTGTCGAGGGCATCGCTGCGGCGCTTGTCTTCCTTCTTGGATTCCGCGTCCTTCTTTTTCCGGCTGAAGAGCTTGGTGGAAATCACCACCCCCTTCATGCCCGGAGGCGCCTTCAGGGAGGCATCCTTCACATCGCCCGCCTTTTCGCCGAAGATGGCCTTCAGGAGCTTCTCTTCGGGCGTCGGATCGGATTCCCCCTTCGGGGTGATCTTGCCGATGAGGATATCTCCTTCTACCACTTCCGCACCGACGCGGATGATGCCGTTCTCATCGAGGTCTTTCGTGGCCTCTTCGCTCACATTCGGGATTTCCTTGGTGAGCTCTTCCTCTCCCCGTTTCGTGTCCCGCACCTGCAGTTCGAATTCCTCGATATGAATCGAGGTAAAGACGTCCTGTGAGACGACGCGCTCGCTCACGATGATGGCATCTTCAAAATTGTAACCGTTCCACGGCATGAAGGCGACGACCACGTTCCGCCCGAGGGCCAGTTCGCCCCCTTCCGTTGCCGATCCGTCCGCCACGACATCCCCCTTCTTCACCTTGTCGCCCGGCATCACGATGGCTTTTTGATTGATGCACGTGTCCTGGTTCGTCCGGAAGAACTTCGTCAGTTTGTACTCAACGCGTCGTTTGTCGTCAAACGACACGAGAGCCTCCGTGCTCGTCTCGTCGATGTCGTAGAGTACGACGATCCGGTTCGCATCGACATACTCCACAACCCCGTTCCGTTCAGCAACGATCATGGCGCGCGCGTCGCGGGCGATTTTCTCCTCCAGACCCGTCCCAACGAGCGGCGCTTCCGGACGGAGGAGGGGAACCGATTGGCGCTGCATGTTCGATCCCATGAGGGCGCGGTTCGCGTCGTCGTGCTCGAGGAAGGGGATAAGTCCCGCCGCCGCGCTGACGATTTGGTTCGGGGCCACGTCCATATACTGGATTTCGTCCGGCTTTGCAATGGGGAAATCCCCCTGGAACCGGGCTTTCACGCGATCATGGAGGAAATTCCCCCTCCCATCCAGCGGCGCATTCGCCTGGGCGATAGTATGGACATCCTCCTGCTCCGCCGTCAGGAACTCGATCTCATCCAGCACCCGTCCGTTCTTCACCTTCCGGTATGGAGTCTCGATAAAGCCGAATTCGTTCACGCGTGCGTGAATGCAGAGCGACGAGATCAGACCGATATTCGGGCCTTCAGGGGTTTCAATCGGGCAGAGACGCCCGTAGTGCGTATAATGGACGTCGCGCACTTCGAATCCCGCCCGTTCCCGCGTGAGGCCGCCGGGCCCGAGGGCCGACATCCGGCGCTTGTTCGTCAGTTCCGCCAGGGGGTTTGTCTGATCCATGAACTGCGAGAGCGGATTGGTCCCAAAAAAGGCGTTGATGACGCTGCTGATGGTGCGCGCGTTCACCAGCTCCTGCGGGGTCAGATTCTCGTTGTCGCGGATATTCATCCGCTCCCGGATCGTGCGGGCCATGCGGGCCAGCCCGATGTTGAACTGCTGAGCGATCTGCTCACCAACGGTCCGCACGCGTCGATTGCCCAGATGGTCGATGTCGTCCACCGCGCGCTTCTTCTGCTGCAACTCGATAAGGTAGTTGATGATCGCGATGATGTCCTGCTTCGTCAGCGTTGTCGTCGTGACGGGAACATCAAGGCCGAGCTTGCTATTGATCCGGTAGCGTCCGACGTTGCCAAGATCATAGCGCTTCTCGTTGAAGAACAGCCGGTCGATCAGAGTCTTGGCGGTTTCGAGATCCGGCGCATCGCCGGAGCGCAGCTGCTTGTAGATCGCACCGAGGGCATCCTCCTCCGATCGGACGCTGTCCTTGGAAATCGTCTTTGCGATGACCGATTCTTCGTTTCCCTGCTCGACGAGGAGGCGCAGTTTCTTGATGTTGCTCTTCTTAATCCGCTTGATATGCTCTTCCGCCAGCGTGGCATCTTTGGGGATGAAGATTTCCCCCGTCTTCTTGTCCACGACGTCGCTGCAGATCGTGCGTCCTTCGTACTCCTTCAGATCCACCTTGGCGACATCGATCTCTTCGACGAGGTTGAACAGTTCGAGGATCTCGTCGTCCGAAGAGTAGCCGAGCGCGCGCAGAAGCGTCGTCACAGGGAACTTCTTCTTCCGGTCGATGTACGCATACATGATGTTATTGATGTCGGTCGTGAACTCAACCCACGATCCCCGGAACGGGATAATGCGGGCGGAGTAGATCAGCGTCCCGTTCGGATGCGTGGATTCGCTGAAGAACACGCCCGGCGATCGGTGGAGCTGGCTGACGACCACCCGCTCCGCGCCGTTGATAATAAATGTCCCCCGGTGCGTCATCGTGGGGAGGTTCCCGAGGTAGACGTCCTGCTCAATCGTATTGATGTACGATTTTCCGTCCTCCGCCTTCTGGGACAGGCGCAGTTTCGCCTTGATGGGGACGGCGTACGTCAATCCCCGTTCCTCGCACTCCGGAACGGAGTACTTCGGTTTCTCGACATAGTACTCGACGAACTCCAACAGGAAGTTCTCCCGGGCGTCGGTGACCGGAAAGTTCATTTTAAACACGGACTGGAGACCCCTGTTCTTCCGGCGGGACGGCGTTCCGTCGGTTTGCAGGAAGCTCTCCCACGATTCGAGCTGAATATTCAGCAGATCGGGGGAAGCAATGACTTCGGGAATCTTGCCAAACGAAATGCGCTTGCTGGATTGGTTCTTCAAGAGAGCCACTCCTCACGGTTGGTGTGATGCACGACCCCGATGTTCCCCTTGCGGAACAGAAAATGAGCAAGCCGATAACCGGGATTCGCTCGGAATCCCGTTATCGGCCTGCCTGTTACGTAAGGGAGGAACATCGCGGACTGAAAAAAGTGAACGACAAAAGAACCGCCCCGCGCCTGATGGCGCAGCGGGACGCAGGGAGACATAAGGGGATCTACTTCAGCTCCACCTTGCCGCCGGCCTCTTCAAGTTCTTTTTTCAGCTTCTCCGCATCGTCCTTCGAAATCCCTTCCTTGACGGGCTTCGGGGCGCCGTCCACCAGATCCTTTGCCTCTTTGAGGCCGAGACCTGTGTTGGCGCGGACGACCTTGATCACGTTGATCTTCTGCGCTCCGGCTTCCTTCAGGACGACCGTGAACTCGGTCTTCTCCTCAACCACCGGTGCTGCACCGCCCGCCGCCGGCATCGCACCCGCCATCATCATGGGAGCCGATGCGGTGACGCCGAACTTGTCTTCCAGCGCCTTCTTCAACTCGACCGCTTCGAGAAGGGTAAGCTTCTCGATTTTCTCAACAATCTCTGCTACTGCTGACATGGTATGATCTCCTTGAATTTATCAATGCGAAACATTCGTTGTCCGCGTCAGGCGGCCTTCTTCTTCTCGATCTCCCCGACCACGCTGACGAGGTCGCGCATGACGGCGTTGACCGCACCGGCGATACCGGCGATGGGCGACTGAACGGCGCCGAGGATCGCGGCCATCGTTTCCTTGCGCGACGGAAGCTGCGAGAGTTCTTTCAAGCGCGAACCGTCGTACACCTGATGTTCGAGCACGCAGGCCTTCAGGGAGAGCTTGTTGTGCTTCTCCGTGAACTTCTGAATGATCTTGGCCGGTGCCACCGGATCGTCAAAGGCGAAAGCAACACCGGTCGGTCCGACAAGTTTTGCAAACACCGTGTCGTACCCCGAGAGCTCCTTGAGCGCCTCCCGGATCAGCGTATTCTTCACGACCCTGTACTGCACCCCTGCCTTGAAGAACTCACGACGCAGTTCCGTCGCCTGTCCCACGGTAAGGCCGCTAAAGTTCGTAAAGAAGATCCCGTTCGCCTTACGTACAGTCTCCGCGACTTCTGTGATGATTTCCTTTTTTTCTTCCTTTTTCATCCTTCCTCCACCGCCCTTGCAGGCGGTCGTGAGTGCGCCTCGAGAGAAGCCCCGGTCCCGCCTTCACTGGGCGCGCCGGGCAAGAGACACGGTGGTAGTGATTGTGAAGAGTGCGTAAACTCTAGTGTGCAGCGACCTGGTTCTTGTCGATGGCAACGCCGGGTCCCATGGTGCTCGAAAGATTGATGCTTCTGATGTACGTCCCCTTCGCCGTCGCCGGACGGAGGCGGATCACCGTGGTCAGGAACGCGCGAATATTGTCGGCCAGTTGTTTCGGCTCGAAGCTTGCCTTGCCGACACAGGCGTGAAGAATTCCCGCCTTATCAACCCGAAACTCGATTTTCCCTGCCTTCACTTCCTTGACGGCCTTTGCAACATCTGTCGTCACCGTTCCGCTTTTCGGGTTGGGCATGAGACCACGGGGTCCGAGGACTTTGCCCAGTCGTCCGACTTCCCCCATGACGTCAGGCGTGGCGATGATGACATCGATGTCCGCCCATCCCGCCTGAATCTTCTGGAGGTAGTCCGCCAAACCGGCATGATCCGCNNACGGCTATATCGACAGACTCGGTAAACTTGGCTGTTGCCGCCTGTTTCACGTGGGCGACAGCTTCTTCAATAGTATATTCCTTGCCCGCTTCTCTTGTCGAGGCGGCGGCTCTGAAACGTTTGCTCTTCTTCATCGGATGATTCTCCCTTGGTGGTGCATGCGTCCCAAACGGCCGGGACTCCCACGTGTGTTTGCTTGGTTACTCTTCGACCGTGATCCCCATGCTGCGTGCCGTCCCCGCCACCATGCTCATCGCCGCTTCCACGGTATTGGCGTTGAGGTCGGGCATCTTCATCTCGGCGATCTCGCGGACCTGCTTCTTGGTGACCTGGGCAACCTTCGTCTTGTTCGGTTCGGCGGATCCCTTCTCGATCTTCGCCGCCCTTGCCAGCAGCACCGCCGCGGGGGGGGTCTTCGTGACAAACGTGAACGACTTGTCCGAGAATACCGTGATCACCACGGGGATGATGAGTCCGGCCTGCGCCTGGGTCCTGGCGTTAAACTGCTTGCAGAACTCCATGATGTTTACCCCCTTCTGACCGAGGGCGGGACCGACGGGAGGCGCAGGATTCGCCTGGCCTGCAGGAATCTGGAGTTTGATAAATCCGGCAATCTTCTTCATAACGATGACATCTCCGCTGTACGGGTAGTGTTACTTTTCCAACTCAACCTGACTGAAATCCAATTCCACGGGAGTCTTTCGCCCGAAGATCGACACCATCACCTTCAGCTTGAGCTTCTCCTCATTCACTTCCTGTACGAAACCGCTGAAGTTATTGAACGGTCCGTCCGTCACCTTCACGGCGTCGCCGCTTTTGAAGGGGACTTCGATGACCTCCACATCCTTCCGTTCCTCAATCTTCCCGATGAGGCGGCGGATCTCCGATGCCTGCAACGGTGCGGGCGCGTTCTTCGGCCCGACGAAGCTGATCACGGACGGCGTGTTGAGGATGATGTGCGACGTCGACTTATCGAGCACCGCCTCCACGAGAATGTAGCCGGGGAAGAAAGTGCGCGTCTTGCTCTTCTTCTTCCCATCCTTCATCTCGAAGACCTTCTCCGACGGAACGATCACCGAAGTCACTTTTTCGGTGAGACCCGCCTGGGCGATCTCGTTCTCGATATACGCCTTGACCTTGTTTTCGTGACCCGAATACGTCCGGACCACATACCATCTCTTATCCGCCATCGTCCTCTCTCTCTAAGACTCTTATAGGAACAGATGGAGCACTCCGCTGACCACAAGGTCGACAGCATAGACGAACCCCGCGATNNTGGAAACGCGTACCGCCGTGACTGAGACCTGACGAAGGAACAATCGAGAGCACGTGAGGAGGGAATCGAACCCCCAACCTGCGGTTTTGGAGACCGCTGCTCTAGCCAATTGAGCTACTCACGTATCCACACCCCTCTGCCATACTCCCCGGGTGAGCTCACCGGCCCGCCAACCCGCTCAGCGGGTCTCCTTGTGAATAGTGTGCTTCGCGCAATGAGCGCAGAACTTTTTGTACTCGACCCTTCCGGTCTGCTTCTTCTTGTTCTTCGTGGTCGTGTAGTTCCGTCTCTTGCACTCGGTGCACTCCAGCGTGATGATGTCCCGCACAGTGTTGCCTCGTGGTTAGTGTTCTCTCGTGTTGCGAGCTGAGCTTGCGACCGGGATTGAACCGGTGACCTCTTCCTTACCAAGGAAGTGCTCTACCAACTGAGCTACGCAAGCAGCTTTCCCCTCCATCCCGACGTCCCCCTCCGGAGCACGGAGGTCGGTTTGCCGCCGGTGAGCCTGCCTGCAAGGCAGTCCTGTCAATGGAGAGCGGGAGACGGGACTCGAACCCGCGACCAACAGCTTGGAAGGCTGTGACTCTACCAACTGAGTTACTCCCGCGCACACTCCTCGCTTCGCCTGTCATGGTTCCGAACGTGGGCAGGGGAGGAATCGAACCTCCGAAGGCCGAGGCCGACAGATTTACAGTCTGTTGCGTTTGACCGCTTCGCTACCTGCCCGAAAGAACTTGCCCCGATCCCCCGCCTGTGGTTCGGCGTGCGTTCGAGAGCTGGCGATGGGACTCGAACCCGCAACCTGCTGATTACAAATCAGCTGCTCTACCAATTGAGCTACGCCAGCAGGCAAAACCATACAAACCCACTCCCCTGCCTGTTGGAGGTGGGTAATTGACGGGCTTGCAACGGTTTAGGATTTAAGAGCTGAGCAAATTAATATAACAAATTCCCGCTCAGAGTCAACATTTTTCCCCTCCCTTCCGCGAGATTTTCTCCGGAAGGGGAAAATCAACGGTTGCGGAGGAGGTCCGCGATGCGGCGCGCTTGCGGCGTTGTTGGATCAAATTTGAGCCCATTTTCAAGCGATTTTCGCGCTTCAAGGAGGTCTTTTCCCACAAAGAAGGCATATTCCGATCTGGTGATCCATGCCTCTGCGTAGAGCCTGCGCACGGTATCCTCCAGGCGGCCGCGGCGCTCGAACGGCCGGTAGTGGAAGACGGGAGCCGGCAGCAAGGTGTATCCTGACGTTGGCAAAAGCAGGAAGGCCAGCCCCGAGGGAACACGTTGAAATCCCTGCGTGTACTTCTGTTCGATTTCCGGCGTCACATACACGTGGTGCGCCTGCATGCCCCGGACGATGAATGCCCTGATCATCGACGTGTACCTCGCTTCGATCACTCCTCCGTCATACGGAAGGCCGTGCTCGAACTTGTCGAGTTCACGTGCAAAGGCATCCACTTCCGCCTGGCACATCCTCCATAACCACGGCGCACGGCTTTCAAGTTCCTTCAGGTACCAGGAGCGGCGAAGCAGCTCCTTGTCGATCACGGTGACATCCCGACGGATGCCTTTGACATGCTGAACGTAGTAGGAAGCGGAAACCCAATAGTCCCATTGATAGGACAGAACCACGGCTCCTTCATCCAAACCGTCGAACACGTTCATCGTGTAGTCGTCGACGAGATGGTTCTCGCTCTCGTCGACGCTTCGGTAGTGAACGGCGAGCGGCACCGCCCCCAGGAGGAGCACGAAGACGGATGCAGGAAGCCGCCTTCTCCCCTCCCCTCCCGCAATCCAACGGTAGACGGTCAGGAATCCCCGCGACGCCAAAAGGGCGGTCGTGATATAGGCGAGGAGGAAGTAAGAATCGATATCGTGAATGTCATAGTTGATCGCGTAGGCGACGCAGCACAGGAACAGGAGGATCATTCCCACGGCGAGCTGCCGGTGCGCCCTCCCAACGGCAACGAGACCAATGGCCGCGGCGAACATTCCGACGTACGCAAACTCGGCGGGGAACGACCGGAAGAAATACGCAAGCTGTCGTCCCGTCACATCAGTGGACGAGAAGATCCAGACCTGGTACTGTTTGCCTGTGACATGCCAGAGAAACCGTTCCAGCGTGACTGCATTCCCCCAGTTGAGCATCGGGGATTGCGAGGCACGGATCGGGAGATACGCATAGAGAGAGAGCCCCCCCGCAAAAGGGATGCTCATCCGCGCGAGACGTCCCCATGCTCCGGCGCCCCCGCCTTGCCGGACGAAATAGAGGAAGAGAAGACCCGGAGCAAGGAGAACGGTGGTCATGTGGTTGGTAAACGAGAGGCCAACCAGAAATGCGAAGAGATACCACGTCCGTTCCGTTCCGTGGATGTTTTCCCGATGTGCGGGAAGGGGAAAATTCGCGCGCAGAAACGTCAGAAGCAGGAGTCCCGTGAGAAGGATGTGAAGGGAATAGACTTCGACGCTGATAGCCTGCATCCAGTATGTTTCCGAGAATGCAAGGAGGAGACTCCCTGCGGCGGGAACGACAATCCCCTCCTGGAGAGACAGCCCGTGCCGGCTGCTGAGAGCGAGAATATGCCGCTGGACAAAGAAGAAGACAAAAACCCCTCCGGCACAAAAAACCGCTGCCATGATATTCAGGCGCACGATGACTTCCGACGCCAAAGGCAGACGCGTGAACAGCCAGCCGAGGAGGGTAAACAGCGGATAGCCGGTTGGGTGCGCAACTCCCAGAGTTGCAGCGACAGTTCCAAGTTCGCCGCTATCGATGAAAGAGAGACCCGGTGCGAGCGTTCGAATGTAGAGAAGAAACGCAAGGAGGCTGACTGCACCGGCCGCAACCGATGGATGCTTCATAGCGGAAGGCATCGCTGGAGGAATTCCTTTCATCGTTCAGGCCACCCGGGTGACCACATCAAGAAAAACCGTTCTTACGTACTTCATGGCCGTCGCGACGCGGGCCGCCAACGCTCCTCCCGAAGAGCCGTCGTACAGGCGGGCCAGGGAATCGAGTTTCTCCCCCTCCGGCAGCCTGTAGCCGCGTTCCTCCAGCGTCACGCGCATCAGAAACTCGATGCGACGGTACATGGTGTAGGCCGCAGCCAGCATCCCGCCCTCATCCCCCCGCAGGAGGGGTGCATCGAGCGATCGGAGCATCGGGAGGATCTTCATTCCCCTGACAGATGGACGGGAGGCGCCGATCTTCATCTGGATCATCTGGACGATGAATTCCACGTCCACCATCCCTCCGGCACCCGTCTTGATATCGGTCATCATGCGGCCGCGCCCCCGCACCGTCGGTTCCATCTTCCTTCTCATCGCGGCAATTTCCCGACTCCACCCTTGAGGCAGGGGCGCATCATAGACTTTTGACGCGGCGAGGGACTCAACGAAGGACCCGATGATTTTATCCCCTGCAACGAAGCGCAAGCGGGTAAGGGATTGACGCTCCCAAAGCGACGCACGGGACTCAAGGTACTTCGCATACGCGTTTGCTGCAACGACGAGGGGTGCGCTTTTGCCTTCCGGACGGAGGCGCGCATCCACCGTATACAGCCGCCCCCTGGCCGTCGTTGCAGAAAGTTGCGCCACAAGCGTCGCGGCTCTCTTTTCCGCCTTCGCGTCTTCCGACCCTTCATCCTCACCGCTCACGAAGAGGAGGTCGAGGTCAGCATCGAGCCCCAGCTCGGCTGTGCCGAACTTTCCAAGAGCAAATACGGCGAGGCGAGGGCCTTTCTCCCCTTTGGAGTCCCGTGCCAGGAGAGACGCAACGACAAATGACGCGATGCGGGTGAGTTCTCCCGTCAGTTCGTCGAATCCCGTAAACCCCAGAATGTGCCGGACGCCCGCACGAAGCTCCTGTTCTTCCTTGAATTCCACAAGGTCAGTTGCATCGGGGAATGCGCGCGCCTCTCCCAGCGCTTCGGGATCTGACACGAGCGACTCCATGAGCAGGGGATTCCGGGCAAGGCCCCGGGCAAACCGTGGACTCACCGCGCATATATCCACAACGAACCGCCGGAACCGCTGATCGTCCATGTGCGCGTAGAATGTCTGGAGGGCCTTCTGCGATGCCGCAAGCGCACTAAGGGATGCGAGGGTAATGTCCGGGCTCGGCGTTCGGGTAATGTCCGCGAAGAGAACCGCCGCCACCGAACGGAACGCCTCACGCGTCCTCGTATCAATATCTGTGGCGCCGGTGATCGCATTCCCCGTCGTCAACACCTTGAGGTGTCGCATGGCCTGCCGCGGATCGTGGAAACCACACGCCCCGAGAATGCGTATCAAGGAGGTCTCATCGACTCCTTCCTCGACAAGCGCAGAGATGTCGCCTCCTGAGCCGTCGCCGAGGACGCGGTTGAAGATCCGGCGGACCGACGTCAGATGCCGGACGAGCGTTCCGCGCATCTCGCCGACCGATGCAATTCCGCAACGCCTTCCGAGGACGCCCAACGCCTGGTCGTCGCTGGGAAGCGTGTGCGTTTGTGTGTTCAACATCGTCTGCAGCCGGTGCTCCACCATGCGGAAGAATGCGTAGGCGCTCTCCAGGTCCCTTCTCTCCCCGGTCGTCAGGTGCCCTGCATCGCCGAGCGCATTGATCGCCTTGATGGTATTCCGTTCGCGCACGGCCGGGTTCCTCCCTCCGTTGAGAAGCTGGAGGGTTTGGACGATGAATTCAATATCCCTGATCCCGCCCGGCATCAGCTTGACGTTGGCCTCGTCGCCAACCGTCGCTTCGATGCGGGCCTTGATCCTCGCAACGGAAGCTGCGGGCGACGTCATGAACGATCTCGGATAGACGAAGGGCTCGAGGTTTTTGAGGAATTCCCGGCCCAAGGCCTTGTCGCCGGCCACGGGACGAGCTTTGATCAGCATCTGGCGTTCCCACATCTCCCCCCGCGATTCATAATAGGCCGTGTAGCTTTCCATGGAGCGGACGAGGGGGCCTGCTCCCGCTTCCGGCCGGAGTCTGACATCGACACGGTACAAATAGCCCTCGTCGGTCAATTGCGTCAGGTGCCGGATAAGTCGTTCCGCCAGCCGGGTGAAATATTCGTGTGCCCCGGGATTTCCCCGGTCATCGGCGTCCCGCTCCTCCGCATACACGAAGATCACGTCAATGTCGGAGCTATAATTGAGCTCGCTACCCCCCAGCTTCCCCAGCCCGACGACGCAAAAGGGAATCTGCGCACTCCAGCCAAACTTCTCGTTCATTTGACGGGTTGCAATCTGCAACGCGGCATCGATGACGGCATCGGCCAGAAGGGAGAGTTGGAACGTGGCGGCCGCCACATCGGCATGGCCGAGGATGTCCTGCGCGCCGATCCGCAGGAGCTCGCGGCGATGGAGACGTTTGAGGGCATTGAGCTGCGATTCCGGCTTCTGGAACGTCGATGCAATCCGCTCCACCTCTTCCTTCAGGGAATTCTCTTTCAGCGAAGAAGTGAGGACGTCTGTTCCGGTTATCCAGCGGAAGAGTCCTGGTTCCCGGACGAGAACGTCGGCAAAGTACTGGGACGTGCCGCAAAGTCTGAACAAGACCTCGGCCCAGAGAGGGTATTGGAGAACGTCGCTGAACAGGGAGGCGCTGTTGACAACGGCTCCGAGATAACGGCTGACGTTCGTCAGCATCATGTCGGGATCGGGAGAGCCGACAATTGCAGATCGAAGGAGGAGGGTAAACTCCTCGGGCGCAAACCTGCTCCCCGACGCAACGAACGACTCACAAAGGGAGTCTGCGATCTTCATCGATCTGCCGGGATCACGAAAGCACTCCGGCGGGACTATCGGTTCATTCATGGAGGTAAAAATACGAAAAACGGGATGGAATCTCCATCACCGGCCATAAAGCAGGAGGTCCCCACGTGTTTGCTTTTCCTCGCGCGCCTCCCTATATTTCGGTGATACGAGACAATTGCCGTCGGCAAGGATTGCTGCCGAGGGGGGGGAAGGGGGGGGTATTGGGAGAGAGACGGCAGCTCGATTCCCTCTCCATGCAGGGAAAGATCCATGTTCGTCGGGGAACCCCGGATGATCAAACTCATTGCGTTGTTCCGAAGCACCGAGGATCAGGAGGAATTCGACAGGCACTACAATGAGATCCACCTTCCTCTTCTCCACAAATTTCCGGGGCTTCGAAAGCTGGAAATCACAAAGGTGACAGGTGCGCCGATCGGCGAGGCAAAATACCGGATCCTCGCAGAGATGTACTTCGATGACAAGGACGCGATGGATGCGGCCCTTGCATCACCGGAGGGAAGGGCAGTCACCCGCGACATCATGAGCTTTGCGGCGGACGTCATTACAGTCTTCCACGGCGAAGTGGAGTGAAATGAATTGCCCGGCGATCGGCTGATCGAGAGACAGTTGCAGCACTCCTGAGCGGGTGGCGACGACGTGTTTCCGGCGTCGCAGAAATTTCGGGGACGATGGAACGGAGTGCGATGACTCCGGCACATTGACCATCACACACGGTCCTTCCGTATGCTGAAGACCATTTCGTTCCTTTGCGGCGTCCTGTTTTTCATCGGAGGGTGCGGCCCTGCAGGCACGGGGATTCTCCAATGGGAATTTACCGGCGGACCTTATGCACAGAATATCGCCACCGTCCACCCCGATGACAAGATCCCTTCAACCCTCTACGTCGGATTGACCAACGGCGAGATCCTCCAGTCGAACGACGACGGAAATACGTGGGCGATGCTCGCGTCCCCCGCCCCCCACTTTCCTCTGCACCAGATCATCCAGGATCCTGACACGCCTGAGAGGCTGTTTGCGGCAACGGACGCCGGCGCTTTTGCATCGACGGATCGCGGCAAAAGCTGGAATGCGTTGGCCGTTGACAAGCCGGGAACTCCCGTTCTCGCACTAACGATCGACCCCTGGACCCCGGGCGTGATGTGTGCCGGAACCTCCGGGAGGGGAATCTTCCGGACCACGAACGGCGGGACATCCTGGGCAGCTCCCGATTCCACAACGGATGCACGAATCGGGATGTCCGATGTGTACGACATCGCCGTTGACCCCGGCAAACCCAATCTTCTTTACGCCGCAATCAGCACCATGGGGCTCGTCAAGTCGACCGACGGCGGGATCTCGTGGCGCGGGATCACGGAGGAGTTCACCCACGGCGGGGCCCGCACGACGCACGTTCTTCTCAAGAAGGGAAGCTCCAACGCCCTTCTCTACGCCACCGATGCAGGGAATATCGCCAGGTCTGTCAACGGTGGTGAATCGTGGATCCCGTCACGCAAAGGGCAGGAATCGGACAGAATACTCTCTCTCGCCGCTCATCCTTCGAATCCCGATTTTGTGTTTGCGGGGACAGAAAGCGGCGTTATCGCGTCGACCGACTTCGGGATGACCTGGAACGCGGCAGGACGCGATCTCCCCCGGATCGCGACTCATGTCGTCGTCTCCGAAGCCGGACCGGCAAACATGGTGTACGCCTATGGCAACGGAATAGGAGTGAAGGCATCGGCAGATCGCGGTGTGACGTGGCGGAATGCCGACACGAAGCTTGGCGGTTCGACGGTTCGCCTCATGGCCACCGACCAGCAGGGAGATCATCTCCTCGTGGCATGCGGGAATACATGCCTTGCTCTTGACCCCGGCCGTTCGGAGGGATGGGTCGCTGCAGGAATGGGAATCACGGGCGGCGACATCAGCTCCATCACCACCGAAGCTACGCAGCCGCCGACATTCTATGTCACCACGAAGGAGGGCGTGTTTCAGTCGAATGACGCAGGAAGCTCCTGGCAATCCATTTCCCGATCGCTACGCATCGCTCCCGTCCTCTTCGAAACTCATCCCTCCATCAAAACGAGGCTGTATGCGTCAGGCGACCAGGGACTGGTTGTTTCGACGGACAGGGGTAAGACGTGGACGCAGCCGCGGCCTCTCGGCTCCCAATGGCGGGTCCACTCTCTGACATTCAGTCCCACCAACGCCGGTGTGATCCTCGGCGCGACATGGAGCGACGGCGTCGTGGTTTCCGCCGACGGCGGATTCAACTGGGAAGAGATGAGGTACGGCCTCCCAACCGATAGTATCGACGTGGTCACGCTCGACGACAAGGATCCTGACGTCTATTACGCATACACCGTCGACCATTCGTGTTACCGCTCCCTGAACAAGGGGCTGGAATGGAACCGGTATGCTCCCCCATGGAGAACGGGGGATACGGTCCGCCTTGCGTACGATCGTTCCCAACCATCGAGCATTCTCGCCCTTCTCAACGAGAGACAGATATATTACTCTCCGTCCGGGGGGGGGACATGGTTCCTGCTTCTCGAGCAGGGCCTGAAGGCGGAGGTTGTCGCGCTCTCCTGGAACGCGTCATCGGCGACTGCCTATGCAGCGACAAGGGATCAGGGGGTGTTCAGGCTCCTCCTTGGGGCAAAGCTGCGGGAGATGTTCGGGGAATAGCGTCCGGGAGGGAACCGAAAGATGCCTTTCACCGTTTTCCACAATGACGTATCAGCGGTCCGATTGATTCTCGAAAGCGCACGCATGGCAACACAGGCAATAAGCGGCAAGCGTCTCATGACCCTCCTTGCAGCGGCGGTCGTGATCGCGGGTTCTCCTTCACTTGCACAGCCGAAGTTGATCATCGTCGAAGGGATGCACTTCGACCTTGGCTCCATTCCACGCGGGTCCGTTGTGCAGCGAAGCCTGACCCTGTCGAACCCGGGCTCAGATACGCTTGTTCTCGGCCGCGTGGATGTCTCTTGCGGCTGCACGGGGACTGTCGTCTCCAGCACGGCAATCCCGCCCCACGCGAGTGGTTCGCTCCTCATCACGTTCAATTCCAAGAATTTCTCCGGCCCTGTGGAGAAGTCGGTGACGATCCACTCCAACGCAGCCGATGCCGCCCTCACGGTCGTGAGGTTCACGGCGACGGTCATCGACGAGATTGCCCTGGACCCGCTGTACTTCTTCTTCCGTGACGCTGTGGTCCTGCAGGAAAGCGTTGCCTCGATCACTGTCACAAACAACAGTTCCACCCCGCTGACACTTTCCGCCTTCCGGACACAGATGAAGGGGCTTACGCTGACACTCCCCGACCGGCCCATCCCCCCGGGGGCATCTGTTCTCATCACAGGACATCTCATGGCCACGGAACCCGCACCGGCCTTGAGCAACGGCGTCTTCGTTACCAGCGACAACCCGCACCAGTCCGATGTCTACATCCCGGTGTATGGCAACGTCCGGGCGCAGACCCTGGACTGACACTGTGAAGAGTCTCGCCGGGCCCGACGGTGGCCAGCCGGTATCGCGGGGCTTCCGCGGCACATCTGTGGGCGCCGCCCTTAAACCTGGATCATCGGAGCCGTGTCTAATTCATTCTAGAGACCATCTTTCACTTTTTCCCTGACTATGACCCTCCACCGAAAGTACATTATTGGCATTATTGCACTTCTCGTTCTTGCCGGAGTTGTGGTGCTGCGCATTGTCATATCGAACACCGGAGCTGACACGCGCAAACAGAACGTACCGATTGTGCGGGTCGAGAAGCCCCGCCAGGAAACAGTAACGTATTCCCTGCAGTTCACAGGGGATGTCGTCCCCATTCAACAGGCCAACATCTACGCAAAAGTCGGCGGCACGCTGGAGCGCGTGTACGTCGATATGGGAGTCCCCGTTTCCCGCGGCCAGATGCTTGCCTTGATCGACACCACCGAGCTTTTTCAAACCCGGCAGCAGGCAGAGGCGACGGCCGAGAACGCGCGTCTGACATTCAACAGGACGAAGGATCTGTACGAACAGAGCCTCATCGCAAAACAGGACTACGAGAATGCGCAGGCAACGATGAAGGTCGCGGCCGCAGCCCTCGATGTTGCAACGACGCGGCTCGACTACGCCAGGATCGTCGCCCCCTTTTCCGGCATCGTTACCCGGCGGTCTCTCGACCCCGGTGCCGTGGTCACCGCCATGATCACCTCCCTTTTTTCCCTGATGGATTTGGACAACATGAAGGTGGTGGTCAACATCCTGGAGCGTGACATCCCCCGCATCACGCCGGAATGTGAGGCGGCAATCACTGTTGACGCCTTTCCGGGAAAGACCTTTGCGGGAAAGGTGACGCGGTTCAGCCAGGCCGTCGATCTCGCAACGCGCACGATGCCGGTGGAGATCGACATCCTCAACAAGGACCACGCCCTCCGCCCCGGGATGTTCGCGAACGTCACCCTTCGCGTCGGTGAACGGCCCAATGCCCTGACCCTTCCCACGCAGGCCTTCGTCCGGGACGATCAGGGATCGTTCGTCTATGTCGCCCGCGCCGACACGGCACGCCGCGTGCGCCTCGCCGCCGGCGTCGAACAGAGCGGACGGATTGAGATCCTTTCGGGACTTGACGGATCCGAAGACGTCATCACCACGGGACAGCAATTTGTCAGGGACGGCGGGCCCGTTGTTGTCCAGAAGAGCGGCCACGAATGAGTTCCCCCGCGCCGCTGCTGTTGACTCTCTGTGTTGCTATCCCGCTACGCCTTTCTGCCAGCGGGGAACGCCGGACAACTCCGGTCAATCTTGCACTTGACAACTCACCGCCATGTGGATAACGCGCCTCGCGCTCCGCTACCCTGTTTCGACCTTCTTGTTTGCCATGACGATCCTTGTTTTCGGGCTCGTCTCGTTCAGCCAGCTCCCGGTCGATCTGCTTCCGAACATCAGCATCCCTGCCGTGTCAACGGTGACGTTCTTCACCGGAGCCAGCCCGCTCGACATGGAACAATCCGTTACCCGTATCATGGAGCGAGGCGTCTCCTCCGCCAACGATGTCGATTATGTCCAGTCTTCCACCCGCGAGGGTATCTCCCAGATCAGGATTTTCTTCACGTGGGACGCCAACCTTGATGTGGGTCTCGTCGATGTCGTCCAGCGGGTGAACCGCATACTGACACAGCTCCCGACGGGGATAGCAACACCTGTCGTCCTCCGGTTCGACATCACGAGCCAGCCCGTGTGCAACATCGCCATTTCGGCCGACATGGACGAAAGGGATCTGTACGACCTTGCCTACAACACGATCGAGCCCCAGATCGAACACGTGTCGGGAGTTGCGCAGGCCCAGGTTCTCGGCGGCAAGCTCCGGGAAATCCACGTCACGCTGGACCGGAATCGTCTGGAAGCCCTCCAGTTGCCGGTGCTCACCGTCCTGAATGCTGTTGCCAACGCAAACCTCATCCTCCCCTCCGGCGATATCAAGACCGGCAAATTCGACTATTCGCTGAAGACGGAGAGCCAGTTCAATGTTGTAAAGCCGATGGAGGACATCGTCGTCAAGGTCGTCAACGGTGTTCCGGTCAGCATCAAAGATGTCGGCTCCGTGGAAGACAGTTTCCAGGAGCAGACCGAGATTGTGCGGATCAACGGGAAGCCAGGCGTGACGATGCGCGTGCAGAAGCTCGCAAACGCCAACACGATCGATGTCGTGGACCGTGTCATCAAGTCGCTTCCCACGCTGACCGGCGTCCCGCCAAACGTCAGGATGACGATCTCCTTCGACCAGTCACTCTACATCCGGCAGACGATCTCGGGCCTTGAGCGTGAAGGAGGCCTGGGAGCAATCCTGGCGATGATCATCATCATGCTGTTCCTCCGAAACATGCGCGGGACCCTCATCATTCTTGTTGCCATCCCCCTGTCGATCCTCATCACGTTCATCTGGTTCCGCTTCGGCGGGTCGACGTTGAACATCATGACATTCGGAGGATTGGCGCTGGCGGTGGGGCGGCTGGTCGACGACTCGATTGTCGAACTGGAAGCGATCTCCCGCCATTACAACTTGCGCAAACAGGAGCAGACCAAGATCCAGGCAACGCTCGAGGCCGCGCAGGAGGTTGCCGGGCCGATCTTCGTCTCCACCCTGACCACGGTCATCGTGTTTCTCCCGATCGTATTTCTGACTGGCATCGCGAAGCTCCTCTTTATCCCCCTGACGATCACCATCGCGGTTGCGCTCTTCGGTTCGTTCTTTGTGTCACGGACCGTCACGCCGCTCATGTGTCTTCGGTACCTCCCGCCGGAGAAGCTCCTGGACCGGAACTCACGGAAGATCCCGGATCGCATCCGGGTGAGAGCATACGACGCGCTCGAAGCAATCGATACATGGTATGAACATCAGCTCCGCCGCACATTGGAACACCGGAAGTTCGTCATCGGCGCTATTGCGATCGCAGGAGTTCTCTCGTTCGGACTCATCAAATTCATCGGCACGGAGTTCTTTCCCGAACAGGATGAATCCCAATTCACTGTCACCGTGAAGCTTCCCGTGGGATCACGCGTCGAGGAGACCGAGCGGCTCTGCCAGGAGATCGAGCGCGTTTTGCAGACCAATATCCCGGAAATACAGGCAGTGATCACCGACATTGGCGTGCCCACAGCCCGCAGCGGGAGCTTCTTCGCCCGCAATACCGGCACTCATGCCGCAAACATTCAGGTGGCGCTCGTGCCCCCCGACCAACGGAAACGTGATATCTTCCAAATCATCAAGGCCGTCAGACCGAAGTTGTCGCAGATCCCCGGCATCGCAACGTTTATCAGCCCGAGCGGCTTCCTGAGGTTCCTGATGAATTTCGGATCCAATGCTCCCATTGATGTCGAGATCAGAGGATTCGATATCGACACCGGTTCTCAGCTTGCGAAGCAGATTTCTGGATTTGTCCGGACGACCCCCGGCACAGCAGACGTACAGGTGACACGGGAAGACAACCTCCCTGAACTCCGCGTGAAGATCGACAGGGACAAAGCCGGCACACTGGGACTATCCGTCGCGCAGATTTCCAATACGATCAGCACATGCATCAACGGGAGCGTGGCCTCGCTCTACACTGACCCCGTCTCCGGCAACCAGTACAACATCCTTGTCCGCCTCAGCGAGGATTATCGGGAACAGATCGCCGACCTGGGCAACCTGGTCCTTACGACCGACAACGGCCAGCAGGTCCGGCTTGGCAACGTCGCGACGATCACGAAGGATAACTCGCCGGTCCAGATTGACCGTAAGTACCAGCAGCGGCTTGTCGAGGTCACCGCAAATGTCACGGGTGCCGATCTCGGCTCCGTGGCAAGCGCCATCCAGGCGAAAATCGACAAGTTGACCGTCCCGCCGGGATTCGAGATAAAACAGAGCGGGAATGTCGAGCAGCAACAACGGACATTCCGGGATCTCGCTCTTGCGTTTAGTCTTGCCATCATCCTTGTGTACGTCGTGATGGCGTCGCAATTCCAGTCGCTTCTTGACCCGTTCATCATCATGTTCACCGTCCCCCTCGGCATGGTCGGCGTCCTCTGGATGCTTTTCCTTACCGGCACCACCCTGTCGGTCACGTCCTTCCAGGGTGTCATCGTCATGGTTGGCATTGTTGTGAGCAACGGGATTCTTCTCGTGGATTACACCAACCGCCTCCGCAAGGCATCGGTTCCGCTTGTGGACGCCGTCGTCAAGGCAGGGCGCACGCGTTTGAAACCCATCCTGATGACGTCGCTGGCCACCGTGCTCGGACTCATTCCCATGGCGATCGGCATGGGTGGAGAATCAACGCAGGCGCCTCTTGCCATCGCCGTGATCGGGGGCCTGACGGTGTCCACCGTGCTGACACTCTTCTTCGTCCCGGCGCTCTACATCGTGTTTGAACAACGATTCAAGAGGGAGATGGCACCATCGGAGGAGGGAGCATAAGTGAAAACCGCATTCCTCTCCCTTCTCCCCGCCTTCCTGATCGCGGCGGGCACACTCGCATCAGCCCAACAGTTGGACACGCTGACGCTGGAGCGCGCCGTCGTGATCGCCCTGGAACACCAGCCTGCACTTCACGGGAGTGAAGCGGATATCCGGGCCGCGGAGGCCGGTGCGCGTCAGTCCCGCGCGGGATTCTTCCCTTCGATCGGAGCAACCGCTTCGGGCATACACACGGATGGAGTTTCCGTCGTCTCGCCTTCGATTCCCACCCGGCGGCTCACCTATAACACCTACACCGCAGCATTGCAGGGGAATCTGACGATCTGGGATTTCGGCAAGACGAGCGGACGGGTCTCCCAGAGCGACTACCTCGCCGACGCAGCGGGCGACGACTACGTTTCGGCAAGAGAGAACCTTGCAGTCAATACCGAAGTTGCGTTCCTCGGCTACCTGCAGGCACAACGCGTCGTGCGCGTCAACGAAGAAGCGTATGACCAGGCATCGCGGCACCTTGCCCAGGCGCAGGCATTTTTCAGTGTCGGGAAAAGACCGCAACTGGACGTGACAAAGGCGGAAGTGGATATGCTGAACGCCAATGTCACTCTCATCCAGGCGAGGAATGCTCTCCGCGTCGCCAGGATCGGGCTGGAGAACATCATGGGTATCCATCCGGCTCACGAATACACCGTCAGCGAATCCGCCTCCCCCGAAGCGATCGATGCCACTCTGGACTCGGCGCGTGTTTCCGCGCTGCGCAACCGGAGCGAACTCATCGCCGCCGTTGCCCGCGTCGATGCCGGCAAGGGCGGGGTCACGGCAGCATGGGGACAGCGTTTGCCCACCATCGCGGCGACGGGAACCTACACATGGAACGGATATGCATTCCCGCTGTATGACCGCTGGAACGCCGGTGTCACGTTCAGTCTTCCGATCTTTCAGGGATTCGGGCTGGTGGCGGGAGTGGAGCTGGCAGAGGCAAACGAAGACATCGCGCAAGCAAATCTCGATGTCCTGAAGGAGAGTATTTCCCTTGAGGTCGAACAGCAATGGCTCGCTGTACACGAGGCAGCAGAAAGAGCAGTCGCAAGTGCAAAGCTCGTGGAACAAGCGACCGAGAATTTTCGACTCGTCGAGCGTCAATACGCCGCAGGCGTTGCCACCGCCCTGGATCAATCTGATGCGCAGCTAACCCTCTCCAACGCCCGCATCACGGATATCCAGGCGCAATACGACCATCGTACGGCGCTCGTCCGACTGCGCAGGGCGATGGGAATATCGGTGCTGCCTTCCATCCATTGATTCTCGCATCCAGAAGAGCTATTTTTCCCACCCACAAACCTCCGGAGAATCGCGATGGGTAAGAAAAGCGCAGATGCCATAAAGCGAGAGATCGATCGTTTCATCTCGACAATCGTCCGGCTCAACGGGCGGCCAGGCAACGCACCGGAGAAGGATCTGGCTTTCATCCACAAACATCTTCGGAAGGCGCTCAAGGGGATCAGACGGAACGCCGGTCGGAAGACCGCAGCGAAGAGATCCCCCGGCAAAAAGACCGTCGCGAAGAAGCCGGCGATTTCCCGCACAGGGGAATCTGCCCCCGGTACGCAGAAGAAATCGCTCTCAAGTCCCCAATAGTTCCTTGCACGGAACAGCCTGCGGAAGGCGTCACGGACGGCAACCTGACTTCACCGTGCCGGAGCTCTTCGTGGGAATGGTTCCATCGACCGCAGGCATAAAAAACGCCCGGCTGGTTTCCCTGCCGGGCGCGGTTTCCATCCCCTCTTCCCTTCCCCACACCGATAAACGTCGATCTACTTGACCAGCACCATCTTCCGGATATTTGTGAAGGATGCGGCACTGTTAACGCTGCTCGCCTGCAAACGGTAGAAGTATACACCGCTGGCATAACGGGCCGCGTTCCAGACGGCAGTGTATTGGCCTGCCTGCTTCACGCCGTTCGCCAACGTCTCCACTTCCCTTCCCAAAACGTCATACACCGTCAGTGTCACGTGGCTCAGCTCCGACAACTGATACGAAATTGTCGTTGACGGGTTGAACGGATTCGGGTAGTTCTGCCGGAGCGTGTAGGCAAGAGGTACTGCGTTCGACCCGGTCCCCACGGAGGCAGTGACGCCCAGCGAGAAATCCTGCGTCAGCGCATAGTCCGTGACGCCCACCACGATCGATTGTTGCACGGCATCATATCCCTCTCCGTCCACGACCAGCGTTGTTGTCCCGACGGTAAGGCCACTGATGGCATACGCGCCTGTGCCATCGGTCAAGCCGTACCCGACTGTCGATCCGTCACTCGCCAATGCATAGACGTTGATCCCTTCAACACCCTGGCCGTCGGCCCGCACCGTCCCTGTCAGGGATGCCACGCCGCCGTACGCGAACGGCACAACACCGATCGTGACGCCGTTCACGTCCCCTTCAACATTGACCGTGTCGGCATCCTTCCACCGCATGACACCAAACGCCCCGGCTTTGTAAAACGCAGGCGCATACCCCCCGAAGGGAATCGCGAGGACAAGGTACTTCCCCCCTGCAACTTTGGGGAGTGTGAACACCCCCAGAGAATCTGTATATGCAAATCTTGACGCCGATCTGGATGCCCGGGGCGGAAGCGGGAATGCAATAATTCGCGACGGCACCCCCGTACCGGAGGAATCGACAACGCTTCCGCTGATGGCATATTTTTGCGGCGGATGATATAAGTTGAGATTAAAGTCGATGCCGCTCGTATCGGCCGAGGGCGTGAGAATCGTTGCATCGGCCGGCTGATCTTTGTGATCATAGAATTGCGGCATGTAGCCCGGTTTCACCGCCAGGGCGACATACGATCGGTTCCCCAACAAGGTCGCATTGAATGCGCCGCTTGAGTCCGTCAGACCTTTCCACACCACGCCCCGCATGCAACCAAGCCCGTCGAGAAGCACCGACTCTCCCGGGACGTTCAGGATATCCTTATTCGTCATCGACACCGCTTGCAGTTCCTGGATAGTCCGCATCACCAGCACCCACGCCCCCTTGAGGGGGCTACCGGATGAATCGCTCACGGTGCCGGAGAGATGGACAACAGGCGGGGGCACGTACCGCACAAGGGCAAAATTGATGGTAACATTTGTTCCCTCTGTTAGAACGACCGGAGTCGCCTCTGCATACGTCTTTGCATTGTCGTACCACTCAGGAAGCAGGGCGCCCACGATCGAGGCGAAGGGGACGAGTTGCATGGGCGGTTGGCAGTAGATGCGGTACGTTCCTGTGTCCAGCACGGCACGATAGAAACCTGTGCTGTCCGTTCTGAATTGAGGGAGCCAGAACACCGGATGGAAGAACGGACGATAGAAAGTCACGCGTGCATTCAGAAGCGCTTTTCCGCTCACCGAATCGATGACAAAACCAGACACCGTATCGACTGCGGGTGCAGCGATTGGTGGAATGCCCGGCCCGGGAAGGCCCTGAGCAAACGCCAAACCTGCGACGAGCGCAAGGGCCAGAATTCCCGGCAAGACGTATCGCAACTGCTTCATGGTGGGAACCTCCTCTAGGGGTGAGTGAAGTGAATCAAACAGGCGTGAATCTTCTGCAGGAAAATGTGGCAATCACCGTGCCATCCATCTCACCGGACGGCTGTCTTCGCAACCTACGAAGAATCAAGGAGATAGTCTATGGCGAAAGTACCCCTCACCGGTGTGAAGTGCGGGAATGGCGGAAAGAACTGCGGGAAGTCCGGGATTCAGGCGTTTGTCGGCCACGTGGAGAGAGAGAACCCATCCTCCAGCGCATGCAGTGCCACGTTCTTGTCACCTTTCCTCCATGACGCGGCCGACCCGCGATTGTTCCACACCGTATGTCGCGAGCGACGGATGATTGTCTGAATTTTCCGGCTCCCCACATTAATTTCTGTATTGAGGAAGTCGGCCTTTTTCCCTATCTTCTCAAGTCATTCTACGCTCCACACCCATCGGGGAGAACATCCTTTATGCTCGCATACCATTGGACGATGATCTTTCACCTCCTTGGCTTTGGTCTGCTGTGCTCCAGCGTCATCGGCTCGTGGATCCTCGGCGGCAGGTACAGACGAGCGGAGGGCTGGAAGACAAAACGGACGATCCTCGGTCTCCTGCGTCCCATCGGTCTCCTCTCTCCTGTTGCCAGCGGAGTTATGCTGCTTAGCGGCATTGGCAATCTCGTTGCCAAAGGCTACGAAATGCCGCTCCCTTCGTGGCTCCATGTGAAGCTGGCTGTTTTCGTCATTGTCCTTGCGGCGGGGATCTATTCAGGAATTTGCGGAAAACGCCGCGGAGCAATTATCGCTCATCTTGCGGACGGCGATGCCCCGGCCAATGCTGAAACCGCCGTCGTGCGGCTCGACCGCCGGCTGCAATCGATCTTGATGCTCCAGGTGATTGCTCTCCTTGTGATCATCGTCCTTTCGGTTGTCAAACCATAGCGCGCCTCCGGCCGGATCCAGAATTGACTTCTCATTCACCATTCACATTGCAGGAAGGCATGACAATGTCAACACACGCTCGCAGTGCGGGGTGTATTCTTCTGTCTCTCGGCGCCGTCTTGTGCGCCGTTCTTCTCATGGGTTGCAGCGGTGAGAAGAAGATCGAGCCGGTGAAGCCGGCCGAGATGGAATCGTACCGCGATCCCGGCTACGGATACTCTCTCCTCTATCCCAAAGGATGGATTGCCAACACGCAGGTGGGGCGTGCCGCCTTCTACAACATGCAGGAGGTCGACAAGAAATTCCTCGAACCCACCGGACCCTACCCCGATGGCGTCTCGATCATGGTGGATGTCATGACGACCCCGACGCCCGATCAGGAGAGGCAGAAGACACTTGATGAGATGAAGAAGAACGGATTCGTCCTCACTCCCGAGCGGCAGATCGTCGTGGGGGGCCGGCAGGCGGTTGCTGTTGCCTATTCCGGACAATGGAGCACAAGTGTGAAGGAATCGGGTCAGCACATTTACGTTGCTATCGATACGCTCCTCTATGACGTTCACTTCGCGGGGTTCGGCGGGTACTTTGAGGCCTATCGGGCCGTCTTCGACTCGTCTCTTGCGTCGTTCCAATTCCCGCGCCCGGTGATTCCCGGACGCGATGCCACACTCCCCTCCGACGCGATGGTGGACTACAACGGCAAGCTCTTCTCTTTCCAGTACCCGGACAACTTCAATTCGATCAATGCGCCGAAAGGGAACAACGAGGAAGTAGTTGAGCTTCGGGGCCAGCGGCAGGATTGCTCCATCCGCTTCGACGTCTTTGGGGCCAAGGCATTGACGGTGGAGAAGGTGTTTGATCAGAACAAGGGGAAATACCGCGCGACAGCGACCGGCAAGACCACGGTCTCCGGGCTCCCCGGTCTCACGTTGACCTACTCCCCCAACGCGAGCGTCGAACGACGCTTCGTCTTTGTCGTCAAGAACGACAAAGTGTACCGCATCACCCTGGATTGGTTCCGGGCGCAGAGGGAAGAATACATTGCGTCCTACGACAAGGTGTTGAACTCAATCAAAATCAAGTAGCGCAGGAGACCAGTCATCATGGATCCGAAACTCGTCACAACGGCTTTCACTCTCGACGGTTATCGCATCGTACGAACGCTTGGCGTGGTGCGGGGGATCACCGTGCGTTCCCGTTCGATTATCGGCAACGTCGGGGTCGCCATTCAGGTACTGTTTGGCGGCAACATCACCCTGCTGCAGGAACTGTGTGAGCGCGCCCGGCAGGAAGCATTCCTCGTGATGATGGAGCATGCCACCCAGCACGGAGCAAACGCAGTGGTCGGCATGAGGTATGATGCCACCGAAATCATGTCCGGAGTTACCGAGGTTCTCGCCTATGGTACTGCGGTCGTCGTGGAGAAACTATAGCAGGAGGTACAGATGAATGGACGCATGGCGATTGCCGTAATCGGTTTGGCCGCATTGCTCTGCGCAGGTGCCCATGCGCAGCAGCGGCCGATCCTGAGTCCGCGCGATTCCGTCTTTCTCCGGTTTGACACCAGCACCATCGGCGTCAATTATGGACGCCCGTCCATCCGGGGGAGGATCATTATGGGGCACCTGGTGCCGTGGAACCAGGTGTGGCGGACGGGCGCGAACGAGGCGACACATCTTGCCACGAATTTCGACATGGTGATGGGAGGCGTGCCGGTTCCCCGCGGACGCTACACGCTGTGGACCCTCCCCTCCCCCGACGGGTGGCAAGTCATCATCAACAAGCAGACAGGACAATGGGGAACAGTCTACAATCCCGCTCTGGACCTTGCGCGGTTCCCAGCAACGGTGGAAAAGCTGACAGCGGCAGTCGATACATTCACCATCGCGTTTCAGGCGACAGGCGCCTCGACGGGTACGATGCGGCTTCTCTGGGAGAACACTGCCGTCTCGATCCCCTTCCAGAAGAAGGAACGCGTGACGCCGCTCAGTCCAAATGACTCGGCTGCCGTCTCGCTGGGCGGATCGCGCATCTCCATCGGATACAGCCGGCCGTTCGTCCGGGGACGCGTCATCTGGGGTGTTGTTGTCCCGTTCGATTCCGTCTGGCGAACGGGTGCGAATCTGGCTACCTCCCTCGTGACGGAGCGCGATGTGACAATAGGCGATGTCACCATTCCCCGCGGCAGATACACGCTGTACTCGATCCCGGAGGCGGAGCACCTGACGTTGATCGTCAGCAAGAAACCGGGCGGGGGACCGCCTGCGTATGATCAACGGGAGGAACTCGCCCGCATCGTCATGAAAGCGGAAACAACGCTGACCCCCATTGACCCGTTCAGGATTTGGATGGAGAAGACGGGGGACACTGCAGCAACGCTTCGCCTTGGATGGTCCGACAAGGCATACAGCACGACAATCAGGACGCATTGACCGCCTCCATGGATTGTCCCGGCACACCGGAAGGCCCGTCTGCAGAGCGGACGGGCCTTCTTGCTTCTTCCGGCCTCTTCGCGTACATTAGGGTGTTGAACCCTCTCTGTTCATTCGGCGGCCCTCGCGTTCCCGATAGCCAACCATTTGGGATAGCTCCATGGATATTCAAGGCAAGACGGTACTCGTGATCGGCGGGTGGGGCTTGGTGGGATCTGCAATATGCCGCAGACTCATGGAAGAACACCCCCGCAGAATGGTGTTGACCTCGCTCCGCAAGAGCGAAGCCCTGGAGGCGGCAGCGACCCTCCGCAAGGATTACCCCTCCGCAGGCAGGGACTTCTTTGTCCCGTGGTGGGGGAACATTTTCGTCCGGGAGCAGCTGAAGGACCACGAACGAGAGGCCATCCTCTCAAACGAAAAATGCAGAGAGATGCTCATCCAGGACATCGTGGATGAATTGACGGGACCCGTCCTGCGACGCTCGAGTCTGTATCGCCTGATCCAGAAATACAAACCTGCCGTCGTCGTGGACTGTGTCAACTCTGCAACCGGAATTGCCTATCAGGATATATTCCAGGTCACGCGGCAGCTTCTCGGTATGGTGAAGAAGGCGCGGCGATCACGCGGCCGTGTCGATCCCGCTCTCCTGGATACGACAGAACGCCTGCTTTGTACGCTGTACATCCCCCAGCTTATCCGCCATGTCCAGATCATGTACCGTTCCATGCAGGTCGCGGGGACGCGCATCTACGTCAAGATCGGCACAAGCGGCACCGGAGGGATGGGTCTGAACATCCCCTACACACACAGTGAAGAGAAACCTTCCCGCGTTCTTCTGTCAAAGTCGGCGGTCGCCGGCGCCCACACCCTCCTTCTCTTCCTCATGGGGCGGACCCCTGACGCCCCCATCACCAAGGAAATCAAGCCGACCGCTGCCATCGCCTGGAAACGGATTGCCTACGGGGAAGTGACCAAAGGAGGGAAACCGATCCAGCTCGTAGATTGTCCCCCCGCGAAGGCGGTCAAACTCAGGAAAAACCTGCAGTTGCTCATGCCGGGAGTCGCAACACCGACCAAGAAGAACCTCACATCGGTGTTCATCGACACCGGAGAGAACGGCGTCTTTTCCCGGGGAGAGTTTGAGGCGATATCCACCCCCGGTCAGATGGAGTTCGTGACGCCGGAGGAAATAGCCGAGGATACCGTTTTCGAAATCAAAGCGGGGAATACGGGACACGACATCATCAACGCCCTCGACAACGCGACGCTGGCGCCGACGTATCGTGCCGGCTTCATGTTTACCAGCGCACTCGAAAACCTGCAGAAACTTGAACGGGAACACGGCGTCGACAGCGTTGCCTTTGAAATCCTCGGCCCTCCCCGTCTTTCGAAGCTTCTCTATGAATCATATCTCCTCCACCTCTGCTTTGGCGACGTCAAGACGGCGGTCCGGACAACTCCCGCCATGATGAGCCGACGGCTCAGCGATCTCATCGAGATCGACGAGCAGATCCGCTCAGAGATCATCTCCATCGGCATCCCCATCCTTCTTCCCGACGGGAGGTCCCTCCTCCGCGGCCCGACGATAAAAATCCCGCCGTATCGCGGCGACGACCGGCTGGCGATTACGCCCCGCGCGATCGACCGGTGGGCGCATGACGGATGGGTGGACCTGCGCGAAAAGAACATGAAGGCCTGGCGCGAGCGCCTTACCCAGATCGTGCGAATGGTCGAAAACCTTCCGACCGACGAGACCAGTTCCCGCACCATGCACAACAAGGAATACTGGAAGAACCTGACGGAAATCGATCCCGGCAAGATCTGCGGGTGGATCTTCACCTACGAGGAGAAGGGAAGGCGCATGAAAGCGTAGCGTGGGATCGGGAGTGGAACAGATGACAGTCGTCGTACCCTCACACACATGCATCCAATAATCACATCGGATTAACGTATGAAACGTATAGGCATTCTTACCGGCGGAGGCGATGTTCCCGGCCTCAATCCCTGTATCAAGGCAGTCGTCTTCCGCGCCGTTGACGCGGGCTATGAAGTCGTCGGCATCCGGCGCGGCTGGGGCGGCCTCCTGAACTATAACCCTGCCGATCCCGACGGAAGCGCCGGATGGATCGTCCCGCTGTCGAAGGCGAATACGCGGACGATCGACCGTTCGGGCGGAACCTTCCTGCACACTTCACGCACAAACCCCGGCAAGGTGAAGATCTCCGATGTGCCGGCCTTCCTCCAGGACCCGAAACATAAAGACCAGCCCAAGGACGCAAAGCTCGATTTCACGCCGCATATTCTCCGGGTTCTGGCCTCATTAAAGATCGACGCGCTGATCACGATCGGCGGCGACGACACTCTCAGTTATTCCGTCCGCCTCCACCAGGAGGGATTTCCGGTCGTCGCCATCCCCAAGACGATGGACAACGACGTCTACGGCACCGACTACTGCATCGGTTTCTCCACTGCGGTCACCCGAAGCGTCGATTTTATCACCAGCCTCCGGACCCCCACCGGCTCCCATGAGCGCATCGCCATCGTGGAGCTGTTCGGAAGAAATTCCGGCGAGACGTCGCTCGTTTCAGCATACCTCGCGGGCGTGGACCGGGCCATCATCTCCGAAGTCCATTTCGATCCGGAACGCCTTGCGAAATTCCTCGTGGACGACAAGAAGACGAATCCGAGCAACTACGCCATCATGACGATCTCGGAAGGCGCACAGATGGTCGGCGGAAAAATCGTCGAGTACGGACAGCAGGACGCGTACGGACACAAGAAACTCGGCGGCATCGGGGGAATTACGGGGGATGCGATTCAGAAGATCACGGGGATGCACATCGTGTACCAGCAGGTGGCATACCTGATGCGGAGCGGCGAGCCGGATGCCCTGGACCGTATGGTTGCCATCAGCTATGCCAGTCTCGCCACCGATCTCATCCTGCGGGGCGAATTCGGCAAGATGGTGGCGCTGCGCGAAGGGAAGTACACGGTCAACCCCATCGACACGATCTCGCAGGGAAAGAAGACCGTGGACGTGGCCGAATTGTATGACAGTGAGAACTACCGCCCGAGGGTGGCACACATCCTCGGCAAGCCGATGTTCCTCTACTGAGAACGAAACCCACGGAACGGCCGTCCTCACCGACGGCCGTTTTGTTACTCCCTGATGATATACGCCGCATCGCCGGGGCGGATTGCATCGTGCATCCTGCGAAGTGCACGGAATGCGTCCTGACTCCCCCTTACCGAAGAAATCCGATAGTAGTGGGCAGCCTTCGCTTTGTCCGTCGGAACACCGAGACCCGTTTCATAACAATACCCAAGTCCCACCTCCGCCAACACGGAGCCGCGTTCGGCACTTTCGACGAGGAACGCGATGTCCTGAGCGCGGCGGACAGTGTCCTCCGTCGTTGAACGAAGGGCGGTAAGAGCGATCCGGATCTTCGCGTCGGTACTACCCAATGCCGCACCTTTCTCCCACTCTCCCAAGGCCTTTTCTGCGCTCTGCGGAACCCACCTCCCGGCATAATAGCAGAGTCCTTCCTCCACAAGAGCGGGGAGATACTCCTGCTCAGCCGCTTTCCGCAGAAGCTGGAACGCCTCTTCTCCCGTCACATACATCTGCGCCTGTGCAAGGACCCCGTCGAATCCGAGGGCGGAGACTCCCGCCCATCCGAATTGAGCTTCGGCATCTCCCTTCCCGGCGGCCGCCTTGATGCGGGGGAGCGTCTCCTTTTCCTGGAGGAGGTTCCAGAGGAGTTCCGGCGCCCTCGGTGAATCAAGACGGAGGGCACGGACATACAGGGCCACGGCCTTCACCACATCCCTGTTCTTCCCTGTTCCTTTGTCGAACGAGCGGCCGAGAAGTGTGAGTGCCTCCGGGCTTCCCGCCTCCGCTGCTTCACTGACCGTTGCCAGCGTCGAGTCGGTTCCGCTCTCCGCTTCCAGCATCCTCGACATCCCAAGGGCTTTGCGGATCGCCGGGCTCGCGCCCCTGACGGCCTCCTGCAATAAGAGTGTATCGTTCCTCGCGGAAGAGCTGTCGCCGGCAAATTCCAGGAATACCAACCCGGTGTTCGGCGCCTTGAGAGAGGTCCGCGTGCTGTCCTTCGACTTGCCGTACCCCTGTTTTTCAAACCGGTCGATCGCCTCCCGGGCAGGTGCATAACCGGAGTCGGCCGCCATCTTCAGCCAGCGGTAGGCGGCTTCGTAATCCCTGGACACCACGAGATCTTCGGTGAGGAACTGCGCCATCGCATATTCCCCTTCCGCCATGTGCTTTTCTGCGCACGAAAGGAACGCCTTGTAAGCTTCAAACGGGTTCCAGGGAACTCCCCAACCGTAATAGTAGATAATTCCCATGTCAAACAGCGCAGGCCCGTAATTCTGGTCTGCCGCCTTCTTGATCCAGTACGCCGCCTTCGCTGTGTCCGGCGCAGCTCCGCGGCCGATCAGGTAGCGAATCCCCAGCTCATGCTGCGCGAGCACGTCGCCCGCATTCGCCTTGCGCGTCACGAGAAACGTTTCCCAGATCTCATAGAGAATATCGGATCCCTGGACGAGCGGGGGTGTGGCGGGTGGACGGTACGTCTTGAAGACGGGGCTGTCCTGCTTACTCTGGGCAACCGCTTCCAGAAGGAACAGGATGGTCAATCCTGCGACGAGCAGCAGACGTCTGGCGGCCGCATGCGATGTCATAATTCGTAGCGGAGGGCTTCGATAGGGTCAAGCGCCGACGCCTTCCATGCGGGATAGACGCCGAAGAGCATGCCGACGAACGAACAGACCACCAGTCCGATAAACGCCCAGTCCCACGGAATGACGGCCGGGGCATCGACCAGCAGACTCACGACGTTTCCTCCCACAATGCCGAGGAGGACGCCCACGAGTCCGCCGATCTCGCAGAGGATGACCGCCTCGATGATGAATTGCATGAGGATGTCCCGCTTCTGGGCGCCAATAGACTTCCTGATGCCGATCTCACGGGTACGCTCTGTGACCGAGACAAGCATGATGTTCATGATCCCTACGCCGGCAGCGAGGAGTGAAATGGAACTGACCAGAATGACCCCGAGACGGAGATACATCGTGAACTCGTTGAACTGTTTGATAAGAGAGTCATTGGAGTAGTATCCGAAATCGTCGTCTTCCCCCGGTGCCACATGCCGTGCGGCACGGAGGATGCCGCGGACCTGCTCGATGGTGTCGTCCATCAGCTCGCGGCTCCGCGCCTTCACCAAGATATGAAGACTGTGGTTGTACTTGCCAAACCTGTTGAAGTGGGTTGTGATGGGGATGACGAGAAAATTGTCCTGGTTCCCCCCGAGTGACCCGCCCTTTTTCGCAAACACGCCGACAATCTCATAAATCCCGTTGTCCACGCGGATCGTCTCGCCGATGGGATTGACAAACGGAGGGAAGAGCCTTTCCGCAACCGTTTGCCCGAGAATGGCGATCGGCCGGGCCATGTCGACATCCTGCTGACTCATCCCCCTCCCCGTGCCGATCGTCCAATCGTTTGTCTCAATCCCCTCGGCATTCTCCCCATAAACGCCAATGTTTGGATTCGTCTTCTTCCCCTCCCAATAGACGATCTTTCCCCACTCCGACGCTTCGATGCCAACGGAGACAGCCAACGTCGCCCTCTCTCTGACCACCTGGGCTTGCTCATAGGTGATATCCTTCCTGTTCCACATCTTCCGCCGCTCCTCCGGCGTCGTGTTGAAACCGACGCTCGTCTTCTGGACCTGGAACGTGTTGGCGCCAAGCTGTGTGAGGCCGTTCTCGATGCTGTTCTGCAGAACACCGATGGCTGTCATGACCGATATGATCGAGAAGACGCCGACGACGATGCCGAGGATGGTGAGCACGGAGCGGAGTTTGCTCGCGCGGATGGCGGCAAGAGCCATCGCAAGGCTCTCCAACACATTCAGTCGACGAAAAATTTCAGGCATCATGGGAATCCGGAGTCCGAAATGTTGGAGCACATGTTGAGAAAGGTACGGATTTGGCGAGGGAATAACAAAAAAGGGGCAGAAAGGAGTTATTCAAAACGAAGGGCTTCGATGGGGTCCAGACTCGATGCCTTCCAGGCAGGATAGACGCCGAAAAGGAGACCAACGACGGAACAGGTCAGCATGCCGATGCCGACCCAGTCCCACGGAATGACTGCAGGGACGTGAAGAATCAACCCGACCACGTTACCGCCAAGCACGCCGAGGACGATCCCGATGATGCCGCCGAGTTCGCACAGGACAACCGCCTCGATGATGAACTGGCTGAGGATATCCCGCTTCTGCGCCCCGATGGACTTCCGCACGCCGATCTCCTTGGTGCGTTCCGTCACCGAGACGAGCATGATATTCATGATCCCCACCCCTGCCGCAAGGAGGGAGATGGAACTGATGAGAAGAACGCCGAGGCGGAAGTAGAACGTGAATTCATTGAACTGCGTCACCAGGGAATCGTTGGAGAAGTAGCCGAAGTCGTCCTCCTCACCCGGCGGGACGTTGCGCGCAGCCCGGAGGATCATCCTCGCCTGCTCCAGGGCATCGTCCATCACTGCCGGGTTCAGCGCTTTTACCAAGATGTGGATGTCGGAATCCGACCTCCCATACCTGGAGAAGAACGTGGAGATCGGGATGCAGATCAGGTTGTCCTGATTCCCGCCGAGTTCCCCTCCCTTCTTCTTGAAAACACCGATCACCTGGTAGATGCCGCCGTCGACCCGGATCGACTCGCCAACGGGGTTGACATAGGAAGGGAAGATCTTCTCGGCCACGGGAGCGCCGATGATTGCGACAGGGCGGGCCATCTCAAGATCCTGCTGCAGCATGCTTCGCCCGCGATCGATCGTCCAATCGTTCGTAACGATGCCGTCAAGATTCTCTCCCGCCACCTCCACGTTGGGATTCGTCCTCTGCCCCTGCCAGTGGACGATCTTGTTGTATCTCCAGTCCTCGATCCCGACCGCCTCGGCCAGAGTCGCCCGGTCACGGACGGCAAGTGCCTGTTCGTACGTAATGTCCTTCCTGTTCCGGAACCGCCCGCGGTTGTCGCCGCCGATATTCGGCGGATACTTTTGGATCTGGAACGTATTTGATCCGAGCTGCGTGATCCCCTCCTCGATGCTGTTGCGCAGGACCCCCATTGCCGTCATCACGCAGATAATTGAGAACACCCCGACCGCGACGCCGAGCAGCGTCAGCACCGAGCGCAGCTTGCTTGTCCTGATGGCCGCCAGTGCCATCGCCAGGCTCTCGCGGAATGTATTCAATTGCAGGACAAAGCTACTCATACCGGAGCGCCTCCACCGGGTCCATCTTTGCCGCCCGGTATGCCGGGAGGAATCCTGAAATCAATCCCACCATCAAGGAAATAAGGATGGAAATAAAGACCACCGATACCGGCATTGCCGTCGGGAGGAATTGATTCACGACAAGACTGAGCGGGAAGGCGATAATCAGCCCGATGATCCCGCCGATAAGACAGAGGGCCGCTGCCTCCGTCAGGAATTGTATGAGAATCGTCCGTCTCTTTGCACCAATCGCCTTGCGGATCCCGATCTCCCGGGTGCGTTCCGTCACGGAGACGAACATGATGTTCATGANNATGATGCCGATGCCGCCGACGAAGAGCGAGAGACCGGTGATGAAAAGACCGATCGAGGCGATGACCAAACTGATGGGTGCGAAGGTCTGCGTGAGAATTTCCTGCTGGTTGATGTTGAAATCATTCGGCTTCCCGGGCGCAAGGTTCCGGATCGTCCGCATGATCCCTTCAAGCTCCAGCTTGGCATCCTCCATATGGTCCAGATCGATCACTTTCACCTGAATGGTCGCGTCGCGTTTCGTGCCGTAATGACTCTCAAAGGAGAAGAGGGGAATGAAAATGCGCGTATCGCAGGTAAACTCGCCGAACATTCCTCCCTGTTTCTCGAACACGCCGATCACCGTGTACGGGAACCCCGCCACCCGGATCGTCTTCCCGATGGGATCCTCGTGGGTGAAGAGATTCTCGGCCACCGTCGCGCCAATGGCAGCCACCGGCCTCCCGCCGCTCGATTCCTCCACCGTGAAGAACCGGCCGTCCGCAAGGGTCGAGCCGGCCGTCGCAAGATATTCCCAGGTCGTCCCGCTGACGAGCGCCCCCTCCATACTATTGCTTCCGTAGGCCGTACGCCGGCGGGTGGTCACGACGGGAGCCACTGCCGCCGTGTACAGCGACTGGCGCTCGACACGGGGCGCGTATGTCACCTCAAGATTTCGCCGGTTCCGGAACGTCGACCAATCATCGTTCGACACCCAGGGGAAGCGCTGGATGTAGAGAACGTCCGTGCCGAATGCCGCCGCACTTCGCGCGAACGCACGGTTCACCCCTTCGATCGCGGTCGACATCAGCGTTACCGATACGATGCCGATGACGATACCGAGGGTCGTGAGAACGGACCGCATCTTGTTCGCACGGATCGCGCGGAACGAGATCGCCAGCCCCTCTTTTAGCTCCGTCAGGAAATACATGACATCTCCCCGTTCTTAGGAGGCCTGCGCTCTCTGGTAGATCCGCCGGTTCTTTACCGGTTCATCGCTTTCGATCTTCCCGTCCCGAAGCCGGATTGTCCGGTAGGCATGTTCGGCAATCTCCGCCTCATGTGTCACGAGGATGATCGTGTTTCCCTGTTTGTGCAGATCCTCGAACAGCATCATGATCTCCTCCCCCGTTTTCGAGTCGAGGTTTCCCGTCGGTTCGTCCGCCAGGATGATCGAGGGACGCGTCACGAGTGCCCGCGCAACGGCCACCCGCTGACGCTGACCGCCGGAGAGCTCGTTCGGTTTGTGGTGGATCCTGTCGCCGAGCTGAACGTGCGTCAGCGTTTCCTGGGCACGGCGCTTCCTCTCGGCCGAGGGGACGCCCGCATAGATGAGGGGAAGCTCGACGTTATGAAGACTGTCGGAACGGGCCAGGAGGTTGAACGTCTGGAACACGAACCCGATTTCCTTGTTCCGGATCCTCGCCAGAGCGTTATCGTCCATATCGCTGACGTTGAGGCCGTTGAAGAGGTATTGGCCGGAGGTCGGCGTATCGAGACAGCCGATAATGTTCATCAAAGTCGATTTCCCGGACCCCGATGGCCCCATAATGGCCACATATTCGTTCTTCTGAATCGCAAGGGACACGCCCTGGAGTGCCATAACCTGCTCGGCCCCTCCCATGTCATATGCCTTGACGATGTTCTTCAATTCGATGACGCTCATTCTCACTCTCCCGTTATGCGTATGTCATTCTTCACGATTGCTCACCGGAGGGTTTCGGCCCCCCCTTGTGCTGCTCTTCGATGCGTACCTTCATGCCGTCTTCCAGCTCCCTGTTGATGGCCTTGTAACTGCCGGAGACCACTTGCGCACCCTCGGCCACTCCTTCGGTAATCTCCACATACTGGTCGCTGCTGATGCCACGTTTCACGGGCATGGCCTTGACCACGCCGTTGTCCACCACGAACACGATTTCCTTCGGCTTGTTTTCGGTCTTCGCCTTCGCGTTGTTCGCGGCAACGGCGCCCCCCTGCTCACCCTCGGCCGCTGGCTGCTTCGTCTCCGTCTTTGCGGCACGCGTCGTGACCGACTGGATCGGCACGGTAAGGACGTTCTGCTTGGTTTCCGTTTCCACGTCAGCCGTCATCGACATCCCCGGCCGCAGCGTCATGTCCTTGTCAACCACCCGCATCTTCACCTGGAAATTCGTCACTTCCTCCTGCGTCCCGGTGCCCGTGGAACGCGCCGTGTTGGCAATCTCATAGACCACCGCATTGACCTTCCGATTGGGAAACGCATCGATCGCGATCCGGGCAGTGTCGCCGACCGAGACCAGGATGACATCCGTTTCGCTCACGTCGACCCTTGCCTCCATGCGGGAGAGATCAGCGATGGTCATGACCTCCGTCCCCTGAAATTGATTCGTCCCGAGCACCCGCTCACCGAGTTCCGAATTGAGCTGGCTGACCGTTCCGTCCATCGGCGAGAGGATGGTCGTCTTGCGCAGGTTCTCCTCCGCCTGGTTCACGTAGGCCGCGGCCTGTGCATTGGATGCCTGCGCCGACTCATAGTCCGCCCGCGCCTGGTCGAAATCCGATTGAGAGACGAGATTCTTTTCAACAAGGGTCTTGGCCCGCCGGAACGCGAGCTCAGCCTTCGTGAGAATCGCCTTCGTCTGAAGCAACCCCGCCGTGGATTGGTCGCGCTGGGCGATGTACACATCCGGCTTGATCTTCAGAAGGAGATCCCCCTTCTTGACCCTGTCACCTTCCTTCACGGGAAGCGACACGATCTCGCCGCTCACCTCCGGTGAGATCTTCACCTGCACCTCCGGCTGAATCTTGCCCGTGGCAGTGACAACCTGGGTCAGGGTCCGAGGCGTGACTTTCTCCACCTGGACTGGTGTGATGACATCTTTCTTGCTCCCCAGGAAGATCACGAGTCCCACTGCGATGAGGACGAGGACAATCAAGGAGATGATGATCACATTCTTCTTTGTCTTTTTCCCATTCGTTGCCATCCGTTGTCACTCCTATGCGTGAAGAATTTAGTACGACCGCTCACCAAGCATGTACTCCACATTGCGCTTGGCGGTGACGTAATTGTAGACCGAATTTACCAGATTCGCCTGTGCGGACACAAGCGTTGTGTTGGCAGTGTAGAGATCGAGAAGGGTGCCTGCCCCCAGATTGTACCGCTCCTCGGCGATCTTGCTATCCTCAGAGGCGGAGACGACCCCCTTCTGGCTCACTTCGTACTGCTTGCGCGCCGCTTCGAGATCGAGCAATGCATTCTTCAACTGCGCGTTGATATCCCGCTCCGCCTGGACCAAACTGATCTCCGCGATGCGCCGGCCGGCGATCGCAGACTGCAGAGAGAGGTTCGTCTGAAATCCATCAAAGATGGTCCAGCGGACATTAAGCCCCCAGTTGATGGTTTTGTTGTCGCGGAGGCTGCTGAGTTGATCGCTGGAAAGACCGTATCCCACTGAAGCGGACAACGAGGGGAAATAGCCGCTCCGGGCCATTGTCACACCTGAACTTGCCGCGTCGAATGATTCCTTCGCTCCGAGGTAATCGGGGCGGGACAGAAGAGCCCGCTTCGACAACCCGGCGAAATCACCGAGGTGGGCGGTGGTTGAATCGAGATCGGCTTGTTCGATCTCCAACGCTATCGAGGAATCCGCGAAGGTGTACTCCTTCTCCGGATCCAGGCCAACCAGGGCAACGAGATTCGTTCTTGCCTTGTCAAAACTGTTCTGCGACGTGATAAGGGCGAGCTCATCGGTTGCCACGGCAGACTGCTGGCGGTACACATCTGCCATCGCCGCCGAGCCAACCTTGTTCGATTCCGTGATGCGCTCAAGCTGACGCTGGTCGCGCTTGAGCGTTTCGTCGGCTACCTTCACCAGTTGTCCATTCCGCAACACATCCAGATAGTTGCTTTGGACCTGAAAGACAATGCTCTGGCGCGTCCTGACGGTAGCGTGGACGGCGGCATCAGACCTGGAACCCGCCTGGCCCACCAAGGCCTGCTTCGAGAGCCCGTCGAAAAGAACGAGGCCCGCACTGAGCCCCGCGTCAAAACTCGTCGTCGTGGTTCGCGACGGCGGAAGGAGGAACGTCCCACCCCCGACACTCGCAGTGCTTGCGGCCGCCCGGTCTGTCTGGTATCGATTCCATCCGCCGGAGGCAGAAACCGAAGGCAGATAGCCGCCGTACGCAGCGGTCAAGCCTGCCGCGGCTGAGCTGGCATTTGCATCCGACTGAATGATGCTGGAGTTGTTTACCAACGCTACCTGAATCGCCTGGTCCAGACCCATGACTACTTCCTGCGCCTGCACGGCGGCCCCCCCAAGCACACACAGGCCTACCACAGCCGCTTTCACGAATCGCATAGTGTACTCCTCGAATGGGAATTGCTGGTGATAGTGTAGTTTAACGGCATCAAAAATGGATTGTTTCACAAGACAGTGTCTTTAATAGAGAGAAGGTATGCCAAAGCCGCATCATGTTCGTTGGGGATCTTCCCATCAAGAATGGCCTCTTCAATGGCTTTTTTCAGCGTCCCCACGGCCCGACCCGGGTCAATCCGGCAAACGGCCATAATCTCTTCACCCTTCACCGGCGGCTGCCAGTTGCGGAGGCGATCCCTCTCCTCCACTTCCCTGATCTTCTGGACCACGTTGTCGTAGTTGCCCAGGTACCGGCGGATAAGCGCCGGATTCTTCGATGTGATATCCGCCCTGCAGAGGACCATCAGGTCGTCGGTATCGACCCCCGCCTCAAAGACCAGGCGGCGGACCGCGGAATCGGTCACGATGGTGTCCACGAGAGCCATCGGCCGGAGATGAAGGCGGACAAGTTTCTCCACATATGGGAGATGATCAAGAGGAAGCTTCATCCTCTGAAAGATCTTCTTCATCATGCGGGCACCGATATCCTCATGCCCGTGGAATGTCCAGCCCAGTCCTTCCTTGAACGCCTTCGTCTTCGGTTTGGCGATATCGTGCACCAGCGCGGCGAACCGGAGCCAGAGGTTTCCGGAGACGCTTGCGACGTTGTCCACGACGACGCACGTGTGCAGGAAGACGTCCTTGTGGTGATGGTCTTTCCGCTGATCGACGCCGGCCATCTGGGCGATCTCCGGAAAAACAATGTGGAGCACGCCGGTATCGAACAACAGGCGGAGGCCGACGGACGGAAGAGGCGACCTGAGGATCTTCAGAAACTCATCGGTCACGCGTTCCTGCGAAACCACGGAAAGCCGCTCGCGCATCTTCTTCACCGCAGCGAGCGTTTCCGGAGAGACGGTAAACCCAAGTTGGGCGGCAAAACGGATCGCCCGCAGGATTCGGAGCGGATCGTCTTCGAACGTCTGTTCCGGATCGAGCGGCGTACGCAGCAGTCGCGCTGCGATGTCGGCCCGCCCGCCAAACGGGTCAAGGAGCGTCCCGTAGGAGTCACCGTTGATGGAAGCAGCGATAGCGTTTACCGTGAAATCCCGGCGGCGGAGATCGTCATCCATCGTTCCGGCAGTCACATCGGGGTTGCGCGAATCGGCAGTATATCGTTCACGCCGCGCCCCGACAAACTCCACCTTCCCCCCCGGGAGGGGAACGGCTGCAGTCCCGAATCTTTCAAACGGAACCACCGTCGGCGCGCCGATGTCTTCCGCAAATTCCCTCGCAAATGCAATCCCGTCCCCCATCACGACGATATCGATATCCTGATCTTCGCGCCCCAGAATCGAATCGCGGACATATCCGCCGACAACGTAGACCCTGCGTCCCGTCCGGTCTGCAAGGGCGCCGATCCGCCGCAGGAGAGGACTGGGAAGGGAAATATGCTCCACCGCACCGGCCATCAGATCTTAAAATGCTGCTGATCGATTTTCTTTATGATCTCATTCGCCACTTCCAACGCATGCCGCCCGTCCTCCCCGCTGACCACGGGAGGTGTGCCGGAAGCAACACACTTCACAAAAAGCTCGAGTTCGAGTCGGAGGGCGTTCACCTCCTTCACCGGAGGCTGTTCAAACACAATTCGCCTCTTGTGCGCCCCCGACCCGATTTCTCCCAGCATCATGGTCCCTTTCTTCTCGGGCTCATTCTCTCCCACCAGTCGGAAAACCTCGGCCGTCCCTTCCGAAAAATCGATCGAGAGATATGCATTCTTTTGAAACAGGCGCATCTTCCGCATCTTCCGTTGCGATATTCTGCTGGCGGTCACATTGGCGACACATCCGTTCTCGAACTGAAGACGCGCGTTCGCGATATCCACACTTTCCGAGACGACAGCGACGCCGTTCGCTTCCACAGCACGGACCGGCGACTTGACAAAGCTGAGGATCAGATCGATGTCGTGGATCATCAGGTCCAGGACGACCGTGACGTCCGTCCCGCGTGGATTGAACTGCGCGAGCCGGTGGGATTCGACGAACATGGGGGCGATCGTGTAATGCTCCAGCGCGAGGATGGCGGGGTTGAAGCGCTCGATATGCCCCACCTGGAGACAAAGGCCGCGTTCGGCCGCCGCGCGGCAGAGCCGGTCCGCTTCATCGATGGACTGCGTGATCGGCTTCTCAAGAAAGACGTGTTTTCCTCCCGCCAGCGCCTCCATCGCCACCGCGTAATGGGCGCTCGTGCTGGTGGCAATGGTGACCGCATCGGTCCGGCCCAGCAGTTCTGCCACACTTGCCGCTGCACTCGTTCTGCATTGCGACGCCACCTCCCGGGCTCTCTCCGGGTCAAGATCAAAGACTCCGGCGAGCACCGCACCGGGGATATCCGCAAGCATCTTGGCGTGGAGTGATCCGAGGTGGCCTACCCCGATCACTCCCACACGCACGCATTCCATACCTCACATCCTTTTCCCGATCGTTACGCGACGATCATATCAACAAATATACCCATAACCCCGCCGAATATCAATGAATGCGGTTCCTTGCAATTCGGGCCCCATTGTGATACATTTTATGACATATGATACAAGCGCGTCTCCACAAACAGATTCACCTCCGGAACAAGGAGGAACATCGAATAATCGCCGGGCATCCGTGGGTTTTCAGCAATGAAATCCGTGAAGCACGGGGGGAACCTGCGATCGGCGACGTTGTCGAGGTCTTCTCGGCGCGCGGACTCCCCCTTGGCGTCGGCTTGTACAACCCCCATTCGCTGATCGCGGTCCGCCTTCTTTCAACGAGTCCGGTGGAAATCGACCGGGAGTTCCTCCGGGCGAGGATCGCTGATGCTCTTGCTTTGCGCGAGGGCCTCTATCCGGGCGAGTCGACGTACCGCCTCGTCCATGGCGAAGGAGATTTTCTCTCCGGGCTGGTGATCGACCGGTTCGGCGATCAGTTTGCAGTGCAGACGTTCGCGTACGGGATGGAGCTGCGGCTTCCCCTCGTGTGCGAGATCCTTGAAGAAATGTTCCATCCTTCCGCCATTGTGGCGAGGAATGATTCACCACTTCGTGCGCTGGAGAACCTCCCCTCATACCGAAAGGTCCTGGCGGGAGAGGCCGGGCCCGTTGTTATTGAAGAACGGGGAGTGAAGTATGGTCTTGACCTCCGGGAAGGACAGAAAACGGGGTTCTTCCTCGACCAGCGCGAGAACCGCGCGGCCCTTGCCCGCTACTGTGCTGGGAAGAAGGTGTTGGACGGATTCTGCAACGACGGCGGCTTCTCGCTGACAGCAGCCAGAGCGGGGGCCTCGAGCGTCCTCGGGGTCGACATTTCGGACGAAGCGGTTGCGCGTGCACGGTCGAACGCCGCCATCAATGGAATCGCCAATGTGCAATTTGAAACCGGCGACATGTTTGCGATGTTGAAGACGCTGTCGGAGCACGAAGAGAAGTTTGATGTGATCGTGCTCGACCCGCCTTCGTTCACAAGGACGAAAAAGAACGTGCAGACGGCGAAGAAAGGATACAGGGATCTCCATGCAGCAGCACTGCCGCTCCTTCCGCGCGGAGGAATACTGCTGACGGCATCGTGCTCGCATCACATTCTTCCGGAAGTCTTCCTGGAGCTCGTGGACGAAGCGGTACGGAAAGCGGGGCGGCAGCTTCAGCTGCTCGAATGGCGCGGGGCGGCACCCGATCACCCGACACTCCCGGCCGTTCCTGAAACCCAGTATTTAAAGGCGGGGATCTTCCGGATACTCTGATGACCGTCGCATTGGAGCGTTCCATGAAAAGAAGAGAGGAGGAGGAAAAATGAGCCGCTTTTTGTTGTGCGCTTCCTTTGGGATCATCCTGGGTTCAGCGCAGCCGGCCGTCGCAGCGATTACCTGCATGAATGCGGAATCGGACAGTCACCCATCTCCCGCCCCGCCGGCCGCGATAAGGAACTACTGGGGGGTCGATCTGCTCGTCTCGACGGGCGGGTTTGGGCTCGGGATGTTTTACCGGAGGGAATTCGACCCGGACCTGTGCGGGTTCATTGATTTCTCCGTCTCAGAGGCGGCCGACGAAAGGGAGGTCACTCAATTCGATTATTACGGCCAGCCCTATATTACGGGAAAGTTGAATCGCTTTTTTGTCCTCCCGCTCATGGCTGGAGTCCAATACCGGCTCTTTCGCGAGGACATCGTGGACTCGTTCCGGCCCTTCGTCAATGCGGCGGTCGGGCCAACGCTCATCTATATGAGCCCCTACGCGGAATTCGTGAATAACGCAGACGGCACGACTTCGGAACAGCAGGTGGAGTTTTTCCACAGTCTCGGCAGGGGGACGCCCCACTACACGGCATCCGCCTATATCGGATTCGGGGCAAATTTCGGTTCCGAGAAGAGCAGCGTGTATGGGATCAACTTCCGCTACTATTTTACCTACCTTCTGGGAGACGGCCTTCCGTCGATGTACGACCCCAATACGTTTGCCCTCTCCTCGCGGAAGAAAGACTTCGGCGGCTTCTTCATTACGCTGAACATCGGAATGGGCTCTTGAATGGCGAAAGGCACTGGCACACACTCCGGATCTCCCCTAAACCCGTCGAGGTACCAATGCCTTTCAGGTGTTACGCGTGTGCAAGCTACACACTCCGTGAATGCCGCGTGGTGACGGGCATCACCCACCGCGTCATTGACGCGCGGCTTTCCCTCTAGGAGACCAGAAACGGCTTGAGGAAACGCCCGGTGAAAGAAGCCGGATTCGCGGCGATTTCCTCCGGTGTTCCTGTTGCCACAATCCGCCCGCCGTCGGCTCCGGCTTCCGGACCGAGGTCGATCACGTGGTCGGCGCACTTGACGACGTCAGGGTTGTGTTCGATGATGACCACGGAATTCCCCGCATCAATCAGGGCACTGAAACTGCGGAGCAATTTCGCGATGTCATCAAAATGAAGACCCGTCGTCGGCTCGTCGAAGAAGAAGAGAACGTGCCGGTCGGCCGGCGGCATGCTGAGATGTGCTGCCAACTTGATGCGCTGCGCTTCGCCTCCCGACAGGGAAGTCGCCGATTGCCCCAGGCGAAGATACCCGAGCCCGACCTCTTCCAGCACCTTCAGCTTTTGCGCCACCTTCCTCCCTCCCGCATCCTCCTGGAAGAAGACAATTGCTTCGGTCACGGTCATGCCGAGGACATCGTCGATGTTTTTTCCGCGGAAGCGGACATCGAGGACTTCCCTCTTGTATTTCTTCCCCTTGCATGCATCGCATGTCAGGAACAGATCGGCGAGGAACTGCATCTCCACCTTGACGACGCCGTCCCCCTCGCATTCCTCGCATCGGCCGCCCGGAACGTTGAACGAAAACGTTCCGGGTGAGTAGCCCCGTATCCTCGCGGCTTGTGTGGCCGCGAAGAGGTGGCGAATCTGGTCGAAGACCTGGATGTAGGTGACAGGGTTGGAACGGGGTGACCGCCCGATAGGGGTCTGGTCGACCATTTCCACGCCGCTCACATGCTCATACCCGTCCAGCGTGCGGTACGCTCCGGGGTGGGCCGATTGCTCACCGAGCGCACGGCGGAGGCCTTTGTACAGCACATTATGGACAAGAGTGCTCTTGCCACTACCGCTGACTCCGGTCACGCATACCAGCATGTTCAGCGGGATGGTCAGGTCGATTTCCTTCAGATTGTGTTCGCGCGCGCCCTCCACGCGGATAGCGCGCCCGTTCGACACCCGGCGGTCCTTCGGAACCGGAATCGCCTTGCGTCCCGCAAGATAATCGCCCGTCATCGAACCGTTCCCTTCGCGAAGCATTTCCGCCAGGGGGCCGGCAAAGACGACGTTTCCCCCCTGCTCGCCCGCGCGGGGTCCCATGTCAACAATCATGTCCGCCGCCCGGATCATATCCGCATCGTGTTCAACGACGATGACGGTGTTTCCCGTATCGCGCAGCGCCTTCAGAATCCGGATCAACCGCCCATTGTCCCGTGGATGCAGACCGATGCTCGGCTCATCCAGAACGTAGACCGCCCCCATGAGAGAAGAGCCAAGCGATGTGGCAAGGTTGATTCGCTGCGATTCCCCCCCCGAGAGCGTGCTGGAGAGACGATCGAGCGTGAGGTAACCGATCCCGACGTCGTCAAGGTACGCGATCCGCTTCCGAAGCTCCTGCATGATCCTCCGGGATATTGCCTCCTCTTCCGCGGAGAACCGGAGCGAATCGAGGAACACCCGCACCTCGCCAATTGTCATAACCACCACATCAGAGATCCGCTTCTCGCCGACCCGCACGTCGAGGGCTTCCTGACGGAGACGCGCGCCCCTGCACGCCTGGCACGTCGTGTATCCTCGATAGCGGCTCAGGAGAACACGGTAGTAAATCTTGTATGACTTCTTCTCCATCATCTTGAAAAAGCCGTTCAGCCCTTCAAAATCGGCATTCCCCTCTCTGATCAGAAGACGCTCGCGGTCGGTCAATTGGCCATAGGGGACGTCGACGCGGAGTTCCGCAGATGCGGCAGCGCGGAGAAGAGCCCGGAGCCATTCCTTGAATTTCGGCGTTGACCATGGCTGGATCGCGCCTTCGCGCAGGGACTTCCGCTTGTCGGGCACGACAAGATCCATGTCGATCCCCACGGCACGGCCGAATCCCTGGCATTCCGGACACGCCCCGAACGGGTTGTTGAAGGAAAAGAGCCGTGGGTCCGGTTCCTCATACGCGATATGGCAGTCGGGACACGAGAAGTCCTGGCTGAAATGCAGCACTTCGTTCTTCTCCGGCAAGATCACGGCGGCATGGCCGTTCCCCGCGGCGAATGCCGTTTCGACCGCATCGGCGATTCGATCATTGACCGTCCCCTTTGCGAAGACCAGCCGGTCCACCAGAACCTGAACGCCCCCGTCCGGCATTTTCTTCGGCGCCCGGCCCTCGTTCAGGTCGATAATCTCCCCCCCGACGATAATCCGGAAGAAACCCTCCTTTTGAACGTTGGCAAGAGATCGTTCCAGTGTTTCCTTGGGGTGATGGGGGAGCGGAAATGCCACCAGGAGCTTGAGGCGGTCTGTCTCCTCCTGCTTCTCCAGCGCTGCTTCGACGGTGCGGACGGAATCAGGAGCGATCAGTCTGCCACATTGCCTGCAATTTGTCTTGCCGACCCTCGCAAAGAGGAGGCGCAGGTAATCATACACCTCGGTCGTCGTCCCCACGGTGGATCGCGGGTTCCGCGTGTTCGTCTTCTGCTCGATCGCCATCGCCGGACTCATCCCCCGGATGAGATCGACATCGGGCTTATCCATCCGCTCCAGAAACTGTCTGGCGTATGAGGAGAGACTTTCTACGTACCGCCGTTGTCCATCCGCATAGATCGTATCGAATGCCAGGCTGGACTTCCCCGACCCGCTCACCCCCGTGACGACGATGAGGCGGTTCCGGGGAATGTCGAGACTGATATTCTTCAGGTTGTGAACCCTTGCCCCCCGGATGATGATGCTCTCTTCCATGAAGAATCTTCCATGTGACAGTAAGATATCGTATGTGCATCGCGCCACAAGCGAAAGGCGCAATGAAAAAGCTACGCCATCCAACGCCGAAAGTCAACCTGCGGGCACAAAAAGCGCGGCGCCCCTGCGGAACCTTCTCCGCGGGGGCGCCTCAGCCTCCAACAACAACCAGGAAAATCAGTTGACGATCCCGTCGATCGTGAACGTCGCGGTCCCGTTGGGCCCGCTGACCGCCACCGTGAGCGTCACGTACGTCGCAATTTGAACATTCGACGTCCCGTCGCTCAATTTGCAGGTGAACTGCGTAATACCGACTCCGGGGAAGATCTCGTCCCCCATAACAAAGGTGCCATTCTGACCGGGAAACAGAGAGACGGCAACCTGGTTCGTCGGATCATTGGGATCGGGCGGCGGGGGCACCGCCGCGCTTACGGAAATCACCGTATTCTTGGAAAGAGGATGCCCCAACTCATCGGAGACCGTAAAGCTAAACGTCTGGCTCCCTCCGTTGGCAATAGTGAACGTCAGCGGGCTGAAGTTGGTGATCAGGGCTTTCCCGCTCCAAAGAACAAGGATGCTGTCCGTAATCGTCACTGCCCCTTCGCCGACGGTCTTCGCAACGATGTATTGATAGCCATTCCCATAGGTTACCGACGCGTACTGTCCGTAAGGGAAGGGATTGCCGCTGATAAGATTGGCTGTCCCCTGCCCGTCCCTGCTCGTGAACACGCTCGGCTCAATCACACCGGCGCTGCTCCGGAAGTACACCGCAGTTCCCTGCGCCACGGGGTTGCTGTAACGGTCGCCGACGAGGACGGAGATCGGCGAGAGCACGTTCACCCAATCGAGGATCGGAAGATTGTACTGCGCGGGAGCGATGGTGAAATGGGTCTGATCCGGGAACCCTGCATCGATGATAATGCGAACGGGGGTGGACGTAATGACGCGCGTCCCCACCGTCGTCGTGGCAACGATCTGCATGACGCCCGACCTGGTGCCGGCCGTGACTGTCGTGTATGCCTGCCCGATGCTATTGGTGGTGATGGGCGAGGGGGAGATATACTCCCCGCCGTTCGGCCCGTTGGAGATGGTGACGCTCAATTGGACCGCATGCGCTGCATCGATCGGCTGGCCGAGAGAATCCCTCACTTCCCAACTCAGAAGCGCTGTTTCGTTCCCACCGACTCCCCGTACTTCAATCTCCTGACGGTCGGCCCCCAGGAACGCAACCGTCTGCGCAAGGCCGCTCCCGCCCCCCCCCGGCCCCACGAGCGATTTCGGCTTCATGGCAATGGTGACGGAAGTGATTGACCCGGACGAAATGGAGACGAGAGCCGTTGTATCCCTCCACCCCGTCTTGCTGAGCGAGAGGAGAACCGTCGTCGTGCTGTCCACGTTGAACGACAGGTTAAACTGCCCGTTTGCATCCGTCGTGGCCGTCTGCGTTCCCCCGGCATAGCTCTGGCCGGAAACAGCGACACCGGCCATCGGCGCGGAAGTCGTGAGGTCCGTCACCGTCCCGCTGATCTTTCCTTGACCGCTGACAGGAGAAGCCGTATTATCGTTCTTGCAGGATATGACACCGGCGGCCATCGCCGCAACCAGAATGACAATCCACACGCTCTTTTTCATGACGTCGCACCCTTCGGATTGGATGATTCCAGGCCCCATGGATCCTATTCGCTGCTCTTGCCTGAGATGTGGTGCTCCCCCTTCAACTGCTCGTCAAGCCATCGATCGAACAGTCCGTCCTCCTTTGTCTTCTGCGTGATCCGTTCCTGCAGGGTAGGCACAAGTTCCGCCTTGATGAGAATGACCAGTTCCTTCTTAATCGTCTCTTCCCTGTTGTAGCCGAAGAGATATCGGAGGCCAAAGACGTACCAGGGAAGGTCCTTGAGGAAGGGAATCCCCTGCCGAACCACATCGTTCTCGGAATTGTACAGACCCCCGATGATCGTCTCCTCACCGTCGAGCATGAGCAGATTGGTGCTTGCCTTCGTCTTGTTCAGTATCGTGCTGATCGTCCCGGGCTCGACCGAACTCCGCTCGACTTCGACCTTCATGTGGATGAAGTTCACCCCCTGCTCGGAGATCACTTGCGGAGTCACCGTGACGATCGTACCGGCGCTATAGAACTTGTCGATGAGGTTCCCCGCAAAATCGCGCTCCCGGATGGAGAAGTCCTGCCCGACCTGGATGCGCCCTTCCTCACCGGAACGAACGGCAATCTGGGGGCCGCTGAGAATCTCCCCAAGTGAATACGTGCTAAAAAGCTTTGCCGTCGCAGTGATATTGGCAAACGACAATTTCGGCGTCACCGTCGTCTTGAAAATCTCACTTGTGACCTTGTCGCCCCCCCCGAAACTCGACGTGATATCCACGTCGTTCGTGCTCTTCATGAAACTCCAGTTGATGCCGGTTTCGTTCAGCTTGTCGAGGTCGACCTCAAAGAAAACCGCGGAGATCTTGACTTCCCGGCTCCGGAAATTCGCAGCTTCCTTGACGAACCCGACCGTCCCCGCTATCGTAGGTCCCGTCGTCCCCGCCTGCACCCCCCCTTTTCCCGCTTCCGTTCCGCCGCTGATCTGGATGTACCCCTCGTACTCGGTGTACCAGACTTCATTCTTCCGGCAGATGGCCTCCAGGGCATCCCGCCATTGCATCCCCTGAATATCCACATTGATCGGCCCGGTACGGTGCTCCGTATCGATGATGATCTTCGCGATCGACTTCTTGCTCACCTCGCTGATCACGGAGAGTGCTTTGTCAAAGGACGCGGTCGGCGCGATTGAGACCAGCTCGGCCGGCGATATGTACTCCCGCAGATTTCGCCGTTCCGAGGAGCTCCCTCCCTGTACCTGCCCCATTGCCGCCTGCGCGACGCAGACGAGGGCCACAACCATGAACAACGCTGCATTCTTCATAATCTCCTCGGTCCTATTTTTTTACGACTGTTTGAAGCGGGCCATAGCGGATCTTTAACTCCACTTTTTCGATAATCCCACCCTTGTTCAGGGTACATTCGATCCGCCCCCCTTCAGGGTCGATCTTCGTGACATATCCCAGATAGACCTCGTCCCCTTCCTGGAGTGTCCGAATGACGTTCGTCTGATCCAGCACGTAGGCCTTGCCGGTGATGACAGCCTTCAGATCGGAACGCTCGATCTCGACGAGTTCGCGCGCGTTCGGCGCGATGCCGCTCGAAATCACCGGTGCGAAGGGATCAACGGCAAGCGGATTCGGTGTGATGGACCGTTCGCCGAGGGAGCTGGAAAGCTCCGTCACCGATGAGAAGTAGGCCCTCACGGCCATCTCGAATGTTACAAGAACCTTCCCCTCTTCCTTCTCCGTCGGGGCGACCTCAAGCCCATGGATCGTCATCGTTTGTATTTTGTAGAGCTTACGGTCGTTTTCCAGGTACCAGACGAACCGGTAGAAATTCTCGAACGGCGCCTCCCCCTTGAGGTTGTACACGTTGTAGCCGTAATTCCCGAGCGACTGGACGCCAGAGTACACCATATCGAGCTTCACATCTCCGCTGAGGTCGATCAGACGGCTGAAGTATGCGTAGCTCTGCGAGGTGATGTCCACAGGGGGGATGTCCTTGTTCCGGTTCTCCCACCGTTTCTGCGTATCAGTCAGGAGGGTGCTCAGATCGTTGAACTCATTCACCAGGTTCGGCGTGTTCTGCAGCTCTTCGTCGATCTTCTTCACTTCCTTCTCGATCTGCTTCGACTTCCGCGGCAAATTGAACGCCCTGATGTAGGTTCCCACCCCCAGAACCAGAAGGAACAGGACGCCGAGCGCGATGCTGTTGCGGACTTTATATGACACGGCTGTTCTCCTTCTCCCGAGTGGTTACTGTCCAGCAGCAGGACTGGGGACTTCGATGTTGTACTTGTACACTGTCTGGTCCCTGATGGCCTGCACGTTCACTTCTTTCAAAAGCGAGTTGTCGAACAACGTCGCCAACCGGGGAATTCTCGTCCGATAGACCGTGAACCCGTTGATCTTGATCAGTCCCTCCTGACCCGCCGCAAAATCGCTGAGCCAGATCGAGTTGAGGTCCTCCACACCGTGGCTGACCTGCGTCAGGACCTTGCTCCACCGCTCGCTTCCGGGGACAAGGGAATCATAGAGGGCAAGCGACGTCTTATACCGCCCCAGTTGTTCCTGGAGAGTCTGGATAGAGCCTGCCAGGGTCTGGTTCTCCGCCCTTTGTCCCTCCTTGAGCGTCAACACATCGCGCAACTCCCGGATGTCGCGCGATTTCTGGCCGATCTGCCACGTGAAGAAGAGGGTGGACAGGAACAGCAGGAGCATCAGGAGGTACCCATGCCAGGCCAGCTTGAAGACCCGCTGCCCTTCGCGGATCTCCGCGGGGAGCAGATTCACCTTATACACGAGAGGGTTGTTCGGTTCGAGGACCCGCCATGCGACGCCGATGGGGACGGCGTACTCGGAGAGCATGTCCTGCTCCTCTGCCGTCAGTTCCGTTGTGTCAAGACGGGGCGCCAGGAGATACTCCACCTCCTGTTCAGGAAGCTGCTGGATCAGAAAGTCCCGAAAGGCAATCCGCTTGGATTCACCCGCGAGGATGATACGATGAATGCGCGGAATCGCCAGGTTGTCCTGCTCGAGCAGCAGCCGGCTGTAGACCGTATTCTGCAGGTTCGGCGAGTCGTACCCTTCGCCCAGGATCGGGGCGAACTGGTAGAAGTGATCGCCGCGCATGAAGATCAGGCGCGTGAATTCCACGCCGACGTAGATGATCACCGACACTTCCTGCGGCTGGAGATCGTAGTTGAGCCGCACGGTGTTCATGAGTGAAATGTCGGCGCTGTCGATCACAGGGATGAACGGAATCCGCCCGCCGATGAAACCCTTGACATTCTCCAGGGAATTGATGAGACTCAGCCCATCCTCGCGCACAACGCACAGGAGGTTCCCTTCGTCCGTCTTGATCGCGTCCACCGCATCGGCGGCCGGCTGGAAGGCACGGATATTCTTCAACTCCTCCAGAATCCGATCCTTCAACTTCTTCCCCTTCAGCCCGAAGTCGCTTTCGAGGATGTGGTAGTAGATCGCCGGTTCGGAGAGACTATACGTGAGGGAATACCGGTTGGAGGGATACTGGGCAAGCAATCCCAGCAGCACGGCATTATTGTCCTCAGACTGGGATTCAGCAACTGCTTCAGAGGTCGTGCCTTCCCCCAGACTGAATGCGTCGGTGCTGTCACCGACGGCGGGGGCCATGGTCTCTGCGGGCTTCTGCTCCTGCAGTTTGGTAATCAGCGTCGCCGACCTGAGCTCCTGGACGATGATGCGATTCTTCCGAGCGACCAGGTGTGCGAGTTTGACATCCAAACCATCAACGAAGAGACCGATGACCGATTTGCCTCGACCTGCTACTTTGGCCATAGGACTGATTACCGGTTGTGAGTACGTGTGGTCTTCAATCGCCACCGCCCATCGGGGCGAGGTTCATGATCTGCTGGAAGCGCCGCTTGTTATTCGAAGCGACAACGCCATTTTCCAGTGAGATCCTTTTCTGCATATACAAACGTTTCAGATCCTGTTCCAGCGTCATCATGCCAAGGTCGCCCGATTCCGCCATCATCTGGTAGATTTCGCCCGTATTGTTGTTTTTGATCGCGGCCCGGACCGACGGGGTCATGATCATCACTTCTTTTGCCAGGACTCGCTTCCCGTCGAGACTCGGAACAAGTTTCTGCGACACAACAGTCGTCAGTGTATCCGCCAGGCGGATCCGCACGCGTTCCTGCTCCCGTTCCGGAACCTCGCCGATGATACGATCGATCGTTTCGACAGCCGAGGCAGTATGAAGCGTGGAAAACACCTTGTGTCCGCTGTCCGTAATTTCCAGTGCGGTCAGAATCGTATCCGGGTCGCGCATTTCTCCGATGACAATGATGTCGGGGTCCTGGCGCAGCGCTTGAATCGCTCCCTCCTTGAACGAAAGGACGTCCCTTCCCACCTCCCGATGCCTGATAATACAGTGATCGGGACGGTGGACGTACTCCACGGGGGAGGCGATGATGACAACGTGGCCATCGACGGTGTGGTTGTTGGCATCGATGATGCTGTCCAGCGTGGAACTCTTCCCGGAGCCCGTGATGCCCGTGACCAGGGTCAGCCCCTGCTCCATGTGTGCGAGACTCAGCATCTTGGTTACATTCTGGTGGAACTCCAGGTTCTTGTAAGGGCGGACGTTGGTATTGATGGAGCGCATGTTCAATGCGAGGTGATCCAGGTCGAAGTAGGCATTGGCGCGGTACCTGTACGACTTGTCTTCCTCTGTCACGCTGTAGGAGAGGTCGAGACTCCTGTTTTCGTAAAGGAACAACCTCTGGCGTTCCAGGAGGATGCTCTGGATCAGGACGTTGAACTCATCCAGCGTGAAATTACCGAGGTCTTTTGCCGGACGCTTCTCCCCATAGATTCGATACCATACATGTCCCCCTGTCCCATACCCCCCAATGTCGATGTCCGACGCGTTGATCTTGGACATCCTGACAAGGTAGGTGTCCATTAATTTCCGGAGAGCGGTCCTTTCGGCCGGGGATTGCTTGGTCAAGAGGTCGCCGATCAACATCTGACGCTCCATGCCCGGCACTGTATCGGGCAGAGCGCTGGCAATCTCCTGCAACGTCTTTATTGCCGTCTCTATCATAAGGTCACATGAGACCTGGTTATGTCGCAAAACTCAACGTGAATATATCCAAACCTGCCAGGAATGTCAACAACTTGCTGCATCTTCTGTAACACCGGCATTCATCTCATCCCCGGCTTCACAAAGCACCCACAATCTATTTCCATCCTGCCACTTAAAAACACCCAAAAAATGTTGCGAACCTGCCAAAATTCGCATATTTCGGGGGAAAGCTCTGCTCCCCCCACCACAACCACGGGACGGCGCCCAACGTCAGTCCCCGGTCGTCGCTGAAGCGATCTCTTCAAGCGTTGTCTGTCCGAGCTTCATCCTCTCCATGCCTGCCCGGCGAATCGTCCACATGCCGTCTTTGACGGCCTGCTCCCGCACTGCTTCCTCGTCCACTTCGGCTCCGGATTTGACGATCAGCCGTCGGATATCCCTCGTGAAATAGAGCGCCTCATGAATGGCGGCTCTTCCCTTATACCCACCGCTGCACTTGTCGCAGCCGGCGGCTTCGTAGAACGTGTACTGGTCCAGATCTTCCTCGGTGAAACCGAACTTCAGATAGGTGTCTCTGTCCAGTTCGTTCTTCGCCACGGGACGCCTGCAGGCGGTACAGAGCGTCCGGATCAGCCGCTGTGCCACGATGATGTTGATCGCGTAGGCGATCAGGAACGGCTCGATCCCCATTTTATACAAACGGCTGACCGCGCTCGGGGCGTCGTTCGTATGAAGAGTGGAGAATGTCAAGTGTCCCGTATTGGCAAGCTTGATGGCAATCTCTGCCGTGGTCTTATCGCGCATCTCTCCGACCAACACGATGTCGGGGTCATGACGGAGGATACCGCGGATGGCCTGATCGAAGGTCATCTTCGGCCCGATCTTCAGCTGGCGGGCGCCGCGGATGATATACTCTACCGGGTCCTCCACGGTCAACACGTTCACCGTAGGATCTATCACCTGGTGGAGTGCGGCAACCAGCGTCGTGCTCTTGCCGCTTCCCGTCGGACCCGTCAGGATGACGATCCCCTGAGGTTTATTGATCGCCTTGTTGAAGAACTCCTTGGCCGGACCGGTGAGACCGAGTTTGTTCAGGTCAGTGATCACCTTCCGGTCGTCGAGAACGCGGATGACGATGCTTTCAAACTTGTGTTTGTATTCCACGCCGACGATCGGCATGATCGAGACACGGAAGCGGATCATGGTGCCGTCGATCTCGCGCTGGATGAAGCCGTCCTGCGTCGCCTCGCGCTCGAATCGGTCAACATTCTTGGAGCGATCCTTCACGACCGCCGCAACGGCCTCCGGCATGGTCTTCTCCTGCACGTGCCAGAGCTTCAGCGAGCCGTCCACCCGGAACCAGAATTCGGTGCAGTTCCCTTCCTTTGCGAGGATGTGAATGTCGCTTGCCCCCTGCCGGACGGCTTCTACAAGCGAACCCTCGACCAGGTTGACAAGGGCGCTCTTGGAGATTTCGGCTTCCAGCGCCTCTTCGTCAAGAGCCGTCTCCTCCTCATCGTCCTTGACCTGCAGCCCGACTTGCGAGTTCTCCAGAAGTTTCAGGAACTCGTTCTCAGGCGGGATGACCTGCTCGAAAAGGTTCTGCAAATCCTTGAGGCGGCAATAGGCGACCTCGTACTTCTTTGCCCCAAAGTTCCTTGCGACCAGGGGGATCCTCCGGTCGGTCGGATCGGCCGCAATGATGATGAGCTTGTCGGGTTGTTTCTCGTCGAATCTCAGCGGGACCATCTTGGTCTGCAGCAGCATCTCGCGGATATTGGCCGGCAGGTTGTCGACGAGTTTCTTGATGAAGTCGATCTTGGGCTTGTCGAGCTTCTCGTCCGCGAGGTAGATCTCCCGGAAGGCATAGAGATCGGCAACCTCCCGGAATACTGCATCGTGGTCGGCGTTGAAATCGTTCACCAGGATCTGGCCGAGATTGCGCCTGTTTTTCTTCTCTTCCGATTCCTTGACCTTGAGGGACTTCTCAAGGGTCTCGTAATCGATGATCCCTTTCTTCAGGAGGGCGAACCCGATCTTGTCGGTGATGTCGATGTGCGCCATGGTACCGTGACTCGTTGTTGGGGGATGGCAAAATGCCTGTCAGGACATAGGTTCCTGCACAACCGTGACGGTCGATTGGCCCATCGCCGGGTTTTTCGGCCTCATCGTCGCCGTCTCCGAGGAAACAAGGGTCAATGCCGTCAACACGATCATGATGACCATCGAGATCCAGAGCTGGATGAAATCGATGGCGTTCCTCATCTTATATGATGTTTCCTTTTCATAGTACTCCGCGAGCTGGAGAGCGGTGTTCTTCACGGTCCCGGTCTCCGCGCCGGAGTGAAACCGCGCGATGGCGGTCTTCGTAAACACGCCGGTTGCTTCGAATGCTTCGGTAATCCCGGCCCCCTTCTGAATCATCATGGGAAGGGCAACGGTCTTGATCTGGTGTTCCATAAACTTGTTCCCGCACGCTTCCGCTGCAAGACGGATCACCTCGATGTTCTCCCCCGCCCCGCTGTAGAGGGCATAGAAGACACGGCAGAAGATTTCGATGCTGGTCTTGTGGAGGAGCTGCCCGATGACCGGAACGCTCCAGATATACTTGTCCATGATGAACCGGCCGCGGTCCGTCATGAAGAAACGGACGGCCAGGATCGTCGGAACGATTATGATGATCAGGAGGATGATCATATGGTCCACCAGAAAATCACTGAGGACCAGGGTCGCTTTGGTCATCGGCGGCAGATCCACCTTGAACTTCACGAACAACTTGGCGGTGGCGGGGAAGATGTACCCGACGTAATAGATGACGGCGCCGAAGAGAACGATCAGCGTCACAATGGGACTGATCAGGGCGCTCTTGAGATTCTTCTTGAATTCGGCCTGACGCTCGAGGAACTTCGCCGTGCTGTCGTAGATCTCGGCCATGTTCCCGCTCTTGGAGGCGAGACCGAGCATGTGGGCGGTAAACCGGCCGAGAACCGCTTCATGCTTGATGAAGGCGCGCTCGCTGTCCTTTCCCTGCTTCAGCTCCGTGTTGATGTCCTTGATCGCTTCGCGCAGCGTCCGGTTCTGGATGTCGTTCACCATGAGCTGCATGATCTCGTTGAACGGGAGCTTCTGCCGGATCAGGTCGGCGCTGACGCGGACAAAGGTGACGACCTCGGTGGCCGGAGGCCTTGCCTTGAAGTCGAACATCCGCTTCTGCACGCGGATGACCCGGAAGCCCATTTTCTGAAGGGCCTCCCTGACTTCCCCCTTCGTGAAGGCCTTCTGCTCCCCCATGATGGGTTTCTCCGTTCCCCGCTGCACCTTGTACACCCAGGTGGCGCGGGGTATGACGTGCAGCAGCTTGAAATTGCGCTGCTGGGAGAGTTGCCCGGCTTTCTGCTTTGCCGTATGGGTGGAATCTGCTTCGAGGATTCCCTGGATGGGTTTCCCTCCGGGGGTCACGCCTTCTATCCGATACTCCGCCATGCGGTGCTCCTCACTCTAGTCCGTTCATCGGTGCAATATGTCACTTCCGCACCTTCCGGGATGTGCTCCCCATCAAACAGAGAAAGGGTAGCCTCTCCTGCCGGCTCACGCGTACCCGCTACCGGATCCCCCACCCGGAAGCGCGCGGAAGCGACGCGAAGAGCTACCCCCTCCCCTGTATTTCGTTCAATTCAGTTCGTTTGCGTGTTGTCGACAATGACACTGTCAGCGTAGACCAGCATGACCAACTTGACATTCCCGGGGTTCAGACCGGTCTGTGTCCCCACTCCCGTCAATGTGACATGATCCGGGGTTCCCCCCACGGGATCCGGATTGAGCGAATAGGTCCCGTTATCGTTGACGGGCTTGCTCGTAATCTTCGCCATGGTCAAACCGCGGAAACTGTAATTGCCACCCCCCAGCACTGATGGCTTTCGAAAATACGCCCGGGCTGCTGACGCATAATGGGCAAGATCATTGGCGACTTGATCACGGTTGGTGGATGTTGCCTGGTCCTGGAACATGGTCATCCCCACGGCAATCATGACGCCTATGATGACAAGACCGACCACGATAAGTAAGAGCTGCTGGCTGCCCATAGTCTGTTTTCCCGGCCCGGGGAAAGAGTGTTAGTTGACCATCCAGACGCTATCGCGATCCGGCCACACTTTGGCTTGCACCTGAACTGCTGTGCCGTTGTTCAATTCGTTCCCGATACCTTTGATGGTCAGGGAGGCAGAGGTTCCCGTGCCACTTCCGGCAACCGTGATGGAATACGTGCCGTTGCCATTCGAGGGCTTGTTCGTCAGCCTCGACAGACCAGTCGCGTCTGCCGTCAGTCCGCTGAACGTATAGCCGCCGCCGCCGAGCGCTACCGGACGACGATAGTATTGCTGCGCACGCGATGCGAGGTTCACCAGGTCATTAGTGAGTGCATCACGGTTCGCAGAAATCGCGCTGTCGGAGAACATCGTGATCCCGACCGCTACTGCAATGCCCACGACGATGACGCCGAGGATGATGAGCAAAAGTTGCTGTTGTCCCATTACGGTTCTCCTTCAATTGCGTTGGTAAAGTTGCCGAGGCTGCACCCTCCCCACATCACTCGCGATACTTATGACCAAGAACCGTGCGACAAGCAACACTTGCTGGCCACCAAGAATCTGTCTTCCCCGCCACGGGAAAAAAGAGCCCCCTGAACAAGGGGGCCCGTACGATGGCGTAGAGTGTTAGTTCACAGTCCAGACGCTGTCGCGATCCTGCCACACCTTGCATTGCACTTGCACCGCTGTACCGTTGTTCAATTCGTTCCCGATACCCGTGAGGGTAAGGGTCGCAGCAGTTCCCGTGCCGCCTGCAGCCGTGCTGATTGTATAGGTACCGTTCCCATTCGAGGGCTTGTTCGTCAGCTTCGCCAGACCAGTCGCGTCTGCCGTCAGTCCGCTGAACGTATTGCCGCCGCCGCCGAGGGCTACAGGACGACGATAGTATTGCTGCGCACGCGATGCGAGGTTCACCAGGTCATTGGTGAGTGCATCACGGTTCGCAGAAATCGCGCTGTCGGAAAACATCGTGATCCCGACCGCCACTGCGATCCCCACGACGATGACGCCGAGGATGATGAGCAAAAGTTGCTGTTGTCCCATGACGCTGCTCCTTGTACGTTAGTGTTGTTGGATTTGAGTGGTTTCGAATTTCATACTCTCAACTCATGTTCGTTCTGCCTGTAGTTATGCAAGTGGCATGCCAAACAACAATATCGTTAAAAAGAGCGGATAACGGCCGACCAGGGATTTCTCAGTTATTCAGGAGGTAATTGTGACATCATGGAGGTAACAATTGCACCCGAAACAGGGTAGGATGGGGCAGGAACAGCAACAGCGGTCACGCCCGCCAGTCAACGATTACGCCAGGGCCGCTGCAACCTCCGTCAACGTCGTCAACCCGCGCTTCAGCAATTCAGTTCCGGCGCGGGTCAGCGTCACCATCCCCTGCTCGATTGCTTTCTCTTTCAAGTCCTTGGCGTCAAGCCGATCGTGCGACCAAAGAACGATTTCCCTGACTTCCGGCGTGAAATCCAGCGCTTCATGCAGGGGAAGGCGTCCCTTGAACCCACCCGTGCAATTGATGCAGCCAACCGGGCGGTAAAACGTCGTCGCCGCGGCTTCCTCTTCCGTGAACCCGAGCCGAAGAACAAGATCGCGGCTCACCTTATTGATCGGCTCCTTGCATCGTTCGCAGAGCCGGCGAACCTGCCGCTGCGTCACCACCACAGCGAGCCCCTCGGCGATGAGAAACGGTTCAATTCCCATTGCCATCAGATGGGCAACAGTCGCAACGCCGTCGCGGGCGTGGATTTTCCCAAAGACATGGCGCCCCGTCATGGCAAGGCGGAGACCCGTCCTCGCCGCAAGAGGCGATTCGAGTTCACCAAGGTAGATCACATCGGGATCGTGGTTGATGACCGCCCGCACCGCGTCGTCGTACTCGAGCTTCGGGTTCAGCCGGATCTGCTGCGCCCCTTCGATGACGAACTCCATTGGATTCTCCACCGTCACGGTACTATACCCCTGCCGCATCACAATCTTGAGCATGGAGGCAACGGTGTCGATCCGGCCCGCACCGGAGGGTCCCGCGACAAGGATGAGTCCGCTGGGACGGGCGATGGCCTCACGGACGGTGCGGAGCGTCACGGGTTCGGGAATGGCCGTGTCGAGCGGGACGGGGTCGACATCCCGCCGGACGTGTATCGCAATGGATTCGAGCTTGCCTGATACCTCGCGCGACAGAACCGGCAGGATCGACACCCCAAAACGAACCGTTTGGCTGTCGATGCTCTTCTGGAACGATCCCCCCTGGGCCGCCATGCGCTCGAAACGGTCCATGCTCGGACCCCGCGATTTAATCACCGCTGCAACTGCTTCCGTCCGCGTATCTTCGATCGTGTACCACAGAGCAAGCTGTCCGTCGATCCTGAACCAGACGTCGGTCTTCCGGGCGGCCTTCGGTATCACGTGGATGTCAGTCGCACCGACCCTTACGGCATCAGCGAGGATGTTCTCGATCAGTGCCTGCAATTGGCCCCGGGAGATATCCTTGTCGAGGATCTCCTCGAAGTCGGATTCGCTCTCCTCCACTGCCAGATCCGACGCGGCGAGGGATGTGCTGCCGGGCTGGTCCTTTTCCAGCGTCAGCTGGCGCCAGTACTCGGCCCAGTCGCGCTCCTTCATGTAGCAGATCTCGAACTTCTTGTACGGAAGGGCGCGCGCGACGTCGGAGATTTCCCGATCGGCGGGATTGGGCGTGACAACGATGATCTTGTCGGGCTGGTTCTCCGCCAGGTCGTAGGGAAGCACCTTGTGCCGCATCGCAAGCTGGCGGACCTGCTCCGGAAGTCCCCGGATGATCTTCAGCACGTCGGAGGGAAGGAGTCTTCGGGGACCCCTGTCGTTAATGTCGATGACACGGAAAGCGTAGAACTGCGCGACCTGATAATGAAGAACATCCTGCGACAGCCCAAATTCCTCCTTCAGGATGTCGATCAGGCTCCTCTTGTCCTTCTCGTTCTGCTTCTTCCAGTCCGCCGCCTGCATCGCAACCTCTTCGGAGATGATCCGGTTGCGAACAAGGTGTTCGAGGAACGACGTCATGAAGGGGCGCGGTCCCCCCGCCTGCGTCCGCGGACCCGCGGTGATATTGGTGCTCCTCCGCTGTTCGTCCTCCGACGGTCTCGGCATCATTGGAAGATCTGATTTCGCCATACCCGAGCTACCCTTGGGATGTGCTTGGTCTGAACTTCTCGATCAGGGCGACGATGTCTTCAAGAGGAGTGGTTTTGCTCACAAAGAAGTCGCGCGGTGATTCCGCGGCGAGCCCCCTAGTATGTTCGTCATCATACCCCGAAATGAAGATGAACGGAATCTCCGCCGAGGAGGTAAATTCCCTCACGTAACTGTGAAAACGGACGCCATCCAGCGTTGGCATGAACACGTCGGAGATGATCAGATCGAATTTCTCCTCGTCCAGCGCTTCGCGGGCCTGTTTTCCGTCCTCCGCCAGTACCACGTCATAGCCATGGTCGCGCAATGCGGTACCCATGGCGTGGAGGAAACCCTCTTCGTCGTCCACCAGAAGGATTTTCATGAATTTCCTCAGTGAAAAGGAGTGATCCCCCACTCCTGCTTTCGGCGCATGGAACGCGGGGCTGCTTGTGGGCCCTGTAGGGCTCGAACCTACGACCCGCAGATTATGAGTCTGCTGCTCTAACCAGCTGAGCTAAGGGCCCCCGCCTGAATATAGAGAGTACCCCGTGCAAAAACAACCATTTGAAATCCTCCCCCTTTTTTGCTATTGTTTCGGGTGCAAAGTGCGCTTTGTCACGTTTGGGGGGAACCCGTGTCGATACATTGTGCCAACAGGACATTGCAAGCCCTTGAGAGGAAGGAGCAGCATTTTCATGAATAGTCTCAACGTCCGTCGGGGTGTCCCCCTTCTCTTGTTCGTTGCTGCGCTCCTGGTATGTTCGGGCGAAGCCGTTGCCCAGAAACATCCTCCCACCATCCGGGAATTTCTCCTCCAGTATAAGGGAAAAGAAATCCAGATTTCGGACAAGACCGGCGGCGTGGAACAGTTCGTCACCGGCGATGCATCCAAGACCTACACGCTCGTCCTCAACGACGTCCAAAACGACTACATCGTCGTTACGCGGAATACATCCACCGACAAGCGGACATTCCTCTATCCTCTTTCCATCATCCGGAGGGTGATTTTCTTGTTCGACGGACGGCCGTACGACAAGATCCTCCTTGAACTGTACTAAGTTCTCCTCAGGCCCGCCCCTCCTGCGTTTCCCACTCGGACGCCGGGAACAAGGGGAGCCGTCTTGCCGGATCGGCGGAGCGTCCATTCAGGAACACTTGACTTCCTAGCGGAAATCCAGTATCTTAATGGCTGGAGTAAAGCCTCGGTCTTCCTCAGTTCTGCGTTTTCCGACCTCCGCTCCTCTGCATGAGATTCGTTTCAATTTGCGCAAGGAGGGCAAGTATGGCCAAGGGTAAGAGTATCCTTCAGCATTGCGCCCACTGTGAGCGGACGACCAAGATGGAGGTCATCGGGCCGGTCGAAAACCAGCCCGAGAAGACATGGTACCGATGCACGCGTTGCCGCCACGCAGCTTTGATCGACATGGCTGCCCTGCGCCAGGAGCTGGAGACAGCGCAGAGGAAACCGGAACGGGCCGACTGCCTGGAGTACAAACCGGGGAACAGCTACCAGATCGGCGAGGCAATCTTCCACGTCGAGTGGGGAATCGGGAAGGTCGTCTCCAAAGAAAGGACCTCGGGGGGCGACAAGGCCATCGTTGTGGCGTTTGAAAAACTCGGCGAACGGCGTCTTCTGGAAAACGTCGCCGCAGAGGCAGAACCGTAGGATTGTCTTCCAGGAAAATCTTCGATGCGAAGGAGGTGATTTCGTTTGGTCGGTATCGTCGTTGCAGATAACGAACCCATTGACCGCGCCATCAAGCGTTTCAAGAAGAAATACGAGCGCTCCGGCATTCTCAAGGAGTTCAAGAAGCGCGCCTATTTTACGAAACCCTCCGTCAAGAAAAGGATGAAGAAGGTGAAAGCCGTCCGCCGCGCACAGCGGACGTTGGCTGAACAAACCTGAGAGTCATCCCGAACCCGCCGCAAGGCGGGTTCGATGTTTATGCCGCGGCACTCTTGATCGGCTGCTGCTTCGACCTTTCGAACCCCGAACGTGCGCCGTGTGCTCCCGGCAGGCAAGGAGTCACTCCTACCAGACTTCTCCCCGGTCAAGAAGAACCTTCTGCGCATCCATCTGCCCCAAGACCGCTGCACGCTTGAATGCTTCCAACGCTCCCTTCTCCTCACGGAGCTGTTTCCCCTCGATCAAGCCGATGAGATAGTACGCATTTCCCAGATTCGGATTGAGCGCCAACGACTGCTGCAGCATCGCAAGGGCCTCGCGAGACCTCCCCTGCAACATGAGAGCATGGCCGATATTGTACGGCAATGCATACGACGTCGGTTCTCTCTCCAACGCCTTCCGGTACAACGCAAGTGCTGTGTCAATCTTTCCCTGTGCAAGTTTCAGATTCCCAAGATTGTTGTACGTCGCAGCGCGCTTGGGAGAGAGAGCGATCGTCGCCCTGAAGATCCTCTCCGCGCTCACGGTGTCCCCCATCCCAAGGAATGCCGTCCCGAGACTGTTCAGCGTTCCGGGGTGATCGGGCGAAAGTTCCAGCGCATGCTGGTAGTATGGAATGGATTCCCGGAAGGAGCCCTTATCCTGCAGGTATTCACCCATCTCGGCATACGAAAGAGGGTGAGTCGGACTAACATCAAGCGCCCGGATCCACACCGTCTCCCTATCGCGCCATTCGGGAATATCGCGGACCACGAGGACTGCAAGGAACGCGCACCACGCACACGCACACCCGATGGCGATCCCACCCCACATCCTCCGGGCGGAAGCGGGATGGGAAACGAGGAAGCCGGTCAATGCACCACCCACCATGATTGCGAAAGGAACGGTGGCAAGGTACGCGTACCTGTTAGCGGTGAGTTGTATTGACATCATCACAAATCCCGCCATTGGGAGAATGAGGAGGAGGTACGCCATCCAGCCAAGGAGCGGCCCTCTCTTTCCGCGAAACAACCCGATGCAACAAAGCACCGTCACCGCAACGGGGACAGACGAGACTAAAATGGAGGCAACGCGGCCGGGATAGTCATAGACGGCCGCAAACCGGAATGGCCAAACCGTTTTGACCAGGTAGAAGCCAAGATTGTAGGACCCGAGTTCCAATCTGTTGATATGCGACTGTGCAGACAGAACAAGGTCCATGTCATCGCTGATAGACGCGCGGTACGAAACGTACGCCCCTGCGGCGGCTATGATGAAAAAGGGGGCCTTTTCCCACAGTCGGAGGAGAAGCCATCTCCAGCTCCTGACTTCCCTTTCCACAGCGAGATCGAGAAGGAGCAGAACCCCGGGGATCATCACCACCGACCCCTTCGAGAGAATGGCCGCTGCGAAGAGAAGCAGCGACAGGAGATACGACCGACGTGCAGGAGTGTGTCCACGTCGGGAAGCGTAGCGGAGATAGAGAAGGACCGTTCCGAAGGAAAAGAAAGCGCTCAGAAGGTCCTTCCTGCTGGATGCACAGGCGACGGATTCCACCCGGAGCGGTTGCAGGGAGAAGAAGAGTCCGGCAATCAGGCATCCCCAGAGAACGGCCGGAAAGGAGCTCCCGGCGAGTCGCCCCCCCTCCGGCCTGTCGGCTTGCCGCATCCGGATGATCGCCAGCATGACAAAAAAGACAAGGACCGCGTTTCCGGAGTGGAGGAGAATATTCGTCAGGTGATGCCCGCGGGGATCCAACCCCCACACCGCGTAGTCGATGGCGTGGGACAGGTGGGTGAGCGGCGTGTAGGAAAGGAAATAGAACCGCGAAAACATCATCCCCACCGCCGCCGCCGAAAGGGGGATGCTGAAAGGGCTTTCTGTCACATACAGGTTGTCGTCCCAGCCAATGAAGTCATTTCGCAAGGCGGGGCTGAAGACCATGAAGGTAATGACTCCCACCAGCAATGCCGCTGCCAGGATTGCAGCGGAGGGAGATAATCGTTGGAGTGCGCGCATGTCCGACGGCAGGAGTGAAGGGAACGAGAGTTCAGCCGGAACAAATGATCGCTCTGAAAGCACGGGAGACACGTCCTCTCATCGACCATCCCACCCGAGTCACGAGGAACATGTCTCCCTTCTTAAACCCTTTCGGGAAGAGAATGCTCACTCTCCCTTTTCGGGCGTCTTCGCCTGGGCCTTGATTTCCTGGACCTCTTTTCGGATCTCCTGGGCCTTTTTCTTCAGTTCGTTCATGTTCTTCCGGACCCGGGTCCCTGCCGACTTGTTTCCCTTTTCATAGAACTTCACGAAGTCCTTCTCGAACGAAACCACCAGGTCTTTCAATTCCTGAAGCTTGCTCATCGATAGCCCTCCTTCTGGTTATGGATTGCCTACCTGACGTTTACCCGCAGAATGCGGGTTTGTGCCCGACACATGTCCGGCGGTCTGCCTGTCAGCTTGGTCTCATTTTCATTTGCGTCGCAATGTCTTCACATACTCACGGCGCAGCACATCGACCATTTCCTTGCGTCGATCGTACAGCCGTTTCAGCTTTCGGGGCCGTCGCTTTGTCAACACATACGATGTCAGAATCGGCATGGCCACGGTGGAATCCAGATATGCCACAACAGTGTCAGGGAGCTTCTCCGGGTCGACCTTCCCCCAGCTTACCGCCTCCGACGGCGTAGCGCCGGAAAGTCCTCCCGTATCCGGCCGCGCATCGGTGATCTGGAGGAAGAAGTCGTGCCCCTTTTCCTTGATCTTGAGCACTTCCTGAATCTGCGGCTCGGTCTGCAGCATGAAGTTCTTCGGCGAACCTCCACCAAAGATCAGCAGCCCGCTCAATCCTCCCTTCCTCTTTGCGTCGAGAACGATCGCTGCCGTCTCATTGACATCAAGGAGAGGGTCGATCCGCGTCGCATAGCCGGAGAGCTCAATTTCCGCGATATTCATCCCAATAGAGCTGTCACCCGGCGATGAGGTATAGACCGGAACACCGCATCGGTACGCGGTCGCCAGCACGCTGCTATTTCGGATGCCGAGCACCTTCTCTCTTTCCGCCACATATCTACCAAGAAGATGGTGCAATTCGGCAGTCCCCATTTCCTTTTGGAATTCCTCGTTCCGGATGACCGAACGGAAGAATTCGTCGGTGTCCAAAAGGACGCTGTAATCGAAAAGAATGTCGTAGATCCGGATGACCCCCTCTTTTCGGAGGAGTCTGTCGTCCAGAAACGGACTCCCCTGATGGAGCGATTTGCCGATGGAGAAATGGGTGTCGTGATACAGGTTTGCCCCTGTGCTGACAATCCAGTCGACAAACCCGTTTTTTATGAGCGGCACGACGCACGATCCGCCCAAACCGGCAGGGGTCAACGCGCCAGTCAAACTCATGCCGACGGTGACGTTTGGTTCCAGCATCTTTTTTGCATAGAGCTGGCACGCCTCGCGCAAACGCCCCGCATTGTAGGCCTGAAAATAGGAGTCCACAAGCGCTTCCACCGAGATTCTCTTCGGAATCGGAGCGGGAACGATGGGCCTCCCTCTCAGGAATTTACTCTTGTGGTGCTTCATTCAGATACAGTATCAGGGGAACCTTCTAACTGCATGTGGCGCAATATAGGCGGAATTCTCACAAAAAAGCAAGCGAATTCTCTCCATTTTTGAAGATCTGAAAATGCTCCTCTTTGTCCTGTAGCACACTTCAAAAAGAGCTTGAAACACGGCTTGACAACGAGGTTCTTTGTCTGTATATTTATTTGGACTAATTCTAAAGAAGGCAGAAGATGGACGTTGAAGCGGCACACGAGACGTTGACCCGGTACTTGCGCTCGAAGGGGAAGCTCCGCGCGACTTCCGAGCGCTTTGCCGTTCTTGATGCGGTATTGCAGAGCCAAGGGCATTTCGATGCCGAGGCGCTGTACTACCGGATGATTACCAAGGGGATCAAGGTCTCGAAGGCGACCGTCTATAATACGCTTGACCTCCTGCAAGATTGCGGTCTCGTGTCCAAATACCGGTTCGCTGAGAACACGTCGCGATACGAGAAGGCATTTGGCCGCCCCCGCCACCACCATCTCATCTGTCTGGAATGCGGCGACATCATCGAATTCGTCAGCGACCGTCTGGAGAAGATACAGGACGAAGTATGCAGTGAAAAGAACTTCTCCCCGCAAAGCTCCTCCCTGCAGGTCTTCGGCACCTGCTCGAAATGCAGCAAGAAACCATGAGAAATCAATGAGTGCACGCTCAACGTTGACATTGGGTGACATCCCTATAGGCGCCTCCGTCCGGATCCGCCGGTTGAATTCGCGTCCCGACGTATCTACCCGCCTCCGCGAACTGGGTTTTTGCGAGAACGAGGTGGTCCGTTGTGTGACACACGGCTACGGCAACATTATTTGTGAGATCCGAAATTCCCGCGTGGGGCTCGATACCGGTCTCGCCCGAGGGATCGTCGTCAGTTACCTTGAATGAACCACACGGGGCGAATCGGACGGTCTTTTCGGCGTCACGCATTACGGCAATGGAGGGGGTGGAGGGAAAGGCACGGGCATGGCAGGGAAATGATGCCCACAATGATTGCTGTTGCCGGAAACCCGAACTGCGGCAAGACAACACTGTTCAACAGTCTCACCGGCCTTCGCCAGAAGGTCGGTAACTACCCCGGCGTCACCGTGGAGCGGAAGGAAGGGCGCCTGCGCCTGGAGGACGGATCTGACGTCCCCATCCTCGACCTCCCCGGCACGTATAGTCTGAACCCCGGCTCCCCCGATGAGCAGTTGGCAACCGACATCATCCTCGGCAATGCCGCCCATACCCCGCGCCCGAACCTGGTCCTCTGCGTCGTTGACGCCAGCCATCTGGAACGGAACCTGTACCTCGTCAGCCAGATCATCGACGCCGACATTCCGGTCGTCGTTGCGCTCAACATGGTCGACCTGGCCGAACGGTCGGGGATGTCGATCGACATTCCGTCGTTGTCCCGCAGCCTGGGCGTGCCGGTCATCCCGACGGTTGCCAGCAAGGGGATCGGAATCAGCGAACTGCGGCATGCGCTCTATGCAGGAGGGATCTCGCGTGACCGGCGGCAGGCCTGGCGGCGTCTGTGGGAACTCCCCGAGCCCGTGGAGCGTGAAACCGAGGAGCTTGCTCGCATCCTCCATCATGCAAACGGACCATCGCATCCCGCCGCCCTTCTTGAGGCCATGAACCTTCTTGCGGCCGACACTGCGAAGGTCGACATGATGGAACGCTACGGCCCGGACGTCCTGGCGCACGTGCGCGGAGCCCACGAGAAACTGGATTTCCTCGGGTTCAGCCGTCACTCCGTTTTCGTGGAGTCCCGATACGCCTGGATCCGTTCCATTTGTGCCGGNNCAGGCAATGTTCTCGTGGGCGGCGCTGCCGATGGAATGGATTGGCAATAGCTTCGCGGGGCTCGGCCAGGCCGTGGGACAAGCTATGCCCCCGGGTGAGTTGCGCGACCTCATCATCAAGGGGGGAATCGGAGGGGTGGCCGCGGTAGTGACATTCCTTCCGCAGATCATGTTTCTCTTCCTGTTCCTCGGTCTTCTTGAAGATACGGGCTACATGGCACGGGCCGCTCTCATTATGGACAAGCTGATGAGCAGGGTGGGTCTCCATGGGAAATCGTTCATCCCCCTTTTGAGTTCATTTGCATGCGCAGTCCCCGGAATCATGGCAACGCGGACGATCGACAATCCGCGCGACCGTCTCGCAACGATGCTCGTTGCACCTCTCATCAGTTGCAGCGCGCGGCTCCCTGTGTACGCCTTGATGATCGCGGCGTTCATACCCCCTGTCATGATCGGCGGCTTCGCCTCCCTTCCCGCCATCACGATGCTCTCGATGTATCTGTTGGGGCTGATCATGGCACTCGGCACTGCATGGGCATTGAAAAAGACACTTCTGAAGTCGGGCCCCCCCGCCTTCATCATCGAACTCCCCCCCTACAAGATCCCATCGCTCCGTTCCATCCTTCTGTTGATGTGGGAACGGGCCTGGGCATTTCTCAAGAGGGCCGGGACGGTGATTCTTGGAGCTTCCATCGTTCTCTGGTTTCTGGCAACGTACCCAAAGACCGAAGGGGGCACGGCCGTGGACCGGCTGAACCACAGCTACGTCGGGCAGGCGGGAAGACTCCTGGAACCGGTCATCCGTCCACTGGGATTCGATTGGAAGATCGGCGTCGGTCTCGTCGCTTCCCTGATCCAGCGAGAAGTGTTTGTCAGCACCATGGGGACAATCTATGGCATCCAGGACGAGTCGGCGGACGGCGGGAACACATCCCTCGCCGCGAAACTGCGGGGTGAAAGAACGGCCGATGGCCGTCCGACGTACACCGCGCTCACGGGCATCTGTATCATGGTGTACTACGTGCTGGCGATGCAATGCTTTTCCACCGTCGCTGTGATGCGCAGGGAAACAAACGGCTGGAAATGGCCCCTGTTTCAGATCGGATATATGACTGCATTGGCGTACACGGTCACGTTCATGGTGTACAGAGCAGGGTTAGCGCTGGGGATAGGAGGGTAACAAAAGTGGACTGGCAGCAAATTGCAGCGCTTCTGGTCGTTGTGCTGGCCGCTCTTCTGCTCCTCCGCCGGCAGATCCTCCGGATCCGGCGTGCGAAGAACGGCGCCTGCGGAGCGGACTGCGAATGTGGGCAAGCCGTCGGGGGGAAAGGGAGCTCCACCCTTTCCCGCAAAGAACCTTGAATCTCCTTCGCAATTCCCGTATCTTTCTTCATTGAGAAAAAGCCCGGAGGATGGGACATGGAAGAACAGCACACTGCGGTAATCACGAGTGAACAGGTGTATGAGGCACTAAAGGAGTGCTATGACCCTGAGATCCCGGTAAACCTCGTGGATCTTGGATTGATCTACGATGTGAAAATCATCAATGATTGGGTCGGTGTCAAGATGACTCTCACGACACCCGGCTGCGGCATGAGCGGCATGATCTCCCAAAACGTTCGCAACCGTATATTGAAAGTCCCCGGCGTCAAGGAAGCTGATGTCCGGATCGTCTGGGAACCGTCGTGGTCCCCGGCCCGGATGTCCGCCGAGGCGAAGAAGCGGCTTGGGATGAACACCTGAACGATATCCCGTCTTATGCATGACATAAAAAAGGCCACCTCGCGGTGGCCTTTTTCTTTGTAGTCGATCAGCGGGAACCCCAGAGGAGTTCGAGCTCCTGGAAAGCTTCGGGAGGAATGATGGGAATCGCGTTCCCTTCTTTCGACAGACCCGCCGGAATTCCGGGGAGGGCACTGATGTCCACATACGACAGCTTTGTGCCCAGCCGCTCGTTCATCTTCTTGATGAATTGGTTGGCAAGCACTCCTGACCCGCGCGATGAGGGATGGACGCCGTCAAGACTAAAGAGCCCGCCCTTGACATATTCCGACGTGAATTCTTCACCCGCCCAGAAGTACCCATTCGCTTTCACCCCCGCAAAGAACGCATTGATGTCAACAACAACAGCATTCTTTGCCTGCGCGGCAGTGGCGATTGCACTGTTGAAACCCGCAACTGCGGTGGCGGCAACCGCCTGCTCATCTGCGTCGAGCACGAGCGCATCCGGCCACGGATTTTGCGGATGGAAACCAAAGGGCTTCGTCGTATCGATCCCCGCCGGAAGCGATGGGTACCCCTTGTCGCGGTACCATTTCCCTGTCGGCTGTCCGAGCAGTGGCGCATACGCGGAACCGGTCAGACAGATGAGGGGCGGGGTCGCTTCGGTGAACGTCGTGTTACCGCTCGCCACACCCGTTTCACCGTGCTTCTGATACCTGAAGGGGGCACCGCTCGCGGCAACCGCAGCCGCAATATGAGGACCAAGCGTCGTAAAGAACGCTATGGTCGTGACATCGGGAATGTTGGCAACCACAATGCTCGCATTCGGAAGTGCAGCACGAAGCGAGTCAACGGCCTGGCTGTACAGGTAGGTAAAAGCTGCCAGTGACGTGGGGGCCGCAGGCGACACCCCCCCGCTCGTCGCATAACCCAGAACATCATTGTTCCCAAGCCAGAACGTCACGAGATCGGGATGGAGCGCTTTGGCCTGGGCAAAGACACTATTCCCCAACGCGGCACTCCGCAGGATAAGCGCGAACAAAGGGTTGCTCCGCGGCGGTACGGCCTTTGAAGCAAAGCTGGCAGAGTCGAGAAAATCAAAAATCACCGCCCCCGGAATGCCGAGGTTATCGTACGGACGTGCCAGACTCAGATTCAAGGGCGATCCCGGTGCGAGTCCCCTCGGACCGATGACGGGACCCACGAGGCTGATGATCTCGTACCGCGATGCCTTGCCGTCCGCACCCGGCGTCCCCGGGTCGGAATAGAGCGGCTGCTCGAACGTTCCAAGAGTCGCACCCGCCAACTTGAGCTGACCGGCGATGAGGTTCGGATAGCTGTAGATCTGCGCCGACTGGTACAAGCCGTTGGATTGATAGCCGGCGGTAAGACTGTTGCCGATGGCAACATATTTCGTCACGGTCTTGCTCCCGAGACTCGGGGCGAATACCCCCGGTCCGTTGTCCGTGCACCCCCCAAAGAAGACCAGCACGAAGGCAACGACCGCAACCGCTGTGGTTTTCCATGCATTCATTGTTTCACGCTCCGCTCATGTGTGTGATGAGTTCGTCAAAACCGGTAGCCAAAATCAACGCTGGCAAGATGGGCGTGACTCGTGTATGTCCCGTCGAAACTGGTCTGCGGGATCGTGTTCACGGCAACGCGCTGATCAAACTTGAGGTAGAAATACGCAGCATCGACACTCAGGTGACTCGTAATGTCGTAGCCGAGTCCGAGAGAGACACCGTTGCGGTTGGCATCGGGCAGCAGCGGATCGACGTATTCCGTCTTGACCGGAGAATGATCGTAGACATAGCCGGCGCGGAAATGGAACGCGTCCATGGTGTACTCGCCGCCGACGCGGAGCATGTAGGTGTCTTGGTAGTTCTTCGGCGCGACGGTTTCCGAGTTGTCCGCAGCGAAGTGAAGGGTCAACTGGTCGTACGACGACCATCCGATAAACTGGTAGTCGGCCTCCACCTGAAGGTCCTTCATCGGGGTCCAGGCAACGCCGACGAACCCTGTTGCGGGCAGCTTGATCGTTGTGTTTACCCCGCCCGTCGGGAGCGCCAGCGCTGCGTAGTCGGGATTGAAGGAAACGTTCCCCTTGGCGTCCAGCTTCACGGAACCCCGGTAGGAAGCGCCAACGGAGAGAACGTCCAGCGGTTTATACAGAAGACCGACATTGTACCCGACTCCTGTCGCGTGCATGGAAACCGACACATGCGGGGATGTGGGGAGATCGACGCTGCTCACTGCCAGGTCCTGCCCGAGCATGACGCTTCCCATCACGTAGTTGAGCCCCGCGCCGATCGAGAGTTGATCCGTGAGGCGATAGGATGCCGTGGGCGTCACGAAGTACGTTTTCAGGTCGACCTTCGTGGTGAGGAACCGTCCGGCCCAACCATTTGGCCACTCCGTCCCGAGACCGAACGGATTGTACGCTCCGATCCCGACCACGAGCCGGTCGGTCACCGGCGCCACGAGATACACGTTGAAAGGTGTGAAGGTCTGGGACACCATCGAGGTCTTCACCCCGGGGTCGCTTTCCACGGGACCGTAGAAGCTGATGGTCGGCGAGATGGTCGTGATTCCGGCATAGACCGAAGCGTCCGACTGGAAGCCGAGGCCTGCCGGATTGAAATAGATGGCGGAACCGTCGCTTGCTCGCGCAGCAAAAGCTCCTCCCTGCGCCATGGCACGGGCCCCATGCTCATTGAGCTGGAACCCGCCGGCAAGGGTGTGGTTCGCCAGGAAGAGCGTAGCGGTTAGCACTCCGGCGAAGAGTTGTACACGCGTCATACTGACTCCTGCATGTGGGTGGATGAAGATAGTGCGGGTGAAGACCGTGTGTGGTACAACGCTCGTGAGAAAATGAACGGGAACCCCGCCGGATTAAGGGGTCTGCCGGCCGGCAGGGGGGTCAGATGGGACTGCTGGGACAAGGTACGACACGCAACCGTGAATCTCAACCACGTTTTCGGCGGCTGGGGCGTCGCTTCAGACGTTGAACCGGAAATGGACGATGTCGCCGTCCTCCATAACATACTCCTTCCCCTCAATATGCAGTAATCCTGCGTCCTTGACCGCCTGCTCTGTCCCGAGGCGGTGAAGATCCTCAAATTTCATGATCTCGGCCCGTATGAACCCCTTTTCGAAGTCCGAATGGATAACCCCTGCGGCCCCAGGGGCCCTGGTGCCGACCGGGATGGTCCAGGCATGGACTTCCTTCGGACCGGCTGTGAAGAAGGTGATCAGATTCAACAGGGAGTACCCCTCATGGACCACCTTCGTCAGCCCCGATTCCTTCAGTCCGAGACTCTCCAAGAAACCCTGGCGTTCGGCCGGGGGAAGCTCGGCAACTTCGGCTTCCACGGCTGCGCATACTGTCACCACGCGTGCCCCTTCCTTTTCCGCCGCCAGTCGGACCTGCCGAACATACTCATTCTCCGTGAGCAGGTCCTTTTCATGGACATTGCAGACGTACATCACCGGTTTGTTCGTGAGGAGGTGCAGATCTCGAAGCCAGAGTTTCTCCTCTTCTCCTTGAATCGCGATGTACCGGACAAGGCGGCCTCCCAACAAGTGATCCCTGACTCGTTCCAGGAGACCGGCTTCGTCTTTGAGTCGCTTCTCCCCCGCCTTCGCCTTCTTCTGAGCCTCGCCGAGCTTCCGTTCGACCGTGTCGAGGTCCTTGAAGATCAGCTCCGCCTCAACGACCTCGATGTCCCGCTTCGGGTCGACACTCCCGTCCACGTGGATGACATTCGGGTCATCGAAGCAGCGGACAACGTGGGCGATGGCGTCCACATCCCTGATGTGCGAAAGGAACTGGTTCCCAAGGCCTTCCCCCTTGCTCGCTCCCTTCACGAGTCCGGCAATGTCAACGAACTCGATGATCGACGCAACGATCTTCGGGGGGACGTACATCGCTACCAATGCGTCCACGCGAGTGTCGGGAACGGCCACGATGCCCACGTTCGGATCGATGGTGCAGAAAGGGTAGTTGGACGCCTCGGCGCCGGCAGCGGTGATGGCATTAAAGAGCGTGGATTTCCCCACGTTCGGGAGTCCGACAATGCCGCAGTTAAAGCCCATGGAGAAAGTTTCCTTGTTGCGTCAGGGTGTGAATCGGAATCAGGACGAAGCGGAGGTCATGCCGGAGGGGTCGTCCTGAGAATTCGCCGGAGCTCTTTCAGGGGTGCAAAATCCGGATCCGCTCCACTCCAGAGACCCAGGAGTCGGTTCCCAATTTCGGCCGTCAAACGGCTGTCCCCTTTCATGTGGTACACCTTCGTCAGCGTGAGGAGGATTCTGGGAGAATTGGGATTCACGCTGAGGGCTTCCTCGCACGCCTCCAGGGCGGCCTCATCGTCCCCCCGTGCCGAGGCAATTTCAGCGATCTGACGGTAGATGGAAGGGCGGGTCAGTGGGGTCGAATACTGGAGGGCGCTGTCGCACGCCTCGCGCGCTTCGTCGAGATTCCTCTCCGCCGTGAGGACAAGCGCCCGGGCCAGATGGTAGTCGAGCATGGCGGGCGCGTGGAGAAGATTCCTTTGGTGCAGCTCAGCATGGATACGCAGCAACAGATCCCGTGCTGCGCCAAATTCCTTCTGTCGGGCAAGTGCCCGGACGAGGCCATAGGCGGCAGTTCCATTGGTCGTATCGATCACGAGGGCTTCGCGGAACTTCTTTGCAGCCGCGGCATCGTCGTTCCTGTCGAGATCGAGCGACGCATCAGCGGCAAGCCGAACCGCCTCGATCTGATGGCTGGGGGGGAGCAGCGCGAGACCTTTGTGCGTCTCTTCCTCCGACAGGCGGAGCCGTCCGAGGATGGCGTGGACCAGTCCGATCTGCCTGATCGAGTACCAGTAATCAGACTTCAGTTGCAGCGACTGGCGGTATTGATCGAGCGCCTCATCGTACCGGCCGGCGCGGAGGAGAAGATCGCCATAGCTGGCGCGCGGGTCCGCCGCATTGGGTGCCAGGTCAATGTAATGTTGCATCTGCTCCACTGCCCGCGGCTGGTCGCCGAGATTGGAATAGGCGTAGCCGAGCGACATCACCGCCTGGGCATAGCCGGAATCCGCCGCCACCGCCTTCCGGTAGAAACGGAGGGCTGCGTCGTAGTCTTCGTCAATCTCTTCGTAGAGGTTTCCGCGGAAGAGGTAGGCTTCTTTTTCATCCGGATAGAGCGCCAGGAGGGAATCGGCGAGGGTGGCAGCTTCTTCGTTCTTGAAGTCGATCCGCTTCCCCCACATCCGGATGAAGAGCTGCTCACGGCGCGTGGCGTCGGCCGAGAAGAGGAGGGCTTTCCGTATCGCAAGTTGCGCGTCCGGGATGTCCTGGGAAGCCGCCTCAACGAGGGCAAGCCGGCACCAGGCCATGGCAAACGTTGAATCGGCGGCAAGCGCTTTTTCGAACGCGGCCTTTGCCTCCGGGTAATAGAACTTCTCCCACAGTCCCACTCCCTCGGTGTACACTGCGATCGCTTCGGGCGACGTGCTGGTGAGTTTCTTCTCCCGGCCGCATCCCGCTGTCATCAGGGAGACGAGAACCAGGGAGAGCGCAGCAAACCGCATCATTGCCGTAACCTCACTTCTTTTCCCCCTCGGAATCGGGGCCGCCGCGGACGTCCAACATGGGATTGTCGCCCAATGCCCTCAGCTTCTTCAGGCCGGCTTCGACCTTATCCACGGTCTGAGTAATCATGGCATAGTAGTGAGATTGCTTCTCCTTCTCGGGATTGCCGTGCTCGAGATAATACGCAGCCATGCGCAGCACACCAAGCGGATTGCTGATGTCGTGGGCAAGGTCCCGGATGCCGGTTTTCAGCCGTTCAAGCTGGACTTCCGCATCAACAGATTCATGAGTGGCCATGGGGAGCCGTTGTCAATGTGAATTTTTAATATACAGGAATCGCAGGAGGGTGTCAACAAGGGGATGGTGCGGGGGGGGTGCCCCCTGGCATCAATGCCAGCGGGCACTCTCGATGTTGCCGATTTCCCGAAGGAGGTCCTTCTTCGTAAAGGACCCTTTGCTCATGAGACTCGTGACATGCGCCCCCAGGCGCTCCTGGGTTTCTTCGTCGATGTCCATCGACGTGAGGATGATGATCGGAATCCCCCGCGTCGCAGGGATCTGTTTGAGCTGGTAGGCAACGTTGAATCCTGATACATCGGGCATAATGAGGTCAAGGATGATCAGATCGGGGTGCTCCCGGGTGGCCATTTCCACCCCTTCCTTCCCCTGAAACGCCTTAAAAACGCGGTAGCCCTCATTTTCCAGGATCACCTGAATCAGATCGACGGCGGCACGATCGTCGTCGATGACAAGAACCGAAGGAGACTGCCGGTCGGTGCGGGGGAGGAGGTGGACCCGGTCCAACGCCTGGACGAGATCATCGCGGTTGACGGGCTTCACGAAGTAGTCAACAGCGCCCAGACTGAAACCCAGGTTCTTCTCATCCAGGATCGAGACGATAATGACCGGTATTTGTTTGCAGAGAGGGTGGCGTTTCAGTTCCTTCAGCACTTGCCAGCCGTCCTTTGTCGGCAACATCAAGTCGAGCGTGATGACATTAGGGTGGAGGGTCTTGGCCATGTCGAGCGCATCGACGCCGTTGCGGGCGATCTCGACCCGATAACCCGCTGATTCGATGTAGAGCTTCAGAAGCTCGGCTGCCTGCGGTCCATCCTCTATAATAAGGGCAAGGGGTTTGTCCCCCGATGTCCGCGACCGGTTTTCCCGCTGCAGCGTTTCCAGAAGCATCCCCGCCTGCATCATTCGTTCCGAGCCGGCGTCAACGATCAACGGTATTGTGAAAGCGATGGTCGTCCCGCGCCCCACTTCGCTTTCCGCCCAGATGGACCCGCCGTGCAGTTCGACCAATTTCTTCGTGATGGCCAGGCCGAGACCGATCCCCTCGTGGTTCATCTCGCGGCCGTTGTCGGCCTGCTTGAATGGCTTGAACAGCGAGGTCATGTCCTCCGATCGCATGCCGATCCCTTCGTCTTCGACCGTGAACCGGAGATCGTTGTCCACCCGCTGCGACGTCACACGGACCGTCCCACCGGGATGGCTGAACTTCACGGCATTGGAGACGAGGTTGATCAGGATCTGCTTGAACCGGGTCTGGTCAACCACAAGCTCTTCAATATCGGCGGCGAAGGTGAATTCCAGGCGAATATTCTTCGCGGCAATCGCGGCGGCAAGGACACCCCGCACGCCCTCTTCGAAATACGAAATCGGATAACTGGCAATGTGCAGATCCATCTTCCCCGCCTCGATTTTCGACAGGTCGAGGATGTCGTTGATAATCTGCTGGAGGTGCCGTCCGCTCGTGGTGATGTTCTTCATGAATTCCTGCACGGTTTCGGGAGGAAGGCCGTCCAGTTGTTTCGTCAGCAGTTCCGAAAATCCGATGATGGAATTGAGCGGCGATCGGAGCTCGTGGCTGAACGTCGCAAGGAATTTCTTGAGCGTGTCGCTCGCTTCGACGGTTTTTTGCGTTTGGGACTCGAGTTCGATGTTCTTCGTCCGGAGCTCGTCCACAAGCCGCTTCCGGCTCATGCCGCCGGCAAGATCGTTCGCAACTACCGAGAGCAGATCAAGGTCCTGCCCGATGAACCCCTGTTGTTTGATGGAATAGAACTCGAGGACCCCCTGCACCTCTCCCTGGACGAGGAGAGGAATGACAACGAGGGTCTTCACGTGAAGGGAGGCGATTTCCTCCGGAAAGAGCGGACCCACGGTGCCTTCGGCGATTCTTTCGGTGACGATCGGTCCGAGCATGGCGGCAACGCGCGCCGCCGGGTGCGGCGCATCGGCAGCAACGCGCTGGTGCACGACGTCCGGCGGGAAATCCACTTCGATCAGGGCCGGAGCGACAAGACGGATCTCGTTCCCACGCGGATCGTAGAGATAGACGCAGACGAGATGCGAGGGGATATCGAACAGCAGCGCGATCTTTTCCGCAGCGCGGATGCACAATTCGTCCAGATGGCGCGACGTGTTGATGGCATGGGAGATCTCCACCATGATCTCCTTCCGCCGCTCCTCGGTTTTCTTTTCCGTAATGTCCTGCAGAAAGACCGACAATCCATTCTCGGTCGGGTAGATGCGGAAATCGTACCACGCCTCGAACCGGTCATCCTTATACGAAGTCTCGATGCTCTGGAACGTCCGGGTCGCCATCGCAATCCGGTACTTCTCCCCCAGCTCCGCCTCCTTCGCATTCGGGAACACCTCGAACACATTCTTGCCAAGCACTTCCAGTGAGGTCAGTCCCGTCCCCATTTCCGCCGCCTTGTTCCAATAGGTGATGCAGAACTCGCTGTCGAGCGCAAAGAAGCCGCCGGTGATGCTTTCAAGTATGTTCTTGTAGCGGAATTGGGGATCCATCGGATTCAAAGGTGGTTGGTGAGGAACCTGGCCTTACTGACGGCGTGGCTGCCGTTTGCCCCACGCCATGGGGGGGCAGGATGCTCGGAATGCCTGTTATGTAGAAAGAACCATATCAAAAAGCAATAGCCGCCAAATGGTTACGGAATTTACGTCACTTATTGCGTTAAGTCGCTGGAAATCATATTGGAAGAGATAGGAACTGGCGGCAGGCACGCTTCACTTCTTGCAGCCGTTGGGAAGGAAAGGGCAGTCCCGGCACGGCTGTTGGGGAGGCGCGAATTCCCCCGCCTTGATCCGTCCGATGACAATGCCGATCTCCGCTTCCGCGTTGAGCAATTCGGCCGCCGATATCTCTTTGACAAGAGGAAGATCGGGGAGGGAAGCAAAGAGGATGCGCATCTTTATGGAAGGCGGTCGGTGCAGCCGTCCGACCATCACGGCATAGAAACGCAACTGCGGCCAGTACACCTCCGCTCTCGCGTTCACTGTCGCCGGGGTCAAGGCATCGGTCTTGTAATCCAGCACCGTCCACAGCCCATCGGCATCTCTAAAGAGCCGGTCGAGCGTCCCTGTGACGTAGTCTATGCCAAGCGTTGCCGAGATCGAATACTCCGTCTTCACATCTGTCCCCCGGGCGATTTCCTTCCAGACCGGCGAGGCCAGGACATTCTTGACGAGAGAAGCCACGTCCGCGGCGAGACGTTCCGCGGAATCCGTTCGCGGCAGAAGTTCATGCGTCATGGCCGCGCGGACCGCAGCGTCAACCGAAGCTTCGCCGCCGACAAGCCGGTCGACCTGTTCCATCACCGCGTGGAACACCCTCCCCCGAAGTTCTGCGGGATATTCCACATCCTTCCGTTCATCATCCTCCCCCTCTGCAAAGGGTCCCGCCCCGAGTGGGTAGCCGAGGACATGCTGATGGTAGTACTTCGAGGGACACTCACAATACGTGCGGATCTTGCTGGCGGAGAAGATCTCTCCCGTGGACTCTGAGTGGAGTGGATCGATCAGTAAATTGGGAAGGGCTGCACGCAACGGCACCGCAGCCGGCGGCGGCGGGAGCGCATCGATCGAGCGGATCACGTGGATTGTCAGCCGGTGGGGAAGCACGATACGTTCTCCGCTCCCGTTGTGCGCACGAAAGAACGAAAGCGACTCGTCTGTCCACATCTCCCCCGCAGCAGAGTCGGGGAACGCACCTCTCCACCACCGCAGCCAGTCCCCCTCCCCCCGTTGCGCTTTCTCTTCCGCAGAGAGAATGAGCACATCACGCGCGCGCGTGCAGGCAACGTAAAAAATGCGCTGTTCCTCGTCACGCTGCCTCCCAGTCTCCCGCTCCCTCATGAAAGCGGCGATGGGGGGCATCGCTTCTTCGCTCTCTTCCGGGCGGAACCCAATGCCGAGTTCGTCGTCGATGAATGGTGCACGGATCCGCGGTGCCGGGGCATGGAGCCGGGGGACGACGACGACGGGGAACTCGAGCCCTTTGGCCGCATGGACGGTCATCACCTGCACTGCATCGGTCTGCGATTCGATCGCCGCCTGTCCTTCCTTCTCCTCTTCTTCCATCAGGCGCCGGAGGCGCGCCACGAAATCGAACAGGTTCATGAAGCCCTGTGCCTCGAAGGTGCGGGCCATGACCCGAAGCTTGTCGAGATTGGCAAGCGCCTGTTCCCCCCTTATCGTCCCCGCCAGACCGCCGGCGATGCGCGTCCGTTGCATGATACGGGCGAGGAGTTCGGGGACGGGGATGCGGGGACCGACGATGAGATCTTCCGTGAGGACGGCCGTCGCGTGGGAGAGAGACTGGATCCTGCCGCCGGCTCCTCTTCCTGTGGACAGGATATCCCACAGCGACCCCTCCTGCCGCCCCTGAACAAGCTGGAACAGCTCCACATCCGACACTGCAAAGAAAGGAGAACGGAGGATCCCCGCCAGCGCCACATCGTCCCCTGGCGAGAGAAGGAACGAGAGGTAGTTCATCAGGTCGAGGACGTCCTGCGTCTGGTAGAACCCTATCCCGCCGCTGACCTGATACGGGACGCCGTTCCGGATGAACGCCTGCTCGAACGACTGGAGCTGGTTCCGTTTTCGCAGAAGGAGTGCGACATCGCGGAACGACATCGGGCGCGGCCGTTCCTCGCCGTCATAGACAACCTGTCCTTCGCGGATGAGGCCGAGGATGCGCCGGGCGATCAGTTCCGGTTCGCCATGCTCAGGATCATCCACCTTCCCGCCGGCAAGGAGCAATTCGACCCGTCCGGGATCGTTGTTGGCCCGCGCCACCACGAGCGGGTCGTACGCCGGCATCAGCCGGGAGAAGAGCCGGTTGACCGTCGCCGCGATGTGAGGAAGCGGGCGGAAGCTCTCCCCCAGGGGAACGATAGCGCCCTTTCCCGCCGCCTCGGCGATTGCCGATTGCGTCCGTTCGAAGACGCGGACATCCGCATCCCGGAACCGGTAAATGGACTGCTTGGGGTCGCCGACAATGAAGAGGTTTCCCGCGGCAAGGCGGTCGAGAAGCGGGAGCAGAATATCGAACTGAAGAGTACTGGTATCCTGGTACTCATCCACCATCACGTACAGGAACCTGCGGGAAAGCTGGTCGCGGATAGCGTCGTTCCGCAGCAGCCGGCGCATGGCAAGCTGGAGGTCGTCGAAGTCCATCCGCCCGTTCCCGGCCTTCTCGTGTTCGTAACGATCCGCTGCCGTACGGGCGAGAGAAAGGAATGTGCGGCCGGCGCGAAGGAGTGTCCGGTGGGCCTCCTCCGGAAATCCGCCCGCCGAAAAGCCGACGAGCAGCTTCAGCGCATCGTACCGTCCGGCAATCCGTTCCACCTCTTCATGCACCTCATCGCCGTCTCTCCCCCTGCCGTACGTCGAAGCGCGCAGCGACAAAGTGATTGTAAAGAGGAGACCGAGAAGCCGGGCGCACGCCGCAGCCCTCGCCTCCAGCGTTCCCCCCCCCGTCATTGCCCGAAGTTCCTTCTCTGCCTCTCCTTTCCCCTTCCCCTGCGACGCCTGCACAATCGCCGTCAGGTCGCGTTGCAGCAAGGGGGAATTCAACTCCTCCTTCGCCGCCGCCGCCAATGTCTCACGCCAGAACGCGATGATCTCATCATCCGACCGGTGGTACACTCCCTTCTCTCCCTCCAGCCTCTCAAACAGCTCCCGCTTTGAGACAAGGGTGACAAGGGTGTCAAGGATCTGTTTTCTCCCCATGCCGCGCATCAGCGCGAACAGATCGTTCGTCTCTGCAGGGGAAGCCTCCGGCCGGAGCGCCTCCCTCAACGTCCCGACGATTGCATCCTGTATGGCGCTTGCGGTGTCGACCGACTCGAGCATCGTGAACGATGCGTCGATCCCGGCCTCCACCGGGAACTCGCGCAGAATGCGGGAGCAGAACGAGTGGATCGTGCCGATGAACGCCGTCGACAACCTGTCGCGCACCCCTTCCCACAGCACCGCCTCGGCCGGTGTGGCCGCCCCGATCCGCGCCTCCGCCACTCTCTCGGCGATCTTCCGTTTCAGTTCCCCCGCCGCCTTGTCGGTGAACGTGATGGCGACGATCTCCTCGAGAGGGGTCCCTGCGCCAACGAGGCGAAGGTACCGCTCGACGAGAACGCGCGTCTTGCCGGAGCCCGCATTCGCGGTCACGGCAAGGTGTCTGTCCGTCGCAAGGGCACGTTGTTGATGAGGAGTGAGAGGCATGGCGGCTCAACTCAGGAAAGATAACCGATTGCCCCGTCCGGGTCGTCGCGCGGAATATTCCACGGGAGGGTCTTGAGGAACCGGAGGTGTCCTCCCCCGATGAAGAACCTCACGTTGCCGGGATTTGCCAGATCGGAATCGAACACGGGGGCCGGTTACGCCACCCCCTTCCCCGTAAGACGGATCAGGGCGTCTTCGTATTTACGCGACGTCGTGGTCACGATCTCCTCCGGCAGGCGCGGGGCCGGAGGTTTCTTGTCCCATTTGATGGAGAGGAGGAAATCGCGGACGAACTGTTTGTCGAAGCTCGGTTGCGCACCGCCGGGGCGGTAGTGGTCCACCGGCCAGAACCGGGAGGAATCAGGGGTGAGCGCTTCGTCGATCCAGACGACGCNNGTCAGCGAGAGAGACCGAAGGCGTTGGGCCGTCGTCTCGCCCACGAGATCGATCATCTGCTCGAACGTGATATTCTCGTCATGGACGCCGACCTCGGCCTTCGTGGTCGGCGTGAAGATCGGCTGGGGAAGGATGTCGGATTCCTTCAGGCCCGTCGGGAGTGAGATCCCGCAGATCGTCCGGGAGACACGGTAATCGTTCCAGCCGCTCCCGGAGAGATATCCGCGGACGATACATTCGACGGGGAGAGGTTTTGTTTTGCGGACCAGCATGCTGCGCCCCGCGAATATCTCGGGGTGGGAGCTGAAGGGCTTCGGGAAGTCGTTCACGTCGACGCTCTTCACATGATTGCCGACGACGGAGGAGAGGTGCGAGAACCAGAACGCGCTGATCTGCGTGAGGACCTTTCCTTTGTTGGGAATACCGTCGGGGAGGACCACATCGAACGCGGAGAGTCGGTCGGTGGCGGCTATCAGGAGAGAATCGCCGAGGTCGTAGATATCTCGCACCTTCCCCTGCTTCGAGGGAGAGAGACCGGGGAGTGCTGTGCTGGTGATAACGGGAACTGGCATGCAAGATCCTGTCAGGTGAAATACTCTGAATAGTCACAGTAAGAAACAAAAAGGGGGATGGGAAAGCAAGGGGAGAGGGAGGGAAAGGAAGAGGAGAAACTGGTAGCCCGCCTCATTGCACCCCCGGGGACCGGTGGCCTGTTGAACGATGCATGAGCGCCCAGGCTTAACAAAAAACCCTGCCTTGTGGGCAGGGTTCGTTGTTACAGATGTTGCCGTTCTTACTGGATGACGGTGACGTTTGATGCCGCGAGTCCCTTCGGACCCTTCTCGACCTCGAACTCCACCTTGTCACCCTCATTCAAGCTCTTGTAGCCGCTTGCGGTGATGGCATTAAAGTGAACGAACACATCCTCGCCGCTTTCACGAGCGATGAATCCGAAACCCTTTGTTGCGTTGAACCATTTCACTGTTCCTTTTTCCATGGAACACATCCTTTCGTGTAACTTTGTCAAACCGACTCAACCGTCGGTCAAGGCGTACGCCTACTGTTTGCATCTGTGTGATGGCGGTCCGGCCTCGAAAGGTTTCGCGCGGTTCATCATCAGGCTAAACAAGCGGAATACTACTATTTAGATGAGTAAGATGGGTAACTCCCCGGTCAAAAGCAAGTCTTTTTAATAATAATTTACACTCGATGGCACTGCACGGATCGCATGGTGGATTGACCCGGAACCATACACGGGTACCGGTTCGTTCATGCATTGAAGTGGTGTCGCTGCCGGATGGCGGTAGCCGCTCCCTTTCACCCGCCGAAACCCGACGATATGCTGCAAGCCAAGAGGCAATAAATGCCGGCTCTTCGATTTCTGCCCGTTTCTCTCTGTTCCCTCTTTTTGGTCTCTGCTGCCTCGCTGACCTTCGCGGGCCCTCCCTTCAAGACCGATGATCCAGAGCCCGTCGAATACCTGCATTGGGAGTTTTACATCGCCTCGATGCAGCAGTTCACGGCGCACGAGACCGGTGCCACGTGCCCTCACGCCGAGGTCAACTACGGCGTCGTTCCCAATGTGCAGCTCCATATTGTTGTCCCCTTCTTCTATTCCCACACGACCGAAGGTACGCATTACGGGTATTCCGACACGGAGATAGGCGTGAAGTACCGGTTCATCGGAGAGACAGAAACAATGCCCCAAGCAGGGATCTTCCCTCTTTTGGAGATCCCGACAGGCGATGAGAAGAAGGGGCTTGGCTCGGGGGAATTGCAGGCCTTCCTCCCCGCATGGGTTCAAAAGAGCTGGGGAGCCCTCACAACATATGCCGGCGGAGGGTTCTGGTACAACCCGGGCGCCGGACGAGAGAACTGGCTCTTCACCGGTTGGGAAGTTCAGTATGATTTTTCCGAGGTCGTGACGCTTGGCAGCGAACTGTACTATCAGACAGCCGACACGGAGGGCGCGGCGTCACGCGGGGGATTCAACCTCGGCGGGTTTGTCAATGTGAGCGAGAATCATCATATACTCTTTTCTGTCGGCCGAAATATTGCCGGAGCCACAACGATCACGGGCTACCTGGGCTTTCAACTCACCGTGTGACTCTCTCATCCCGGCGGTCACGAGGACTTCCGTCTGATCAAAAAAAACACCGGCGAAGAGCCGCCGGTGCTTCTCAAAGAAACGCTGTCTGACTTTCTACTTGTCGAACGAGATTCCGAGAATGTCTTCGATGGATCCGCGCACGACGGTTTCCTGCGGCACGATCGCCGGTGTTGGGCGTCCGATGTTGCCAAGACGCAGCCCCGTCCACTCCGACCCGATCTTCTCTGTCACAAGATCCTGCACAGTCCTCTGCAGCGCCTTCGCCTGCAGCTTCACTTTCTTCCCCGCATTGAGAAACACATCCACTTCGATCTTCGCGCTGGAAATCTTTCGGGGGACAATCAGATAGTCCACAGAGTCCGCCTTCCGCCACTCGTACGTCCGGTGGAGTGCGCTGTACGTCGAGGGGACATTGCGGAAACTCCGGTCATCAGCGGTGGGAACAAGAGTAACGGTCACCCTATTGAACTTCTGGGCTCCACGGTTGGAAATCATGCACTTCACTCCTTTGCGACGAATACCTTCCCCTCAATAGCGGGGTCCCTGACGACGCCCTCCGCACTGAACACAATAATATTGCAACACTCCCTCAAAAGATGTGTGTCCTGCCTCACTTTCTGTGAAATTCTTTGCGTCGCAAGGGTCAGCTAAGTCTTTTGATATGAAGGAACTACGACTATTCGAGGAAAGTTACGCGGGCAGAGATGGCTTTCCCTAGCTGTGCAAGATAGTCCTGACGGGGGATTTCCACAGCACCGAACTGGCGCATGTGGTCGTTGACAATCTGCGTATCGAGAAGGAGGAAACCGCGGGACACCAACCGCTCGACGAGATGCATGAGAGCAAACTTGGACATGTTGCTTTCGCGGCTGAACATGGACTCGCCGAAGAATGCCCCCCCGATTGACACCCCGTACAATCCGCCGGCAAGTCTTCCCGACAACCATGTCTCCACCGAGTGCGCAATCCCCTGCCGATGAAGGGCAGTATAGACATCGACGATCTCGGACGAGATCCATGTTCCTTCCGGTCTTCCCGCGCAGGCGGCAATGACCTGCGGGAAAGCCGTGTTGATCGTCACGGTGCACTCCGAGCGGGCGCGGGCACGGCGGACGGTGCGGGGAATGTTGAAAGCGTCGAGAGGAATGACCGCACGCGGATCGGGGGAATACCAGGCAATGGGCCCGGTGCGTGACTCCGCCATCGGAAAGAAGCCGGAACGGTACGCTGCAACCACGATAGCCGGGTCGAGCTGCTCGGTCTTCACCCTCCGCCGATCAGACGGCGACATTGACGACGACCTTTCCGATAGATTGCCGGGTCTGCAGGCAGGTATGGGCGCCGACAATATCGTCGAACACAAACACGCGGCCGACCACCGGCTTCAGCGTCCCGGCATTGTAGAGCAGGAGGATCTCCCGCGCCGCCTCCGCAAAATACGTTTCCTTCCCCGCAAGTGTCCCAAGATTGAAACCAAAGATCCCTTTGTTGGCGCTGATGAGCGAATACGGAAGGAGAGGACGCATCGACGCGAATGCCGCAGCCGCCCTGATCCGGCTTATCGCTCCTTTCCCCGTTACGGAGGAGACGCCGTACAGCACGTACCGCCCCATCTTCTCCAGGAGCTGCCAGCTTTTCTTGTACACGTCACCTCCCACCGAATCCATCACCACATCGACTCCGCCGCCGTTCGTGATCCGCCTGATCTCCTGCGCAAAGTCGGCGTTGTTATAGTTGATGAGGTGGTCAGCACCGTACTCCCTTGCGACGCGGAGTTTTTCGTCCGTCCCTGCCGTCGCAAATATCTCTGCGCCGATCTCCCGCGCGATCTGCACAGCCGCAAGTCCCACCCCCCCGGCAGCGGCATGGATGAGAAACCTCTCCCCCTTTCGGAGGTTGGCAAGCCGGACGATGCCATGATGTGCGCTCAATCCTGCCGCAAGAAATGCCGCCCCTTGCTCGTATGTCATGGAGGAGGGAATGGGGGTGGCAAACTGGCTGTTGAGCGCCACGTATTCTGCGTGACTCCCCAACCGGCAATATCCCATCACGCGCTCACGCCCCTTGAATTTTGTGACGTCGGGGGCAACCGCAGCCACATCTCCGGAGAACTCAAGCCCGGGAATGAAGGGAGGGTCGGGCGTATCCGGATACACACCGAGACGACCGAAGATGTCTGCAAAGTTCAAACCGATGGACCGGACGCGCACGAGGATCTGGCCCGGCCCGGGCTGCGGGACGGGAACATCGCGAAGCTCCAGGACCTCGGGTCCCCCGTATCGGCTCACCACCGCGGCTCTCACGTTATCTTCCCCACGGTCCGACGAACTGTTCGTACAGGGCGACGAGCCGTCTTTGGGCCTTCTCGTCCAGATCCTCGTCGTCCTTGTCCCGTTTCACCAACATCTCGAATTCCTCCTGGTCATACCTTTTCATCTTCCGTGCAAAGTCCATCAGTCCGACGATGGCTTTGTGCTGTTCATCGTGCGTCATGTCTCCTCCGCCTCTTCTGGAGAAATATTCTTCATGATCTGGATCCGGCAGATCGTCTTGAAATCACAATAGGCGCAGACCCTTGCCACCAGCTCCGGCCGTGTCAGTGGAAAGGCCCCCGAAGCGATCCCATCCACGATCTTGCCGACGGCCTCCTTCGTTTTCGCGATCACCCCGCGCAGTTCCTTCTCATCCTGCACCGTCTGCTTGCTCCTGGAGCCCGCCGGAAATGCCCGCCCGCGGAATTCCGCCGCGACGATCCCCGGGTTCATCGAGATCTCTTTGCCGATTCGGCAATAGAACCCTCCAGCGGGGACAAGGTCAGCACTTCCCCTCGAGTGGAGCAGTTCCTCGATCGCGTGGAGGTAGATCGGGATTTGTAGACTCGTCCCATCGATGATATCCTTCATGCGCGGTATCACGCTTCCCGTCTTGTAGTCGACGACGGAGAAGAAACCCTCCCCCACATCCACCCGGTCGACCTTCCCTCGCAGGCGGACCGGCCCGAACTGAACCGGTTCCTGCGTGGAGAGATCACTGTCACTTTTTTCTTCCCCACCGGGGGTACCGCCAAAGCTCACCTCGAAGTAGGATGGACGAACCGGTTCCTCGCGATTTCTTTCGAATCGCAGGTATCTTTCAAGTATCCCTTCCCCCGAAGGCCCGCCAAGCAGGAGTTCTTTCTCGATCTTCCAAAAAACGTCCGGAATATCGAGTGCCTCGAGTTTCCCGCGGGCGATTCCGACCGCCTCATCCACCGCCGCGCGAAAATCCTCGTCGGAAACCTCGTGGAGCGGGGGAAGATTCCGGTCGCGACGGCTCCTGAAGAACTCGAACAGGGTTTCATGGAGAAGCGACCCCTTCTCTGCTGCCGTCATCCCCTCCTCGTATTCCTCGGTCGGCACGAGCCGGAGGACGTTTTGGCCGAAGAAGCGGAACGGACATTCCGCGTAGGTCTCCAATTGGCTCGAAGAGTAGACCCGTCCGCGCTGGCCGGCAAAATACTCTGCGGCGGTTGTCGCGGCAACCGATGCGAGGTTCCCCTCGAATTCCTGCTGCACGTGCGTCACTGTCCGGCTTTGTTCGGCACGGACGGCGCGCCGGACCACAGCACAATCGTCTTCCAGACCGGGAGGGATCGCCAGTGTACTTTCAGCGCCATTGCGCAAGCCGGCGCCGAACAACTGGAGGAATTCCTCGGGTGCGCTGCAATCGTCCGCAAAGGGGATGAGCCCGGTCCTGTCCCAAAGGCGGACGCGGGCGGCCTTCATCAATGCATCCACGAATGACGACCGAACGAGATCGACACCGGCATCCCGCAGCGGGTACGTCACGTAAAGCTGCTCCGTCCAATTCGTCACTGCCTGGTAGAATAAATATCTGTTTTCCCACCTCTGTCTCTGCTCCCTCTCCTTCCGCCGCCTCGCACTCAGAAATACCTCGGGTTGATAGGGAGAAGGAAACTCTCCATCGACCAGTCCGGCGACGATCATGACGTCCACCGGCAGTTCGCGGGTCTCTTCGATGGACGTTACCAGGACCCCGCGGCCGAACACTTCGCGCGTATTATACCGCTCGCGCCCGATCGCCGTTTTCAATCTCTCCAGATGGAGCTGAAGCGGTTCAGCGACTCCCCCGCCTCCCTGGACTTCGATGATGCCTGTGATCTGCCGTAGAAGTTCGCGCAGGTCGGTGTATGCCCGGATGTCCTTCTCTACCAGGTCGGGAAGAGAGCGAAGCTGCGGGTCGATCAGGTTCTTTGCCACGGAGAGACGATCCATCAACAAAAGGAACTCGCGCTCGAAATCCGCGGCCGTCATCGGGCGGGTGAACGGCCGGAGAACCTCCCCGAGCGCGTCGATGTCGTTTCTTCCCTTTCTCAGCGAACGCACCTCGTCCGCAGCCCTCCGCATCCCGCCCCGGTCGCCTGAGCTTTTTTCCCGCCGCTCGGCATCCACGATAGCCCGCTCGATCTTCTCTCCCCAGGCATGGATCCCCGCTGTGCCTCGGACGCGTGACGCCACGGCGGCAACATTCCCTCCGTCAAACGGGAGCATTCCGGCAGGGATCGTGACATACGGCGCACCCGCCGCACGGAGGAGATCCTCCCGCCGGAACCCACGGAGCGGGAGGGCAAGGAGTCCGAGCAGTGAGGTCACAACGGGTGAACGTGCGAGGTCGAATCGGTCGGTGATGTTCACCGGTATCCCGTACCGGGCGAATTGCTCCCTCATGATATCGGTATACAGTTCGGGACTCCGAAGTGCGACGCAGATGCGGCTGAGAGCCCGGCCCGGGCGCTCGGCAGCCAGGCGCTTGATCAGTTTGCAGATCAGTTCGACTTCCTGCAGCCGGCTTCTGCCGGCCATGACGGTCACCAGGGGAGAAAGATCCACCGACTGTGCCGGGGCCGGCGCGAAGAGGGTCCGCGCAAGCGAATCGGCGGCATTCCGGACTGCAGGGGGCTTCCTGGCGGATCCAAAGAAGAATGCTGCGGCAGCCGTCTCCCGTTCGTCGCGCACTTCACGGAAACCGAGTTCCCTCAGGAGCCGATAATTCTCTTCAAGATGCCCGAAGAGGCCGGAATTCCCCTGAAGGAAATCGAACATCATGATAACGGTGAGGCCGGGGATGGCACACAAGTTCCGGAGTATGCCGATTTCCGGAAGTGAAAATTCATCGAAGCCGGCGAGCGAGACCATCTCCACGTCCGGGAAGAGCGTCCGGAATCCTGAGCCGAAGGCCGCTCCTGCGCCGTCGGAGGCGAGAACCCGGTAAATCCCCTCAAGGTCCTCGACACCCAGTTCATTGCAGCGTTGCTCGTAGGAGCGGTACACCGCCGTCACGTCGGCGAGTTTCGCCGTCTCCTCCCCTCCCGCAAGCAAGAGCTCTTGATCCAATGTGTCCGGAGTGATGCCGGATTCCTTCAACAAGACGATCACATCCGCAAGCTTCTCGAACGTGCCGCGGGGGAGATTCACCTTCCCCTCTCGTAGGGAGAAGTAGCGGAGACGTGAGGCGACGTCCCCTACGGCCTGCTGGAAGAGAAGCGTTCTGGCCGCCCCCCCGGTGACATGCCTGGCACCGGGGATGGTCTGGTAGATCAGGCGGCAGAGCGATTCAAGGGTATGGAGAGCAAGTGCGGGAGCGACGGCATTCTCCGACAATCGCAGGATCTCCCGCGTAAGATGTCTGATCCGCCGATTCGTGGGAACGATGACCAGGCAGCCGTCCATGCGCGAACGGTGGATGCGCTCATCGAAGGGGACAGGCGAGAGCGGAGGTCCGTGCTGAAGAATGACTGGCATAGTCGATGGTACAAAAAAAAAGAGGGGGACACAACACGCACCACCTCTTGATTCTTGTCGCCCGATTGGACACATTTATCCGGCAACGTATGGCGAGTTCCACCCAACCGCCCCGGAGATTCATGATCCGCACCGCTCTCTCCCTCCTCCGTCCGAAACAATGGGTAAAGAACGTCGTCGTCTTCGCGGCGCTGATCTTCTCCAAGGAATTCTTCGTCCCGGGTCAGCTCCTGTTCGCTCTCGGCGCCTTCTGTGCCTTCTGTCTTACTGCAAGCGCGGTCTATATCATCAATGACATCTTCGACGCCGAAGCGGACAGGGCACATCCCGAGAAGAGACACCGGCCAATCGCCTCGGAGGCAATCACAAGGAAGAACGCATTGATCCTCCTGGCCGCGCTTCTCCTGATCGACGGGCTCCTCCTCAGCTTCATGCACGGGATGCTGATCTTCCTGGTGGTCGCCTACTTTCTCATGAACCTTGCGTACTCGTTCAAACTGAAGGAGATCGTGCTGCTCGACGTGTTTGTGATTGCGGCGGGGTTCATGCTGCGGGTGCTGGGGGGGGCGTATGCGATCGGCGTACAGGTCTCAAGCTGGATTGTCCTCTGCTCGATGTTCATTTCGCTCTTCCTTGGATTCGCGAAGCGGAGGGCTGAACTCGTCAATTTCATCATGTCGAAGACAGAGCCGCCGCGGCGCGTTCTGCGCCTTTATCGTGTGGACTTCCTGGACCAGATGCTGACGATCACGGGGGCAGGGACCGTGATATCGTATGCGCTCTACACGGTCGCGCCGAGGACGACACAGGTCTTCGGGACGGATGATCTCATCTATACGACGATCTTCGTGCTCTACGGCGTGTTCCGATACCTTTACCTCATCCACGCAAGCAAACAGGTCGAGAACCCGACCGACGCTCTCATCTCTGATGTACCGATTCTTGCCAATGGTACGATATGGATCCTCGCATGCATCTACCTGATTTACTTCCACGGGAAAACGCCGTTGTTTCCGTGACGTGAGGAGATGTTTCTCCCCCGTGGTGCGGCGCATCGCGGCGGAGTCGTTCCATTTTCAACAATTCCCCTCTCTATCTCTCAAAGACCTCCTGCGGTTAATACCCCTCAAAGCGCGCAGCGACAATGCCTATCGCATCGATGATGAAAATCGTCGGGAGAAGGCGGATGCCGCACTGGGGCATCACAGCGTTCTTTCCCTCTGTCACGCCAGACAATCCTCGTTGGCCCAAAGCGGTTTCATTTGACACACGGCCGGAACGTGCGATTCGAGCCGGCTGGTTCAGTTCAGCCCGCAGGAATCGCCGCAGCGATCGGCGTTTGGGCATGAAGGCATCTCGTTTCCGAACGACGGTCCTGAGTTCTTTCCCCTCTTCACCGTTGGGGCGGAGATGAGCCGCGTGTGCTCCACCGAGCCGCAATGAGGACAAACGACGTCTTCCATCACCTCGCGCACCTTGTGGAAGACATCGTACGTCTCGTCGCATGAATTGCACTTGTAGTCATATGTGGGCATTTCAGAACCTCCGGGAAGATAACCTCATGAGTGACAATCTGTCACCCCCGTCTTGTGATTTCGAACTCGTGCTCTGGTTTACTAGATGCAGAAAATGGAGGAAAGATTCAACCTGGATTGACGTTGACTTACCATGGTTGAATCTTTATATTAGAAGAACACGGGAAGAACTGTGACAACGCCGAGGAACTCGGGAATTGCCGGAAGCGTTGTGATACGTAGAGAGAGGGGAGCGGGGGCGGGAGACTCTTTCCAAGAACTTACTTTCAAGGGACCCGGATGGAAGGCAATTTTTCGAACAGGGTGCAAGATGTCATCCGTTTGAGCCGAGAAGAGGCGTTGCGGCTCGGCCATGACTATATTGGGACGGAACATCTGCTGCTGGGGGTCATACGTGAGGGGGAGGGGATCGCGGTGAAAATTCTCCGAAACCTGGGGGTGGACCTCTACAAGTTGAAAAAGGCGATCGAGGATACCGTCCGCACGTCGGGGGGAACCCTGACCATAGGGAACATCCCGCTGACGAAGCAGGCCGAGAAGGTCCTCAAGATCACGTACCTTGAAGCGAAACTGTACAAATCGGATGTTATCGGAACGGAACATCTGCTCCTTTCCCTCTTGCGGGACGATGACAACATCGCTGCACAGATCCTCCACCAATTCAACATCCACTACGACGTGGTCCGGGGGGAGCTGGACAACATTATCAGCGGCAAGCCATCGACGCCCCAGCACAACCAGCCGCCGTCGGAAAAGAAGGCGGAGAAGTCCAAGACCCCCGTCCTTGACAATTTCGGTCACGACCTGACCAAACTTGCGGCAGAAGACAAGCTGGACCCGATCGTCGGACGCGAGAAGGAGATCGAACGGGTTGCCCAGGTCCTCAGCCGCAGGAAGAAGAACAATCCGGTCCTCATCGGCGAACCGGGAGTGGGGAAAACTGCGATTGCCGAGGGGCTCGCGATGCGCATCGTCCAGAAGAAGGTGAGCCGCGTCCTGCACGGCAAACGGGTCGTCACCCTTGACCTGGCCGCCCTCGTCGCAGGCACAAAATACCGGGGACAGTTCGAAGAGCGGATGAAAGCGGTCATGAACGAATTGGAGAAAGCCAGAGACGTCATCCTCTTCATTGACGAGCTGCATACCATCGTCGGCGCGGGGGGAGCGTCGGGTTCCCTCGATGCGTCGAACATGTTTAAGCCGGCGCTCTCGCGCGGGGAGCTCCAGTGCATCGGAGCCACAACGCTGGACGAATACCGCCAGTACATCGAAAAGGACGGTGCGCTCGACCGCAGGTTCCAGAAGATCATGGTGGATCCTACCTCCGTCGATGAAACGATCCAGATCCTGACGAACATCAAGCACAAGTATGAAGAGCATCACGGTGTCCGCTACGGCGACAAGGCCATCGATGCTGCCGTCCGCTTGAGCGACCGGTACATCACCGACCGTTTCCTCCCGGACAAGGCCATTGACGTTCTCGACGAAGCGGGTGCACGGGTCCACCTGGCGAACATTCACGTCCCCCAAGAGATCGTCGACCTCGAAGGGGAAGTGGAGAAGATCAAACAATCGAAGAACCAGGTGGTCAAGAACCAGGATTTCGAGGAGGCGGCCCGCCTGCGCGACCTTGAGAAGAAGTTGCTGAGCGACCTTGACATCGCCAAGCGGGAATGGGAACTGAAGGCGCAGGACATGGTGCACGAGGTGACGGAAGAGCATATGGCCGACGTCGTGGCCATGATGACCGGCATCCCCGTCAACAAGATCGCCCAGTCCGAGAGCCAGAAGCTGCTCCAGATGGACAAGGTCCTGAAGGATCAGGTGGTCGGCCAGGACGAAGCATTGATCAAGCTCACAAAGGCCATTCGGCGCACCAGGGCCGGACTAAAGGACCCGAAGCGCCCCATCGGATCGTTCATCTTCCTCGGCCCCACCGGCGTCGGGAAGACCGAAATGGCCAAGGCCCTTGCCCGCTACCTCTTCGACTCCGAGGAATCTCTCATCCGGATCGACATGAGCGAATACATGGAGAAGTTCGCGGTCTCCCGGCTGGTCGGGGCGCCTCCGGGGTATGTGGGATATGAGGAAGGGGGGCAACTGACAGAGAAAGTCAGGCGGAAACCGTACTCGGTGGTCCTCCTCGATGAGATTGAAAAAGCGCATCCCGACGTCTTTAATATCCTGCTGCAGGTGCTGGATGACGGAATCCTGACCGACAGCCTGGGAAGACGTGTTGACTTTAAGAACACGATCCTCATCATGACGTCGAACCTCGGAACCCGCGATCTCAAAAGGGGCGGCGGATTCGGCTTTGGAGCGCCGAATCAGAAGGATGACTACGATGCGATGAAGACGACGATCGAAGAGGCTTTGAAGCGGGTATTCAATCCGGAGTTCCTGAACCGCATCGACGACACAATCATTTTCCACCAGCTCGAGAAGTCGCATATCATGCAGATCGTCAAAATCCAGATGCGTGACCTCATGAAGCGTGTCGCGTCCATGGGGATCACGATCGATCTGTCGAAGAAGGCGACGGAATTCCTTGCCGAAAAGGGGTACGACCCTGCCTTCGGCGCGCGACCGCTCCGCCGCGTCCTTCAGAGGGAGGTGGAAGACCCGATCGCCGAGGAGTTATTGAAGGGGAAATATCCGGAAGGGACGAAGATCCGGGTTAACGTGAACAAGAAAACCGGCGAGCTTCGGTTCAGCTCACATGGCCCGACGGTGAAACCCGACGATGTCCAGAAGGAAGAAAAGCGGACGGAGGTTTCGTAAACCGGGCCAGGCCAGAGGATGAAAAGAAAAAGGTCCCGTTCGCAGGAACGGGACCTTTTTCTTTTCTCCGGTGGAGGGGCAGGGGCGTACAGCCCCATCGAACAGCGCCCCCTATCCCATGTCCTCGGTCCGCTTCTTGAGTTCTCTCACCATCCGGTAAAACTCCGCCAGCTCCATCTCCTTGAGGAAAATCATGCCGCGCGCCGCCCGCAACCGCGGGTGGTCGTTCTTCAGGAAGTAGTCCTTCCCCAGACATGTCTTGATCATCCCGTACTGCTCCACCTGTATGCGCTGCGCCAGATGTGAGAAGGGCCCGTCGTGCTCATAACTCGGGAACGAGGCTGCACTCTGTGAGCCGAAGCAGTTAATGAATGCCGTATGGAGGGTTGAGAGCGAGTTGAGCGAGACCGGAACCATGACATTGGTTTCGCCGATCCCGTAGCGGTACCAGATGTTGCGATATCCCCACACCCGGATGGCCTTGCCGGGATTCTCCTTCTCATAGATCCGGATGGCCTCGCTCACCGCCTGCAGTGCCTTGTAATGTGTGTCCGGTCCGCTCCCTTCAGGATCGAACGCCACGGAAACGACATCAGGTTTCACCTTCGCCATCACCTCGTAGATCGGCATGGCGTCACGGTTCACTTCCGGCTCCGGTGAGAAGATATCGCCGGTGTAGAACCCCAGCCGAAGCGGGTGGATCGACGATGATTCGATCCCGATGTATGCCCACAGCAGCTCGACCTCCCATTCCCGCTGCATCCCTTTCAGCAACTGGATGTGTCGCGGGTCTTTTCCCCCCGGATACTGCGATTCAAGGTAAACGATCACCTCCTGCACCCGGTTGCGCAATGTCCCGAAGTCGTGCGTCTGGTACACGCTAATGAGGTTTTCCGCAGCAGCCGGTGGGCCTCCGCTTCGTCTTTCATCTCCTGGCTGTCGGAAGCCGCGCCGTCGAGGTACAGGTAGACGTCCTCCATCCGCTGCACGTTATCGTTCCGGTCAAAGTATCCCGACTCCAGTTGTGAAAAGAGCGATCCCTGTTCCAGTTTTCGCTCCAGCTTCCGGAGGATCGAGAGATAGTAAGAGTTCGATACCGAGGTGAATCCCGACGTCAGGTTGGCAAAGTAGTGTTGGTTGGTCGGGTCGCGGACGAGGTGGTAAATATAGGCCAGATAGCCCAGCATGATATCGTCGTGATGCGGTTCTGTATGAAGGAACGTCGTGTGGGATATCGGATCGAGTCCCTTCCGGATCTTGCCGGTGACGCTTGCGCGCGTCTGCTCGGCAAGTTCCGCGGGCTCCCTCCCCGTCTTGCGCAGGAGTTCTCCTGCGAATCGATCGGCCTCGAAGTCCTCCCGTCGCAGATCCACGAGCGCCTTCCGGCGCGACAATGCCAGGGCGGTCACCACGTCTTCCATCATCGGCGGCGTCACATCCTGCGCACTGCAGAAATCCTCAAACCGCCGTTCCACCAACAGGCATGCAGCCCCGCGGGTAAGATACATCCGGGCATTCGGCAGGTCTTGCAGCACCGACGCCGGCTCCTGCGGCCCCTTTTTGTTTTCCACCGCCATCTGCACGATGCGCGCCTTGGCTTCCCCCGCCGCGATGATGATCGCGGTTGCAGTCGGATTGTAGGTGATTGTCGCCAGGCCGATGGTGATCACCAGGCGGGTGCGCGAGACTTCGATGCCTCCCAGGTCCGTCGCCGCCGCCGCCTGCGTTTCATAGTTCGTCCCGGTCAGGCGCGTGACCGAATACACGCTTGACCCCCGCACGTTAAAGGCGATATGCCCGTCGGGCCCGATCCCCCCGAGGAAGAATCCGATACCTCCCATCTGCCGGATTTTCGTCTCGTACTCCATGCAGAATTCGTCCACCCGGTTGATCACATCCTTTTGGAGCCGTTCCAGATCGGTCCTCGTCTGCCGCACCCGCAGTGTCAGGTCCACCACATTCCCGGGAAATACCTCCTTCATGGTTTTCCCGGGAGGCAGCCCGAGCGAGGTCGTGTTCAAAAGGAGCGCGTTCTCCTCCTTCAGCCCGAACCCTTTCAGGTAAAACTCGTTGACGTAGTAGTTGAAACTATTGTGCTGCTGTGCATCCATCGGGTAAAATTCGTCGATCTGCACGAACCGCAGGCTTCGCATGTCAGGCGGGCGGCCGTGATCCAGACCGTTCCGGTCGAGCAGCTCCTGCATCTCTTTCGATTCCCAGCGCTCAATGATCCGGGGTCTTTCCGGTCGGCAGCGAGACAACCCCGCCGGAATTCTTCTGCACCCATTCGACGAACCGGAATGCTGCAATCTTCCCCATCGCGGGGAAGTTCGGCACCTCGATCACACTGATTTTCTCGGTCGGCGCATAGCGTTCCTTCCGGCCGCTTCTCTTCAGTTCCAGGGCCTCGACACTCGACGTCGCATCATACTGTCGTACCACGCTCTTTTTCTCTTCCTGCAATGAGGATGTCATTTGACCGGCAGCATGTTCTGTGTTTGTATGACGTCCACGGCTTGGAAGCGGCAGAAGGACATACCGCCTGCAGGTCCCAACGCGTTGAAGACCATATCATGAACCTCGTCACGGAAAAGCGACAACGCTCTTCCATCGTCTTGCGACGCACTATTCTGTTCCCGTCGTGCCGGCGATTGGCAAGCGGGTTCTCCGAGTCCTTCCCCCCGAACCAAAGTTACGAAATTTCTCCCTCTCCAGAAACATTCACCCCCCCGTCCCGGTTGTTCAAGAGATTCTTCAAACCCGAGCACCAGTGCTGATAGACATCCGTCAGGTGCGCCCCCTCACCGGAATCGGGATGAATGACCGCCTTCTTCTCGAACGAATCGAAGGCCTCAGACTCCGCGTGATACATCCCCGATCCCAATGCAGCCCCACGCGCTGCCCCCTGCGCCCCGTCGGTGTCGTACAGCTCAATCGAAGCGCCGAGAACAGTTGCGAGCGTTTGGCTGAAAAGCGGGCTCAGAAAGAGGTTCGACTTCCCCGCCCGCACGACGTTGATCGTCACACCCAGGTCCCGGAGGATATCGACGCCGTAGCGGAACGAAAACGCGATTCCTTCCTGCCCGGCACGCAGCACGTCCGACGTTCCGTGCCTGTTGAAATCCAACCCTGCCAGGTGCGAGCCAACCGTCGCGTTGGAGAGCATCCGTTCGGCGCCATTGCCGAAGGGGAACAGCAGGAGTCCTCGCGAGCCTGCCGGCGATTTCGACGCCAGCGCATTCATCTCATCGTATCCGAGCCCCGGTGTGACGTTCCTCCGCAGCCATGAGTTAAGAATACCCGTCCCGTTGATGCAAAGAAGGATGCCGAGACGGACCGCTTCCTTCGTATAGTTCACATGCGTGAAGACGTTGATCCTTGAGAAGGGATCGTGCACAAGAGAATCCGTCACAGCATAGACAACGCCGGATGTGCCGGCTGTTGCAGCAATTTCGCCCGGCTTCAGGACGTTGAGCGAAAAGGCATTATTCGGCTGGTCGCCGGCCCGATAGGCGATCGGGATTCCCGCAGGCAACCCCAGCTGCGATGCCGCCGGTGGTGAGAGCCGACCCTGCACCGAAAAAGTGGGGCGCACCTCGGGTAACAGGTCTTTGTCAATCTCATAGAAATCCAGAAGTTCGGAACTGACCGACCCACGCGTGTAGTCCCAGAATATGCCTTCGGACAATCCGCCCACCGTTGTGGAAATTTCCCCGGTCAGTTTCATGGCGACATAATCGCCCGGCAACATAATCTTGTGAATCCGATGATAAATCTCCGGCTCATGCTCTTTCATCCATCGCAGTTTCGAGGCGGTAAAATTGCCGGGCGAGTTCAACAGATGGGACAGGCAGAACTCCTTTCCCAGCTTGCGGAACGCGTTTTCGCCGATCTCCACTGCCCGGCTGTCGCACCAGATGATCGCCGGACGCAGGACTGTTCCTGATGCATCGACCGCCACAAGGCCGTGCATCTGGTACGCGATGCCGATCGCTCCCACATCATCGCCGCGAATCCCGCTTTCCGACAGGAGCTTTCGGGTCAGGAGCACAAGATATTCCCACCAGAGCTCGGGGTGCTGCTCTGCCCAACCCGGGAAAGGGGACAAAATTTCCATCTCCTGCGCGGGATAATGCCCCGTTGCCACGACAGAGTTCTTCGATAGGTCCCACAGGGAACACTTGATCGAAGAACTCCCTATGTCAAATCCGATGCTGATCATGTGACTGTTCTCGTATGGAGGTGAATGGCGTCATGTGCCCGGAGGTTTCGGCCCTCGGGGTGAGGCTCGACTGAGAGGGGTCTGAGTGACCGGATCAGGCGGAGGCGAAAAAGAACTTGATTTTTTGAAAAAACCGGCTATCTTGATTAAAGTGATTCAATTCTTGTCCAAGAAAGTTCAATTCTTCTTAAGAATCAAGAGGCTGCCACACCATTCCTGTCACTTCCTGAGTGGAGCAATCGCAACGAGTCTTGCGGGACAGCGCACACGCAGATTGCTATAGGAATGAGGATTGCGGCAGAGTGTTCTCTCTCGTATAGGATGTCCGGAGGTCGATCAGCTGGCGGGGCGTTGGAACGTACGATGCGGTTCTCTTCGTACGGACCAGCGAGAAAGAAGTCTCCAGTTTTCCGCCAAGCGTGTCTATGTTTGACCGGTCTTCTTGCGGGGCGCGGGTTACTGCCGAGAGACTCCTCCCAAACTCTCTCCTTGTGGAACCATCCCTGTTGCCCCGAATTGCACTGATCCACGGTGACCCCCAGTCACCTGACGAACGCTCCGGTTTTGTCTGAGGGGAGGTCGCCGCCTGCAGATTCGCAGGAGGCGGTGTCGAGAAGACTACAAGCCACGCAATACCCAACGGCAGATATTACAACCCCCACTTTGAAGGAACTCACATGGAAATCCTCGGCGTCATTGACTGGGTTGTTGTCGCTCTCTATTTTGTCGTTATCGGCGGGATTTCCATTTGGACAATCCGGAAGAAAAAGGACTCGCCCACCGACTATTTCCTTGCAAACAGGAACCTCGGCTGGTTCGTGATCGGGGCATCCATTCTCGCCTCCAATGTCGGGTCGGAACACATCGTCGGCCTTGCCGGCACCGGGGCAAAGTCGGGACTGGTGATGGGACATTATGAACTCCACTCCTGGATTGTGCTCATGCTGGGATGGGTGTTTGTCCCGTTCTACATGCGCAGCCGCGTGTTCACAATGCCGGAATTCCTGGAACGCCGTTATAACGTCAAGGCCCGCTGGCTGCTCTCGATCATCCAACTGCTCAGTTACGTCATTGCAAAGGCATCGGTGACGATTTATGCGGGCGCTGTCGTGTTCAATTCATTCCTGGGGGTCGATTTCTGGACCGGGGCAGTAGTCCTGATCGTCATCACAGGACTCTATACGATCTTCGGCGGGCTGCGCGCTGTGATGTACACAGAAGCATTGCAGGCAATCGTCCTTCTGGGAGGGTCAATCATTCTTACGATATCGGGCCTTATCGAACTCGGCGGCTGGAACAACCTCGTCGGTGCCGTGACGAAAGACCACCTCAATATGTTTCTCCCGCTCAGCAACCCGGATTTCCCCTGGCTGGGAATTCTGTTTGCCTCTCCGATTGTCGGCATATGGTATTGGTGCACTGATCAACACATTGTCCAACGATGCCTTGCCGGCCGGGACGAGCAGCAGGCCAGGCGGGGAACGATTTTCGCCGCATACCTGAAGCTCCTTCCGTTTTTCGTATTCCTGATTCCCGGTTTGATGGCGTATGCGCTGGCAAGCTCCGGCAAGATCCATCTTGCTCAATCCGACCAGGCATTCCCCACGCTCGTGAAAGCCTTACTCCCCGTAGGGCTGCGTGGAATTCTCGCCGGGGGCATCCTCGCTGCGCTCATGAGCTCACTCGCTTCGGTCTACAATGCCTGTTCGACGCTGTTCACGCTGGACATTTATCAGAAGATCAGGCCGCTATCAACTGAGCGGCACTTGGTCAAGGTGGGACGCATTGCGACAGGAGTGGTGGTCGTTCTGGGAATGGTCTGGATCCCGGTCATGAGGGGGATCTCCGACATTCTGTATCAGTACCTTCAAAGCGTGCAATCGTATCTCGCCCCGCCCATAGCCGCCGTCTTCCTCCTGGGCGTCTTCTCGCGACGAATAAATGGAACAGGGGCGCTGACCGGCATGGTGTCGGGATTTATCATCGGCATGATGCGAATCGCCCTCGAGCTCGCAAGAAATCATCTGAGCGGGATCCTTTACAGCTTTGCCACCATCAACTTTCTCTATTTCTGCATTTTGCTCTTTCTCTTCTCCATCGTTGTGATGGTGGTGGTCAGCTTGCTGACCGCGAAGCCATCCGAGGAGCAGTTGAACGGTTTGACGTATGCAACAACAGTGGCGGCAGACAAGGCGAAATCCCGGGCGAGCTGGAACAAGACCGATGTGATCCTCTCACTGGTTGTCGTCGTTATCATCGTGCTTGTCTTCCTGTATTTCTCCCCCTTGGGCGTCGCCGGAAACTAACTGCGGAGGCACTTGTGGACGCGCGATATTCTGTGTTTCTCCGATGACGGCAAAGAGAAGGAAAGCCGGGATGAACTGGTGTGTCTGCGGCATCCTCGGGTGCCTTGCATTAGGCACCACGCACTCCGCAGCCCAGGTTCATCCGGCAGCGGTCGTCACCGGCCATTACGTGAAGCCGAATTGCCCCGAGTGGCTCCATACTGCGGTCTTCTACCAGGTGTATCCACAGACCTTCTACGATAGTGATGGCGATGGCATTGGTGACCTCAAAGGGATTATCCAAAAACTCGACTACATCAAGAGCCTCGGCGTGGACGGAATCTGGATCAACCCGTTTTTCCAGTCGCCGTTTCGCGATGCGGGGTACGACATATCAGATTATTATCGTGTCGCGCCGCGCTACGGGACGAACGAAGATGCGAGGCATCTCTTCGAGGAGGCGCACCGGCGAGGGCTGAAGGTCATTTTTGATTATGTGGCGAGCTACACATCGATCGACCATCCGTGGTTCCAGGAGTCGGCGCGGCAGGAGAAGAACAACTATTCCAACTGGTACATCTGGACAAACAATGTCTGGTTGGATCCGCCCAAAGCGTATGGCGATCTCTTCATTAAAGGGTATGGACGACGCAACGGCCAGTATATGCGCAATTTCTTCTGGTCTCAGCCGGCATTGAACTTTGGGTTTGTTCACCCCCAGGAACCCTGGGAGTTGCCCGTCGATCATCCTGACGTGATTGCCATGCGCGAGGAATTGAAGAAGGTGATGCGATTCTGGATGGACATGGGAGCTGATGGCTTCCGGGCGGACATGGCGGGGGCGCTCGTGAAGAATGCTCACATCGGGGAAGCCGATTCTTCATTCACGAAGCGGGACGACCCGACAAAGCAATTTTGGCGGGAGATACGGCAGATCATGGATGCCAAGTACCCGGAGGCGTTCATGGTATCGGAATGGTCAAATCCTGAATCTTCGCTGGACGCAGGTTTTCATGCCGATTTTTTCCACTGGTTCGCGGGCTACAACGACCTCCTGCAGAAGGAGAGTTGGCGCATTCTCAACGGTTTCTCCGAGGGTCACAGCTTCTTCGACAGGGAGGGAAAAGGGAACATCAGGAATTTTCTGGATCGCTATCTGGAACAATATGCCAGGACGAAGGATAAAGGCTATATCCTGCTTCCGCTCGGGAACCACGACGTTTCGCGGTTGAATATCCGGCGCACCGAGCACGAACTGGAAATGATCTTTGCGTTCTCGTTTGCGATGCCGGGAATCCCGTTCATCTATTATGGCAACGAGATCGGAATGCGACAACTGGAGGACCTCCCTTGCGTGGAGGGTGCATACAAGCCGCGGGCGGGAGCCCGCACGCCGATGCAGTGGTCCTCGGACAAGAATCGTGGCTTTTCCACGGCAGATTCCAGCAAGCTCTACCTGCCTGTGGATTCATCGCCGGATGCGCCAACAGTGGAGAATCAGCAACGCGATCCAAATTCATTGCTGAATTACGTACGCCGACTGATCCAATTGCGGAAGAATGAACCATCATTGGCCGGGTACGCCGAATTTGTGCCTCTCCTGGCCGACAGCAATACGTACCCTTTCATCTTCGTCCGGGCCGCCGGCAAGGACGTGGTCCTCGCCGTGTTCAACCCCGGCGAGAAAGCCGTATCGGCGAGGTTTGCGCTGAATGTGGCTGCGAAAAATATGACACTTCTGGCAGGAGACAGGCTGAAGATCTCCAACCATGAGGAAAACTACGCGATAGAGATGCCGGGACTATCGTATGCGCTGTACAAACTACGATGAGCCCAGCGGGGGGCAATCCTCCGGGGAACGAACGGCGGATCCCACCGATCGTCAGAAGATTTATTTCTTGCAAAGATGCACGTTTCCATAATTTTGATTATCTTTGTATACCTACTCGTTACTCCTGGCCTCCTCGTCATTCGTACTTTGACATTGTCGATCCGAGGGTCTTCCCGAGCGACACCTCTCTCTGTGCATCAACGCGAGACAAGCGCGCCACTCCGGGATATCCCTGGCTGCGTGACAAGTGTCACCGACTCAAAATGAAACGTTTCATAGTTTCGTGGTATGTGGTGGCATCAGGCATCGACTGTTGGGTGCGAGTTTGCTCGGCTTCCTTGTCGTCCTTCCAATGACGGACAAATGTCCGTGGTTCTTTGATCCGGCGGCCCTGCGCAGAAGAAGTAACAGAAGAGAACCTGGTTTTCCATTGCATCGAACACAGAAAGCGGTAAGTTTCGCGTAACAATGCAGCTGGAGCAGATACTGAAACGTTGCTAAATCTGAAGAGCGGTGGAGATGAAAAACGATCGTTGTGCAGTTCTTGTCGCCCTATGCCTCGTTGTGGCACTCCCCGCTCTTGGACAAGACAGCACAAACTGCTTCCTTTGGGATTATGCTCCCAAGGCGGCCATAGTTCCTACGCGGTATATCGACACCCTCCAGACACCTGCAACACCCAATATTGTCGTGAAGATTGACGCTGCCGACACTCTCCTCAAGGTCTCAAAGTATATTTTTGGGAATGCTGTTGCAGTCTGGGTCCCGGAAAATGTGAACACACCCATCCTCGTCGATCATCTCAAGAAGCTCTCCCCCACGCTTCTCCGTTATCCCGGAGGAAGCTGGTCCGATGTGTTCTTCTGGAATACGGATCCCGGCGACTTGCCCGCCACAATTCCCGACGGCCAGAACAGCGGCGTGCCCGTATCGCTTGGCCCTCATTTTGGCCCGGGCGTCTCTCTCAATCCGGCAAGTTACTATGACCTGCGAAATTCTCTGGGCTCTCAGGGATTGATCACCGTCAACTACGGATATGCCCGGTACGGCCTCGGTGCGAAGCCGGCGGAACGGGCGGCGCACTATGCAGCCGACTGGGTGCGATCCGATCATGGCCGCACCAAGTTCTGGGAAATCGGCAATGAGAACGGCGGGCCATGGGAAGCGGGATGGATGATTGATACTACCGTGAACAAGGATGGACAGCCTCAGATCATTTCCGGTGCACTGTACGGTCAGCACTTCAAGGTGTTTGCCGACTCCATGAGGGCTGCCGCCGCGGGAATCGGCGCTACCATTTACATCGGCGCCCAGATTCTGCATTTCGACGGCACCACTGACTGGGATGTTGCCAACCACACGTGGAACGCCGGGGTATTCAGCGCATTGGGGGGCGCGGCAGACTTCTACGTGATGCACAACTATTTCGGAGGCGGGTACCTCACCCTGAGAAACCAGGTGGAGAGTGCACGTATGACGATCAACGCCAATATTGCATTCATCCAATCGGACATCGCCAGCAAACATGCTTCGCCCAAACCGGTCGCCCTCACCGAATGGAATTGTAACGGCCCGGATACCGCCAAGGTCTCCATTGCAAACGGCATGCAGGCGGTGATGCTGTCCTGCGAGATGATGCGAACTGGTTTCGGTATGTCTGCCCGATGGCCGGTTGTCAATTGGGACAAGGACGGCATGTTCTATTTCCTCGACGGGAACCCCACGACCATACCCAAGTGGAATCCCCGACCGGACTTCTATTACCTCTACTATTTGCAGCAATTCACCGGTGACCACATGTTGAGTTCGGTCGTCACCGGGAGCACCGAAATACACTGCTGGGCGACGACCTTCAGTAATGGTTACGTGGGAGTCGTGCTGATGAACCAATCGTCCATCAACCTGACTGTGCGGCTCATGCCGCAAAACACGGGAGTCGGGAGTCGATATTACGTCTATACCCTGACCGGGGTCGGCGCAGGCGAGTTTCCTGAAGCTGTCGCGGTGAACGGCTTTGGTCCGACCGGCGCAGCGTGGGGCCCGCTTGACAGCCTGGAAAATGTTCCGGCGATGGCGTATCCGATTACAAACCAGATCAGAATCCCCTCGCCGGCCCGGGCAGTCGAATTTGTGCTGCTTGAACCCGGTCAGAACACTTTGTCTGTGGGGGAAAGCGATGTCGAAGGGCTTGCTCAGCGGTTTGAGCTGTTGCAGAACTACCCAAATCCGTTTAACCCGCGGACCATGATTACATTTACGCTCCCACGGACGAGCCGTGTCACACTTCGGGTGTACGACTTGTTGGGTCGGGAGATCGCAGCACTCGTTGATGGCGAGAGTCTTGCCGCCGGCACTCATGATGTCTCGTTTGATGCCTCCCACCTGTCAAGCGGAGTGTATTTCTACCGATTGCAGGCGGATGGAATTGCGCGGACAAGACAAATGGTGCTGGTGAAGTAGAATGGAAACGTCCCAGGGTGGAGTTGACGATATGATTCCAACGAGAGGCAGAACACCTTTGATATTTCTTACCGCCGGACTTTTTTGTCTCTGCCTGGCAAGGGTCGATGCACAGCCGAACAACGAATGGAATAATAAGCCCGATGTGTTCCAGGTGAACCGTCTCCCTGCACATGCAACGCTGGTACCATACGGCGATATGGCGTCTGCAATACTCGGCAACAGGACAGCATCACCATATTACTATTCCCTTGACGGCACATGGAAATTTCACCTGGCCACCAATCCCGCGGGGCGGGATACGTCGTTCTNNCCCTGGACCGGATACGAAAACCCGGCTCCTCCTGTCGCGCCCACCGTGTACAATCCTGTAGGCGCCTATCGCAGGGATTTTACTGTTCCCGCCGGTTGGAATGGGAGAGAGATCTTTCTCGAGTTTCAAGGCATCGGGGCTGCGTTCTACGTCTGGGTGAACGGAACATACGTCGGGTACGGCGAGGACACCTTCACGCCGAAGGACTATGACGTCACGCCGTTTCTTCGCAGCGGCACGAATAACATCTCCGTCGAAGTGTACCGTTGGTCCGACGGCAGTTGGCTCGAAGATCAGGATATGATTCGCCTCAGCGGTATCGTGAGGGAGATGGGCTTATTCGCCACGCCCACCGCACACATCTCTGATTTCCGCTATACAACCGTTCTCGACGGAAGCTACGTGAGCGCCACACTCAACGTGAAGGCGAGCGTCAAGTACTTCTCTCCAACCGCTCCGACCGGCTATTCTGTGACAGCAACGGTGATCGGCCCTGACGGGAGTCAGGTGACGTCGCTCTCATTGGGAACGGCGACGTTCACCTCCGGGAACGAGATCGAGTTGTCGAATAGCACCACGGTGGGAAACCCGCTGAAATGGTCCGCCGAGCATCCGAATCTCTACACGCTCGTTCTTGCTCTCAAGGATCAGGGGGGGAACATCATTGAGACGGAGAGCTCAGATCTGGGTTTCCGATCATTTCAATTGATTGGCGGCCAGATGAAGATCAACGGCGTGCCGATCCTCTTCAAGGGGGTGGACCGTCATGAAATCGATCCTGACTATGGGAAAACGCTGAGCTATGATCGCTTGGTGCAGGACATACAGATCATGAAGCGGTTTAACATCAATGCTGTGCGAACAAGCCACTATCCGAATGACCCACGGTGGTATGATCTTTGTGACAAGTACGGCATCTACGTTATCGACGAAACGAACCTGGAAACCCATGGCGTCCGGGACATCGTCCCGGCGAGCCTGCCTGAATGGACGCAGAATTGTCTCGACAGGATCAAAAGCATGGTGGAGAGGGACAAGAACCGTCCATGCGTCGTGATCTGGTCGCTGGGCAACGAGGCAGGCAGCGGAAGCAACTTCCAGGCAATGGCCGACTGGGTACACCAGAGAGATCCTTCACGCCTGGTGCACTATGAAGGGGAGAACTCCGTTGCCGACATGGAGAGCAATATGTACCCCACGGTCGAGACCGTTGAGGCGTACGGCGCTTCGGGAAACAGCAAACCCTACATCATGTGTGAATATGCGCACGCGATGGGGAACAGCGAAGGCGATCTCTACCAATACTGGGATGTCATCCAAAAATATCCGAATCTTCAGGGCGCGTTCATTTGGGATTTTGTCGACCAGGGGCTGAGGAATGCGTTCGGCGGTTTTTCCTATGGAGGCGATTGGGGAGACCACCCCAATGACGCCGACTTCTGCGCGAACGGACTCGTCAGTGCCGACAGGACCCTTCAGCCGGAAATTTTTGAGGTAAAGAAGGTCTACCAGAACATCAAGGCCACTCCGCTCAACCTCCTGAACGGCCAGTTTCAGCTTACAAACTACTATCGATTTACCAACGTGAACGCGTTTCACGGCGCATGGAAGCTCATGGCGGACAGTACGCAGATCAACGGCGGCTCGTTCACCGCAGGAGATCTCAACATTCCGCCCATGACGAGCAAGGCCATGACCGTCACCCTCGGCGCTCTGACACCCGCCCCCGGCGTCCATTATTGGCTGAACCTGAGTTTCACGCTGGCACAAGCCGAGGCCTGGGCGGACGCCGGTTACGAAATTGCATCGGAGCAATTTGAAATTCCGGTGACGGCGCCGGCCCCGCCGATGATCGATACGACATTGACTCCCGCACTCACCGCGATCGAAGGGCCGGATAGCATCGTTGTCGGCAACAGCAATCTGCACCTGGTCTTCAGCAAGACAACGGGAACGATCCTCTCGTACATCTATCAGGGGAAAGCGCTGCTGCAGCTGGGCCCCGTCCCAAATTTTTGGAGAGCCCCCAACAGCAGTGATTATGGCGACGGCATGCCATCCCGCTGCGGCACGTGGGAGACTGCGAGCAGAAACCGGACCGTCGTCGGGGTGACATTGAGAGTATTCTCACCGAAGCAGGTTCAAGTCGCGGTGAATTTTGAATACCCCACATCGACAAAATCATCCGGCAGCGTCCTCTATGATGTCTATGGCGACGGCAACGTCGTCGTGACATCGACCCTTGTCCCGGGGAGTGCACAGTTGCCGGAAATCCCTGAAATAGGAATGCTGTCGATGGTGCCGGCCGGTTTTGGCCGCGTGACCTGGTACGGTCGGGGTCCGTTCGAAAATTACTGGGATAGGAAGACGGGCTCGAATGTCGGAGTTCACTCGACGACGATCGACAGCATGTTTGTCTCCTACATCAGACCGCAGGAAACCGGAAATCGAACCGACGTCCAGTGGATGAGTTTGACCGACAATACCGGCGCGGGCTTGCTCGCAGTGGGCATGCCATTCATGGAGTTCAATGCGTTGCGATACACTCCATGGGAACTGGAAAGCAAGAAACACCCGTACGAACTCGCATTGAGCAGCGGCATTGTCCTCCGCCTGAGCTATCATCAGATGGGGGTCGGCGGGGACAACAGCTGGGGAATGCGCCCGCACCCTGAGTTTACGATGTACTCCGACAGCGTGTACACCTATCGCTTCCGCCTCCTGCCGATACTGCCGTCGCAATCGGCGATGAGTCTGAGCAAGCGTTCGTTTCCGACCCCTCAAATGGCAATCGTACCAGATGTCCTTTCGCTGCTTCACGCCACCGCGGATTCCATCATTGCCGCGAATGGGTTGGCGGTCGGCAACACGACCCAGACCTTCAGCACGAGCATTCCGTTTGATCATGTGATCACCCAAAGCCCTTCCGCGGGCTCGCTCGTGGCATTGGGCACGCCGGTCAGACTTACCATTTCTCTCGGCGTTGTACAGGACGTTGCCCTCGGGAAACCCGCGAGCGCAAGCACGGAAGAGACCTCAAAGGGAAACACCGCAAACAAGGGGAATGACGGCGACACAGAGACGCGGTGGTGCGCCAGTGATGGCAGCCTCAACCAATGGTGGATGGTTGATCTCGGGACGCTTTATACTGTTTCGGGAACTGAGGTGATGTGGGAAATGGATGGCGTCCAATACGGCTATAAGATCGACGTTTCGCCCAATAATGTTGCGTGGACCCTCGCGGTGGACAAGACAAATGATTCAAGTCTGGCGCAAACCAGAACCGATCTGTTCACTGCAAAAGCGGTCAGGTACGTGCGGATTACCGTCACCCGTCTGGCTCCAGCGTCGTGGGCAAGCTTTTGGGATTTTAAGGTGTTTGTCTTGTCGCCGGAAGGAGGAGTGCACGGAGACAATCTTCTCCCCCGCGATACGCACCTGGATCAGAACTATCCCAACCCATTCAATCCGCAGACAACTGTGATGTATGCACTGAAGAAGGAAGCGAAGGTCTCGATAACAATCTACAACCTGCTGGGGCAAAAAGTCAAAACGTTGATGAACTCCGAACAGGAGGCCGGGTACAAGTCGATCGCCTGGAACGGCACGAATGACGACGGCGCCAAGGTCTGTAGCGGCGTGTATTTCTGCCGGATGACCGCGGACGAGTATATGTCAACAAAGAAGTTGCTGCTGCTCAAATAGTATCTCCTGAGTCAAAGCGTACAATAACAAGCGGCATGTTCGATCGAAGGATGCCTGCGTGGAAGCGTTGAAGTGGAGGCGGGGTCGCTATGATCCATAGCACGAGAGCCATGGCAGTGTTGCTGCCACTCATGAGTATGCAGTTCCTTCCCATTGCCGTCCCGGAGGCGAAGGCGCAGAGCACGATCATCGTTATTTCCGGCACGAGTGCCGGGCGGGCGTTTGACGGGGTTGGGGGCCTGAGCGGCGGCGGCGGGACATCGCGCTTGCTGTGGGATTATCCGGCCCAGCAGCGGGATGAGATATTGGATTACCTCTTCCTCCCTCATTATGGCGCCAGCCTGCAGATATTGAAAGTGGAGATCGGCAGCGACGCAAACAGCACCAACGGGGCCGAGGCAAGCCACATGCGTTCACGGACCGACTCGAATTTCACCCGTGGATATGAGTGGTGGCTGATGGAGCAGGCGAAAGCACGGAACCCGAATATCAAGCTTTATGGTCTGGAGTGGGGCGCACCGGGATGGTTCTCGGGCGGATTCTGGTCGCAAGATAATATCAACTATATCATAAGTTGGATCAAGCACGCGCAATCAGATCATCATTGTCATATCGACTTCATTGGCGGGTGGAACGAATCGGGCTGGGACAAGACATGGTATGAGAACCTGAAGGCGGCGCTGCTGAATAATGGTCTGACGACGAAGGTGGTGGCAGCGGACAACGGGTGGAACATTGCGGGTGATTTGTCGAGCGATGCGGCATTCAAGGCTGCCGTGGATATCATGGGTGTCCACTATCCATGCGGCTATATTTCGGGAGAACAGAACTGCACCGACAATACCTATACTTCTACTGCGGAAGGTTTGGGCATTCCCGTGTGGGGAAGCGAAAGCGGGTCCCAAAACTACGATGCCGGAGCTACGGCCCTTGCCCGTGTGCTCAACCGGGGCTATATCGACAGCAAGATGACCGCGTATATCAATTGGAGCCTCGTCGCAGCATGGTATCGCACACTCCCCTACTACGGGTGCGGGCTGATGCTTGCCGATCAACCGTGGTCCGGGTCTTACTACGTCGCAAAAAGCATCTGGGTTATGGCACACACCGCCCAGTTTACGGATATCGGCTGGCATTATGTGGATATCTCCTGCGGGTATTTGGGGGGAGTTCGAACCAACGGCAGCTATGTAACGCTCAAGTCGCCCAATGGAAAAGACTATAGCACAATCATCGAAACGATGGACGCCACGACACCGCAGGCGATCAACGTTGCTGTCGTAGGAGGCCTTTCCACCGATACGGTCCATGTATGGGCTTCCAATGTCAATTCTCCGAATCCCAACGACTTCTTCGTTCACGTCAGCGATATTCTCCCGGTCGGAGGCAGATTTACCGATACCCTTCAACCGGGATTTGTCTATACCATCAGCACAACGACGGGCCAAGCGAAGGGGTCAACCTCCCCCCCCCCGCCGTCAACGATGAGTCTTCCGTACACAGAGAATTTCGAAAAGTACTCTCTCGGAGCAATCCCAAGCTACTTTGATGCGATCCAGGGAGCATTCGAGGTTGACAGCTGCCATGGCGGACGAACCGGGCTTTGCATGCGGCAGATGATTACTCTGACTCCCATAGAGTGGCCCGGCGGCTCTCCAACACCGCCGCTGGCGGTCGTGGGGGATCCGGGATGGTCCAATTACTCGGTGAGCACCGATGCGTTATTGGAGCAAACCGGCTACGTCGATCTGATCGGCCGCTTAGGGGCGCAATCGCAGTCGTACCCCGGCGCCTCACAGGGGTATCACCTGCGTGTGGCGAGCAATGGAGCGTGGAGCCTGTTCAAGGAGACCGCAGGGGGAGTCGATACGCAGCTCGGCGCGGGGACGGCGACCATGGGATTGAACAGCTGGCACAATCTTACGCTCAGCTTCAATGCCGACACCGTCCAGGCATTTGTGGATTCTGTGTTGGCAACATCGGTCAATGACGGTACCTATGCATCCGGCCAAGTGGGGTTGCTTGTGAGCAAATGGCAACAGGCGGAATTCGACAATTTCTTCGTGCATGCGACTGCGGGAAGCGATTGGACCACCATTGACGACGCCATGATGGGGAGCGGGTTCGACTTCTTCTCGTACGTTGGCTCGGGATGGTCACACTGCACGGGATGCGGCGCGGATCTCTATGACCAGACGAATTCATGGGACAACACAACCGATGACGAGGCGGCAGTCGAATTCAACGGGACTCAGATACGATTCTACGGCGTCGAAGATCCCGGGCATGGCATCGGCGCCATTTCGATCGATGGCGGCAGTGAAACCCTCGTCGATTTCTACGCCGCAACCCGCATGGGAAACCAGTTGATGTGGACGAGCTCCGTTCTCCCGCCCGGCGATCATCTCTTCAAAATCCGGGTGACCGGCACAAAGAATGCAAGCAGCACCAACTCCTGGGTTGTTCCGGATCGGGTGGACATCCGACAATCCGGAATTGCAACTGTTCAGCAAACATCCTCCAGAGAACGCGGTTATTCTCTCCGCCAGAATTTTCCCAATCCGTTCAACCCGACAACAGTGATCAGCTACCGGTTGCCAATCGCTGCGCAGGTGACGTTGCGGATCTACGATGTCCTGGGAAGGGAAGTCGAGACGCTGGTGAACAGCCATCAACATGCCGGGGAGTATTCCGTGACCCTTGATGCTGCCCACTTGTCAAGCGGGATATACTATTACAGACTGCAAACGGAAGGGTTTACAGAGACGAAACAGTTGGTGCTGATCAAATAGCCCTTGATACTGCTCCT